>NZ_JBRJGR010000001.1:0-673185 GCF_053628595.1 Roseovarius sp. MBR-154
ATCGACGGTGGCCGCCACAGTCACCACCGGCCGCGCGCTGCGCTACGCCGGGGGCTCCGCGCGCGGCCTCTTACACCAACCGTTGGGACACTGCCCCCGAGTGTCCCTGTCGGTCACTTCCCGGCCCGCACGGGGTCAGAACGCGCGCGGTGCCGCTTGCAGCAAGGTCAGGGCAATGGACTGTGACGACAATGCGTTAATATCCCCCAGTTGATCACGGATCAGGAAACGGCGGATCATCGCCTCCTGCAGAGTCGCATCACTCAAATCCGAGAGACTGGCGATATCGAGTTGCCGGTCGGCGCGCGCGCGTATCTCGGTCAATTGCCGGTCGAGATCGAGCTGGGCGAAGCTCTCGGGCAGTCCGAGGGCAACCTCGAACACACGGCGCAAGGGCGGATCACCCAGAATCCGCAGCCACCGGGTCGTCTCCGACGCATCGTCAGCAACAATCTCCGCAAAGCCACGCTGGGCGTTGAGCGCGAGGCGCAATGCGTCGTCCTGATCGCCCACCGCGATCTCGAAAGACTGTCGGCGAAACTGCGCGGTAATCGTCGCGCCGAATCCCGGATCCTGCGTGCGCGGCACGGTGCCATCGGCAAACCCGAAGGCATCCGCCAGCTTCTTGTAGCGGTCGTCGGTCAGACGATTGGCAAAGGCATCGTCGCGTGCCGTGCCTTCCTCCAGGACCTTGCGGATAAAGGCACGGCTGTCGATATCCTCCTGCAACCCGAACGCCCCAAGTGCGACGCGCAGCAAACGCCGGTCCGAAACCAGGTCGTCGGCAGTTTGAACAGCGCCGATATTCTGTTCGAAATAATCTGTGTCCCGGACGATTTCGGGAGAGGCGTTGAACAGCTCCGTCTGCCGCTCCAGCGTCCGGTTGAGCAGCACCCAGCCGGGCAGGCCGCCGAGCGGCAGGACCGGATCGAAGGTCACCGGCCACGCCCCTGAACTAGCAGTCGGGCCTCGCGCGGCAGGAGCGCGCGCAGCGCCTTGAGCCCCTGGTAGTACTGGTCCGACAGGATAGCCTCGGTCGCGCGGGTAAGCTGCGCCCGGCTGTCAGGGTCGCGCAGGATCTGGCTCAATTCCTCGATGCGTCGCAGGATCTGGAGGCGCACGCTGTCGGGGTCGCAATCGCCCGACAGGACAAGCTGCATGGCATAGCAGACACGCCTGACCGGGGTCGTCGCCTCCTCGGGATGGATCGCATCGCGCAACCTCAGGATATTGGCATCCGGCGTGACGATGAAGAGACGCGCGCGCCGGTCGCCATTCTCGATGACGGCCCCGTTTATGAGCACGCGCTCCTTGGGGCCGAGCTTGAGGACAAGGCCACTCATGCCGCGCCACCGTCACCATTGAGCCCGCGCATGATCGCGAGATTGATCTCGATGAGCGGCGTCACATCCGCGCCATCGCGCAGCACCCTGCCACTGTGCTGCCGGGTGAACTCGGCCAGCGAGATGATTCGCGCGCGCAGTTCGACCGGCAAGGAATTGGCACGGTCTGCCGCGTCGGTGGCGAAGATCGTCCAGAGACGCCGGTTGTCATGCACCGCAGAGGCCAGCGGGCCAATGGCCCCGGGCTCCTCGGCTGCGGATTTGAGACGGTGTGTGATGCGCGCAAGCGCATCGTATTCCAGGCCGCGCTCGGTCCGGATAGTCCGGGCCTGGGCGCGGTAGGCGGCCTTTGCCTGCAAGATCGCGTTCACGTCATGTCCTTTCCAAATCTGTCGTGTCGGTCAGGAAACCGGAGGATCAGGGGCGTCCCGGGGACGCCCCTGAAAGGGTTAGTTCCGGAACAGCGACAGGATCGCCTGCGGTGCCTGGTTGGCGATCGACAGTGACTGCGTCGCCAGCTGCTGCTGCACCTGAAGCGCCTGCAGCCGGGCCGATGTTTCCTCCAGATCGGCATCGACGAGCGCGCCTACCCCGGAGGTCAGCGCATCGGTGAGTTTGGAGACAAAGGAACTCTGGCTCTCAAGCCGACTCGAGGCCGCACCGAGCGCCGCAGCACCGTCGACCGCCGTCTGGATGAAGGTTTCGATCTCGCCGAGCGCCGTCGTCGCGGTGGCGGTATCCGTGATCGCGGTCAGGTTCGTGGCGAGGTCGAGATTGGCCTCGAAATCCACCGTCGCCACGTCGATGGTGGAAGCGGTGGGCGCGCCGGTGCCCACGCGGTCGAGCGACGACAGCACGCTCAGCCCGGTCGCGCCATTGCCATCGACATCGGTGGCCAGCAGGTTGGCGCCATTGAACTGGGCGGCCCCGATGATTGATGCGACCTGCGCGGTCCGCTGCGCGATGTCGTTCTGGATCGTTTCGTGATCGACATTCTCGCTTTGCGCCGAGACGATCAGTTCCTTGATACCGTTGAGTTCCTCGACGATCTGTTCGGCGGCGGAAGAGGCCACCGCAACCGTGGCCTCGCCCAGGGAAAGGCTGTCCGAAATGGCCTTGAAGCCTGAGATATCGGATTCCATGATCTTCGAGATCGCAAAAATGGCCGAATTGTCCTTGGCCGTCGCGATATCCTTGCCGGTGGAGATCGCGTCCTGCGTCTTGGCCAGGTTTGAGTTGACCGATTGCAGGGTTTGCAGCGCCACCATGGCGCTGTTGTTCGTCAGAATGCTGGACATAGTTTTTTCCTTTGACTGCGGCGCTTCACGCCGGTTTGACGGTCCGCCCGGACGGCGGATGATGGCAGTGTCGTTCTGACAGCTGCGACCGGGTCATTGTCGCCCCGAGCGCGCCACCCGTTTCCGGATGCAACGCCAGGATGACGGCGAAACCCTAAGGGAGTGCTAAGCGCGCCAGGTCATGTGCGCGGCATTTGAAACAAATTCTCATGCGCGCTTCTCCACCGTGCGCACGATATCGCCGGGGATGGTCTGTTTGCGGCCCTGCTGGTCATAGGTCTCCATCGATTTGCGGATTCGGCGAAAATTGGCGATCCGCAGGGCGACAGACCGGATCCCCTGCAATGCCCCGTCGAAAAGCGCCTGATTGCGGATCACCTTGGCTTGCAGGTCGGCAAGGCCGACATGCCGGGGGCCAAGCGCCTCGAACGCCGCGATCAGCCGTTCCTTTTCCGCGACACCCGCGGCGATCGCCCCGAGATCGCCCCTCAGCAAGGCGGCGCGTTCGGTTTCGAGCAACGCATCGAGCTGCGCGGCGAGCCGGTCCGGATGATCAGTCATTGCGTGTTCCTTCCATCAGCTTGGCGGCGAAGATGTCGGCAAGGCCGATACCACCGGCGCGCACCATTTCTCGCGCGAGCATGTCGCGGTGAAAGGAGGCGAATTGTTCCTCTCCGATACCACCCCCAAGGCTGTGCCCTTGCGCACCGAAACCGGCGGACTTGAGCATTTCCGCGAGAAAGCTCGCCTCCAGTTGCTCCGCCGCGTCGCGCACCGTTGCGCCCGGCATTGCGGCCGACATGCGGAATGCGGTCGGGAATATGGGTAAAGACTCTGTCACCGGATTACCTCCAATTGATCGAACTAACCCGCATCAGACAGCAAAGCGGTAAAGAAGCGGTAACTAGCTTCTGGCAATATTCCCCCAACGAAACCGCAAGTCGGAACCACGCATGCAGCTGCCACATCCGCTGACCGAGGGTCGGCCCCCCAATCCGAACGCAATCTTCCCGGCGACCAAGCCAGCGTCCGGTGACATCGCTCAAGCCGCCCGGCCCGTCTCCAGTTTCGGCGCGTTTTTCAATGCCAAGGCCCAGAGCCGCGAGGG
Organism: Roseovarius sp. MBR-154; assembly: GCF_053628595.1. Lineage (NCBI taxonomy): Bacteria > Pseudomonadati > Pseudomonadota > Alphaproteobacteria > Rhodobacterales > Roseobacteraceae > Roseovarius > Roseovarius sp. MBR-154. Next base: position 3,750 of record NZ_JBRJGR010000001.1, read on the forward strand.
CGCAGCGGCGGAACCTGCCCTTCCGGCGCAGGCGGCAATCGCGAAAGCGCCGGTCACCAAGCCCGACCCGTCTGGATCGGCCCGGCAACCGTCCCTGACCGAACAGGACATGGCGGATACCTCTCCTTCGATATCGACGCCCGACGCAGCCGTAGCGCATCAGGGCCCCGCGCAGCCAACACCAGGGCACTCATCGGGCGCCGATGGCAGAACAGCGTTCGATCTCGCGGGCCCGCCGCAACGCGGACCGGACCGTCCGCATGACCGGCGCGCCGAAGCTCTGCCGGATAGGGCATCCGGCGCGGCACAGACCGTCTCGACCGCGTCAGGCCTGCACGCCCTGCCCCGCCTGCACGCCGCCGCCCGGAGCGAGAATGGCTCCGCTCGGGATGGGTCCGCGGGCTTCGCAGGGGCACCCGTTGTAGGAACGCCGACGGCGACGCACACGGTCCGCCAGGGTACAGGGCCCGGTGGGCCAACAGCCCGACCGGAGCATGCGCAAACCATTGACGCAATGACCATCTCGGCCTTTACGTCCCGCCCCCAGGCGGCGACACCCGGGCCGCGCCATGCAGCCTCCGAAACGACAAGTCAGGAGGTGATGCCCGGTGCCCCCGAGGCCGCGCCTGCGGTGGACCATAATGAAACGACCGCACAGCCTATGCGGGACGGACCTACGTCGCATATGCAGCGACCAGAGACCAGTGGCACCGCGATCGAGCCTGCCTCCGAACCTCTTTCGCAGGCGACGCCGGTCCCGGGCCAGCCACGCGCCGAAACGACGATGCAGGTCGTAACGTCCCGTCTGGTGGAAACCGGTCTTGGGTCGGGTCGTCATGAAACGGAGGCGTCCCCCCTGCGCGAACACCCTTCCGGTGGCACCGCGACCGGCGCGGCCTCCGCATCTCTTTCGCAGGCGACGCCGGTCCCGGGCCAGCCACGCGCCGAAACGACGATGCAGGCCGTAACGTCCCGTCCGGTGGAAACCGGTCTTGGGTCGGATCATCATAAAACGGAGGCGTCCCCCCTGCGCGAACACCCTTCCGCTCGGACAGGGCGACCGTCGCACACGTTGTCGCCGCCTGTTGCCACCGTCACGCGACCCACGCTCGCTGTGCAAATGGTCCAACCCGTGCCTCAAGCACCTCCTGCAGATCTTGCTACAAGCGACCGGGAAACCGAGGCTCAGATCGTTGTCGAGACACGCACCGGAAGCGGCCAGGTGCAGTCACCGCACACCTCGCACACAGCCCTTCGCGCAGATCTGCCGCAGCAGATCGCGATGCAGATCGCTACCGCCACCGGGCGCGCAGCGCCGACGGGGGACCGGCTGATCAACCTCACACTCAGCCCCGAAGAACTGGGATCGGTCCGTCTCAGCCTGCGCCAAACCGACGATGGTCTTGCCGTCGCGATCTTTGCGGAGCGACCCGAAACGCTGGATCTCCTGCGTCGCAACATCGACCTGCTGGCCCGGGATTTCCTGGATATCGGCTACGAGTCCGCAGAGTTCACTTTCGGGCGCGAGAATCCCGCCCCCGGTGACCGACGTGACAACACTGACGCTGCTCTGCACATCGGGCCGACCTCGGACGCGGACAACGCTCCTCCCCGAGCCACCGCGATCCATCTCGGGGATCGCCTCGATATTCGTCTCTAGAAAGGTCTGAACATGGACATCACCGACCTCGCACAAGCGACCGGCCAAACCACAGCGACCCGTGCCGCAACTGCAGAAGCCACCCAAAGCGGTGGCACGATCAGCGCGGATTTCGAAACCTTCCTCAAGATGCTGACCACCCAGATGCGCAATCAGGATCCCCTGAACCCGGTCGATTCCTCCGATTTCGCGGTGCAATTGGCAACCTTCTCGACGGTCGAGCAACAGGTGCGCACCAATGATCTGCTCATCGGGCTCGGCGCGCAGATGGGCGCGCTCGGTCTCGGTCAGCTTTCGGGCTGGATTGGGCTTGAGGCAGAGGCGAAAACGCCGGTCGCCTTTGACGGAGCACCGGTGCCGCTGACAGCGACGGTCGATCCGCTGGCAGATGCCGCGCAGCTGGTGGTCACAAACGCTGCGGGCATTATCGTGCAACGGCAGGATATCGCCCCGCAAAGTGGCCGCATCACATGGGCGGGGCAGGATCCTGCCGGTCTGCCGCTGCAAAGCGGAATCTACGAGGTTTCGGTGCAGTCCCTTGCCGGGGGTGAGGTGATCGCGCGTCACGACACGCATGTTCACAGCCGCATCATCGAAGCGCGTCAGGAGGCGGGAGAAACCCGGCTCGTGCTCGCGAACCGTCAGACCGTGGCAGCCAGTGCAGTGCTTGGACTGCGCGCGCCAGAGACCGGAGTGTGAGATGTTACATAAGGGCCAGAGCCAGGGCCGCGCCGCCCGCGCCCAGGGTTGCGCCGATCCCGGCAAAGGCGATGCGCATCGGCCAGGGCGACGGGGGCACGGGTGTGTGTGGCACCGATTGGCGAATCAGCGCGGCCTCGACCAGACCGGGCAGGCGCGGGCCGTAGCGCGACAGCACGGCGGCGGTACGCCCGAAATCGCGCAATGCCGCGCGCGGTCCGATGGTGGTCTTGATGTAATCCTCGACCACGGGACGGGCGACCTGCCAGATATTGATCTGCGGATTGAGGCTCCGGGCAACGCCCTCGACCACCACCATGGTGCGCTGCAACAGGATGAGTTCGGTGCGCGTCTCCATCCCGAACCGCTCGGTCACCTCAAAGAGATAGCTGAGCAGGCTGCCCATCGAGATGCGGCTGGCATCCATGCCGAAGATCGGCTCGCCCACCGCGCGCAGGGCACGGGCGAAAGCGTCGACATCTCGGTCGGCGGGCACATAACCCGCCTCGAAATGCACCTCGGCGACGCGCCGGTAATCGCGCTTGATGAAGCCATAGAGAATCTCGGCATAGACCCGACGGGTATATTCGTCGATATGGCCCATGATGCCGAAATCATAGGCGATGATATCGCCATTGCCGGCCACCTTGAGATTGCCCTGATGCATGTCGGCGTGAAAATACCCGTCGCGCAGCGCATGGTTGAGAAAAAGTTGCAGCACCCGCTCGCCCAGTTCGGCCCGGTCATGGCCCGCCGCATCGAGCGCCGCATTGTCGCCGAGCGGCAGGCCGTCGGCCCAGCCCATCGTCATCACCCGGCGCGATGACAGATGCCATTGCACGGAGGGCAGCTGAAAACCGGCATCCTCGGATGTGTTTGCAGCAAATTCGGAGGCCGAGGAGGCTTCGAGCCGCAGATCGAGTTCGCCCATCACCACGCCTTCGAAATGCACGATCACGTCCGTGGGCCGCAGGCGGCGCGCGCCGGGGGCCAGCAACTCGACCATGCGCGCGGCGAAGTAAAACGCGTCGATGTCGCGGCGAAACGCCTTCTCGATGCCGGGGCGCAGCACCTTGATGGCCACCGCCTCGCCGGTGTCGCGCAGCCGTGCCTTGTGGACCTGCGCGATCGAGGCGGCGGCAACGGGCGGGCTGAAATCGTCGAACATCTCTTCGACGAGATGCCCCAGCTCATGGGTGATGCTCGCCTTGGCCACATCCACCGAGAACGGCGGCAGCTTGTCCTGCAAGACCCGCAACTGCCCGGCCAGCTCCTCACCCACCAGATCGGGGCGGGTGCTGAGAATCTGGCCGAACTTGATATAGGCCGGGCCCAATGCCGTCAGCGCGCGGGGCGCGGGCGGGCTGGTCTCGTCGCCCTTGTAGCCAAGCCACTGGAACGGCCAGGCCAGAAACCGCATCGTGCCGCGCACCAGCGGCGGTGCCTCGAACGCATCCATGATCAGGCCCATCGCCCCGGTACGCTCCAGCGTCGCACCGGTGCGGATCAGGCGCAGGATGTTGTGCGGCCCGCGCATCAGATCTTCCAGCCGGAATGCAGACAGGCGATGCCCATGCTCAGATTGCGATATTTGGCGTTCTCGAACCCTGCCTGCCGGACCATCCCCAGAAACGTCTCCTGATCAGGAAACTTGCGGATCGATTCGACCAGATACTGATAGCTGTCGCGATCATTGGCGATCATCTGCCCCAGGCGTGGGATGATGTTGAAACTGTAAAGGTCATAGACCTTCTGCATCAACTCATTGGGGATCTGGCTGAATTCGAGCACCATCAGCCGCCCGCCGGGCCTGAGCACGCGAAATGCCTCGTTCAGCGCCTCTTGCGGGCGGGTCACGTTACGGATGCCAAAGCTGATCGTGTAGACGTCAAAGCTCGCATCCTCGAACGGCAGCGCCATCGCATCGCCCACCACCCAATCGAGGCTGTCGGCCATCTGCTCCGCTTCGGCGCGCTTGCGCCCCTCGACCAGCATCGGCTCGGTCAGGTCGAGCACGGTGGCATGGCCATGCCCGGCGCGCTTGAGAAAGCGAAAGCTGATATCGCCGGTGCCGCCCGCCACATCAAGCAGGCGCTGGCCCGCGCGCGGCGCCAGCCAATCCATCATCGCATCCTTCCAGATGCGGTGAATCCCCATGCTCATCGCATCGTTCATCACGTCGTATTTGCCGGCCACGCTGCCAAAGACCCCGCGCACGCGCCCGGCCTTTTCCGACTCGGGCACATCCTGAAATCCGAAATGGGTGGTTTTCTCGTTCATGGGCCTTGCCGCTCTTGTGTCTTGCCCTTCTTATAGGGCGCAAGCGGGGGGTTACAATGCGCCCCTTGCGCCGAGCGAGGTGCCAATTGCCCGAATTGCCAGAGGTTGAGACAGTCCGCCGCGGCCTTGCGCCGGTGATGGAGGGGCAGCTGATCGCGCGCGCGACCGTCAACCGCCCTGATCTGCGCTGGCCGTTTCCGCCCGACATGGTCGCGCGGCTGACCGGGCAGCGGGTGCTGATGCTGCGGCGACGCTCGAAATACATCCTCGCCGATCTTGCCTCGGGCGAGACGCTGCTCATCCATCTCGGCATGTCGGGGCGCATGCTGGTCTCGGGCGATCCGCTGGGGCGCTTCGTGCATGAGCACCCCGCGCCGGAAAAGCACGATCACGTGGTGCTCGACATGGAGAACGGCGCACGGATCACCTTCAACGACCCGCGCCGATTTGGGGCAATGGACCTGATGCCGACGGATCGGGCTGAGGCGCATCCGTTACTGGCAAAGCTGGGGCCGGAGCCCTTGGGCAACGACTTCAACGCGCCCTATCTCGCCGCAATGCTCAAGGGACGCAATACGCCGGTCAAATCCGCGCTGCTCGATCAGCGGATCGTGGCAGGCCTGGGTAATATCTATGTCTGCGAGACGCTCTTTCGCGCGCGCATCTCGCCGCGCAGGCGTGCCGGGAACATCTCGGGTTGGCGCGCGGGCGGGCTGGTGCCGATCATCCGCGACGTGCTGACAGACGCGATCACCGCAGGCGGCTCCTCGCTGCGGGATTTTCGGCAGGCGGATGGCGAATTGGGCTATTTCCAGCACAGGTTCGACGTCTACGGGCGCGAGGGCGAACCCTGCCGGACGGAGGGCTGCGAGGGCGTCATCCGGCGCGTCGTGCAATCCGGTCGCTCCAGCTTCTATTGCCCGCGGTGTCAAAGATAGGTTGAACGCGCGGCCAACAGTGGTAATGAATCGGTCTGATGGAAACAAATGAAAGCTGATTTCATGGCCTATGAGACGATCATCGTCGAAATAGAAGACCACGTCGCCCTCATCAAACTCAACCGCCCCGACGCCCTTAACGCGCTCAACGATCAGCTCATGTCGGAGCTGGCGCAGGCGCTTGGCGAGGCGCAAAAGAACGACAAGGTGCGCTGCATCCTGCTCACCGGCTCGGAAAAGGCGTTTGCGGCGGGGGCCGACATCAAGATGATGAGCGGCAAGGGATTCGTCGATGTCTTCCTCGAGGATCTCTTCACCGAGGACAGCGACGCGATAGCCCGTGTGCGCAAGCCGATCATCGCTGCTGTCTCTGGCTATGCCCTTGGGGGCGGTTGCGAACTGGCGATGATGTGCGATTTCATCATCTGTTCGGACACCGCCAAGTTCGGCCAGCCCGAGATCAATCTCGGCGTCATCGCGGGGCTTGGCGGCACGCAGCGCCTGACCCGCCTGGTGGGCAAGTCCAAGGCGATGGACATGAACCTGACGGGCCGTTTCATGGATGCCGAAGAGGCCGAGCGCGCGGGTCTGGTGAGCCGCGTGGTGCCCGCCAAGAAACTGATGGAAGAGGCGATGTCGGCAGCCCAGAAGATCGCCGAGAAATCGCAGATCTCCGTGATGGCGGCCAAGGAGGCGGTCAACCGCTCCTACGAGACCACGCTGCGCGAGGGGCTGTTGTTCGAGCGCCGCGTGTTCCACTCGCTGTTCGCCACCGAGGACCAGAAAGAGGGCATGGCCGCCTTCGCCGAAAAACGCGAGGCACAATTCCGCGACAAGTGAGCCTGTCTGCGGCGTGAGGGGCGCTGCCCCTCTTGGCCTGCGGCCAATTCACCCCGGAGTATTGGAAACATAAAGAAACGTGAGAATGCGCGCCCGGATTTGACACACGCAACACCCGGGCGCGGCTTCTTCATGGACGGTCATCGGCTCTCCAGCCTGTACCGCAACTCGAACATGACATGTCAGGGTTAACAAACCCTTTTGTTTCTTTATGGCAAAAATACTCGAACCCGGACCCTGCCACGGTCTGCACGCCTCTCAGATCAGCCCTTCGGCGGCAAAGAGCGCCTTGACGTCGGCCTTTGGGCGCGCGCCGTAATGCCCGATCACCTCGGCCGCCGCGATGCAGCCCATGCGCCCGGCCACCTCCAGCGGACGCTCTGTCGCAAGGCCGTAGAGCAACCCGGCGGCGAATTGATCGCCCGCGCCGGTGGTGTCCACCGGCGCGACACGCTGCACAGGCACCGTCACCGTCTCTGCGCCCTCGACCAGCACCACGTCATGACCTGAGCGGGTGCAGACGATCAGCCCGCTTTCCAGCGCCGCCTGTTCCAGCGCCGCGCCCAGATCCTCGGTCTCGTAGAGCGCGCACCATTCATGCTCGTTGCCGATCACGTAGTCGAGTTCACGCAGCAGCCTGCGGAAATCGGCGCGGTGGCGCTCGACGCAGAACGGGTCGGACAGCGTGATCCCCGCCTTGCCGCCACCGGCCCGCGCCGCGCGCGCCGCGCGCTCGAACGCCGCCTTGCCCTTGGGCTTGTCGAAGAGATAGCCCTCGAGGAACAAGAGCCCCGCCTGCCCCGCCACCTCTTCGGGCACATCGCCCTCGTCGAGTTCCGTGGAAACCCCCAGATAGGTGTTCATCGACCGCTCGCCATCCGGCGAGACGAAGATCATCGAGCGCGAGGTGGGCAGCGCGCCATCGCCGCGCGGGGCGTTAACGAATTTGGTGCCGACCTCGGCCATGGCCGCTGCGTAATAGTGGCCCAATTCGTCATCGCTCACCCGGCCGATGAAGCCTGTCGAGAGGCCGAGCGCGCCCAGTCCCGCGATGGTATTGGCCACCGAGCCGCCGGGCGCCTGCCAGCGGTCGGTCATGTTCTCGTAGAGAAATTCGGCGCGCTCGGTCTCGATCAGTTGCATGACACCCTTGTCGATGCCCATCCGGGCAAGAAAGGCATCGTCGCATTGGCTGATCACGTCCACCACGGCATTGCCGATGCCGACGGCCTGATATTTTGTCATAGGGTCTTGTCCTCGAATAAACAGAGATCACGAATAAGGCAGGTGCCGCAGGCGGGTTTGCGCGCGCGGCATATGTAGCGGCCATGCAGGATGAGCCAGTGATGCGCGTGGCGCTGGAAATCCACCGGCACGTTGTCCTCGATGGCGCGTTCGACGGCGTCGACATTCTTGCCGGGGCAGATGCCGCTGCGGTTGCCGACACGGAAGATATGCGTATCCACCGCCTGCGCCGGGTAGTGCCACCACATGTTGAGCACAACATTGGCGGTCTTGCGCCCGACGCCGGGCAGCGATTGCAGGGCGGCGCGGCTGTTGGGCACCTCGCCACCATAGTCCTCGACAAGGATGCGGCTCAGCTTCATCACGTTCTTGGCCTTATTGCGGTAAAGGCCGATCGTCTTGATATGCTGGGTCAGCCCCTCTTCGCCCAGCTCGAGCATCTTCTGCGGCGTGTCGGCGATCTTGAACAGCTCTCGCGTGGCGCGGTTCACGCCCACATCGGTCGCCTGTGCCGAAAGCGCGACGGCCACCACCAGGGTGTAGGCGTTGACATGCTCCAATTCGCCCTTGGGTTCGGGCTCTGCGGCCTCAAACCGGGTAAAGATCTCGCGGATCGTGTGATAATCGAGTTGGCGCGCCATGGGCGTTCTATGCCGGGATTTGGCGGGATGCGCAACATTCGGGTCGCGGGCCATGCGCGCTCGGCCTATCTTGTGGCAAAGCTGTCAGGATATGCCGATGACCGATCTGGAACAAAGTTATCACTACAACGTCATGCGCCGCGCCATTGACCTGATAGATCAGGGCGGCGAGGCGCTCCCGCTGGAGACGCTGGCCGCCGAGATGGGCATGAGTGCGGCGCATTTCCAGCGGCTTTTCTCGCAATGGGTGGGGGTGTCGCCCAAGCGCTACCAGCAATACCTGACGCTCGGCCACGCCAAGGACCTGCTGGCACAGCGTCATACCACGCTCGAGGCGGCAGATGCCGCGGGGCTGTCGGGGTCGGGGCGGCTGCATGATCTGTTTCTGAGATGGGAGGCGATGAGCCCGGGTGAATTCGCGCGCAAGGGGGCGGGGCTGACCATCCATTACGGCTGGTTTGACAGCCCGTTCGGCGACGCGCTCGCCATGGGCACGGAGCGAGGCCTGTGCGGGTTGGCCTTTGCCGGGGAATTCGGGCATGATGTGACCATGGCCGACATGCGCGCCCGCTGGCCGGAGGCGAGCTATGTCGAGGCCCCGGAAAGGATCACCCCCTGGGTCTGTGCCGCCTTCGACGGGCGCGGCGAGGCCGCGCTCCACATGATCGGCGCGCCGTTTCAGATCAAGGTGTGGGAGGCGCTGCTCGCCATTCCCTCGGGCCATGTCACCACCTATTCCGAGATCGCGCAGGCCATCGGCAACCCGCGCGCCGTGCGCGCCGTCGGCACCGCCGTGGGGCGCAATCCGGTCAGCTTTCTCATCCCCTGCCACCGCGCCCTGCGCAAATCGGGCGGGCTTGGCGGCTATCACTGGGGCCTGCCGGTCAAGCGCGCGATCCTCGCATGGGAAAGCGCGCGCGCCGAGGGATAGGCGGAAACCCGCCCGGTTTTACATGTCTTGCCGCCTGTCCGGCCCTTGGGGTGGCCGGTGTTATTGCATATCATCGCGACAGACCCGATGCATCGGGCTGGTCAAACAACAAAGGCGACATTCCATGATCCGAGCACGCAATCCCCTTCTCCTTCTTTCCGGCGCATCGCTCCTGCTGGCCACGGCCTGCACCGATCCGAACTACGTTCCGGGCAGCGATCCGAACCGCAACGCCAAGACCGGTGCGATCATGGGCGGCCTGATCGGTGCGGGCACCGGGGCGGTCATCGCCGATAACGACGCCAAGGGCGCGATCATCGGCGGCATCCTTGGCGCGGCGGGCGGTGCGGCGCTTGGCACGTCGCTCGACCGGCAGGAGGCCGAACTGCGCCGGCAACTCGACGATGACGTGCAGATCGTCAATACCGGCGACCGGCTGATCCTGACCATGCCGCAGGATATTCTCTTCGATGTGGACAGCGCCACCGTGCGACCGGTCTTGCGGGACGACCTGTTCAAGGTGGCCGACAGCCTGCAGAGATATCCCGACACCACCGTGCAGGTGGTGGGCCATACCGACAGCGACGGCGCGGCCAGCTACAATCAACAACTGTCGCAGCGCCGCGCCAATGCGGTGGCCGATGTGCTGATGAGTGGCGGCGTGCCCTATGGCCGCGTCAACGCCTTTGGCCGCGGCGAGGATCAGCCGGTGGCCTCGAACCTCACCGCCGAGGGCAAGCAGCAGAACCGCCGGGTCGAGATCGTGATTCTGCCCAATCGGTGATTCTGCCCAAGCCGCTGCGGCATGAGTATTTTCAGGAACGGTAAATTGAGGGGGCGGTTTTCGGACCGCCCCCTTAGCTTTATTCCGCCGCCATCTCCACCGCCTCGACCCGGACCGCCGAGTATTTGAACTCGGGGATCTTGCCATAGGGGTCGATCGCGGGATTGGTGAGGATATTGGCCGCCGCCTCAACATAGGCGAAGGGCAGGAACACCATGTCGGGCGCGACCGCCCGGTCGGCGCGGGCCATGATGCTGATCGAGCCGCGTTTCGTCGTCAGCCGCACCATGCCACCCGGCTCCACCCCCATCTTGCGCAGGGTCGCGGGATGCATCGAGCAGTTGGCCTCGGGCTCCACCGCGTCGAGCACGCTGGCGCGGCGCGTCATCGAACCGGTATGCCAGTGCTCCAGCTGCCGACCGGTGGTCAGGACCATCGGGTACTCGGCGTCCGGCACGTCATCGGGCGGGATGATAGACGCGGGGGTAAAGCGCGCCCGCCCCTCGGGGCGCGGGAACCCGTCGCCAAAGACCACCGCCTCGCCCGGGCCGTCGGGCGTCTTGCAGGGATAGGTCACGGCGTTCTCGCGCTCCAGCCGTTCCCAGGTGATATTGTCGAGCGAGCGCATGTTGATCTTCATCTCGGCAAAGACATCCGCCGGGCTGTCATAGTGCCATTGCAGCCCCATCCGGTTGGCCAGTTCGACCGTGATGCGCCAGTCCTCGCGCGCCTCGCCCGGCGGGCTGACCGCGCGCCGCCCGATCTGCACCTGACGGTTGGTGTTCGTGACAGTGCCCGATTTCTCGTAGAAGGCCGAGGCGGGCAGGATCACATCGGCATAGTTCGCCGTTTCGGTGATGAAGATGTCCTGCACCACCAGATGCTCCAGCTTGGCGAGCGCATCGCGGGCATGCTCCACGTCCGGGTCGGACATCGCCGGGTTTTCGCCCAGGATATACATGCCCTTGATCTTGTCCTCGTGGACCGCATCCATGATCTCGGTCACGGTGAGGCCCTTCTGGTTCGAGAAATCGCCCGATTTCCAGACCTCGGTAAAGGCATTGCGCACTCCGTCATCGGTCACGGTCTGGTAATCCGGCAGGAACATCGGCACGAGCCCCGCATCGGATGCCCCCTGCACGTTGTTCTGCCCGCGCAACGGATGCAGCCCGGTGCCGGGGCGGCCGACATGGCCGCACATCAGCGCCAGAGAGATCAGGCAGCGCGAATTGTCGGTGCCGTGGATGTGCTGGGAAATCCCCATGCCCCAAAAGATCATGCCCGCCTTGGCGCCGGCGAATTCGCGGGCCACCTCGCGCAGCGTCTCGGCGGGTATGCCGCAGATCGCCTCCATCTTCTCTGGCGGGAATTGCGCCAGATGCGCCTTTTCGGCCTCCCAGTTTTCGGTGAAGGCTTCGATATATTGCTGGTCGTACAGCCCTTCCTCGACGATCACATGGCAGATCGCGTTCAGCATCGAGACATCCGCGCCGGGCTTGAACTGCAACATATGCGTCGCAAACCGGCGCATGCCCACCCCGCGCGGGTCCATCACGATGAGCTTGCCGCCGCGCTTGGTGAACTGCTTGAAATAGGTCGCCGCCACGGGATGATTCTCGATCGGGTTGGCCCCGATGATGATCGCCACATCCGCGTTCTCGATCTCGTTGAACGTGGCGGTCACGGCCCCCGAGCCGACATTCTCGATCAATGCCGCCACCGAGGAGGCATGGCACAGCCGCGTGCAGTGATCGACGTTGTTATGACCAAAGCCCTGCCGGATGAATTTCTGAAAGAGATACGCCTCTTCATTGGTGCATTTGGCGCTGCCAAATCCCGCAACAGTAGCACCGCCATGGGCGTCCTTGAGCCGCTTCAACTCACCCGCCGTCAGGTCGAGCGCCTCTTCCCACTCCGCCTCGCGGAAGAATTCGTGCCAGTTGCCGGGATCGACATTGAGGCCCTTGGGCGGTGCATCCTCGCGCCGGATGAGCGGCTTGGTCAGGCGGTGCGGGTGGTGGATATAGTCGTAGCCGAACCGCCCCTTGACGCAGAGCCGCCCCTCGTTTGCCGGGCCATTGATACCCTCGACATACTTGACCTTGCCGTCCTTGACCTTGAGCGACACCTGACAGCCGACACCGCAGAACGGGCAGACGCTCTGCACCTCCTCGTCGTAATCGGCGCTGTCGCCCTGCTGCGCGTCGTCCATCACCGAGGCGGGCATCAGCGCACCGGTGGGACACGCCTGCACGCATTCGCCGCAGGCCACGCAGGTGCTCTCACCCATCGGGTCGTCGAAATCGAAGACCGGATAGGCATCGTGACCGCGCCCGGCCATGCCGATCACGTCATTGACCTGCACATCGCGGCAGGCACGGACGCACAGGTTGCACTGAATGCAGGCATCCAGATTGACGCGCATCGCCACGTGGCTGTCATCCAGAAGCGGCACGCGCGGCTTTTCCAGTTTCGGAAAGCGGCTATAGGTCACGCCATTGGCATCGGCCATGTCCCACAGGTGGCTGGAGGCATCGTGCGAGGTGTCGCGCTCGGGCTGGTCGGCGAGCAGCATTTCGACCACCATTTTGCGCGCGCTTTCCGCGCGATGCGAATTGGTGGTGACAACCATGCCGTCCCTTGCCTCGCGGATGCAGGAGGCCACGAGCGTGCGCTCGCCCTCGACCTCGACCATGCAGGCGCGGCAGTTGCCGTCGGGACGATAACCGGGGCTCGGTTTGTGGCACAGATGCGGGATCTTGAGCCCGCGACCATTGGCCACCTCCCAAAGCGTCTGGCCCGCCTCGGCCTCGACCTCGGTGCCATCCAGTGTGATCTTGATCGTTTCAGACATGCGCGCGACTCCTCTTGACGACCATGGTATACCACGCACCACGGTCGCTGTGTACCCGGCAATCCCGACACGTCACCGCATTTTTGCGGCGAGGCGCAGGGATGGATTTCCTATAGGCGTCAACCGCAGGTCCACCCGGGTGTTCATTATTTTCCCTTGTGCCATCTTTCACCCGCTGCCGCGCGGCGTTAACGTCACGATCAAACGCGGAGGCGACATCTTGGCAGAACTCATTCTGGTACGGCACGGGCAGGCGAACAGCCATGCGACCGACGAGGCGGGCTATGACCGGCTGTCGCCGCTCGGCGTGCAGCAGGCGGAATGGCTGGGCGCGCATCTGCGCGGCACCAATCCGCATTTCGACCACGTGATCACCGGCACGCTGCACCGACAGACCGGAACCGCGCGTGCCATGGGATATGACATCACCGAACAGGATTCGCGGCTTGATGAGCTGAGCTATTTCGCCCTCGCGCAGGCTATCGAGGCGCAACACGGCATCCCCGCGCCCGCCGACGCCACCGAATTCGCCCGCTACCTGCCGCAGGTGATCGAGCACTGGGCGCGCGGCGATCTCGCGGATGTGCCCGAGACGTTCGAGCATTTCACCACCCGCATCACGGGCCTGATCGACGATATCTGCCATCATCCGGGGCGTGTCCTGATCGTCACCTCAGGGGGCGTGATCGGCATGGTGATGCGCCACACGCTGGGCTTGGATATTCCCGGCATGTCCAAGGTCATGCTGCAGGTGATGAACAGCTCATTACACCGGCTTGAACATGTCCACGATATGCTGATGCTGGGCACGTTCAATGCCACCCCCCATCTCGACACACCCGACCGGGCGCATGCCCGTACCTTCATCTGAACAACAGGAAACGCGCCATGAAACTCTATTACGCCAAAGGCACCATCGCCATTGCGACGGCCATCGCATTGCACGAGGCGGGGCTCGATTTCGAGCCGGTCCGTCTCGATTTCCGCGCCGGCGAGCAGACCGGGCCGGAGTATCAGGCGATCAACCCCAAGGGCCGCGTCCCGGCGCTGGTGACGGATGACGGCGTTTTGACCGAAACCGGCGCGATCCTCGACTACATCGCCGATATCGCGCCCGCCGCCGGGCTGCGCCCTTCGGACCCCTATGAGACCGCCAAGGTGCGCGAGGCGATGTGCTACCTCGCCTCGACCATGCATGTGAACCACGCCCACAGGATGCGCGGCCACCGCTGGGCCGATCAGCAAAGCTCGTTCGACGACATGAAGGCCAAGGCGGTGCAGACCATGACCGACAGCGCCGATCACGTGGAAAATCACGTGCTCAAGGGGCCGTATGTGCTGGGCGAAACGTTCTCGCTGGCCGATCCCTACCTTTATGTTGCCTGCAACTGGCTTGAGGGCGACGGTGTGACCGTCGCCGATTACCCCAAGATCGTGGCCTTCATCGAGGCGATGCGCGCCCGCGCCTCGGTTGCGCAGGTCATTGCCGACGACATGATCTGAGGGCTGCCGCATGACACATCTCTGGGTCCGGGCCGAACAGCGGCCCAACGAGGAACGCGTCGGGCTGACGCCCGAGGGGGCCGCGCAACTGATCGCCAAGGGCATCCGCGTGACAGTGGAGGACAGCCACACCCGCGCCATTCCGATTGACGGCTACCGGGCGGCGGGCTGCGAGATCGCGGCCGAGAACAGCTGGCCCTCCGCCCCGGCCGACGCGATCATCTTCGGGCTGAAGGAACTGCCCGAGGATGGCACGCCCCTTCCGCATCGCCACATCATGTTCGGCCATGCCTTCAAAGGGCAGCATGCGGGCAAGCGCCTGCTTGAACGGTTCAAGGCCGGCGGCGGCACGCTCTACGATCTGGAATATCTGGTGGACGAGGACGGGCGGCGCGTCGCCGCCTTCGGCTATTGGGCGGGCTATGCGGGGGCCGCCGTGTCGCTGATGACATGGGCGGCGCAACAGGGCGGCGGCACCTGCCCGCCGGTCGCGACCTACCCGGCGCGCGATGCACTGCTCGCGGCGCTCGGCACGCAACTTGATAGAGCGGGCAAGGACCGTCCCACGGCCATCGTCATCGGCGCGCTTGGCCGCGTCGGCACGGGTGCTGCGGATCTGTGCGAGGCCATGGGCGTGACCGTCACCCGTTGGGACATGGCTGAAACGGCCAAGGGCGGGCCCTTCCCCGAAATCCTCGACCACGACATTTTCCTCAACTGCATCTTCGCACGCCCCGGCACGCCGGTCTTCGTGCCGAAATCCGCGCTTGATCAGCCCCGCCGCCTGACCGTGATCGGCGATGTCGCCTGCGACCCCGACAGCGATTACAACCCCGTGCCGGTCTATGACCGCGCCACCACTTGGGCCGAACCGGCGCTGCGCGTCCACGATGCACCGCCGCTCGACGTGATGGCCATCGACAACCTGCCCTCGCTCCTGCCGGTGGAATCCTCGCAGGATTACGCAGGGCAATTACTGCCATCCCTGCTGACCCTCGACGCGCTCGATCAAGGGGTCTGGGCGCGGGCCGAGGACACTTACACAATACATATGAAGGAGGTCTGAGACATGACAATCCATTGGTGCGGCACCGGCCTTTCGGCCATTCCCGGTCTGCGGCGACTGATCCAGGCGGGCCATGACGTGACCGTCTGGAACCGCTCGACCGACAAGGCAGAGGCGGCCGTGGGCGACCTGACCGACCGGATCAACGCCTTTGACAAGGACGCGCTCGCCGCGGCGCTAAAGCCCGGCGATATCGTCGTCTCGATGCTGCCCGGCGACTGGCATGTGCCGCTGGCGGAGCTGTGCCTGTCCAAGGATGCGCATTTCGTCTCGTCCTCCTACATCGCCCCCGAGATGCGGGCGCTGGACGCCACCGCACGCGACAAGGGGCTGTGCCTCGTCAACGAGATCGGTCTCGATCCCGGCATCGACCACCTGATGGCGCATCACCTGGTGGCCGAGTATCGCGCATCCGAGGCGTTCGATCCGGGCAACGACCTGTCGTTCACCTCCTATTGCGGCGGTGTTCCGAAAGTACCGAACCCCTTCCGCTACAAGTTCAGCTGGTCCCCCTTGGGCGTGCTCAAGGCGCTGCGCTCACCGTCGCGCTCGATCCGCGATTTCTCGGAACTCAACGTCGCGCGGCCCTGGGATGCGCTCTCGACCTATGACGCGCCGCTGCCACGCCCTGAAACCTTCGAGGTCTATCCCAACCGCGATTCGATCCCCTTCATCGCCGATTACCGGTTCGATTCCGACTGGCGGATCAAGGATTTCGTGCGCGGCACGCTACGGCTGGGTGGCTGGTCCGAGGCGTGGAAGGACGTCTTTGCAGAGATCGAGACGCTGGAGGGCGAAGCGGGCGAGGCCCGGCTCAAGGAAATGTCGGATCAGTTCTGGCAAGAGCATGCGTATGACGAGGGCGAGGCGGATCGCGTCGTGCTCTGCGTCGATCTCAAGGCGGAAAAGGCCGGGCAACCGGTCTGGCACAAGACCTACGTGATGGATGCCTGGGGCGATGCGCGCGGCACGGCGATGGCGCGGCTGGTGTCCATCCCTGTGTCACTGGCAGTCGAATCGGTGCTCAACCGCGAGATACCGGCAGGCGTCAGCCCGGCACCGCATGACCCGAAACTGCTCGCGCGCTATCTGGATGAGGTGGGCCACCTCGCGCAGCATTTGCAGGTGGTGGATCACCTCGCCTGATGGCCTGCGGGGCGGCGCAGTGCCGCCCCGCCCCGGCTCAGCCGACCACGTTGAACTCCGGGCCGTAGGGATAGCCGGTGATGTTCTCGTTGCCGTCTTCGGTGATCACGAGAATGTCGTGCTCGCGGTAGCCGCCCGCTCCGGGCTGCCCCGCGCCAAGCGTCAGCATCGGCTCCATCGAGATGACCATGCCCGGCTCCAGCACCGTGTCGATATCCTCGCGCAGTTCCAGCCCCGCCTCGCGGCCATAGTAGTGGCTCAGGATGCCGAAGCTGTGGCCGTAGCCGAAGGTGCGGTATTGCAGCAGGTCGCGCGCCTCTAGAAACGCGTTGATCTGATGCGTGACCTCGGCGCAACTCACCCCCGGTTTCAGGAGCGACATGCCGTATTCATGGGCGGCGACATTCGCCTCCCAGATCGCGCGGCTGGCGGCGCCCACCTCGCCCGCGAACATGGTGCGTTCCAGCGCCACGTAATAACCCGAGACCATCGGAAAGGTGTTGAGCGACAGGATATCGCCACGCTCGATGGCCCGCGCCGTCACCGGGTTATGCGCGCCGTCGGTGTTGATACCCGACTGAAACCACACCCATGTGTCGCGATACTCGGCGTCGGGAAAGCGCAGCGCGATCTCCGCTTCCATCGCGTCGCGCCCCGCCATGGCCACGTCGATCTCGCGGGCACCCACCTTGACGGCGTCGCGGATGGCGTAGCCGCCCACATCCGCCACCTGCGCGCAGGACCGGATGAGCGCGATCTCGGCCCCCGATTTGCGCATCCGCTGGCGCATCGTGGCCGGGGCGAGATCCACCATCGTCAGGGGCCTCAGGAAATCCTCCAGCCGGTCGCGCTGCATCAGCGTCAGGTGATCGCCCTCGTAGCCGATGACACCGCCCTCGCCTGCCACCTCGCGCACCGCGCGCCAGAAATTGTCGCGCTGCCAGTCGGTATAGGTGATGTTGTCGCAAAAGCACCGCCGCCACGGCTGCCCCGCGTCGATGCCCGCGCTGATCGTGACGCAGGCGGTTTCAGTCACGACAAGGCCATAGGGGCGGCCAAAGGAACAATAGAGAAAGCCCGAGTAATAGGCGATGTTGTGCATCGAGGTGAGGACGACGGCGCTTGCCCCCGCCGCCTCCATGATGCTGCGCAGGCCCGCGACCCGCGCCTCGTATTCTGCCACGGTAAAGGGCAGCGGGGCCTTTTCGCCATTGTGGAAACGATAAAATTCAGGACGTGCAGTCATAGTGACCCTCCTTGCAAAAGAAGGTCCCGGCGTTCAGGACTGTTGGGAAAGGCCCTGGTCGGAGCGACGCCATCGCCCGGGCCTGACACCTGTCCTTGCCTATCCCGCGCGCTCTGGCAAGATCATTTACGACCCAAAGGGAGATTTGCGGCATGAAAACGCAGGCACGCGCGCGAAATCTGATCACCGATGTTGCGGGGCTGCGTGTGGGCAATGCGCAGGACATGGGTTTGCGCTCGGGCGTGACGGTGCTGGTGGCCGATGCGCCCTTTACCGCGGGCGTGCATGTCATGGGCGGCGCGCCGGGCACGCGCGAGACGGATCTGCTGGCCCCCGACCGGGTGGTCGAGCAGGTCGATGCTTTGGTGCTGTCGGGCGGGTCGGCCTTTGGCCTCGATGCCGCTTCGGGCGTGGCGGACGGGTTGCGCGATATGGAGCGCGGCTTTGCCGTGGGGGATGTGCGCGTACCGATCGTGCCGGGGGCGATCCTGTTCGATCTGTTGAACGGGGGGGAAAAGGACTGGTCCGACAACCCCTACAAGGCGCTTGGCCGCACAGCGCTTTGGGTCGCGTCAGAGACATTCGAGATCGGCAGCGCAGGCGCAGGCACCGGAGCCGCCACGGCGACGCTCAAGGGCGGGCTTGGCTCGGCCTCGGTCGTTCTACCGGGTGGCACGACTGTAGGCGCGCTGGTGGCCGTGAATGCGCTTGGCTCTGCCACGGTGGGCGATGGGCCGGAATTCTGGGCGGCCCCGTTCGAACTGGGGCACGAATTTGGCGGCTTGGGCACAGCGCGCGGCTATGCCGATCCAATGCTGGCCCCTACCAAGCTGGCACAGCACGCCAACACCACCATCGGCATCGTCGCCACCGATGCGACGCTGACACAGGCGCAGTGCACGCGGCTGGCCACCGCTGCGCATGACGGCTTTGCCCGCGCGTTGGTGCCGTCGCACACGCTGATGGATGGCGACCTGATTTTTGCCGCCGCGACCGGCGCGCGGCCTGCCCCCGATCTGGCGGGGCAGGTGATGCTGGGCCATGCCGCGGCCTGTGTCATGGCGCGGGCGATCGCGCGCGCGGTGTTCAGCGCGCGCAGCCTGCCCGGGGACCTGCTCCCCTCATGGCAGCAGCGCTTCGGTGGCACCGCTTGTGCGGGAAACTGACGCACCATATGGTCATTGTCAGAAGCCAGATCACGAAAGGCCGCACCGATGACCTCTGTCGGATCCCGCATGACAGAATGCCTCGGCCCGATCCGCGTCATCAACCTTGCCTCGCGGCCGGATCGACGCCGCGAATTCAACGCACAACTGGCGCGAATCGGGCTCGGCTTCGATCATCCGCAGGTCGCGATCTTCGATGCGATCCGGCCCGACAGCCTTGCCGGCTTTCCCACGCTTGGCACGCGCGGCTGCTTCCTCAGCCAGCTTGACGTGCTGCGGCAGGCGCGCGACGATGGCCTGCCGGGGTTCATCCTGTGCGAGGACGATCTCGACTTCAGCTCCGATTTCGAGCGCCGCGCCCCGGCGGTGCTGGCGGCGCTGAGCACGCGCGACTGGGATATCTTCTATGGTGGGTTCGATGCTGCGGCCCACGGTCTTGCGGCCGATGACGGGCTGCTGCGCCTCGACCCGGCGCTACCGGTTTTATGCTGTCACTTCATGGCCTTCCGCAGAGCCGCCATCGAGGCGCTGGTGCCCTACCTGACCGCGATCACGCAGCGCGAGGTGGGCGATCCTGCGGGCGGGCCGATGCATGTCGACGGCGCCTATTCGCATTTCCGGGCAGATCATCCCGCGATGGTGACGCTGGCAGTCTCGCCTACATTGGGGGTGCAACGCGCCTCGCGCACGGATATTCACGAGTTGCGCTGGTTCGACCGACTGCCGGTCCTGCGCGATGTCACGCAAATCGGGCGCCGCCTGCGACGGGCGCTGCGCTAGCGCCGAAAAGCCTGCTTGCAAATCCGCGCCAAGCGGCCTATATCCCCGTCAACAGCGGCGCTTTCGGGTCCACTCCGAAGGCTCCACCGGAAAGTGTGACGGGCCGCGCGCCCGTTTTTTTGTGTCTGGATACAATGACCAACGACCTGATTGCCAAAGCCGCGATTGATCGCCGACTGGCCGAGATCATCACCCCGGTGATCGAGGACATGGGCTATGAGCTGGTGCGCGTCCGACTGATGGGCGGCAAGACGCATACCCTTCAAATCATGGCCGACAAGCCCGAGGGCGGGATCGAGGTGGATGACTGCGCCGAGATCAGCACCGCCGTCAGCGCCATTCTTGATGTCGAGGACCCGATCCTCGACGCCTATACGCTGGAAGTGTCGAGCCCCGGCATCGACCGACCGCTGACCCGGCTCAAGGATTTCGAGGCGTTCGAGGGCTACGAGGCCAAGATCGAGACCTCAGAGATGATCGACGGGCGCAAGCGCTTCAAGGGCATGCTGGCCGGTATCGAAGGCAACGAGGTGCTGATCAATGTCGAGGAGGGCACCATCGGGCTCGATTTCGACTGGCTGTCTGACGCCAAGCTGGTGCTGACCGAAGAGCTGATCCGCGAGATGCTGCGACAGCGCAAGGCCGCGGGCACCATCAACGAAGACCAATTTGACGAGATCGAAACCGACAGCGGTTCTGAGGAGGACTGAGACCATGGCAATCACATCGGCCAACCAGCTTGAGCTGTTGCAGACCGCAGAAGCGGTGGCGCGAGAGAAGATGATCGACCCGGGCCTCGTGGTCGAGGCGATGGAAGAGAGCCTCGCCCGCGCCGCCAAGAGCCGCTACGGCAGCGAGATGGATATCCGCGTGAATATCGACCGCAAGACCGGTCGCGCCCGGTTCACCCGCGTGCGCACCGTGGTCGAGGATGACGCGCTCGAGAATTATCAGGCCGAGATGACCGTCGAACAGGCCAGGCAGCATCTCGAGGACCCCAAGGTCGGAGACACCCTGGTCGAGGAAGTGCCGCCCGTAGAGATGGGCCGCATCGCGGCGCAAAGCGCCAAGCAGGTGATCCTGCAAAAGGTGCGCGAAGCCGAGCGCGACCGTCAATACGAGGAATTCAAGGACCGCGCGGGCACCATCATCAACGGTGTCGTCAAGCGCGAGGAATATGGCAACGTCATCGTCGATGTGGGCGCGGGCGAGGGCATCCTGCGCCGCAACGAAAAGATCGGGCGCGAGGCGTACCGCCCCGGCGACCGCATCCGCTGCTACGTCAAGGACGTGCGCCGCGAACAGCGCGGCCCGCAGATTTTCCTCAGCCGGACCGAGCCGCAATTCATGGCCGAACTGTTCAAGATGGAAGTGCCGGAAATCTACGATGGCATCATCGAGATCAAGGCCGTGGCCCGCGACCCCGGCAGCCGCGCCAAGATTGCCGTGATCTCCTATGACAGCTCGATCGACCCGGTCGGGGCCTGCGTCGGCATGCGCGGCAGCCGCGTGCAGGCCGTGGTCAACGAGCTTCAGGGCGAGAAGATCGACATCATCCCGTGGAACGAGGATCAGGCGACCTTCCTTGTCAACGCGTTGCAGCCCGCCGAGGTCAGCAAGGTGGTGATCGACGAGGACGCACAGCGCATCGAGGTCGTGGTGCCCGAAGAGCAGCTCTCACTCGCCATCGGACGGCGCGGGCAGAACGTGCGTCTCGCCAGCCAGCTGACCGGGCTCGACATCGACATCATGACCGAGGCCGAGGACAGCGAGCGCCGTCAGAAGGAATTCGAGGAGCGCACCAAGCTCTTCATGGACACGCTCGATCTCGACGAATTCTTCGCGCAGCTTCTGGTGGCCGAAGGGTTCACCACGCTGGAAGAGGTCGCCTATGTGGAGCTCGACGAGCTTCTGGTGATCGACGGGGTCGATGAGGCCACCGCCGGCGAGCTTCAGGCGCGGGCGCGTGACGTGCTCGAGGCGCAGACCGCGGCGGCACTCGCCAAGGCCCGCGAACTCGGGGTTGAGGACAGCCTTGTTGAATTCGAGGGTCTGACACCCCAGATGGTGCAGGCTCTGGCCGAGGATGACGTCAAATCGCTCGAGGATTTCGCCACCTGCGCCGACTGGGAACTGGCAGGCGGCTGGACCACGGTGAACGGTGAACGTGTCAAGGACGAAGGTATTCTGGAGAAGTTTGACGTCTCGCTCGAAGAGGCGCAAAATATGGTCATGACGGCACGCGTCATGCTTGGCTGGGTCGATCCTGCGGATCTGGAGCCCGGGGTCGATGAGACCGACGGCAATGACATGGAGGCTGAGGCCTGATTTATCAGGCCTCAGAGGCACCTGATGGGGCGCGGCGGGCAACCCAAAGACCGGACCGACGGTCCAGAGCGTAAATGCATCGCCACGGGCGAGGTGCAGCCGAAGCATGGGCTGATCCGTTTCGTGATCGGCCCCGAGGGCCAGATCGCCCCCGACCTGGCCGAAAAGCTGCCGGGGCGCGGCATCTGGGTCTCGGCGGATCGTGCAGCACTGGCCAAGGCCGCCAAGAAAGGGCTGTTCGCCCGCGCCGCACGGCAGCCGGTGAAGGTGCCCGAGGATCTGGTGGATCAGGTCGAGACGCTGCTGGCGCAACGGGTGCTGAACCTGATCAGCCTCATGCGCAAGGGCGGGGCCGCGACCTCGGGCTATGAACGGGTCAAGGACTGGCTGGCGAAGGACGAGGCCGAGGTTCTGATCCAGGCCAGCGACGGCTCGGAGCGCGGAAAATCGAAATTGAGCACGCCCTATGGCGGCTCTTTCATCGGCTGGCTGACCGCCGATGAACTGGGTCAGGCCTTCGGGCGTCAAAGCACGATTCACGCGGCACTGGGTGCTGGAGGTTTGTGCAAACGTGTTGTAGAGGAGGCGGCAAGACTGAAGGGTCTGCGCGTCTCGGACGGCGAGACTGCGCGCCGGAAAGGAAAGTAAGAGAATATGAGCGACAACGACGGAAAGAAACCTTTGGGTGTGCGTGGCGGCGGGTCCCGGCCCGGCAACGTGAAGCAAAGCTTCAGCCATGGCCGGACCAAGAACGTCGTGGTGGAAACCAAGCGCAAGCGCGTGGTCGTGCCCAAGCCGAGCGCCGCGCCCGGCGCTGCGGGCGCGGCACAGAAATCCGCAGGCCAGGCAAGCTCCGCCAAGCGCCCTGCCGGGATTTCCGACGCCGAGATGGATCGCCGGATGAAGGCGCTCGCCGCCGCCAAGGCGCGCGAGGCCGACGATGCCGCCAAGCGCGAGGCCGAGGAAAAGGCCCGCGAGGAAGAGCGCCTGCGCCGCCGGGAAGAGGCCGAGGCCAAGGAGCGCGATCAGCGCGAGGCCGAAGAGCGCGCCCGCGCCAAGGCCGAGGAAGACGAGCGCAAGAAACGCGAGGCCGAACAGGCCGCCGCCTCCCCGGCCGCGGCCCCGTCCGAGCCCGAGGTTACCCCCGGCCCCGCGCGCGCGGCCCCAGCCAAACCCGCCGCCGCCGCGCGCAAGCGCGAAGAGGATGACAAGGGCGTGCGCCGCGGCAAGGGCCGTGGCGGCGACGATGTCCGCCGGTCCGGCAAGCTGACGCTCAACCAGGCGCTTTCGGGCGGCGAAGGCGGACGCCAGAAGTCGATGGCCGCGATGAAGCGCAAGCAGGAGCGCGCCCGGCAAAAGGCCATGGGCGGCGCGCAAGAGCGTGAAAAGGTCGTGCGCGATGTGCAACTGCCAGAGGTGATCGTCGTCTCCGAACTCGCCAACCGCATGGCCGAACGCGTGGGCGATGTGGTCAAGGCGCTGATGCAGAACGGCATGATGGTCACACAGAACCAGTCGATCGACGCCGATACGGCAGAACTCATCATCGAGGAATTCGGCCACCGTGTGGTGCGCGTCAGCGATTCGGATGTCGAGGACGTGATCGCCACGGTCGAGGACAAGCCTGAGGATATGCAGCCGCGTCCGCCGGTGATCACCATCATGGGCCATGTCGACCACGGCAAGACCTCGCTTCTGGATGCGATCCGCGACGCCAAGGTCGTCGCCGGAGAGGCGGGCGGCATCACCCAACATATCGGCGCCTATCAGGTCACCACCGAGAATGGTGCGGTGCTCAGCTTCCTTGACACGCCGGGCCACGCGGCCTTTACCTCGATGCGCTCGCGCGGGGCGCAGGTGACGGATATCGTCGTACTTGTGGTGGCCGCCGATGACGCGGTGATGCCACAGACCGTCGAGGCGATCAATCACGCCAAGGCTGCCAAGGTGCCGATGATCGTGGCGATCAACAAGGTCGACCTGCCCGCCGCCGATCCCGACAAGGTGCGCTCCGATCTCCTGCGCCACGAAGTGGTGGTCGAGGCGATGTCGGGCGATGTCCAGGATGTCGAAGTCTCGGCGGTCACGGGCCAGGGTCTGGACGAGTTGCTCGAGGCAATCGCGTTGCAGGCCGAGATTCTCGAACTCAAGGCCAACCCGAATCGCGCCGCCGAAGGGGCCGTGATCGAGGCGCAGCTTGACGTGGGCCGTGGCCCCGTGGCCACGGTGCTGGTACAGAAAGGCACGCTGCGGCAGGGCGACATCTTTGTCGTGGGCGAGCAATTCGGCAAGGTCCGCGCGCTGATCAACGACCGTGGCGAGCGCGTCAAGGAGGCCGGGCCGTCGGTGCCGGTCGAGGTTCTTGGCCTCAATGGCACCCCCGAGGCCGGTGACGTGCTCAACGTCGTCGAGACCGAGGGACAGGCCCGCGAGATCGCAGAGTACCGCGCCAATGCCGCCAAGGAAAAGCGTGCCACCGCCGGGGCGGGCACCTCTCTGGAGCAGCTTCTGGCCAAGGCCAAGGAAGACGAGAACGTCAAGGAACTGCCCATCGTGGTCAAGGCCGACGTGCAAGGCTCTGCCGAGGCGATCGTGCAGGCGATGGAGAAGATCGGCAACGAGGAGGTGCGCGTGCGCGTGCTCCACTCGGGCGTCGGTGCCATCACCGAATCCGATATCGGCCTGGCCGAGGCCTCGGGCGCACCGGTTCTGGGCTTCAACGTCCGGGCCAATGCGCCTGCGCGCAACAGCGCAAACCAGAAAGGCGTGGAGATCCGCTACTACTCGGTGATCTACGATCTGGTGGACGATGTGAAAGCGGCGGCGAGCGGTCTTCTGGGCGCGGAAATTCGCGAGAAGTTCATCGGCTATGCCGAAATTCGGGAAGTCTTCAAGGTCACCGGCGTAGGCCGCGTCGCGGGCTGTCTGGTCACCGAAGGCGTCGCCCGCCGCTCTGCCGGTGTGCGCCTGCTGCGCGACGACGTGGTGGTCCACGAAGGCACGCTCAAGACGCTCAAGCGGTTCAAGGACGAGGTTGCCGAGGTGCAATCCGGTCAGGAATGCGGCATGGCCTTCGAGAGTTACGACGACATCCGCGAAGGCGATGTGATCGAGATTTTCGAACGCGAGGAAGTCACCCGCACATTGGCCTGAGGTCAGTCAAACGAAAAAGGCGGCTCTCGGAGCCGCCTTTTTTCTGTCCGTCGCCGTCGTCACGTTCGGCTTGATACCGGACGCCCCGCATAGAGCCGGTCGCCGACGCGCACCTGCATGAAGCCGTTCGCAAGAAGTCGGACAAAGAGACCCTGAACCAAGGTGCAGGAACCAAGTTGTATCGTGCGGAGCATTCCTCATCTTCCTTCTACGGTGCGCGCTGTGGCACAACCATTGCCATCATTGCACGGAAGTATTCTGAATCCTCGTCTTTTCGCCCAGTGATCAAAGCAATGTTACCGGGTATATTTCGATAGCTTGCGATGACCCGTCCCAACCCGGCGCCATCAGAGCCAATCGCGCAGGATCGGGATCAGCGGAATGTCCGCGGGCGGCATCGGATAGGATTTGAGGTCACCCGCGCGCACCCATTTGAGGGCCTGCCCTTCGCGGCCCTGCGGGATTCCCTGCCATTTACGGCAGGCAAAGAGCGGCATCAGCAGGTGAAACTCGGCGTAGGAATGGCTGGCAAAGGTCAGCGGCGCCAGGCACGACGCCCATGTGTCGATGCCCAACTCCTCTTGCAATTCGCGAATCAGCGCATGCTCGGGCGTCTCGCCGGGCTCAACCTTGCCGCCGGGAAATTCCCACAGCCCGGCCATGGATTTGCCCTCGGGCCGCTGCGTCAGCAGGATACGCCCATCCACGTCGATCAGCGCCACGGCCGAAACCAGAACCGTTCTCAAGACCGGTAATCCGCGTTGATGTCGATATAGCCATGCGTCAGATCGCAGGTCCAGACGCGCGCGGTACCGCCGCCAAGACCCAGATCGACATGGATCACGATCTCCTGGTTCTTCATATAGGCCGCCGCCTTCGCCTCGTCATAGTCGGGGCTGACAAAGCCGTCGCGCGCCACCTCCAGCTCGCCGAACCAGATCGACAACCGGTCGCGATCTGCCCGCGCGCCGGATTTTCCCACCGCCATCACGACGCGGCCCCAATTCGGGTCCTCACCCGCCACCGCCGTCTTGATCAGCGGCGAATTGGCGATGGCCTTGGCATGCACATGGGCCTCGGCATCCGAGGCCCCGCCAGTCACCGAGACCTCGACGAATTTCGTGGCACCCTCGCCGTCACGCACCACCTGATGCGCCAGATCGAGCATGACGCGCCGCAGCCCCTCCATGAAGCCGACATCGGTCTCGGTCACGCGGATGCCCGAGGCCCCGGTCGCCGCCACCAGAAGCGTGTCGGAGGTCGAGGTATCGCTGTCCACGGTGATGCAGTTGAAGGTCGTGCGGTTGAGCGCGCTGACCATGTCCTGAAGCACATCCTGCTCCATCGCAGCATCGGTGAAGATATAGACCAGCATCGTCGCCATGTCAGGCGCGATCATACCCGACCCCTTGGCGATGCCCGCGATATGCACCGTCTGCTCGTCGATGGTAATCGTGGTGCCCGATCCTTTTGGAAAGGTATCGGTCGTCATGATCGCATGCGCCGCGGTCTCGATCGCATGCGGCGACAGTGCGGCTTTCAGATCCGCGAGGCAGGCGGTGATGCGCTCATGCGGCAGCGGCTCGCCGATCACGCCGGTTGAGGAGGAAAACACCCGCGCCGCCGGGATGCCCAGCGTCTCGGCCACCGCCCCCGTCACCGCGCTGACCGAATCGGCCCCGCGACGCCCGGTAAAGGCATTGGCGTTGCCGGAATTGACGAGGATCGCGGCCCCGCCCTCGGGCGCGCCGCCGATCTTGGCCTGGCAATCCAGCACCGCCGCCGACCGCGTGGCCGAGCGGGTGAACACCCCCGCCACCGCCGTCCCCGGCGCAAGGCTGGCCAGCATCACGTCGGTGCGGTCCTTGTAGCGCACCCCCGCCGCCGTGGTCGCAAAGCTCACCCCGGCGATCTCGGGCAATTCGGGAAAGCCCGCCGGGGCCAGCGGGGAAAGCGGCGGTTTGGCGCCCATGGCTCAGTTCTCCAGAAGATCGGTCTGGTTGATCAACGCGGGGTCAAGCGCGTCGCCCGCGTCACGCGCGACACTGCTTTCGGCCTCAAGCTCCGAGATATAGGCGTCAAACGCCGCCTGGCGCAGCTCGCCCGCCAACTCGTCGCGCACCGCGTCAAGCTCGGGGCGTTCCTTGACCCGGGTCTCCTTGAGCTGGATCACATGCCAGCCGAATTGCGTCTGCACCGGGGCCGAAACCCCGCCTTCGCCGAGGGCCGCCACCGCGTCGAAGAACTCGGGCACCATGACGCCATCGCCGAACCAGCCCAGATCACCGCCCGAGGGGCCCGAGGGGCCGGTGGAGTGCTCCTGCGCGAGGGCCGCGAAATTTGCCCCGCCCTCGATCTCCTCGATCAGCTTTTTCGCCTCTTCCTCGGTTTCCACGAGGATATGCGCGGCCTTGTACTCGGTCTCGGGGTCCGCATCGGCATAGCGCGCCTCATAGGCCTCTTGCAGCGCCTCGTCGGTCAGCGCGTCATTGAGAACATCGTCGGCCACATCCGCGGCAAGGATCGCGCGCCGCTCGTTGTCGAGCTGCATCTGCGCGGCCAGCGACGGCTCTCCCTCATGCGACTGCATCAATAGCGTCTGCTGCACCAGTTGATCCAGCACGCCCTTGAACAGCACCTCCGGCGGCACCTGATCGTATTGCTGCGGCAGGCCCGCGCGCAGCGCAAGCATGTGCCCCAGCGTGATCTCGGTATCGCCCACGGTGGCAACGACGGTCTCGGCGCTCGGCGTATCCTGCGCCACAAGCGGCGTGCTCAGCGCCAGCCCGGCGACAAGCGCGGTCGAGGTCATCAGATAGCGAAACATGGAAACATCCCTTTATTGCGTGACGCGGCACCGGATGGGACAGCGCGCGACGTTGACACTTTTCCGGCAGCCCCTTACATCGCCTTGTAACCAAGGTGCGAGCCGACAACTTGCGCCCGTTTTAGGGCGCGTAGGCGAGCGGGGCAAGCGATTGCCTGTCACGGACAGTCAAAACACCGGAACGGATAAAACATGTTGGGTATTGGAACGGTCGCGCGCAAGATCTTCGGGACACCGAATGACCGCAAGATCAAGGCGACGCGGCCGCTGGTCGAAAAGATCAACGCACTGGAACCCGAGTTCGAGGCTCTGAGCGATGAGGGGCTGATCGCCAAGACAGACGAATTCCGCAAGCGGATCGCCGAGGGCGAAAGCCTTGATGCGCTCTTGCCAGAGGCCTTTGCCAACTGCCGCGAGGCGGCGCGCCGGGCGCTTGGTCTGCGCGCCTTCGATGTACAGTTGATGGGCGGCATCTTTCTGCATCAGGGCAACATTTCCGAGATGAAGACCGGCGAGGGCAAGACGCTTGTCGCCACCTTCCCCTGCTATCTCAACGCACTCTCGGGCCTGGGCGTGCATGTGGTCACCGTGAACGACTACCTCGCCAAGCGCGACGCAGAGTGGATGGGCAAGGTCTTTGCCGCGCTCGGCATGACCACGGGTGTCGTCTATCCGCAACAGCCCGAGGCCGAGAAAAAGGTGGCCTATGCGGCGGATGTCACCTATGCCACCAATAACGAACTGGGTTTTGACTACCTGCGCGACAACATGAAAGCCTCGCTCGAGGAAATGAACCAGCGCGGCCACAACTTTGCCGTGGTGGACGAGGTCGACAGCATCCTGATCGACGAGGCGCGCACGCCACTGATCATTTCCGGCCCCAGCCAGGACCGAAGCGAACTCTACCAGACCATCGACGCGCTGATCCCGGAACTGAGCGACGATCACTATTCGCTCGACGAAAAGACCCGCAACGTGACCTTCACCGACGAGGGCAACGAATACCTGGAGAACCTGCTCAAGGCGCGCGGCATCCTGCCCGAGGAACAGTCCCTCTATGATCCCGAGAGCACGACCATCGTGCATCACATCAATCAGGGTCTGCGCGCGCACAAGCTGTTCAACAAGGACAAGGATTACATCGTGCGCAACAGCGAGGTGGTTCTGGTCGATGAATTCACCGGCCGCATGATGGCCGGGCGACGCCTGTCCGATGGTCTGCATCAGGCCATCGAGGCCAAGGAAGGCTGCCAGATCCAGCCCGAGAACGTGACCCTCGCCAGCGTCACCTTCCAGAATTACTTCCGGCTCTATGACAAACTCTCGGGCATGACCGGCACTGCCATCACCGAGGCCGAGGAATTCGCGGAAATCTACGGTCTCGGCGTGGTCGAGGTGCCCACCAACCAGCCGATCGCGCGGGTCGATCAGGACGATGCCGTCTATCGCACCCAACAGGAAAAATACGACGCCATTGTCGAGGAAATCCGCGAGGCGCATGGCAAGGGCCAGCCGATCCTGGTTGGCACCACCTCGATCGAGAAATCCGAAATGCTGAGCGCCCTGCTGACCAAGGCAGGCATCACGCATAACGTGCTCAATGCGCGCCAGCACGAGAAAGAGGCGCAGATCATCGCCGATGCGGGCAAGCTGAATGCTGTGACCATCGCCACCAACATGGCCGGGCGCGGCACCGACATCAAACTCGGCGGCAATCTCGATTTCCAGATCATGGAGGCCATCGCCGCCGATCCCGAGGGCGACCCCGAGGCAATCCGCCACCGCATCGAAGCCGAGCACACCGCCGACGAAGAGGCCGTGAAGGCCGCAGGCGGTCTTTTCGTGCTGGCCACCGAACGCCATGAAAGCCGCCGCATCGACAACCAGCTCCGCGGCCGCTCGGGCCGTCAAGGCGATCCGGGCCGGTCGGCCTTTTTCCTCAGCCTCGATGATGACCTGATGCGTATCTTCGGCTCCGAGCGGCTGGAAAAGGTGCTCTCGACGCTTGGCATGAAGGAAGGCGAGGCGATCATTCACCCCTGGGTCAACAAGTCGCTGGAACGCGCGCAGGCCAAGGTCGAAGGGCGCAATTTCGACATCCGCAAGCAACTGCTGAAGTTCGACGACGTGATGAACGAGCAGCGCAAGGTGATCTTCAAGCAGCGCCTCGACATCATGAAGGCCGAGGACCTGAGCGAAATCATCCGCGACATGCGCGCCGAGGTGATTACCGATCTGGTCGATCAGTACATGCCGCCCAAAACCTATGCCGACCAATGGGATACCGAAGGGCTCTATGCCGCGGTGATCGAGCAACTCGGCATGGATGTACCGGTGATCGACTGGGCCAACGAGGAAGGCGTAGATGACGACGAGATCATCGAACGGCTCGACAAGGCCGCCGACGAGATGATGGCCGCCAAGGCCGCGCAATTCGGCCCCGAGAGCATGCGCATGATCGAGAAACAGGTGCTCTTGCAGACCATCGACGGCAAGTGGCGCGAGCATCTTCTGACGCTCGAACATCTGCGCAGCGTCGTGGGCTTTCGCGGCTACGCGCAACGCGACCCGCTGAACGAGTACAAGAACGAGTCGTTCCAGCTCTTCGAGACCATGCTCGACAGCTTGCGTATGGACGTGACCAAGAAGCTGGCGCAGATTCGCCCGATGACGGAAGAGGAACAGCAGACATTGATGCGCGAATTGCAGCAGCAACGCGCCGCGATGGAGGCCGCCGCCCAGCCCGACACGCCAGCCGAACCCGCCGCCGACGCCTCCTCCGGCTTTGTCGAAAGCGATCCCTCGACCTGGGGCACTCCGGGCCGGAACGACCCCTGCCCTTGCGGATCAGGCAAGAAGTTCAAGCATTGCCACGGACGGTTGGCCTGACCTCGCTGTCAGAATGAGACCTTTTCCGCGCCTTCGGGAGGCCATTATTAACCACTAGCCTCTATGCCAACCGTGTATTGGTATGGAGACGGCTATGTCCAAGGTTCGACGTTACATCATGACCAGCGCCACCTTTGCCTGCGCGCTCGGGATCGGGTTTTTCATGCAGGCGCAGGTTCCGTTCAGTGGCATCACAGCCGCGCAGACCACCGCCCTGCCCGTGTTCGACAAACCGGTCGAAATCTCTCAGATCGAACTGACATCGGCCGCAGCTGCTCCAGCACCGCCCGCCGCGATGCCCGGACCGGTCGCGCTTCCGGCCATGCCGGTCAAGCTTGCGGTGGCCGAGGTTGCCGCCGCACATGACGCACTCCCGCGGGAGGAAGCGGCCCCTGCATTTGATTGCGAGTACGGGATGCAGGCCGCACCGCGCAAGGCCGCGATGGTCGAACTGACCCTCTCCGCCCCCTGCCGCCTCAACGAAGGGTTCACGCTGCACCACAACGGCATGATGTTCAGCGCCGTCACCGACGCCTCGGGCCAGGCGGTGTTCGAGGTGCCGGCCCTCGCCGAGAACGCGGTCTTCATCGCCTCCTTCCCGGATGGCAATGGCGCACTCGCGACCGCGACGGTCGACACTCTCGCGCTCTATGACCGCTTCGTGCTGCAATGGCGTGGGGATGCGGACAGCCTCGCGCTGCATGCGCTCGAATACGGGGCGGATTTCGGCGATGCCGGCCATGTCTGGGCCCGCGACGGTCGTGATAAGGCCCGCGGCATCGCAGGCGAGGGCGGGTTTCTCACCCGTCTGGGTCTACCCGGAAACGATCGTGCCCTGATGGCCCAAATCTATACCTTCCCCACCAAAAACGCCCTGCGCCGCGGCGACGTGGCGCTTCGTGTCGAGGCCGAGGTCGGTGCCGCCAATTGCGGGCGGGAGCTCGAGGCGCAGACCATCGCCACCGGACCAGGCGGCCTGAAGGTACAGGATGTCGTGCTCGCCATGCCCGATTGTACGGCGGTCGGAGAGTTTCTTGTGTTGAAAAACCTGTTCAATGACTTGAAGATCGCGGGCAACTAGAACCGCGATCTTCAGGGGGGCAGGACATGACAGCATTGCGTGCGGCGATCCTCGCCGCACTTTCCCTTTGGGTCATGTCGGCACCTGCGGCAGCGCAGGATGTGACCCTGCGGTCGCATGATGGCAATGTCGAGATTTCCGGAAATCTCCTGGGCTTTGACGGTGAATTCTATCGCGTCAACACGATCTATGGCGAATTGACCGTCGATGGCTCGGGCGTGGCCTGCGAGGGGCCGGGCTGCCCCAATCTGGAGGCCTATGTCGCCCGGCTGGTGTTTTCTGGCGCACCCACCGTGGGGCGGCTGCTCTTGCCTGCCCTGCTCGAAGCCTTTGCCATTCGCGGCGAATACGAGCTGATCCGCGCCGCCGAGACGCCAACCGAGCTGCGCTTTGAGCTGCACGCCGCCTCAGGTGGGCCGCTCATCGGAGAATTCACCTTTCGCCTGACCAATACCGACGAGGGCTTTGCCGATCTGCTCGCCAACGAGGCCGACATCGCGATGACCCTGCGCGAGATCCGCCAGCACGAGCTGGAACGCGCGCGCGAGGCCGGGCTTGGTGATCTTTCCGCCCCGGGGCGCGCGCGCATTCTGGCGCTCGATGCGCTCATCCCGGTCGTCGCCCCCAGCAACCCGGTGCAGGGGGTCAGTCTGACTCAGCTATCGCGCGCCCTGGCAGGTGAAATCACCAATTGGGCCGATCTGGGCGGGCCCGATGCACCGATCGACATTCACCTCTGGGCCGCCGAGACGGGGATCGGGCAGGCCAGTGTCGATCAGGTGCTGACCCCTGCGGGGCGCCAGCTAATGGACCGCGTCAAACGCCACGCCAACGGCGAAGCTTTCGCCGACGCGGTGTCGCAGGATCCCTTCGCCCTGGGGCTGACGACGCGGTCAGAGCAGGGCAATACCTGGGAACTGGCGATTACCGGAGCCTGCGGCTTTGCCCTGCGCGCCACGCGGCGCGCGGTCAAGACCGAGGATTACCCGCTCACCGCGCCGCTCTTTCTCTACCTGCCCGCGCGCCGCCTGCCCAAGCTGGGGCGTGAGTTCATGGCCTATCTGCGCGACCCGTCGGCGCAACTGGTGATCCGGCGCGCGGGGTTCGTGGATCAGACCCCCGAAGCGATTGAGATCAACGCGCAGGGGGACCGCTTCGCCAATGCGATCGTCCGGGCGGGCGAAGAGCTTGGCCTCGAGGAATTGCAGCGCATGGTCCGCACACTGGCGCCACTGAAGCGGCTGACCACGTCCTTCCGGTTCGAGACCGGGTCGGTCCGGCTGGATGCGCAGTCGCGCTCCAACGCCGAACAACTCGCACAGGCACTGGAGATGGGGCTCTACGACAACCGCCGCCTCGTCTTTGTCGGGTTTTCCGATGGCGACGGAGCGGCAGGCACGAACCGGGAAATCGCGCTGCGCCGGGCAGAAACAGTGCGCCGCGCGGTGACGCGCGCCGCAGAGACCGCGCGGCTCGACGAGGTCGACATAGGCGTCGAGGCCTTTGGCGAAGCGATGCCCATGGCCTGCGACGACACCGCCTGGGGCCGCCAGGTCAACCGCCGGGTCGAGGTCTGGGTCAGATGACCGCGCCGCGCCTGTGACAACGCGAAACGCCCGCCATGTCAAAGGCGGGCGTTCGAATACCTGTCTGGCGGGATGCGCTTAACGGCGAATGCCGAGGCGCTTGATGAGGTCGGTGTAACGCGCCTCTTCCTTGCCCTTGAGGTAGTCGAGAAGCTTGCGGCGCTGCGCGACCATCATCAAGAGGCCACGGCGACCGTGATTGTCCTTTTTGTGGGTCTTGAAATGTTCGGTCAGCGTGGTGATGCGCGAGGTCAGGATGGCCACCTGCACTTCGGGCGAACCGGTGTCGCCGTCCTTGGTGCCGAATTCCTTGATCAGGCGGTGCTTTTCTTCAACAGTGATCGACATCGGGATCTCCTTGTGATTCAGGGTTTCGGGCACAAGCCGGGATGTCGTCCAGCAAGGTCCATGAGATATGCCTTTGGGCCGGGCCCGAAGGATAGGCGCGTATAGGAGGATTCGACGCGAAATGAAAGCGGAAATACGGTCCGCGCGTCAGGACCCGACCAACCCGGCAAGCCCGCTCTGCGGCAGCAGCGTGACATGGTCCAGCGTCAGCCCCGCCGCATTGGCAATCGTCGCCAACTGAACGCCGTTGACCACAAGATGCTGTGCCTCGGGGGTCACGGGATCAGACACCAGCCCGATCTCGGGGGCCTCGCCCACCGCATCGTCATAGACCACGAGCAGCGAATCCTCCGCCACCGAGAAATCGAGGATCTCCGCCTGATGCCCGGCTGTCAGCCAATCACCGAGAATCACCCTGTCGGCCCCCGGTCCGGTACTGACCACGTCCTCCTGCCCGGCAAGGATTACGTCATCGCCCGCCCCGCCATTCAGGTAATCCAGCCCGTCGAGATCCTCGCGCGCCGCAGTGTCGGGATCGTCCACCACGCCGTTCAGCGTGTCGTCGCCGATGCCGCCAAAGAGCGTGTCCTGCCCCAGATCGCCGGTCAGATGGTCATTGCCGATATCGCCATGCAGCGCATCCGCGCCCTGCCCGCCCGCAAGCATGTCATCCCCGGCACTGCCGACAAGACTGTCATCGCCGACCCCGCCAGACAGCCGGTCATCGTCGTTGTGACCGAAGAGCGTATCGTCGCCAGTGCCGCCGCGCAGATCGTCGGCACCGTCCCCTCCGTGCAGCGTGTCACCGCCACCCTCACCCAGCACAAGATCCTGCCCGGCACCACCATGCAGCACATCCGCACCGGCCCCGCCGGAAATCGTGTCGTCACCCTGAGCGCCGTTGATCTGATCCTGACCGTCGGTCCCTGCAATCACCTCGGCCTCGTCTTGCCCGACGATCACCTGCCAGACCGGCTGCGCCGCCTCGTCCGGATCTTGCGCAAGCGCATCCAGCAAATCCGTCCCGCTGTCCTGCTGGCCGTCATCAGGTGCGGCGTCGGGTTCAGGGGTGTCGTCAGCCCCGCCTCCCAAACCGACAAAGGCCGACGCGCCGACGGCCATCATTCCCAACAGACCTGCAACCAACATCATCACGAATACCCGCCACGACCCCACGGAATGAGACTACGGCACGCGAGTCGTGGCAAGGGGAAAGCCCCGCAATGGTTAACGCGAGGCGGGGCGCACCTCATAGCCCGGCTCTTCGGGCTCGTCATCCACCATCTGCGCCGGAAAGCCCGGCGCGCGGATATCGAGGCCCGTGGCATCCTCCAGCCGTCGGATGATGTTGGGCGACAGTTCCCGCTCACCATAGCGCGCGATGCCGTCATCGAAGATCGAGATCAGCAGCGGCGACAGTTCCAGCGGCACGCCCGCCTCGTCGGCGATCTTCTGAAAGAGGCCGATATCCTTCTTCACCAGATCCATCGTGAAGGAAATGTCGCGGCTGCCATTGAGGATCACCTGGCTTTCGGTCTCATGCACGAAGGAGGTGCCGGAACTGATCTTGATCGCCTCGTAGGCGGTCGCCAGATCCATGCCCGCCGCCTTGGCGGTGACCAGCGCCTCGCAGCAACTCAGCAGATTGGCGGTGGCGAGGTAATTGGTGATCACCTTGAGCACCGAGGCGCTGCCGGTCTCTCCGGTATGCAGCACCCGCCGTCCCATCGTCGTCAAAAGCGGCAGCACCCGCTCGAAGGTCTCGCGCGCGCAGCCTGCGAAAATCGCGATATTGCCGGTATCGGCCCGGTGACAGCCGCCCGAAACGGGACAATCCACCGCCACGCCACCGCGCGTCTCGACCATCCCGGCCAGCCGACGGATTTCGCCTGCGTCGGTGGTCGACATCTCCAGCCAGATCTTGCCCGGCCCGATCTCTGGCAGCATCTGCATCATCACCGCGTCCGACGCGGCGGGTGACGGCAGGCAGGTGATCACCACCTCGCTGTCGCGCATCAGTTGCGCGGGGCTCTCGCCCGCCTTGGCCCCGCGCGCGACAAAGCCCTGCACCAGATCGCCGTTGAGGTCATAGACCGTCAGGTCGTGGCCATTGCGCAGCAGGCTGCCGGACAGTTTGCCACCGACATTGCCCAGACCGATAAAGCCGATTTTCATGGAATACGTCCCTGTTCCTTGCACCGTTCTCAAGACGGCTCGGCACAGCCTTTTGCGATTCGCGGCGCAAATGCAAAAGGGAAACGCCCACTGGGTGTAAAAACCGCCTTAGCCGCGGCGCAGCGTATCGCCCAGGCTGATCGTCGGTTCCAGCGCAATGCGCACCGGCTCGGCGGTCTCGGGGTGATCCGCGCGGGCAGCGATGATCTCGGCGGCGCGGCGTCCGATCTCCAGACGGCAGGCATCCATGGTGGCCAGCTCACGCGGCAACCCCTGCAACAACTCCACCCCGTTGAACCCCGCCAGCCCCACCTCGCCGGGAATATCCACGCCCTGCTCCAGCAGGTAGAGCAACCCGCCCGCGCCGATCATATCATTGGAATAATAAAGGAAATCCAGATCCGGCGTGCGCCGCAGCATCTCGGCGGTCATCTCGCGCCCCTTGAGCAGCGCCGAGCCGCCCGAGTAAAATTCGTGATCGGCCATCTCGATCCCGGCCTTGGCCAGAGCCTCGGTGAATCCCTCAAAGCGTTTGCGCGCCCGGTGATCGAGCGGCATCTTGGTGCCCATGAAGCCGATCCGGCGATAGCCCGCCCGAACGATCGCCTGCGCCATCTGCTGGCCTGCGCGCCGATGCGAAATGCCCACGACGGAATCAATCGGCGTGCCATCCACATCCATGATCTCGACCACCGGAATGCCGCTCGCCCGCAGCATCGCGCGGCTCGCATCCGAGTGCTCCAGCCCGGCGATAATCACGCCCGAGGGCCGCCACGAGAGCATCTCGTAAAGGACCTTTTCCTCCTTCTCGGGGCGATAGCCGGTCAGCCCCACAACCGGTTGCAGGCTGGTTTCCTCCAGCACCTGGCTGATCCCGGTCATCACCTCGGGAAACACCATGTTCGACATCGACGGGATGATCACCGCCACGAGGTTCACCCGCTGGCTGGCCAGCGCCCCCGCGATCTTGTTGGGCACATAGCCCAGCCGCTTGGCCGCCTCCAGCACCCGCTGCCGGGTGCCGTCCGACACGTCGCCCTTGTTGCGCAACACGCGGCTGACGGTCATTTCGGACACCCCCGCCGCCTCGGACACGTCACGCAGGGTCAGGGGGTGGCGATCTTGATTGGTCACGGGCATTGTCCAGAAAAGGCGTTGATCAAGTGTTACCGCGAACAGGCAAGCCGGATCAAGCGGCCTGCGCATGGCGGACAAGAACGGAATCGCCGCGCATATGAAATCAACCGATGACAAATCGACCCTCGCCGGGTAATCAGACCCCGCGCGGCCCCGTGGCTCAACTGGATAGAGCAGCCCCCTCCTAAGGGGCAGGTTGCAGGTTCGAATCCTGCCGGGGTCACCAAAAAACCCAATAAAATATGGCTTTTTGTCAGAGGCTTGCAGAGGTGTCTGCAGAAACGCCCGTTTGATTCCCGGGGAAATCTGGGGCGGCAGACAGGATTTCTGTACAAAACCTGTACAAGTTGAGGCCGGTTTAGGCCCTCGCGGGGCGCGACTATGAGCTGGCGTGTCGCGAACGAATGCGCCGAACGCCGCTTCGGCAGCGCCGCGCGCAAACAGATCATCATGTTCCTGGCTGACAAGGCGAGCGACGACGGCTCGGGCATCTGGTGCTCCAAAGGCACGATCCAGCGCCACACCGAGCTGGGCGAAAGCACCGTCAAGCGGACGATCAGTGAATTCCTGAAAGAGGGCATCCTGATCGAGACCGGACGCCGCCCCTGCAAGAACGGTTTCACCGTGATCTATCGCATCGTTCTGGCCCGCGTGATGGCGCTGGAATCGACTGCCGAACCCGATGACGGGACGGGGGTCACAGTGGACCCCGTCCAGCCTGAACCCGGTACGGGGTCCACCATGGACGGGGTACGGGGTCCAGGGTGGACCCCAAACCACCCTAAAACCATCCATAAACCACCTACGCGCAAGCGCGCGGAAGCGGCGGCGGTTGAGGATGAAAGGTTTGAGAAGATCTGGGCAGCGTACCCAAAGGACCGGCAGCGCGGCAAAGCGGCGTGTCTCGCCCGGATCGCGGAGGCCGTGCAAGAGGGGATCGACCCCGACGACTTGCAGCGCGCCGTGCAGGCCTATGCCACCGAGAGCGCGGGCTTCACAAGGTCCAAGGTCTGTTTCTCGGACAACTGGTTCCAGTCGCGGCGCTGGCAGCGTTTCCTTGAGGTGATGGCCGAGGAACGGCAGGCGCAGAAGGCGCTGGCCGCTGATCACCACGCCCGTCTAGCCACGTGGGTTCGCGACCGCAGCCCGATGTGCAAACACATCACCGCCCCGCAGGTGACGGCGCTGGTGGCTGCGGGGCTGGTGACCGATGGCCAGCTTCGCGCGGCGGGGTTGGCGGGATGAGCGGCGCGTTCTCCGCAAGATGCATCGTGCATCGCGTCCCGTGCATCGCGCTTTTTGGAGCGTGCTTCCTGTCCCGCGTCCTTTGCGCTGCGCCTTCCGCATCGCGCATCGCGTCTTTTGTGCCGCGTTTCCTGCCCCGTGCTTTGCGCATCGCGTTTCCCGCATCGCGTCCACTGCACCCCGTCCAACCAAGCAAACCCACCGAAACGGACTCCAAGCCCCTGACCCGCCTCCGCTGACGCTGGGAGGCGGGTGGCTTGGAGGAAGTTGGCAAGAAATAGGAACGTAAACTTCACATGCGCCACCATCGCAAACTGACCGACGACGAACGCCGCCAGATCATCGAGGCCCGCGCCGAGGGCACCCCTGCCGCCGCTCTGGCCCGCCGCTTCGGCGTCTCGACCAGGACGATCCACAACACGCTGAGCCGGGCCAAAGGCACACGCTCTGCTTCGACAAAAACGATCAGCACCCGCCTGAGCGCGCGCCAGCTGGCAGGGTTCCAGGCAGCGCTTGAGCGCCGCAGCATCACCGATCACCCCGCCGCCCTGCGCCGCCTGATGGGGGCTGCCGACATCCTGCTGCGCCCGGTCGATCCGGTCGTGCGCGACCATCTGCAAGCCTGGGGCGCGCAGGTCGCGACCGAAGGCACCGCAGTCAACCATATCGCCCGCAAGCTGAATGAGGCCAAACTGCGCGGCCGCCCGATCCCGTTTACCGACGATGACATGACCACGATCCGCACCCTCGCCGGGGGCCTGATCGAATTCGCCGAGGGGTTCCGCATCCTGTGGGAGGAACAGCTGGCCGCAAAGACGCGCGAGGTCGACAAGGCGCTGGAGGGGTTGGCCGCAGAGGCACCGGAGTCCTAAAGCAGGTCCTGCACCTGCGCCGCCCGCTGCATCGCATCGCTTGTGACCGGCTCGCTGACCGCCGCCGGGACCTGATCGCCCACCGCCAGAAGCGTCCGCTCAAGCGCAGGGCCCAGCCGATCGGTCATGTCCTGTAGCAGATCCAAGGCGCGGCGCTTGGGCAGACCCGCCGCGCGGCCCTCAGATTCGAAGTGGCGGGGCACGATTTCGTCGATGCCGTAGTGGCCATCAATCGACATGGCGAGACGGTAGCGCTTGCGCTGTAAGCGTCCGGCGCGCACGACTGGAGCGATGCTCAGGATGTCATAGAGGGGCGCGAGCGTGAACCGCGCCCGGCGGCCCAGACGCAGGCTGAAGTTCTTGGCGTGCCCGTCCGAGGCCCCGATCAGGAAGAAGAAGATCTGCGCCCGGAAGAACGTCTCCCGATCCTCGATGGGCGTGTCGGATTCACGCAGAAGCTCCATGATCTGCGCGACACCGGGGCCGCCCAGCCTCTGGTATTTCATCGAGGAGGCGTAGCCCAGCGACTGGCAGATATCCTCTTGCGGCAGGCGTTTCAGCGTGTCGCCCTGCCAGACGCGATCAAACCGCTCGACCGACAGCGCGACCTGCCCGGACAAGGTGAGCTTCTCGACATGCGCGACGGGCAGGCCGATTTCGCGCGCCAAGGTCATGCAGAACAGCTCGTTCTCGACGCTGTCGCTCAGGTCGATCTGCTCGGGGCCAGGAATGAGGCCCATGGGCGTCTTGAAGATATGGCTGGTCGGCGTGATGCCTCGCGGCTTGGCCCACTGCCCGTCGATAAGCAGATAGGCCGTCTTCTCCTGCGCGCCGGCGATGGAAATCCGGAAATCCTCGTCGTCACCCAGGGCGAGCGGCGCCGCGGCGAGGTTCTTAAGGTCGGCGACCATCTCCTCTTCCGAAATGACGCGATACTGCATGTCCTGTTCGGACGGAGCCTCATTCACCGGCAGAAATTGCAGCGCGCCGACACAGTCGCGCCCCAGCACGGACAACAGAGAGAACACATCCTTGCCCTGTGCGCCTACGCGCGCGGCAATTTTCTCGCGCAGCTCGCCTTCGGCATCGGGCAAGAGGTTGTCGAAGGCGGCGACAACAGGATCGCCCTGCCATTTGAGCTTGGTCAGCGGAAGGGCACTGGCAACCGGAAAAGCGGACTCGGACGCAAGCCAGTCAGGATCGTAGGTGAAGGCGATGGCACCATCCGTCGCGCGAGTCAGCGCGCCCACCCTCGCCCTTTCGTACCAGACGGCGGTCTTGCTTTGGCGTGTGCGGCGGCCTGTGCGGGCGATCCGTGCCATCTCAGGGCTGACCGGAGTCGGCTATACGATCCGTCGCGGACAGTTCTGCGCCGAGGGCTTCCAAGAGGCGCAGGTAGACGTCAAGGCTAACGGAAACGACACCGTTTTCGATGTCGGAAATCGTAGATTGGGCGGTGCCTGTCATCTCGCCAAGCTGCTTCTGGCTGATCTTCCGCGCCGCTCGCCGCGCCTTCAGCGCAGCTCCGGCTTGGCGGAGGCTTCGGATGGGGTATGCGGGCAAGGTGTCCATTAGGCCTGATAGCTCAAAGGCGATTTTTTGTCAATATAGCCCTAGAGCTATAAATTATCAAAATAGCCCTGAAGCGATGAATGGCGACGCGAGGGCGACCAAGACTTATGCACCACGAGTCATCAACACCTTAGTCCAACTGGCCAATCTGTACGTCACTCCAGAAGCCAACAATTTTTCTCCACTGGCATACCCCTTTGGGTGGTCCGATTGGAATGATCGCATTGGGCCAGTTTTGAATGCGGATTGACACGATGTCGGCAACTCACTGGCTGCTCTCAAAGCCAGCTTAGCCTGCCCGCGACCGATGCTTGCGCGTCACACTGCCTGTCTCGGAATGCTCGCTGTATAGGTTTTGTCGCGCACCGATGCGTCTCCGACGAATGCTTGCATCCGCGCGCGGAGATGGAAATGCGTGCTGTCGCAAGACAGGTGGGTGTGCGTTACCGTCCGCACGACCCACTCGTCGCGCCGCATCTCGTGAATCCAAGCGACCTCTCCTTCGGCGGACGTGGGATCGCCCGGCAGGATGGAATAGCGCTCGGTGCACTCGGCGGAATGCGTCAGACCTTGCTGGATGATACGGGCTTCGCCCTCGTGGACGCGGATATCGGCGGTCACGCGCCCGGTGGCCCGATCCTCCGTCACGGTCCAGTCCGCGGTCGCGGGCGTCTCGACCGCCTGCTCCAGGGGCACCGCTGCGCGCGGCGGGCCGAACGGCGCCGCATCGCTGTGATCATCGTCCCGCAACGGCAAGGTGAGCGTGCTCTGCCCGGTCAGAACCCGCAGTTCTACCGGCTCTGGCGCGGGCCAGGCGATCGGAAAGTAGCTGGTCGACAGGGCCAGCCGGATGCGATGCCCCGCGCGAAAGGTTTGGGCGACGTGCTTCATCGGCACCTCGACCGTGTAGGTCTGCCCCGGCGTCAGGGGCTCCGGATGCTCGTGCCCGTCTCGGTGGGTGAGATTGAGCAACCCGTAGCTGACCCGGGTCGCGGCCCCGTCGGGGGCCACGTCCATCAGGCGCACGGCGGCCTGCGCGACAGGCCGGTCCGAAGTGAATGTCAGTGTCAGGCGCGCGTCGCCCACCATGTGCAGGGGCTCGGCAAGCGGCGGGGTCTCGAAGCACAGGCTGCCCGCATCGTCCCGCCGCTGATCGCCCGGCTGATCGCCG
Organism: Roseovarius sp. MBR-154; assembly: GCF_053628595.1. Lineage (NCBI taxonomy): Bacteria > Pseudomonadati > Pseudomonadota > Alphaproteobacteria > Rhodobacterales > Roseobacteraceae > Roseovarius > Roseovarius sp. MBR-154. Next base: position 45,913 of record NZ_JBRJGR010000001.1, read on the forward strand.
GGCAGCGCGTAGGAGCACCACTTGCCGCCCTGAAACCCGACCCAGAGTGGCGAGGCGATGGTCAACCAGCCGCCGGGCCCCTCCTCCGACCGCGATAGCCGCCCGTCGGACCCCAGGGCGAATTCGGTCGGGGTGACATTCGGCGAGGGCCATGACGGCTCGGTGATCCAGTGCCCGTCCCGGTGCTCGTAATGGGTTCTGGGTGCGGCGTGATCCTGAAGATAGACCCGCAACGGCGGCTCATCGGCAATGCCGGTATCGATACCCTTGAGCCACTGATCCCACCACCGGGTTTCTTCGCTCAGCCAGTCGATCGCCGGGCCCGGTGCCCCGACATGCGGATAGCGATGCGACCAAGGGCCGATGATTCCCTTTGTCGGACCCTTGAGGTTCTCGACCAGCCGAAAGACTGAGCGGCAGTAGCCGTCGGCCCATCCGCTTACGGCATAGACGGGCACCTCGATATCGTCGAAATTTTCGCAGACCGATCCGTGCTTCCAGAACGCATCGCGCGTCTGGTGTTCCATCCATGTCTCGAGCCAGAAGCCCGACCCGTCGAGCCGTTCTTCCCAGATCTCGCGCCAGCGATCGCCGACATGCGCGGGATCCGGCGGCAGGGTGTTGATCCCGAACATCACCGACGCCCAGGACAGGTGATCGCACAACATGGTGCCGCCCATGTAATGAATGTCGTCTGCATAGCGGTCATCGGTCGAACAGATCGACACCACGGCCTTGAGCGCAGGCGGGCGCAGGGCGGCGAGTTGCAGGCCGTTGAACCCGCCCCAGGAAATGCCCACGATCCCGACACCGCCATCGCACCAGGGCTGATCGGCGATCCAGGCGATGACATCACAGCCGTCCTGAAGCTCGATCTCGGTATATTCGTCGGTCATCACCCCCTCGGATTCGCCCGTACCGCGCAGATCGACCCGGACATAGGCATAGCCCTGCGCCGCCATCCAGGGCGCGCGGGCATGGTCGCGTTCGAGCGTCTTGTCGTTCTTGCGATAGGGGATGTATTCGAGGATCGCGGGCACGGCCTGTCGCTCCGCCCCGTCCGGCATCCAGATACGTGCCGCCAGGCTGGTGCCGTCCGGCATCGGAATCTCGAGGTGCTCGATTTCCCGAACGGTGACGGGAAGCGGGTGGTCGATTTTCATGACGTTCATCCTGAATTACCGGCGCAGCGATGCGGCCACCGTATCGCGCCCCCGACCGACAAAGTCCAGCGCGGCCGTTGGCCTATTCCTCGATGTCGCTGAACTCGTAATTCAGCTTCTTCATGACCTGCTCGTAATTCCACAACAGCTTGGATTGCTTGTTTGCCCCCATCCAGATCGACGCCACGGCATAGCTGTAGGCGTCCTGTTCGGGCAGTTCCGACAGCCGCATGCCGCGTTTTACATAGGAGGCAATGCGCGTGCCCTCGACCTGCTCGGAGGCCACCTCCAACTCGGCGCGCGAGGGCACCCGCGCGAGGGTCGCGTCGTTGAAGAACACCCGGTAAAAGAACTCTGCGGCGACGTTTTCCGGCCCCTCGCCCCGGGGCATGTCAGGCTTGCGCCCGAGGCCCAGATCGACCGTCACCTGCTGGTGGCTCACCCCGTCAACCATTTCAAAGAGGTCGCAATGCGATTGCGCGATACGGGTGTTGATTTCCAGCAACCAGATCTTGTTCTGCACCTCGTCCCAGTAATACTCCACGTTGAAGCCGGCATTGTCATATCCGATATGTGCCATCACCTTGCAGGTGATCTCGTTCATCTCGTCCTGCACGCGGCGCGGCAGGGTCGAGGGGTAGAGATAGTAGAAAAAGCTGAGAACCTGCGGATAGCGGATCGAATCGACCGTGCCGTAAGGCACGACTTCGCCCTCGTGGACATAGCCCTCGACGGTGCATTGTCGCCCGCCGATCACCTGTTCGGCCATGCAGTAATGCCCTTCGATCGCCTTGATGTCGTCGGGCAGGTCGGCCTGATCCAGCACATAGTTGAACGGCTCTGAAATCTGGCCGATCTCGGCGCGGAAGGCGGCGACCGCGTAGTCGAAATCCTCGGGGCTGTCGATGCGAAAGCCAAGACGAGAGCCGGATGACTTGATCGGCTTGACGAAGAACGGAAAGCGCAGATCCGCCGCGCCGATCGTTGACAATGCGTTGTCGTCGAACGGGTCGAAGGCGGTGAATTTCGGGACGTGCTCGGGGATCACCTCAGCCATCACCTTACGCGACCAGAATTTATGCTCGCATTTCAGCAAGGATTCCAGCGAGGCGTTGCGGGTGCCGTATTTCGCGCAGAGCAGCGGCAACATGGTGGAAACCGGAAAGTCGATATACCCCACGATGGCGTCGATCGAGCCGTCAAAGGCGTCGAGCGTCGCCTCGGCCTCGCGCAGCATTGCGGGGATGTCGAATTCCTGGGTGTCCGACACCGCCTCGGAGGTCAGCAGCGGGTGAAAGACGACATCCTCGACCCCCCGCAGCCGGGTCAGTCGCTCGGCATTCATCGCGTTCAATCCGACGACGAAGACATTCTTGGTCATGGTGTTGGTCCTTCCTGATCAGGGCGTGCGCACCAGTGAGGCTGACGCACCGGATGGGTGCAGTTTGTCCTCAGACCTGCGCGAGATCGGACTGAACCGGAAAACTCCGTCCCTTGAGCCGCTCCGTGGTGCCGGTGATGTCATCCACCAGCAACAGCAGAAAATCGCCCGGCACGGCATCCGCCATGGCCCGGTCAACGGCGTCTTTTTCCTTCATGATGACCTCGACCGCGCAGTCCGATCCGGCGTCGGCTGCCCCCTTCCGTATCAGGTCTGCGGTCTCGCCTTCGGCGCGACCGCGTGCGTCGGATTCGTAGACGTAAAGCACGTCGCACATCTTGGCGAGTTGCGCGCCCAAAGCGGCGAGGTCTTCATCACGGCGATTGCCCGGCGCGGTCGACACGCCGATCTTGCGCTGTTGTCCAAGGCCGTTCACCAGCGGCTCCAACGCGACCAGCGCCGGCACGTTGTGACCGTAGTCGATCAGGCAATAGACGCCGTCGGCCTCGAAATAATTGGTGCGCCCGGGCATCTGCGCCGGGGTCGGGTGGAAGGTCAGCAAACCGGCGCGGATATCGTCGATCTCGATGCCATGGGCCAGTGCCACTGCAGCGGCGGCCATCGCGTTCTGCACGTTGAAGGGCGCGTGCCCCTCGAAGGCGATCGGCACGTCGTTCACATCCACCACATCGACCAGAACCTTGCCGCGCAGCAACACGATGCGCCCGTTCTTGACCGTGACGACCATGCGTCGTTCGCTCAGGTGCTCCTGCAGTGCGGGGTTTTCCGGGTCCATCGTGAAATAAATGATTTCGCCCCGAGCCCAGTACGTGCCATGCTCCATCACCAGAGGATCATCGGCATTGAGCACGCAATAGCCGCCGTCCTTCTTGACCGAATCGACGACCACCGTCTTGCAGCGAGCCAGGTCTTCCAGCGTGTGGATGTCCCGCTCGCCCAGATGATCCGACGCGATGTTGAGCAATACACCCACATCGCATTCATCAAAGCCCAGACCGCGCCGCATGATGCCGCCGCGCGCAACCTCGAGCACGGCATGCTCGACCGTGGGCTCCCGCAGCACGGCCTGTGCGGCCGCCGGGCCGGAATAGTCGCCCCGCAGGATCACATGATTGTCGATCTCGACCGTTCCGGTGCAGCCCATGCCCACCGAATACCCCGATTGGCGCAGGATATGCGTGGTCAGGCGGGTCGTCGTGGTCTTGCCGTTTGTGCCGGTGATCGCGGTGATCGGAATACGGCCATTGTCGGTTGGATCGGGAAACAGCATGTCGACGACATGCTCGCCCACCGGGCGCGGCGTGCCATGTGTCGGCGCCATGTGCATCCGGAAACCGGGCCCGGCATTGACCTCGACCACGCCCGCCGATTGCTGATCGAGCGGCTTGGTCAACGTCTCGGCCAGCAGGTCGATCCCGATGACGTCGAGCCCGACATGCCGCGCGATCCGCTCCATCGAAAACCTGATATCAGGATGCACCTCGTCGGTCAGATCGGTGGCCGTCCCGCCGGTCGAGATATTGGCCGTCGATTTCAGGAACACCATCTCGCCATCGCCGGGCACGCTGTCCAGCGTCAGCCCCGCCTGTTCGAGAACCCGGTGGGTCTGCGCGTCCACGTGGATCTGGGTCAGCACGTTCTCGTGGCCCACGCCGCGGCGCGGATCTTCATTGGCCTTGTCGATCAGCGCCTGGATCGTAGAGTTTCCATCGCCGGTGACATGTGCCGGGCGGCGGCGCGCGGCCGCCACCAGCTTGCCGCCGATCACCAGCATCCGGTGATCCTCGCCCTTGATGTAGCTCTCGACGATCACGGCACCGGAGTCGTCGCGCACCCGCGCAAGCGCCGCGTCGTAGCCCGATTTCAGGTCGTCGAGATTGTCGATATCGGTGGTCACGCCGCGCCCGTGATTGCCCGCCAGCGGCTTGGTCACCACTGGCCAGCCGATCCATTCGGCGGCCTCCTTGATCTCGTCCCAGGAATAGCAGGTGTAGCCCTGCGGCACCGCGATCCCGGCATCGCCCAGTATCTGCTTGGTCCAGTCCTTGTCGTCGGCGATGGAGTGGCCGATGATGCCCGACTCGTCGGTCACCGTGGCCTGGAACCGGCGTTGTTTCACGCCATGCCCCAGTTGCGTATAGCTGGTCCCCTCAGTCAGATTGGTCCAGGGTATGTTGCGGGCCTTGGCAGCGTCGACGATCGACCCCGTCGAAGGGCCGAGCGCATTGGCGTCGCGAACTTCTTTGAGATGTTCGATGACCGGGTCAAGATCGACATGGCCGCCATCGTAGAGCTTGCGCACAATCTCGACCGCAGCCTCGCCCGCGGCAAGGCCGGTGGCTTCGTCGCGGTAGCGGTAGACGACGTTGTAGACGCCGCGCTCATAGCTGTCGACGCTTTTGCCATAGCCCACCGAGAACCCGACCAAATTCTGCAACTCGATGGCAAGGTGTTCGACCATATGCCCGGCATAGGTACCGTTACGCACCCGTTGCAGGAACCCGCCAGGCTCTCCGATCGAACAGCGATGTTCGTATATACTGGGAAAAATGGCTTCGAGCTTTTCCGCTATGCCGGGCACCTTGTCGCTTGGGCGGTCTTCGAGGTCTTCGATATCAAGCCGCATGTAGATAGCTTGATAGCGGCTGTAATAATTCGGCCCGCGCAGCGCGCGGTGCTCAAGTATACGCATTCCTTTGCTCCAGACTGCCGGTCCCGAGCTCTTTCGGCCCAAGTACCCGCCGATCCGTGAAACTGTACCCGTTCCCGTCGACCAGCGCATGCATAATGACGTTGTGGACGCTCACCGCCTCACCGTCAGAAAGATCGAATACATTGGAACTGGTTATGGCCGAACTGTCAACGAGGATGACGTGACCGGGGCCAAAAGCGTAAATGTTGTCGTTCTCGAAGAGAACTGCCGCATCTTCTCCGAGGCCAACGCCGAGATACTCGGGATTCGTCGCCCCGACTTCCATCAGACGCGAGAATCTCCCCCGTTCAAGGAAATGCGTATCAATGATTACGCCCTCGATCAGGCCAAAGCCCGCAGACATCTTGACAGCGCCCTTGCGAAGAGAATCCGTCGCATTGCCGCCATACACCATCGTGGTCGACTGGCACGCCGCGCCCGCGCTTGTCCCCGCTATGACAGCGCCCTCGTCATAGCGCTTGCGGATCATCGAAAGGGCAGCAGACGCACCCAGGATACTGGTCAGGCGCATCTGGTCGCCGCCGGAAATGAATATCACATCACTGCGCGACAGCATGTCGAGCAAAGCGGGGGCAGCCGCATCGGTGCGCTCGCGTATGCGCACGTCCAGCACCTCGCTGGCACCCAGCCTCTCGAACACCTGACGGTAATCGGCGAACACGTCGTCAGGGATACTGCTGGCCGTGGTGATGACCCCGACGACCGGCGCCTCAGTCTGGCTCAACGCCACGACCTGCCTCAGGATCTCGGTGTTCGAGGCTTTATCTTCTGCGCCGCCGATGGCGACAAGTTTCCCTCTGGGCACAGGACGAATCGACATGTCCATGAACGGACCTCCAGTCTGCGGTAGACAAGACCTACATATTGTGGAAATTATCACTCCACAAACATGTTTGTTACCAGATAAACGACGTCAGTATGCAATGCGTCGCAACGTAACAAGCTTGTCACACTTTCAAGCAGGTTTACTCGGGCAGTATGGTACCAGAAAGTCGATGGCACCTGTGCAACGGCACGTGTCAATGAATCAAGGAAAGGTGTCCCATGGCCAAAGGTTTCGTGCTCGCCATTCACGGGGGCGCCGGTGTCTTGCCTCGCCCCGAGATGTCTCACGAACGTGAGGCGGCCTGCCACGCCGCCCTCGCGCGCGTCCTGGCTGCCGGAGAGGCGGTCTTGTCGCGCAACGGCACGGCCCTAGATGCGGTCACCATCGCGGTCGAGGCGCTTGAGAACGAACCTCTCTTCAATGCTGGTCGTGGCGCAGTATTCACTCGGGATGGCACGCACGAAATGGATGCCGCGATCATGGACGGGCGTGGGCGCATGGCCGGGGCGGTCGCCGGCATTTCCGGCGTGCGCAATCCAGTGCGCCTTGCACGCGCCGTCATGGAACGGACCGATCACGTGCTTATGGTCGGCGACGGCGCGCTCGAAATCGCACGGGACGCGGGGCTGGCCTTTGAGGATGATTCCTATTTCTTCACGCAAGAACGTTGGGACAGTCTGCAAAGCACTCTGAAGATGGAAGCTGACGGCACGCTCGACGATGACCCGGCCCGGCGTCATGGCACAGTGGGGGCCGTCGCGCTGGACCGCGCGGGCAACCTCGCCGCAGCAACATCAACAGGCGGCATGACGGCCAAGCGCAGGGGCCGTATCGGCGACAGCCCGATCATCGGTGCCGGAACCTTCGCCGACGATGCCACCTGCGCCGTTTCGGCCACCGGCGACGGCGAAGCCTTTATTCGCCTCTCGGTCGCGCATGAAATCGACGCGCGCATGCGGCTGGCTAAACAACCGATGACCGAGGCGGCACGCCAGATCATCTTGGGCGACCTGACCGCCATCGGCGGATCGGGCGGATTGATCTGTATCGACCGTGATGGGGCCCTGACCATGCCATTCAACTGCGAAGGGATGTATCGCGGGTGCGTGGAAGACGGCGGCGAGCCAAAAACAGCTATCTATTGAAGCGGGGCCCGAAAAGGCACACCGGCAGAATACAGAACTCGTACCTTTGCATCCAGTTTGTGGCAGGGACGAGGTTGTCAAGGTTCAGGCAGATCTGTCACCATCCGCATTCAATGGGTGTCATCCAGTTCCACACCGTGTTCAACGGCACAGGCAAAATTGGCTTTTAAAACGGCAGCTTTGATCAGGGCTGTCGTTATCGGCGAAGACTGCAGTCGAGGCGAGCGCATACGGCTCACATTCTTTGCGACGAACAAAGGTGACGCAGATCTATAAGAACACAGGCAATCTCCGCGCAGTCCAATTGCTGTTGGGGCATACGAAGATGGATAGCACCGTCAGGTATCTCGGCGTTGAGCTTGAAGATGCATTGGCTATCTCCGAAGCCATAGAAATCTAATCGAGAGGGCCGTCTTCACGGACGGCCCGAACCAGCCGTCGCTCAACAGGCATCGTCGCTGCGTTGCGGCTTCGCCAGACCGGTCATTCGTGCCCGTTGTGTCCCACCGCTCGCTGCCCCGGAGATCCCGGCTTATGGGGAATGGGCTTTAACTGCTGGAGGTACACCCACACCGTGAAGCCTGAACTGCGCGCCGTATATTCGCGCTGACCGGGTGTGGAGATCGGTTCGATCCCGGTGCCGTCTGCTCCGTCAGGAGAGCCGGTCTTCAGGCTCGCCATCGTACACCGAAGGACAGGCATCTCTCGCCATTTCGCGGTCCCACAGCGCCGAAATATGTTCTTTCGCCTCGTTGATCTCAGCGGCGACATGGTCAATGCCCATTGCGGACAGGCGCGGTCTGAGGCCGCCTACGTCTTGTCCACTCACGACAATGACGGCCCGGGGACAATGCTTGTGCAGCGCCTCTACGAGACCGGCCAGCCTGTCGAGCGAGTGCTGCCCGCCAATGGACAGCCCGACAATGCAGCGCGGCAGCTTCTTGATCTCGGCGACCAGTTCCGCCTCGCTCAGGCCGATCTTGAGAGCGATCTCCCATCCGTCGTCGCGAAAAAGATCTGCGGCCATACGGATGCCGAGGGTATGGTGTTCGCCCGGAACCGAGGCAAAGACAACCGTCAGATCCTGCTTGTTTGAGCCGGGATGCGCGGCGATGGTGATTTTCCGCAGCAATTCGAAAATGCGCCCGGTCGCAGCGGTCACGTCGGTAAAACTCACCCGATCTTCGGTCCACCAGTCACCCAGCATGCGCGCTGCGGCGGCAAGGTATTTGAGGTAAATCACCTCTGTCGTGGTGTTCTTGGCGAGGGTGCTTATCATCTCCTCCGCCGATGCCCTGCCCTCTTTCGAAAGCAGGGCCATGCAGAGGTCCTCAACGTCCTCTGGGGAGGGTGAGTGAGGCAGAGCATCGGCGTCCCTCTCCCGATAGGCAATGCGGCGAACGACTTCGTGGGCCAAGCCTGCCAGCAGGTGCAAAGGCGGTTGGCCGTTGATGCGCGCGGCGTCGTGCGGGACCGAGTCGTCGTTTCCGGCGCCTGGGTGGATCAGTAGCGGTGCTGCTGTATACAAACGTTCCCCTCCCGACATTCATATTGCGTCGAGGATGGTCATCCCTCACGTTCGACTGCCCAAGATCAAGCCCATCCAGATGTCTCAAGATCCCCGTCGAGACAATTGAGCTTAGGGGGATAGGGTGTCACCGGGATAGTTGGGAATTGCCACTACGTACTTATACGTAATTTGCCTGGCGACGGAATTAGCCCAGTATCCGGATCAGATCGGCGATGCCGCGCACCTGCATTTTCTCGCGGATACGCCAGCGGTGAACCTCGATGGTCCGGCGGCTAATCCCAAGCTCTGCGGCGATTTCCTTGTTGAGCTTTCCCTCGAGCATGTGGCGGAGCACTTCTTTCTCCCGGTCGGTCAGTTTAGTCAGGCGGTCGGCAATGATCTTCTTGGAAAGCTGGGCGGGGGCCCGGTTGGCCAGCAACCCCCCGGCCAATTCGATCGCTTCGAGAAGCCGACCAGCCTCTGTCGGCTTCTCGATAAAGTCGATGGCCCCGTTGCGCATGACCTGCACCGCGATGGGAACGTCGCCATGTGCGGTGACAACGATGATCGGAATATCTATGCCCATCTCGGCAAGCTGAGCCTGCAATTGCGCGCCACTCATTCCCGGCAGCCGAACGTCGAGCAGCATGCACGCCTTCTGCGCCGGGTCGAACGTCTTGAGGAAGCTTTCCGCCGACGCGCAAGGCATTGTCGCATAGCCATGCGCGTTCAACAGCGCGCAGAAGGAGTTCCGCACGGACTCGTCGTCTTCGACGACATAGACCGGAAAGTCCTGATCAGGCCTGTTCGCCATTTGCCCCCTCTATCGGCAGTTGAAACACGAATACCGAGCCGGTCTTTGCGGGTTCGGCCCAGATCCGGCCCTCATGTGCCTCGATGATTGAGCGGCACAAAGAAAGACCTATGCCCATGCCCTGGGTGGTCGATGTGTTGAACGGCTCAAACAGGTACTTGCGCTGTTCCGTTGGTATCCCGTGCCCGGTATCACGGACATATACTTTGACCCACTGGCCTGATCTTATCACTTCGACGGTCAGTTTCTGGACCCTTGCCCCCTGCATCGCCGCGATACTGTTGCGCGCCAGGTTCAGCATGACCTGACCGATCTGTACCGGGTCGGCAAGAACCCGTGGGATGCCCTGATCCAGCAGCAGATTGACCTGAAGCCTTGGCAGATCGACATACGCGAGCGCAAGGTCGATGCCCTGCTGGATGGCCTTGTTGAGGTCGATATATTCTGCGTTCAGGTCGCCCGCAGATATGAAATTGCGCATGCGGCGCATCAGGTCACCGGCCCGTGTCGTTTCGGCGACGGCTTCGTCGATGAGTTGCGCCACCCGGTCCGGGATTTCGACGTCGGCGTTCCTTAATTCCTGGCGGCACGCGCTGATGTAATTGGAAATCGCCGACAGGGGCTGGTTCAGCTCATGCGCGATCGCCGAGGCAAGCTCACCCATCGAGCTGGCCCGCGAGGCATCGAGAAGCGCGTGCCGCAAGCGGGTTTCCGTCTCCTCCGCAGTCTTTTGCGCCTCGCGTGCGGCACGCTCGTGCTCCAGACTGTTCAAGGCGAAAAGCGCCCGGCGCAGGATGCGCAGCGCATCACGGTCCATCGCCGAAAAGGGACGGCTCTGGCCGCGTCGCTCCTCGCGCCAAAGCGCGAAGGAGCCACGCGGCGACAGGCGCGTGACCCCGCCTTCCGTGGTGGTCTCGACCTTGTCGGGCTTTCCGGCCCAGCGGATCGTCTGTTCGAAATCGCTGCGCAGAAAGACCAGATAATCCCGGCCATCTTCGGACAGATCAAGAAGCGCGGCACCGGCGGCAACCGTCAATTGCTCCGCGTCCATGTCGATATGGTCCGACAACTGCGCGGTCGTTGCAACGCCGTCCGTCTGCAGCTTGCAAAGACCGGAAAAATCCAGAGGCTTGTCCGGCACCGCGCCGAACGTGACGACGCCATCGCCCCGAAAGAGCAACATCCCCTGCGCCTCGATCAATTGCATAAGCACCGGGGCCCAGTCGTTTATGAGCGACCCCAGCGACGTGCCGCCACGCGCCTGTTGTTCTATGCGAAAGGCCGTCTTCTCGGCGGTGATGCTCTTCTGGAGCTGGTTGGTGCTCTCGATACTTTGCAGCAGCGCAGAGGTGGTGCTCCCCAGGAGTTCGGCAAAACGCAACCGGCTCGAAGATATCTCGCGCGGCTCGTAATTGTGGCAGGCGACCAGCCCCCAGAGCTGGTTGTTGGTGACCAGTGAAATAGACAGGCTTGCCGCTACGCCCATGTTGTTGAGATACTCGACATGCACCGGGGCGACGGCGCGAAGCTTGGAAAACGTCAGATCCAGCGGAGACGCGGATTGCGCGTCGGCGACGCCCCCCTTGCGGCTGATGATCGGCACCCGCTCGCTGTTGATGTCGGGGATCGCCCGCACGACGTTCAGCAGGAAATGCCGCCGCGCCGGATCGGGAATGTCGGACGCGGGATAGTGCAGCCCGAGAAAACTGTCGGGGCGATTGGTGCTCTCGGCGATGACCTCGCCATGCTTGTCCTCGGCGAACCGGTAGATCATCACCCGGTCGAACCCGGTCACATCGCGGATGATCCGCGCGCTTGCATTGGCAAGATCCTCGAGCGCGCCCGGCGTGACAAGTTCCGAGATGAACTCCCGGCGCAGATATTCATCTTCCCAAACGCGCGCCGGCGTCGGCTCGGGATGCAACAGCTCGAGAACGATATGACCGTTGCTTCGATGTGGCAGGCATTCCAGATCTATCCGCGTGCCGTAGGGCCCCGGAAAACTTATGAACCACGGGCTTAGAAGGTCCGGGGTCGACAGTCCCAGCGTCAGGCTCCGCAAATGCCGCGCATTGGTCTCACCGATGAGCCTGGCAACATCCTTCCCGAGGATCTGCTCGGGCCCGAGCCCGATGAAAGAGGCCGCATTTCTGCTCGCGAATTCGACGGTGAATCGCTCCCCGTCGATTGCAATCAGGGCGCCATGCGGCTGGACCGCGCCGATCAGGTGGATCGGCTCCCGGTCGCAGGTTTCGAGGTTGACGGTATCCAGCGTCACGGCACCCTCGCAACGGCAAGAGGGGTTGAATGGTCCAGCGGCGCAAGCCAGTCTGCCAGCAGCCGGAACGTGTCGTGAGCACCCTGTCTCAGGTCACTGACGGCGGCCCCCTCGACCTCCAGCCCCTCGAGGTATGCGTTGGTCATCGGCCAACGGTGGCCACCCACCGCCCGGCACCATGACCAGAACCGCCGACCCGCTTCGTCTTCGCGCTCAAGCAACCGGCGCGCGGCGCGGTCGATGCGCGCCCCCCCGAGTGTCGCGCCCTCGACCACGTAGAGTATTCCGCCCAGCGACGCGGGAGACACGATGTCAAACGCCTCGCTGCATCGCGGGCTCTCTTCAATGGCCTCGGCGCTCCATCCCAGATCCGCCAGGTCTTGCGCCAGATACCCGGCTCGGTCCGCGTAATCGTAACCGGCAGTGCATGCCGCTCCACATGAAATCGCGCGCCCAATCGCCAGGTCAAGCGGCTGGTAAAACCCGTAAAGCCGCAAGATCAAACCCCGGTAATCAACGAGGCCAAGAGTCTGGTTGAACAGTGCCTGAAAACAAGCGTGCTCGTGTAACCGCTCGTGTTGTTGATGCGTATGCGCGCGCAGTTGGTCGCGCAATGAGACATTCCGAGGTGAACCCTTGGCCGTAGGCACGCATTGCTCCAATCTTAGATTTGCCATTTCCAAGGAAAGCGTATCATGAATTTCCCGCACCCCAAGAATTGAATGGCAAGCGTGCCAATATCCACATCTGAAGACGTGTAGAAAGTGCCGACCCAGCGGTCATAGGTCTTGTCTCAAGTCAACCAGCATTTCATGGCTCGAGCTGAACAGCTTCTGCATTCAACGCCTTTCGGTGGCGCGCTGTTTTGCGAAGCAGTGAGGCGATTGACAGGATCGTTCCTGAATGCGGTCACCGGTGTCCCGGAACTGCGCGGAACTATCGAACGGCTTTTCCTGACGTTCGAATTGAAATGGGCTCGCTACCGGCCAGGCTGGACGGCAGGAAGCGTCGCCCAGCTCAATGAGCGAAAGCCCTATTTTGAAGCCTGTATGTCGGCTGCCTTCGGGCGGCCTTTTTCGATTCACGCTTCCTATCGGATGAAGATCAGTTGGTATGGCGATGTCGGAAGTTGGTATAGGGGTGTCGGCAAGTTTGTTTTCAGAGTGTCGAAAAATTTATCAAGCAGTTGATTTGCAACGATAAATAATATCGCTAAGTTGGTGTTTCAATGTCGGACAACCTCTGACTATGGCGTATTCGAGTTCTTGCGCAGCCGGTTCAGTGTCTCGCAAGATCGACCGGCTGTCTCGTACGCACGGCTGCAAGCACGCTGAGGCCTCACCCCAGAATACGCGGCAAGCGCAGCCCGTGCGCGCGGGCGCAATCGAGCGCCTCCTCATAGCCCGCATCCGCGTGCCGCCAGACCCCGCTTGCCGGGTCGTTCCACAGCACCCGCTCCAGCCGTTTGGCGGCCTCGGGCGTACCATCGGCGCAAATCACCACGCCCGCGTGCTGCGAGAACCCCATGCCAACGCCGCCGCCGTGATGCAGGCTGACCCATGTCGCCCCCGAGGCGGTATTGACCAAGGCATTGAGCAGCGGCCAGTCGCTCACCGCGTCGCTGCCATCCTTCATCGCCTCGGTCTCGCGGTTCGGGCTGGCGACCGAACCGCTGTCCAGATGGTCGCGCCCGATCACCACAGGCGCCTTCAACTCGCCACTCGCCACCATCTCGTTGAACGCCAGCCCCGCGCGATGCCGATCCCCGAGCCCGATCCAGCATATCCGCGCGGGCAGCCCCTGAAAGGCAATCCGTTCGCGCGCCATGTCGAGCCAGTTGTGCAGCTTGATGTTGTCGGGAAACAACTCCTTCATCTTGGCGTCGGTGCGGTAGATATCCTCCGGGTCGCCCGACAGCGCGCACCACCGGAACGGACCGATCCCCCGGCAGAACAGCGGCCGGATATAGGCGGGCACGAAGCCGGGAAAGGCAAAGGCATTTTCCAGCCCCTCATCCAGCGCCACCTGCCTGATATTGTTGCCGTAATCGAGCGTCGGCACGCCCGCGTTCCAGAAATCCACCATCGCCGCGACATGGGTTTTCATGCTCGCCCGCGCCGCGCGCTCCACCGCCTTGGGATCGCTCTCGCGCTTCTCGCGCCACTCCGCCATGCTCCAGCCCTGCGGCAGGTAGCCGTTCACCGGGTCATGCGCGCTGGTCTGATCGGTAACCATGTCGGGTCGGATGCCGCGCCGGTAAATCTCGGGAAAGATATCGGCGGCATTGCCCAGAAGGCCCACCGACTTCGCCTCGCCCGCCGCCGTCCAGCGCTCGATCATGGCAAGCGCTTCATCAAGGCTCTCGGCGCGTTCGTCCACATACCGCGTGCGCAGGCGGAAATCTATGCTGTCGGGGTTGCACTCTACCGCCAGACAGCACGCCCCGGCCATCACCGCCGCCAGCGGCTGCGCGCCGCCCATCCCGCCAAGGCCCCCGGTCAGTATCCACTTGCCGGTCAGGTCGCCACCGTAATGCTGCCGCCCGGCCTCGGCAAAGGTTTCGTAGGTGCCCTGCACGATGCCTTGTGAGCCGATATAGATCCACGACCCGGCGGTCATCTGGCCATACATCATCAGCCCCTTGCGATCCAACTCGCTGAAATGGTCCCAGGTGGCCCAATGCGGCACGAGGTTCGAGTTGGCGATCAGCACGCGGGGCGCATCGCTATGCGTCTTCACGATGGCAATCGGCTTGCCCGACTGCACCACCAGCGTCTCGTCGGCCTCCAGGTCCTTCAGGCTCTCGACGATGCAATCGAAATCCGCCCAGGTCCGCGCCGCCCGCCCGATGCCGCCATAGACAACCAGCTCATGCGGGTTCTCGGCCACGTCCGGATGCAGGTTGTTCATCAGCATCCGCAGCGGTGCCTCGGTCTGCCAGCTCTTGGCGTTCAACTCCGGGCCGGTGGAGGGATAAACGTCGCGGGTGTTCTTGCGGGGATCGGTCATCACGGTCTCCATGCGGACAGGGTTTCAAGGATCGGGCGCAGCAGGGCGCGCAGATGCTCCGCGCGGGCAGTGTCATAGGTCCAGGGCGGGGCCTCGGCGGCGAGATAGGTGGCCTGCGAAAGCTCCATCTGGATCGCGTGCAGCCCTTCATCGCGGCGGCCATAATGGCGCGTCGTCCAGCCGCCCTTGAAGCGGCCATTGGTGACGGTGGAATATCCGCTCGCCGCACAGACATCCTCCACCGCCGCCGCGATCCCCGGCGCGCAGGTCGCACCACCATTGGTGCCGATGTTCAGATCAGGCAAAACGCCGTCGAAGAGGAATGGGATACGCGAGCGTATGGAATGGCAATCATACAGGATCGCAAACCCGTGCCGCGCCCGTACCCGCTCCAGTTCCTCTGCCAGCGCCGCATGATAGGGCGCGTGATACGCGACACGCCGCGCCTCCACCTCTGCTGCGTCCGGCGCTTCCCCGTCGCGCCAGATCGGCACGCCGTCGAAATCTGTCAACGGAATCAAACCCGTGGTGTTCTGCCCCGGATAAAGGCTCTCGCCATCAGGCGCGCGGTTCACGTCGATCACGTAACGATGCACCGGCGTGCGCACCGTGGTCACATCGCTGACCAGCCCGTCATACAGCCGCTCGAGATGCCAATCGGTATCGGCCAGCGCGCGCCCCGTCGCGTTCAGCCGCGCCATGACCTCCGGCGGCACATACGTTCCCGTATGCGGCAGGCCCAGCACCAGCGGCCCGCCTCCCTGCACCACCTCGATCATAACGCCAGCTCCAGCCCCGCCGCGCGCACCAGCGCACCGTCGCGCATCAGCGCGGCGGCGGCCTCCAGATCGGGCGCCATATAGCGATCCGCCCCGAGGCTCGGCACCACCTCCCGCAGACGCGCCACAGCATCGCGCAACGGCCCCGATGTCTCCAGCGGCGCGCGCGCCTCGATGCCCTGCGCGGCACAGATCGCCTCGACCCCGAGGATCACCGACAGGTTCCGTGTCATCCGCCGCAGGCGATAGGCCGCATGCGCCGCCATGCTCACGTGATCCTCCTGATTGGCCGAGGTGGGCGTGCTGTCGATGGTGCAGGGATGCGCCATGTGCTTGTTTTCGCTCATCAACGCCGCCGTCGTCACCTCGGCGATCATCAGCCCCGAATTCAGCCCCGGATCGGGCGTCAGAAAGGGGGGCAGGTCAAACGACAGCGTCGGATCGACCATCAGCGCCACCCGCCGCTGCGCAATCGCCCCAACCTCGGAAATCGCCATCGCCAGCGTATCGGCGGCAAAGCCCACCGGCTCGGCATGGAAATTCCCGCCCGACAGGATCGCGCCATCCTCGACCAGCACCAGCGGATTGTCCGTCACCGCGTTCGCCTCCACCTCCAGCGTGCGCGCCGCCCAGCGGATGAGGTCGAGCGCCGCGCCCGTCACCTGCGGCTGACAACGGATGCAATACGGGTCCTGAACGCGGGCATCGCCCTCGCGGTGGCTCTCGCGGATCGCGCTGCCCTCCATCAGCGCGACCATCGCGGCGGCCACGTCAATCTGCCCCTGATGCCCGCGCAGGTCGTGGATCATCGGATGCAAGGGCGCGGTCGAGCCCATGATCGCGTCGGTCGAGAGCGCCGATGTCACCACCGCGCCGCGCACCAGCGTCATGGTCTCGAACAGGCCACCCAGCGCACAGGCGGTGGAAAATTGCGTGCCGTTGATCAGCGCCAGCCCCTCCTTGGGGCCGAGCACGACGGGCGTGAGCCCCGCGCGCGCCAGCGCCTCGCCGCCTGCCCGGGTCTCGCCCTGATACACGGCCTCGCCCTCGCCGATCATCACCGCCGCCATATGCGCCAAGGGGGCCAGATCACCCGACGCCCCCACCGATCCCTGTGCCGGAATGACCGGCACCACACCGGCGGCCAGCATGTCCTCGATCAGCGCGCAGATCTCCCACCGCACGCCCGACGCGCCGCGCCCGAGGCTCAGCAGCTTCAGCGCCATCATCAGCCGCGTGGAGGTCGCATCCAGCGCCTCGCCCACGCCGCAGCAATGCGACAGGATCAGGTTGCGCTGCAATTGCGCGGTATCCTTTCCCGCGATCTTGACCGAGGCCAGCTTGCCAAAGCCCGTGTTGACGCCGTAAACCGCCGCCTCACCATCCGCGGCCCGTTCGACAAGCGCCGCCGCCTGCTCGATCCCGTCCCGCGCAGACGGGTCGAGCCGCGCGGCCGCCCCCTCCCGCCACAGCGTTTCCAGTTGCGCCAGCGACGTGGCCCCGGGGATGAGCGTTTCAGTCACGAGTGTCCTCCGAAAATGCGGGAATGAAGCGGGTTGGTGCCGATCCGGTAGGAGAGTTCCGCCGGCGTCTCGACATTCCACACCGCCAGGTCGGCGCGCAGCCCGGCGCGGATCTCGCCCCGGTCCGTCAGCCCGAGTGCGCGCGCGGCGTGGCGCGTCGTGCCCGCCAGCGCCTCCTCCGGCGTCAGGCGAAACAGCGTGCAGCCCATGTTCATCGCCAGCAGGAGCGAGCCGAGCGGCGACGATCCGGGGTTGAGATCGGTGGCCACCGCCATCGCCACGCCCGCGTCGCGAAACGCCTGCACCGGGGGGGCTTGCGTCTCGCGCAGGGTATAGAACGCACCCGGCAAGAGCACGGCGACGCTGCCCGCTTGCGCCAGTGCGCGGGCGTCCTCCTCCGTCGCGTATTCCACATGATCCGCCGAGAGCGCGCCATATCGCGCCGCGAGCGCCGTGCCACCCAGATGGCTCAACTGTTCGGCATGCAGCTTCACCGGCAGGCCCAGCGCCCGCGCCTGCTCGAACACCCGCGCGATCTGCGCAGTATCAAAGGCGATCCCCTCGCAAAACCCGTCCACCGCATCGACCAGCCCCTCGGCATGCGCCGCCTCCAGCGCGGGCAGGCAAATATCGTCGATATAGCGGTCGGCATCCTCTCCGGCGGGCACCGCATGCGCCCCCAGAAAGCCTGTGACCACGCTCACTGGCCGCATCTCGCCGATCCGCCGCGCCGCCCGCAGCATTCGCAGTTCCGTTTCAAGATCAAGTCCATAGCCCGATTTGATCTCGATGCACCCCACCCCCTCGGCGATCAGCGCATCGACCCGGGGCAGCGCATCCGCAAGCAACGTCTCCTCATCTGCCGCCCGGGTTGCACTCACCGTGGCGACGATCCCGCCCCCGGCGCGCGCGATCTCCTCGTAGCTCGCCCCCTCCAGCCGCATTTCGAATTCGCGGGCGCGGTGGCCGCCATGCACGATATGGGTGTGGCAGTCGATCAGCGCGGGCGTGACCAGCCGTCCGTCCAGCGACCGCACGGGCGCATCGCGGAACGCCTCCGGCACCTCGTCCGCAGGCCCGACCCAGCGGATCTCCGCCCCTTCCAGGCAGATCGCGGCCCCCTCGATCAGCCCATAGGCCACCGTGCCAGGGGTCATCGTCGCAGCAGTCAGATCGGTCAGAAGCAGGCGGTCGGGCATCGTGCTGTCCTTGATTTCATTCAAGCTTAATATTAATATGTATGTACATAATATGTCAACGGAGTCGCGTCATGCAAATCATCACCGCCAGTCAGGCACTTACCCCCCAAGGCTGGGCGCGCGATGTGCAGATCACCCTCGATGCGCAGGGCCGGATCGAATCGCTCGGGCCGATGACCGCCCGTGCGCCCACCCATCTCGACGTGGTGATCCCGGCCCCGGTAAACCTGCACAGCCACAGCTTTCAGCGCGCCATGGCCGGACTGACCGAGGCGCGGGGGCCGGACCCGGCGGACAGTTTCTGGACATGGCGGCGGCAGATGTACCGCTTTCTCGACCGGCTTGATCCCGATCAGATCGAGGCCATCGCGGCGATGGTCTTCATAGAGATGCTGGAGGCCGGATATGGCGCGGTGGCGGAGTTTCACTACCTGCATCACGCCGCAGAGGGGCAGGGCTATGACGATATCGCCGAACTCAGCGCGCGCATCGTGGCCGCCGCGCAGCAGGCGGGCATCGGCCTCACGCTCTTGCCGGTGCTCTATCAATGGGGCGGCTGCGATGCGCGGCCCCTTGCAGGCGGGCAATTACGCTTCGGCAACGACCCGGAGCGATTCGCGCGCCTGCATGCCGGGGCCGCGCGGGTGCTGGCCGAGCACGGCCACGCCGACGACCGCATCGGAACAGCGCCGCATTCGCTGCGCGCGGTGGAGGCGGCGGGGCTGGAGGCGGCGCTCGCGCTCTGCCCCGATGGCCCCGTCCACATGCATCTGGCCGAGCAACAGGCCGAGGTCTCGGAGGTCGAGGCGCATCTTGGCGCGCGGCCGGTGGCGTGGCTGCTTGACACCCACGCGGTCGATTCGCGCTGGTGCCTGATCCATTGCACGCAGATGACCGGGGCCGAGACCCGCGCGCTTGCCGCCACCGGTGCCGTGGCTGGTCTCTGCCCGATCACCGAATCGAGCCTGGGTGACGGGATCTTCAACGGCGCAGCCTATCTTGGGGCAGAGGGCCGCATCGGGGTGGGGTCGGATTCCAACATCCACATCGCGTATTTCGACGAACTCAGGACGCTGGAATATTCGCAACGCCTGCGTGACCGTGCCCGCGCGGTGCTGGCGACGCAGGCGCGCTCCACCGGGCGTCGCCTGATCGACACGACGCTCGCCGGGGGCGCGCAGGCGGCGGGGCGGAAATGCGGCGCGCTCGCGCACGGATATCTCGCCGATCTGGTGGGGATTTCCACAGACAACGAGTGGCTCTGCGACCGTGCGGGTGACGTGGCGCTCGATATGCTGATCTTCGGCGGTCACGGCGCGCAATGCATCACCGATGTCTGGAGCGCGGGCCGCCATGTGGTGCAGCATGGTCGCCATCGCGACCGCGACGCGATATGCAGGCGGTTCAGGGCCACCATGGCGCAATTGCAGGACGAGACATGACGATAGCGGAGCGGCTGACCTGGCGGGATGTCTACGACACCATACAGGGGCGTATCCTCGACGCGACCTACCGCCCCGGCACCCGCCTGCCACGCGACGAGGATATCGCGCTCGATCTCGGCTGCGCCCGCGCCACGGTGCAACGCGCCATGCGCGCGCTGGCCGACGAAGGATTGATCGAGCGCAAGCGCAAGGGCGGCACGCATGTGCTGCGCCTGCCCGCCACCCGCGCGACCTTTCACATCCCCGTCGCCCGGCTGGAGGTCGAGGCAACCGGCGCGCGCTACGGCTATCAACTCGTCTCTCGCGAAGAGGCCGACGCGCCGCGCGCCGTTGCCGCCGCGCTCGAGATGCGCGCCCCCGCCCGCATGCTGCATGTCCGCGCCCTGCATCTGGCCAATCAGCGGCCCTATCTTTTCGAGGATCGCTGGATCTGCCTCGACACTGTGCCCGAGATCCTCGATGTCGATCTCAGCCGCGAGAACGCCAATGAATGGCTGTTGCAGCACCGCCCCTACAGCCGCTGCGACCTGCGGTTTTTCGCGATGAAGGCCGCTGCCGATGACGCCGCTCTTCTGGGGGCCGAGGAAGGTGACGCGCTCTTTGGCATCGCCCGCAGCACCTGGAACGGCAGCGATCCGATCACCACCGTCACGGCCCTCGCCCCGCCGGGCTACGAGATGCACAGCCGCGCGTGAGGCGATGGCCCTGCGCATGGTGTTGCGCTAGGCTCGGGTATGGCTCAACTCAACCTTGCCCATCTGCGCACCTTTCTCGCGGTCGTCCGCACCGGCGGCGTGCGCAAGGCCGCCGTGAGCCTGAACCTCACCCAACCCGCCGTCACTGCCCGCATCCGTAACCTCGAAGACACGCTGCAAGGCACGCTCTTTGACCGGGACGCGGGCGGCATGACCCTGACCAAGCGCGGCGAGCGGCTGCTGCTTTACGCCGAGAAATTCGAGCGGTTGCAGGAGATGATCGAGAAGGACGTGATCGACCCAAAGGGGCTGGAGCGGCATCTGCGCATCGGCGTCTCGGAGACCATCGCGCAATGCTGGCTGCCCGATCTCATCGCCCGGCTGCACCGCAACTTTCCCAAGCTGCAGATCGAGTTCAACGTCGATATCTCGCTCGACCTGCGCGAGCGTCTGCTGGGGCGCGAGATCGACCTTGCGATCCTGCTCGGGCCGATCTCGGAATATACGGTCGACAATATCGACCTGCCGGGGTTCGATCTGGCGTGGTATGTCGCTGGCGAGGCACCCGTCGAGAATGACCCGGCGGCCTATCTCAGCCGCCCGGTGCTGACCTATGCCCGCAACACCCGGCCTTACCGCGACCTGCGCGAGTTGCTGTTCGAGCATGTGGGCCCGGATGTGTCGATCTTTCCCTCCTCGTCGCTCTCGGCCTGTTTCCGGCTGGTCGAGGCCGATCTGGGCATCGCCGCCCTGCCGCGCGCCTTGGGGGCGGAATACGTGGCGGCGGGGCGCATCCGGCAGTTCGATCCCGGCTGGGTGCCGCCGCCGCTGCGCTTTACCGCGTCATGGGTGGCCGAGCCGCGCAGTCACGTGGTCGAATTCGCGGCCCGCGCGGCGCGGGACGTGGCGCAGGAGTATCGCGCCCATCTGGGCGATAAATAATTTCGATATCAAGCGACAAATTTATTCGATTTGATTTTATAGTGCGTCCCGGTCACGCTGGGGCATGCAATCAAGGGGCTGCCCGTGACCACCGATTTCGACCGCCTGAGAGATGCCGACCTGCCCAGCCTGCGCGCCGAGATTCGCGCCGGGCGCTATGCGGGCCATACCGCCGGGCTGGGGTCCGGGTATCTTCAGGCCAATATCGTGATCCTCCCCGAGGCGCTGGCGCTCGACTTCATGCGGTTTTGCCAGCGCAATCCGAAACCTTGCCCGCTGGTGGGCGTCTCGGATACCGGCAATCCGATGATGCACACGCTTGGCCGCGACATCGACATTCGCAGCGATGTGCCCGCCTATAACATCTACCGCCACGGGCGGCTTGAGGGCTCTGCCCCCGATATCCGCGATCTGTGGACGGGTGACATGGTGGCCTTCGCGCTTGGCTGTTCGTTCACCTTCGAGCATGCGCTGATGCTGACGGGCATCTCGCTCTGGCATGTCGAGAACGACACCACCGTGCCGATGTTCCGCACCAATATCGACTGCGCGCCCGCCGGTCCGTTCCGCGCGCGGATGGTCGTCAGCATGCGGGCCATAGACCCGGCACGCCTGAGCGAGGCCGAACAGATTTCCCGCCGCTACCCGCTCGCACATGGCGCACCGATCCATCACGGCGCACCCGAGGAGATCGGGATCACCGACATCACCCGCCCCGACTGGGGCGATCCGATGCCGCTGGCCGAGGGGCAGGTGCCCGTTTTCTGGGCGTGCGGGGTGACGCCACAAGTGGCGATCGAGGCCGCCGCGCCGCCGCTCTGTATCACCCACAAGCCCGGTCATATGCTGATCACGGATGTTCCCGAAGAGGCCGAAGTGCCCGTGCTGGCCCCGCAGGCCGCGTAACCTCAAGCCACCGACGCAATACCGACGGAATACCGACACGAAACCGACAAGGAGAAAGACCCATGAAATTCACCGCAATTCTTGCCGCCTCCACCATCCTCGCCGCACCGCTCGCGGCGCAGGACCTCTCGGTGGTGGGCAGCTGGTCAAGCCTGCCCCTGCACAAGCAATACGAGGCCCCGTTCTGGACCGAGACCCTGCCCGCCGCCTCGGATGGCAAGATCAACGTCTCGCTGACCACGCATAACCAAATGAATCTCGGGGTGGGTGACGTCTACCGCCTGCTCGGCGACGGGGTCTATGATGTGGCGATGACCGTGGCCGATTACGCCGTGGCCGACGCGCCCGAACTCGAAGGACTCGACGTGCCTCTGGTGGCGCTCACCGCCGACGAGGCCCGCGCGATGGTCGATGCCGCGCGTCCGATGGTCGAGGATATCTTCAACGACCGGTTCAACAGCCATGTTCTGGCCATCGCGCCCTATCCGCCGCAGGTGGTATTTTGCAACGCGCCGGTCACGGAACTCTCTGATCTTGAAGGACTAAAGGTGCGCGCCTCTGGCCGCATGACCGCGCAGTTCCTGGAG
The DNA here is from genome assembly GCF_053628595.1 of Roseovarius sp. MBR-154. NCBI lineage: Bacteria > Pseudomonadati > Pseudomonadota > Alphaproteobacteria > Rhodobacterales > Roseobacteraceae > Roseovarius > Roseovarius sp. MBR-154. The sequence goes on from NZ_JBRJGR010000001.1 coordinate 68,849, forward strand.
GCTTTGGGCGCCGAGGGCATCAATGTCAGCTTCGGCGAGGTGCCGGGCGCGCTGCAGAACGGCGTGGTGGATTGCGCCGTGACCGGGGCCGGTTCCGGCTATTCGGCGGGCTGGTGGGAGGTCTCCACCCACCTTCTGCCCATCCCGCTCGGCGGTTGGGACAGCGTGGTGACGGCTATGAACCTCGACCGCTGGAACAGCCTCGACGAGAGCACGCAATCGCTCATTGAGACACAGATCAAGACCGAGTTCGAAGACCCCGCCTGGGCCACCGCACAGGACGCTCTGGTCAATGATATCGCCTGCCTCACCGGCAATGGCGACTGCCCCGCAGGCGAGGCGCGCGACATGACGCTGGTCGAGGTGTCAGACGCCGATTTCGAGCGCGCCCGCGAGGTTCTGGTCAATACCGTGCTGCCCGACTGGGCCGAGCGCGCGGGCGACGACTGGGCCAAGCGCTGGAACGAAACCGTAGGCGCCACCGTCGGCGTCACCATCGACGGGGTGAACTGAGCATGACGACAGGGGCCTCGACTGCCGTGGCGCTGCTCGACGCGCTGCGCAGGATCAACAGGGGGGTGGCGATTGCCGTTGGCCTTTTCCTGCTGGCCTGTGCCGCCTTCGTGCTCAGCGATATCCTGCTGCGGCAGGTCGAGGCATCGTTCGGCGGCACCGATGAAATCAGCGGCTATGTCATGGCCATCGCCACATCCTGGGGCATGGGTTATGCGCTGATGGAACTGGGCCATGTGCGCATCGACCTCATCCGCTCGCGCGGCGGTGCGGTGACGCGGGCGCTTTTCGATCTTTTCGCGCTCGCCACGCTGGCGGGCACGGTCACGTTGGTCGCGTGGTGGTCCTGGCCGGTGGTGGAACGCTCCCTGAACAATGCGTCGCGGGCGAACACGCCGCTGGAAACGCCGCTGGCACTGGTGCAGATTCCATGGTTCGCGGGCTGGGTGTGGTTTGCACTGGTATCGTGGCTGACGCTGACGGCGGCGGCGCTGCTGGTGCTGCGGCGCGACTATGACCGGGCCGATCAGGCCATCGGCGCGCTTGGCGAAGCGGAGGCCACGGAATGATCGCCTATGCAACCTTTGGCCTGCTGTTTCTGCTGGGCCTGTCGATCCCCGTGGGCATCGTGCTCTTTCTTCTGGGCTTCGGGCTCGACCTCTTTTTCAGTCCCTTTCCCCTGATCCGGGGGCTTGGAAACCTTGTGTGGTCCACCTCCAACAATCCCACGCTCATCGCGATTCCGTTCTTCGTGCTTCTGGGAGAAATCCTTGTGCGCTCCGGCATCGCCACGCGCACCTATGCCGCGCTTGATCACTGGGTCAGCTGGCTGCCCGGCGGCCTTGTTCATGCCAATGTCGCCACCGCGACGATGTTCTCGGCCACCTCGGGAAGTTCCGTGGCCACCGCCGCGACCGTCGCCACCGTCGCCATGCCGCAGGCGGAAAAGCTGGGCTACGACCCCAAATTGTTCTCGGGCGCGATCGCGGCGGGCGGCACGCTCGGCATCATGATCCCGCCCTCGATCAACCTGATCGTCTACGGCTTTCTCACCCAAAGCTCGATCCCCAAGCTGTTTCTCGCGGGCCTCGTGCCGGGCATCGGCCTTGCGCTCGCCTTCATGGTTGTCACCGTGATCATCTGCATGATCCGCCCCGATCTGGGCGGCGAGCGGCGGGTGTTTCCGCTGGTGCAAATGCTGCGCGCGCTTTTGCAACTGATCCCGATCATCCTGCTCTTCACCGTCATCATCGGCTCGATCTACAAGGGCTGGGCGACCCCGACCGAGGCCGCCTCGGTGGGCGTCTTCGGGGCGTTTGTCATCGCCGCGCTCTTTGGCACCGTGAATTTCGATGTGCTGCGCCAGAGCCTGCTTGGCACCGTCAAGATCACCGCGATGATCATGCTGGTGGTGATCGGCGCGTCGTTCCTCAACTTCACGCTGGCCTCTGCCGGGCTGGGCCGTGAACTCGAAACCCTCTTGGGTGGTCTCGGCCTGTCGCCGCTTGGCACGATCATGGTCGTGGTCGGCATCTATATCGTGCTGGGCTTCTTCATCGAGACGCTGTCGCTGATGGTGGTCACAATTCCCATCGTGGTGCCGCTGGTGGTGGCGCAGGGCTATGACCCGATCTGGTTCGGCATCCTGATGATCGTGCTGATCGAGATGGCGCTGATCACGCCCCCAGTGGGCCTCAACCTCTATGTGGTTCAGGGCGCGCGGCAGGGCGGGCGGATGTCCGAGGTGATGCTCGGGGCGGCACCCTATGCGGCGACCATGCTGGTCATGGCCGGTCTGCTCATCGCCTTTCCGCAGATTGCCCTTTTCCTGCCGCAAGCTGTCCAATAGACCTTGAGGCGTGCACGAGAGCCGAGGACACCGCCCCGTGAGCGAGACGGATCAAGACATGTGCGCCGATGCACCCTATCCCCGGATCGGGCGGGTGGGGTTCGATGGTCTGCTCGTCTCCTTCGGTGAGACGTTGAGCGAGCCAGCCAACCGCGCAGCCCTCGCCTTTCGCGCGGCGGTGGAGCAGGCCACGCCCAAAGGCGTCGAAGAAAGCACCACCTCTCTGGTCTCGACCTTCCTGCGCTTCGATGCGCTGCGAGTGGACACAGAGGATCTGCGCGGTGATCTCCAGACGCTGCTCGACAGCCGCGACTGGTATGCCGCCGATCTTCCCGAGGGGCGCAGGTTCTGGCGCATTCCCACCGTCTACGGCACCGATTTGGCTCCGCAACTGGCCGAGGCGGCAGAAGCGGCAGGGCTGACAGAGCAGGCTGCGGCGCAGGAAATCGCCAGCAGCCGCGTGCGCGTGCAGACCATCGGATTCGCCCCCGGCCAGCCCTATCTGGGCGAATTGCCGGAGGCGTGGGACATCCCCCGTCAGACCGCGCTCACCGACCGGGTGCCGATTGGCGCGCTGACCGTGGCGATCCGGCAGTTGGTGCTCTTTTCGGTCACCACGCCCACCGGCTGGCGGCATATCGGGCAGACCGCCTTTCGCCTGTTTCGGCCAGATTCGGACACGCCCTTTGTCCTACGCCCGGGCGATGAGGTGATCTTTGAGGCGACCGACCGCGAGACATATGACCGCCTGTGCGAGGATGGCCCCGATGGCGGCGCGCGGTCCGAGGTGATCCGATGACCCGCCGCCTGATCGTGCATGACGCGGGGCCCGGTATCAGCGTGCAGGACCTTGGCCGGCCCGGATACCTCGCCTTTGGCCTCTCGCGTGGCGGCGCAGCGGACCGGCTCGCCATGGCCGAGGGCGCGGCGCTCTTGCATCAGCCCGAGGGGCTGGCGGCGCTGGAAATGGCGGGCATGGGCGGCAGTTTCGAGGTCAGCCACGATACCCGCATCGCCCTGACCGGCGTGCCGATGCGGGCAAGCGTGGATGGCGCGCCGCTGGCCTGGAACGCCTCGCATCTGTTGCATGCGGGTAGCCGCCTCAGCATCGGGGCGGCGACGCGCGGCGTCTATGGCTACCTGCATCTGGGCGGCGGCATCGCCACGCCCGAGCGTCTCGGCGCGCGCTCGGCGCATCTTGCGGCGGGGCTTGGCGCGCTGATCGCGGCGGGCGACGATCTGCCTTTGGGTGAGGATCGGACCGGGGGCGAGACCGGACTTGTCCTGCCCACGGATGACCGGTTCGATGGGGGCACGGTGCGGGTCGTGCCGGGCTTTCAGACCGGGTTTTTCCCAGATGAGGAGATTACCCGCTTTGAGGCCACGCAGTTCACCCGCGCCGCGCGCGGCAACCGGATGGGCGTGCGCTTCGATCCCGACGGTGAAGGCTTTGCCAGTGTGGCCGGGCTGTCGGTCCTGTCCGAGGTGATCGTGCCGGGCGATATCCAGATCACCGGCGACGGCGCGCCATTCGTGCTGATGGCTGAATGCCAGACCACGGGTGGCTATCCGCGCATCGGGTCGGTCCTGCCCTGCGACCTGCCGCGCGTGGCGCAGGCGCAACCGGGCGCGCAGTTGCGGTTTCGTTTTGTCACGCCCGAGGAGGGTCTCGCGGCCGAACGCGCCGCCGAGACCACCCGCAAGGGGTTGCGGTCAAAACTCGACCATCTTGTGCGCGACCCCAATGACATCCGCGATCTGCTGTCCTATCAACTCATCAGCGGTGTCACCGCAGGCCAAGACGAGGAGACCTGACCCATGCAAGCAAGCGTCGATCTGAATGCAGACATGAGCGAGAGCTTTGGTCCCTGGACCATGGGCGACGATGCCGCCCTGCTGGAGGTGGTCAGTTCCGCCAATATCGCCTGCGGCTTTCACGCGGGCGATCCGGACGTGATGGCACGGACCATGGCGGGCGCCGTTGCGCGTGACGTGGGCATCGGCGCGCATCCCGGCTTTGCTGACCTGCAAGGCTTTGGTCGCCGCCGCATCGACCTGGCGCATGAGACGCTCGGCAATCTCGTGCGCTATCAGTTGGGGGCAGCACAGGCGATGGCGCGGGCGGCGGGGGGCGCGGTGCGCCACCTGAAACTGCACGGCGCGCTCGCCAACATGGCCTCCGAGGACGCGGAACTTGCCCGCGCCGCCTATGCCGCAGCACTTTCGGTCGATCCCGAGATCATCGTGATGGTGCTTGCCGGCACTGCGCAGGAGGTTGCCGCCCGCGATCTCGGCGCGCGCATGGCCTGCGAGATCTTTGCCGACCGCGCCTATAACGACGATTGCACGCTGGTCGACCGGCGCAAGCCGGGCGCGGTGATTCATGATCCGGCCTGCGCCGCCGCCCGTATCCTCGAGATGATTCGCGCGGGCGCGATCATCGCCGAAAGCGGTAAGCATATCGCCACCCGGATCGACACGATCTGCCTGCATGGCGACACGCCCGAGGCGGTCGACATCGCGCGCGGGCTGCGCGCGGAGCTTGAAGCGGCGGATGTGTCGGTGGCCCGGTTCCCGGGCCTGCGCTGATCCCATCAGATGCGGCGCGTTCCGATGAGAAACGCGGGCGATGTCACTGCGCCGAAAACGACCGTCTTTTTCGCTCCTGCGTCATTTCTGCACTTGCGAAACGCTCCGCGCAGCCGTAATCCCGCAGGTGGGACACCCCTCCCCAACGAGGGGCGCTTATCTGGAAGGATAGCAGCAATGGCTATTGAACAACCGGCGACGCGGCCGGCCAATCCGCGTTTTTCCTCTGGCCCCTGCGCCAAACCCCCCGTTTTCGAATTGAACAAGCTGTCGGATGCGCCCTTGGGCCGCAGCCATCGCGCCGCTGTCGGCAAGGCCAAGCTCAAGGCCGCCATCGAGGGCACCCGCGACATTCTCGTCATCCCCGACGACTACCGCATCGGCATCGTGCCCGCCTCGGATACCGGGGCCGTGGAAATGGCGATGTGGAACCTGCTGGGCGAGCGTAAGGTCGAGATGCTGGCCTGGGAAAGCTTTGGCGCGGGCTGGGTCACCGACGCGGTCAAGCAGTTGAAACTCGAGGCCGAGGTCAAGACCGCCGATTATGGCGAGATCGTCGATCTCGACGCGGTCGATACCGACAATGACGTGGTGTTCACATGGAACGGCACCACCTCGGGCGTGCGCGTGCCCAATGGCGACTGGATCAAGGCGGACCGCGCAGGTCTGACGATCTGCGACGCCACGTCCGCCGCCTTTGCGCAGGCCCTGCCCTGGGACAAGCTGGATGTCACCACCTTCTCTTGGCAGAAGGTGCTGGGCGGCGAGGCCGCGCATGGCATGATCATCCTCAGCCCCCGCGCGGTGGAGCGGCTGGAAAGCTACACGCCGCCCTGGCCGCTGCCCAAGATCTTCCGCCTGACCAAGGGCGGCAAGCTGATCGAGGGCGTCTTTGTCGGCGAGACGATCAATACGCCGTCGATGCTGGCGGTCGAGGATTACCTGCTGGCGCTCGACTGGGCGCGCTCGGTGGGTGGGCTCGACGGGTTGCGCGAGCGGGCCTATGCCAACCTCGCCGCCGTGCAGGCGTTTGTCGCCGGGCACCCCTGGCTGGCCTTTCTCGCGCATGAACCGGCGATCCGCTCCAACACCTCGGTGTGCCTCAAATTCACCGATGAGCGCATCACGGACGGCGCGGGTTTTGCCAAGGCGGTGGCCAAGCGGCTCGAGGCCGAGGGCGTGGCCTATGACATAGGCGCCTATCGCGACGCGCCCCCGGGGCTGCGCATCTGGTGTGGTGGCACGGTCGAGACCGCCGATGTGGCGGCGCTGATGCCGTGGGTCGAATGGGCTTTTGAAGCCGAAATCGCGACCGCCTGAGGTGGGGTAAAGCCCCACCCTACGCATCCGCTGTAGGGTGGGGTTCCAACCCAACATGCCCGATTTTCAAACATAAAGGACCAGACAGATGGCTCCCAAGGTTCTCGTCTCCGACAAACTCTCTGAAACCGCCGTGCAGATCTTTCGCGATCGCGGCATCGACGTGGATTTCCAGCCCGACCTCGGCAAGGACAAGGACAGGCTGGCCGAGGTGATCGGCGAGTATGACGGCCTGGCGATCCGCTCCGCCACCAAGGTCACGGAAAAGATCCTCGCCAATGCACATAAGCTCAAGGTGATCGCGCGGGCAGGCATCGGCACCGACAATATCGACAAGGCGGCGGCCTCGAAAAAGGGCGTGATCGTGATGAACACGCCCTTCGGCAACATGATCACCACCGCCGAGCACGCCATCGCGATGATGTTCGCCGTCGCGCGGCAGATCCCCGAGGCGTCAGCCTCCACGCAGGCCGGAAAATGGGAAAAGTCGCGATTCATGGGCGTAGAACTGACCGGCAAGACGCTGGGCGTTATCGGTGCAGGCAATATCGGCGGCATCGTCTGCGACCGCGCGCGCGGGCTGAAGATGAAGGTGGTGGCCTATGACCCGTTCCTCGGTCAGGAAAAGGCCGACAAGATGGGGGTGGAGAAGGTCGAGCTTGAAGACCTGCTCAAGCGTGCCGATTTCATCACCCTGCATGTTCCACTCACCGATCAGACGCGCAATATCCTGAGCCGCGAGAACCTGGAGAAGACCAAGAAGGGCGTCCGCGTCATCAACTGCGCGCGCGGTGGGCTGGTGGATGAGCAGGCCCTCGCCGATCTCTTGAAATCGGGCCATGTGGGGGGCGCAGGCTTTGATGTGTTCGCCGAGGAACCCGCGACGGAAAACCCGCTTTTCGGACTGCCCAACGTGGTCTGCACCCCGCATCTGGGCGCGGCCACCACCGAGGCGCAGGAAAACGTCGCCCTGCAGGTGGCCGAACAGATGTCGGATTACCTGCTGACGGGCGCTGTGACCAACGCGCTCAACATGCCCTCGGTGACAGCCGAAGAGGCCAAGGTCATGGGGCCGTGGATCAAGCTGTCGGATCACCTGGGCAATTTCATCGGCCAGATGACCGACGAGCCGATCAAGGCGATCAACATCCTTTACGATGGTGTGGCAAGCGAGATGAACCTCGGCGCGCTGACATCTGCCGCCGTGGCGGGGATCATGAAATCGGTGAACCCCGAGGTGAACATGGTTTCCGCCCCCGTCGTGGCCAAGGAGCGCGGGGTCAAGATCAGCACCACCAAGCAGGACAAGTCGGGTGCCTTTGAGGGCTATATCAAGATCACCGTGGTCACCGACAAGCGCGAGCGGTCGATCGGCGGCACGGTGTTCAGCGATGGCAAACCGCGCTTCATCCAGATCAAGGGCATCAATATCGACGCCGAGATCGGGCAGCACATGCTCTATACCACCAATGAGGACGTGCCGGGCATCATCGGTACCTTGGGCCAGACCATGGGCGATCACGGCGTCAATATCGCCAACTTCACCCTCGGCCGATCTGATGCGGGCGGCGAGGCGATCGCGCTGCTTTATGTCGACGCGCCGGTACCCGAGACCGCGATCAAGGCGCTGCACGCGACGGGGAAGTTCCAGCAGATCCGCCCGCTGCAATTCGACATGGGCTGAGCAAAACCCAAGAGCGATGGACGAGGTCGCCTGCCTGCGCTATCAGGCAGGCGATTTCGCGTTTTGCAGGAGACCGCCGCCCATGTCCGGCCACGCCACGCCCGTTCCCATGACTTCGCACAGATCCGGGCCTCTCAGCGGTCAGGCAGATGTGCCGGGGGACAAGTCGATCTCGCACCGCGCGCTTATCCTCGGCGCACTCTGCGTCGGCGAGACGGTGATCACCGGGCTTCTGGAGGGCGAGGACGTTCTGGATACCGCCAAGGCGATGCGCGCTTTTGGGGCAGGGGTGACGCGTGACGAGAGCGGCACATGGCATGTGCATGGCGTCGGCGTGGGGGGCTTTGCCGAGCCCGAACAGGTGATCGACTGCGGCAATTCCGGCACCGGGGTGCGGCTGATCATGGGGGCGATGGCGACCTCGCCGATCTGCGCCACCTTCACCGGCGACGCGAGCCTCAACAAACGGCCGATGGCGCGCGTGACCGACCCTCTGGCGCTCTTTGGCGCGCAGGCGGTGGGGCGCGCGGGGGGCCGGTTGCCGATGACCGTGGTGGGTGCCGCCGAGCCGGTGCCGGTGCGCTACGAGGTGCCTGTGCCCTCGGCGCAGGTGAAATCCGCCGTATTGCTGGCCGGGTTGAACGCGCCGGGCGAAACGGTGGTGATCGAAAAGGAAGCGACCCGCGATCATACCGAACGCATGCTGGCCGGGTTCGGGGCAAAGATCGTCACGGAAAAGACCGAGGAGGGCCGTGTCATTACCCTGACCGGGCAGCCGGAGTTGCGCCCGCAGAGCATCGTCGTGCCGCGCGATCCCTCGTCGGCGGCGTTTCCGGTCTGCGCGGCGATCATCACGCCCGGCTCTGATGTGCTGGTGCCCAATATCGGGCTCAACCCGACGCGCGCGGGCCTCTTCACAACGCTGCGCGAGATGGGGGCCGGTCTGGAGTATGAGAACCTGCGCGAGGAAGGCGGCGAGCCGGTGGCCGACCTGCGCGCGCGGTTTTCACCCGATCTGCGGGGCGTCGAGGTGCCGCCCGAGCGCGCCGCGAGCATGATCGACGAATATCCCGTCCTGTCGGTGGTGGCGGGTTTTGCGACCGGCCAGACAGTGATGCGCGGCGTCAAGGAATTGCGCGTCAAGGAAAGCGACCGGATCGAGGCGATGGCGGCTGGGCTGCGCGCAGGAGGTGTGACCGTCGAGGATGGCCCCGACTGGTGGATCGTGCATGGCTTGGGGCACGGCAATGTGCCCGGTGGTCAGACCTGCGCCAGCCATCTCGATCACCGCATCGCGATGTCGTTCATGGTGATGGGCATGGCCACGCAACACCCCGTCAGCGTCGATGACGGCAGTCCGATCGCCACGTCCTTCCCGATCTTCGAGCCGCTGATGGCGACACTTGGTGCGGATATCCGGCGCGGCTGACCGCGCCTCCTGCAAGCCTTGAGCGGCGCTATTCCAGTTGCCGTCCCTTCTGCACCGTGAACGGCTCCAGCCGGTCGCCATTCACCCAAGCGTAGCCGCCCTCGTCGGTGCGGACCATGGCATACGGCGTCCAGCCGGTGCTACGCCACCAGCTTTCATACTCGTTGGTGTCCGGGTTCACGCGCCATTTTCCCTCATCGCCTTCCCCGCCATCGGGGACATACAGGGTCGTCCCGTCAGTGGCGAAATACTGGCGATAGGCGGTGCCCGACCAGCTGCCGGAAATCGTGTTGCCTGCCAACAGCGTTTCGATCTCAGAGGCGCTCAGCCGCGTGGGGGCGGCGAGGGCGGGCAGGGCGGCGGCCACCGTCACGGCGGCGATGGTGGCAAGAAGGAAACGGCGCTTCATGCGAAAACTCCTTTCAAAACAAAGGAAAGTATCGCAAATTCCGGACTTAATAGCGACTCTAAACTTGAATCCCTTCGCCGACCTCGCGTCAGAGAGGCGCAATCAGGATGGCGCGAAAGTCGTTCACATTGGTCAGGGTCGGACCGGGAACGACCTGATCGTCAAGCGTCGCAAAGAAGCTGTGCGCGTCGTTCCGGTCAAGCGCAAGCTGCGGATCGGCCCCGCGTTTGGCGGCCTCGGTCAGCGTCTCGGGATGGATCACCGCGCCCGCCACCTCTGCCGCGCCGTCGACACCGTCGGTATCGCAGGCGATGGCATGGATGCCCGGTGCGCCATCGAGCGCCAGCGCCAGTGCCAGCGCATATTCCGCGTTGGGTCCGCCCACGCCGTCGCCGCGCCGCGTCACCGTCAACTCACCGCCGGAGAGGAGCAGCACGGGGGCCGCACCGGGTGCGAGCGCAGCCTGAACCGCGCGCGCTTCGGCGGCATGGGCACGCGCAATAACGCGGGCCTCGCCTTCCAGCGCGTCGCCGAGGCTGCGCACCTCGATGCCGTCTTCGCGGGCGATTTCGGCGGCGGCCTCCAGCGATTGGGCGGGGGCGGCGTAGATCACGTTCTCGACCCGCGACAGGCGCGGATCATCCGGTGCGATCACGCTGGTGGGCGCATCCAGCACCGCCTGCGCCGAGGCGGGCAGGTCGATGCCGAAGGTCGCCACGATCTGCCTTGCGTCTTCGGGTGTCGAGGCCTCGCCCACGGTGGGGCCGGAGCCTATCATCGCCGGGTCGTCGCCCGGCACGTCCGAGATCATCAGCGCCAGCATCCGGGCCGGATAGGCGGCGGCGGCCAGCTGCCCGCCCTTCACCCGGCTGAGATGCTTGCGCAGCAGGTTCATCTTGCCGATGGGCGCGCCCGAGGCCAGCAAGGCGGCGTTGACGGCCTGTTTCTCGGCCAGTGTCATCGTACCCGCGGGCTGCACCAGCAGTGACGACGCCCCGCCGGAGATAAGCGCCAGCACCATATCTGCCTCTCCAAGACCCGCCACGAGGTCGAGCATCCGCGCTGTGGCCTGCATGCCTGCCGCATCGGGCACCGGATGCGCGGCCTCGACGATCTCGATGCCCTTGCAGGGCCGCCCATAACCGTAGCGCGTGATCACCAGCCCCTCGCAGGGGCCATAGACGGCCTCGACCGCCTCGGCCATGCGCGCGCTCGCCTTGCCCGCGCCGACCACCACGAGCCGCCCCTCGGGGCGCGGCGGCAGGTGGGCGGCGAGGCTCTGCATCGGGTCGGCCACGGCCACCGCCCGGTCGAACATCACGCGCAGAAGAGGCAGGGGATCGCTCAACGGGAGAGCCTAGTTGATCAGTCCGGCGTGGCGCATGCCGTCCTCGACCAGCACCTTGACCGGATCGCTCAGGCCCACCAGCGGCGTGCGCACCTCTTCGCTGCACAGCCCGAGCCGCGACATGGCGTATTTCACGCCGACCAGCCCCGGCTCGGTAAAGATCGCACGATGCAGCGGCATCAGCCGGTCCTGCAATTCGAGCGCAGTGGCATAGTCGCCCGCGAGCGTCGCCTCCTGCACCTGCGCCACCAGTTTCGGCGCGACATTCGCGGTCACCGATATGACACCGACACCGCCCTGCGCGTTGAAGCCGTGCGCGGTGGCGTCCTCGCCGGAGATCTGGATGAAATCCTTGCCGCAGGTCAGCCGCTGTGCGCAGACCCTTGCCAGATCGCCGGTGGCATCCTTGACGCCGATGATGCGCGGCAGCTTGGCCAACTCTCCCATCGTATCGGGCATCATGTCCACGGCTGAGCGACCGGGAATGTTGTAGATGATGATCGGCAGATCACAGCACTCGTGCAGCGCGGTGAAATGCGCGATCATGCCGCCCTGCGTGGGCTTGTTGTAATAGGGCGTCACGACAAGGGCGGCATCGGCCCCGACCTTTTCGGCATGCTGCACGAAGCGGATCGCCTCGAGCGTATTGTTCGACCCCGCCCCGGCAATCACCGGAATACGGCCCGCGGCAGCGCGCACGACCTCTTCGACGACGGTCTCGTGCTCTTTATGGGTCAGCGTCGGGCTCTCGCCCGTGGTGCCCACGGGCACAAGGCCGTGGCTGCCTTCGCCAATATGCCACTCGACGAGTTTCTTGAGCGTGTCCAGATCCAGCTCGCCGTTCCTGAACGGCGTGACCAGGGCAGGAAAAGATCCTTTGAACATGACACGCTCCTTACGTCTTCGGTTGCGGACCCGGTCAGCGGTGATCCGGGTGGCCATCGGCGGCGTATCGCGCAGTATCGCGTGCATCATCATTGGACGCGAGCGCGCAGGCCCTCTAGGCTGGCGTCGTCTATCCTTCGCCATGACGGGAAATGCAAGAGATGTTGCGCGCGCTCACGCTGGTTTTCGGGCTGGTTTTCCCGGTTTTCGCCGCTCAGGCGGTGGATGTGCCGCGCATCGCCCCACGCCCGCTGGCCAGTGCGCTCGACGCGATGCAGGGCGACCGGTGGGCGGTCGCGGCGCGGCTGGCGGCGCGTGACGGTCGGGCAGCGGCAGACCTGATCGAGTGGTACCGCCTGCGCGCAGGCGAAGGTGAGCCGGACGAGATTCTCGCCTTTCTGGAGCGCAACGCGCATTGGCCCGGCCTCGATTACCTGCGCCGCCAGAGCGAGCAGGCGATGACCCATGCCGGTTTCGATGACGTGCTGACGTTTTATGATGGCTACCGCCCGCAGACCGGCACCGGCGCGCTCAACCTCGCACGCGCCCTGCTGGCACGCGGACGGCAGGGCGAGGCCGAGGTGGGCGTGGTTCTGGCCTGGCGCACCCTCGATCTGAGCACGGCGGAGCATGACGATTTTCTGCGCGAGTTCGGTGATCTTTTGCGCCCGCATCACGCCGCGCGGCTTGAGATGGCGCTCTGGCGAGGTTTGCGCGATGTCGAGGACATGCTGCCGCTCGTAAGTGCCGAGACCCGCGCGCTGGCCGAGACGCGCGGCACGGTGAAACGCGGCGAGACGGAGGGGCTGACCGAGGCAGAGCGCCGCAACCCCGGCATCGCGTTCGAGCTTTTTACCCGGCATCTGAGCAACGCGCCCGAGGAGGCGATTGCCGTGCTGCTGCGCCAGAGCCGGATCGAGGACGGTCTGGGCGAACCCGAGCGATGGGCCAGCTGGCGCCGTGCGCTCGCCCGGCAGAAGATGCGCGCGGGCGAGCCACAAGTCGCCTATGATATCGCTGCCGTGCATCAGCTGGTCGAAGGGGCGAATTACGCCGATCTCGAATGGCTGTCGGGCTATCTCGCGCTGATCCATTTCGACGCGCCGGATTTGGCGCTGGATCATTTTCAACGGTTCCGCGCGGCGGTCGGCACGCCGATCTCGCTGGGGCGTGCCGGATATTGGATCGGCCGCGCGCAGGAGGCTTTGGGCGACACAGAGGCCGCGCAATTGACCTATGCCGAGGGGGCGGCCTATCAGACCAGCTTCTATGGGTTGCTCGCGGCAGAGAAGGCGGGGCTGCCCGTCGATGACAATTTGCGCGGCACCGAGGCGTTTCCGCCCTGGCGCGATGCGGCCTTCGCCCGGACCGATCTCCACGAAATCGGCACGCTTGCGCTCAGCATGGGCGACCTTGAGCTGGCGCGGCGCTTCTTCATCCATCTGGCGAACAGTCAGGACCGCACCGGGCTCGGCCAGATGGGGCAGATGCTCGCCGACCTGGAACAGCCACACCTTCAGGTGATGCTGGGCAAGGCGGCAGCAGAGCGCGGGATCGTGGTCGAGGCGCCCTATTACGCGCTCCACCCGATGACCGGGATGGACCTTCCCGCCCCCATGGAATTGGCCCTCGCCATCGCCCGGCGCGAAAGCGAATTCAACCCGGTGGTGGTCAGCGGCGCCGGGGCGCGTGGCCTGATGCAACTCATGCCCGGCACCGCGCGCGACATGGCGCGCGACCTGGGGCTGGGTTACGACCCGGCGGATCTGCTGAACGAACCAGTCTACAACGCGCGGCTGGGTGCGGGGTATCTGGCACAGCTTACCGCGCGGTTCGATGGCAACATCGTGCTGATGTCGGTGGGGTATAACGCAGGCCCGGGCCGCGCCGCGCAATGGATCGAGACCTATGGCGATCCGCGCGGGAAGGGCGCGCATGAGATCGTCGACTGGATCGAGCATATCCCCTTCCGCGAGACCCGCAATTACGTGATGCGCGTGGCCGAAAGCCTGCCTGCCTATCGCGCCCGACTGGGCAAGACGGCCCTCCCGGTGCCGTTTTCCCAAGAACTGGCGGGGCGCGGCATTGGCGCGGCGGAAAACTAGGGCCGAACCGGATCGGCAATCGGCGTCGCGATCTCGATAAGGTTGCCGTCCGGGTCGCGCAGGTAGAGCGACAGGATCGGCCCCGTAGCCCCGGTCCGGCGCACCGGCCCCGCCTCGACCGTGACACCGCACGCGGCCAGATGCGCCTGCCACGCGACCAACGGCACATCGCTGAGAAAACACAGGTCCGCCGTGCCGGGCAGGGCGCAGGCGGCCTTCGGCTCGAACTCGGCTCCGGCGGGGTGCAGGTTGATCTTCTGCTGCCCGAAGCGCAGCGCCCAGCGGGCGGATCCGGTCACGGGTTGAAACCGCTCGGCCTGCATGCCGAGCATGTGCTCGTAAAAGGCGATCGTGGTCTCAATATCCGACACCGTCAGCACCAGATGATCCAGCGCGCTCAGGCTCGGTCGTGCCGGTCCGACCGTCACAGCGACGCCTCCGGTCTGAACCCATCCGGGATGCGATCTACCCCGTCGAGCACCAGGTCGGCCATCACCTCGCCCACCTTGGGTGCCATGCCGAACCCGATCTTGAAGCCGCCATTGGCGATGAACGTGCCCGGCTGCAGCGGATGCACCCCCAGCATCGGCGCGCGCGAGCGTGTCCGGGGCCGCGCGCCGGCCCAACGCTCCAGCACCCGCGCACCGCCGAGCGCAGGCACCGCCGCGCAGGCCCGCGCGATCACCGCGTCCAGTTGCGCATCGGTGCTTGTGGCGTCGTCATAGTCGCGCTCCGAGGTCGAGCCGACGGCCGTGGTCCCGTCCTCATGCGGCACGATATGCACCGTATCGGCGAAAAGCTGCGGCAGGTCGCGCGCGTCGAAATCCAGCACCGCGCCCTGACCCTTGACGCCGTTGCCCACCTGCCGGGAATGCCCCGCGTTCAACGCCTCCAGCCCCGCGACGCCCGTGGCCCAGAGCACCCGGCCCGCATCCGGCCCCTCGCGCAGCACCTCGCAGCCGCGCGCGCGCAGCGCCGCCACCAGTGCTGCACAGGCCCGGCGCGGATGCAGCCGCGCGCTTAGCGTGTCGCGGATCACATACCCGGTGGGGCTCTCCGGGCACCACGCGCCGCCTGCCGCCTCCACGCGCCACTCCGCCTGCCCCTGCCACAGCGTCGCCGCGCTGGCCTCGCGCGCGCGGGCCAGCGCCAGCCCCGCCTCGTCCATCACCGGCTGCACCCGGCCCAGCCGCGCATAGCCCGGCGAGACGCCCCCGGCCTCGGCCACCCCGGCCCAGAACGGCCCGGCCATGATCAGGCTCTCGAATTGAAACGCCTTCTTGTCGTTCCAGTTCTCGGGCACATGCGGGGCCAATGCGCCGACCACCCCGCCCGAGGCCCCGGCACCGGGGCCAAACGGGTCGATCACCCGCACCCGCGCACCCCGCCGCGCGCAGGACCAGGCCACCGACAGCCCGAAAATTCCCGCACCCCTGACCGTGATATCGACCATTGCCAATCCCCTTGCCGCGCGCCATGGTCGCGCGCATTCGCCCCCGTTCTAGAGGATCGCCGCATGCAGGACCATCCCGCTGACCTTGCCTGGCGTGACGGCGATGTGCCGGTCTCGACCCGCTTCGACGATCCCTATTTCAGTCTCGAAAATGGCCTCGCCGAGACCCGCCATGTCTTTCTTGAGGGCAACGGCCTGCCGGCCCGGTTCCGCGACGGCTTCCATATCGCCGAACTGGGCTTCGGCACCGGGCTGAACCTGCTTGCGACACTTGCGGCATGGCGCGCCGCTCAGGCCCCCGGACGGCTGCAATTCACCTCCTTCGAAGCCTTTCCGATGGCTCCTGACGACATGCGCCGCGCGCAAAGCCGCTTTGCGGAACTTGCACCGGTCGCCGCGGACCTTGCCCCCTGCTGGCAGGGCCAAACGCAGGAAATCACCCTGCCGGACCTGCATTTCACGCTGATCACCGGCGATGCCCGCGACACGCTAAAGCCTTGGCCGGGCACGGCGGATGCGTGGTTTCTCGACGGCTTTTCCCCCGCCAAGAACCCCGAACTCTGGCAGCCCGAACTGATGGCCGAAGTCGCCCGCCACACGGCACCCGGCGGCACGGCGGCCACCTACACGGCAGCGGGTTTCGTGCGCCGAGGGCTTGAGGCGGCGGGGCTTTCTGTTACCCGTCAGGCGGGATATGGTCGCAAACGGCACATGACCGTCGCGGTGAAAGGCAAGGCATGACAGTCCAGAATACCCGGCTCGGCATCTGGCTGATGGTGCTGACCACCTTCATCTTCGCGGCGCAGGATGGCATCTCGCGGCATCTGGCAGGCGAGTACAACGTCTTCATGGTGGTGATGATCCGCTACTGGTTCTTCGCCGCCTTCGTGATCACCATCGCCACGCGCAAGGCGGGCGGGCTGCGCAGCGCCGCCGCCACCTCGCAGCCCCTGATGCAGGGCTTTCGCGCGCTGCTGCTGGTGGCCGAGATCTGCGTGATGATCTACGGCTTCACCCTCCTCGGTCTGGTCGAGAGCCACGCGGTGTTTGCCGCCTACCCGCTTCTCATCGCCGCCCTCTCCGGCCCAGTGCTAGGCGAACGCGTTGGCTGGCGCAGATGGGTCGCCATCGCCGTCGGCTTTGTCGGCGTGACCATCATACTCGAGCCCGGCTTCGGCGTGTTCCAGCCCGCCGCCGTAGTGCCGTTCATCGCGGCGCTGATGTTCGCCCTCTACGGGCTGCTCACTCGGTTCGTGGCAAGGCGCGACAGCGCAGCCACCTCGTTCTTCTGGACCGGAACAGTGGGCTCGGTCGCAATGACCGCCGTCGGCGCCTGGTTCTGGGAACCGATGACCGGCCCCGACTGGGTCTGGATGGGGGCGCTCTGCATCACCGGCGCGGCGGGGCATTACACGCTGATCAAATGCTACGAGGTGGCCGAGGCGAGCGCGGTGCAGCCCTTCGCCTATCTGCAACTGGTCTTCGCCAGCACCCTCGGTATCCTGGTCTTTTCCGAGACCATCCGCCTCAACGTGGCAGTCGGCACGGCGCTGATCGTGGGGGCGGGGCTCTTCACCCTCTGGCGGCAACGCCAAAAGGGCTAGGCCGCCGCACCCGCAGGCTTGACGAAAATCGCATCGCTGGCTAACCTTTTCCTGCGCGGTCACTTCATTACTCGCTCCCGCGCCTGATTTTGGACCAGACCGGCCATTAGGCCCGGGGATTTGATGTGTTGAGCATAGGCGCACTCATGGCAGGTTTGCGGAAGGTCGGTATCGCACCGGCCCTTCTGATCCTGCTGCTCAGCCTGCGCGTCGCAACCGCCGCCGCCGTCGAGTGTCAGCACGAGCTGGCCGATGCCGCCCGCGCCGCCGAGCGCGCGCAAGAGGCGCTGCGCATCGAGGCGCTGGCACTGGGTGGAGAGCTGTGCCTCGTCGAGGACCATACCGCAGAGCCCGGCCCGACCGAGGCGGCGCATGATCACGACGGCCCGCATCTCGGCACGCCCTGCCCGTTCTTCAAATCGCCCGCCGCGCTGACCGACATTGTGGTCGACCTTGCGGCGAGGATTGTCGCCTTTTCCTACATCACGGCGCGCACTGACGTGCCCTGCGCCGCCGCGCAGCCCCCCTGCGCGGCCTACAGCCCGCGCGCACCGCCCCTGCCTGCCCAGGGATAACTGGCATGCGCGCCTGACGGGCCCACCCGTGCATCCGTTCCCCCACACAGGGGCGGCATGCATCTCCAGCGGGACATCCGGTGCGGGCTTTCCCCATTCAGGTTCTCGACCCTGACGCCCTCTCCAGCGGGCAGACGGACAGTCGCGAGCCCCGGGATGACTGGCCCGAACGGCCCATGCCAGCCCCCCTACGGCCACTCCATCCGACACGTTTTCAACAGGATTTCTGCAGGCGCTTGACGGGCCAGCCACATAGCCCGCCGCCCTGCGGCAAATCGGACCAAGGGTCTGGTTTCGACTTCACAAATTCGTGTTCATCCATATAACTATCCCGCAAAAGTGACGGGCAGGCACGCGGTTTAGTCCCCACATCAGGACAGCGTGGGCGCGCGGCGGCATATCGGTGCTGATGGCGCTGGTCCTTGCCCCGTGGGAGGCGGCCCTCCCGATGGTGATAGCGGGCACCGCCCCCGGCCCCGGCATGAGGGCGATCTGCACCGGATCGGAAATCATCTATATCCCCATCGGCGGCGACAGCCCGGCAGACCCGGTCGAGGGCGCCGCTCACGATCCCTGCCCCACCTTCGGCATCACCGCCGCGCTGAATCTGCCCGATCTCGGCGTTCCCGCCCCGACCGGGCGGCTTGTCGCCTTGATCCCCCAGGTCGGCCATCCATCCCGCGTCACGCGGCCGACGCCCCCTGCGCACCGACCCCGCGCGCCCCCCGTCGTCTGATCTGACCCTGACCCCATCATGACAGATCACCGGGCCGCCCCTGCGCGCCCGTTCTCAAAGGACGACACAATGCTCAAACGAACCCTTGACCATCCGGGTTTCCCCGGTCGAGATGACCGGCCAGATGCACATGCTGGGCGCGATGTACGACGTGAGCGAGCGGCTTAGCCTGATGGGGATGCTGCCCTATATCCGCAAATCCATGACCATGCGCACCTATGCCGGGCCCATCGGCACCACGGTGCTGGGCGAGAGCACCACGACATCGGACGGTATGGGCGATATCCGGCTCGGTGCGCTCTGGTCGCTGCACGAGGACGGGCGCAGCCGCGCAGCACTCGGTCTCGGGCTCAGCCTTCCCACCGGCTCGATCACCGAAACCGGCCAGATGCTCAGCCCGATGGGCACCACCCCCACCATGCGGCTCGCCTATTCGATGCAGCTTGGCTCGGGCACCTACGACCTGCATCCCAGCCTGACATGGGAGACCGGGCGCGGTGCGGTCAACTGGGGCGGACAGGTGCGCGGCGCCCTCCGGCTCGACCGCAACGATGCGGGCTATCGACGCGGTCACGAAGCGGCATTTTCCGGCTGGCTCAGCTATCGCGCTGCCCCTTGGCTCAGCTATTCAGGACGGGCTGAAATGCGCCACGAGGGCCGCATCCATGGGCGCGACGTACAGATCATGGGTCCGTCGCTGGGGGCCGGTACGTGCAATTATGGCGGCAATCACGTAACGCTCTACGCAGGCGCCGATCTGACACCCCGGCGGGGCGTTCTCGAGGGGCACCTGATCGGGCTGGAACTGGGGCTGCCAGTGTATCAGGACTTGAACGGCGTGCAGTCGAAGATCGACTGGGGCCTGGCGATCGCCCGGCGCAAACCTCTCTGACCACGGGTCTGCGGCTCAGCCCATTTCGGCCATCAGGGCATGATGCCGCGCGGTATAGGCGGCACGTGTCTCGGTGGGCGGACGCAGGGTGATGGTGAGGTCGCGGATGGTCTGGGGGTCGGGCGTGCCGAAGAAGCGATCCGCCTCGGCTTTGGTAAAGCCTGCGATTTCGGTGGCTTCCATCCAGGCGCTGAGCTTGTCGGCGCGCTTGATCTGCTTTTTGACACTGGCGGGGATCGTGGCAGGCAGGCCAAAGCGAATATGCACCGCCGCCGCCAGCCGCTTGTCGAGCTCATCATAGCCCGGCCCGACGGCGTTCTTGACTGGCGATATCATGTCTCCGATCACGTATTCGGGGGCATCGTGCAAAAGTGCCGCAAGCCGCCATTTGGCGGGCGCGCGCGGGTTGAGGCGGGCATAGAGCCGTTCGACCAACAAGGAGTGCTCGGCCACGGAATAGGCGAAATCACCTAGGGTCTGCCCATTCCAGCGCGCCACAAAGCTGAGCCCGTGGGCGATATCCTCGATCTCGATATCGACCGGTGTGGGATCGAGCAGGTCGAGCCTGCGGCCCGAGAGCATCTTTTGCCAGGCGCGGGGGGTGGTCATGCGGCCTCCGGATCAGGTGGTGGCTTTGACTAGCGCGACTGCGCGGGATTTGCAAAGCCCTGCGCGATCCGCGCCAGAAGCTTTGAATCCTCTCGCGCAGCAAGAAAATTGTAACCCTTGTAAGTGTCAGTCTTGCGGGCGCGAATCGTGGCGAGATCTGACATCGGGATCAGGCCGGTCTCTATCGAATAGAGCCGCATGTCGGGGTCCGAGAGCAGATGCGCGCTGACCGTGCAGGCGAGATCGTCGCCGTGATCCTCGTAGATCAGGACCGCGCCATCCGCGATGGTCCGGGTGGCACCCTCTATGGCGGCGATCTCGGCCCCCTCGACATCGAGCTTGATCAGGGCGGCGACACCCTTAGGGACCAGATCGTCAACCGCCAGCGTCTCGACCCGCTCTATACGGTCCAGTCCACCTGCAGGCATGTCCGCTTCCAGCCGGGCCGAGGCGTGGCTGAGATGGGTGTTGACGAAACGCATCTCCTCGCCCGAGCGGGCATGAATGGCAGCACGGTGCAGGGTGACATTGGGCAGGTCGCGGGCATTTCCCGACAGCTCCGCAAAGGTCTTCGCCGAGGCCTCGACCGCGATCACCTGCTCGAAATGCGGCGCGGCGCGCGTTGTCCAGTACCCCTTGTTCGCCCCCAGATCACAAAACAGCGGCGTGGCGCCCGAGGCGGCCGTCAGAACGCGGGCAACCTCGGGCTCGTAGGGGGCGCGGTAGAGCGCAAAGCGCGTCCAGTAACCGTCATTCAGGGCGATGCGGTAGGGCGGCGCCCCCCCCTCGTGCAGAAACACCGCCGTATGCGGGCCGAACACCCGCCCCAGTCCGCGCGCGAACCGGCCATAGAGAGCGCGTGTCACCGCCAGCCGGAAAAGCCCCATCAGGAGCATGTATTGCAGCCTCGCGGCAGGGCCGGTGAAGGTCAGGCGGTGGTCATTCATTCTCGCAGAGGTAGAGGCGATGCTCGGCCGGTGCCAGCCCCAAACACATGCCCCACACGCGCTTGTGTCGGGAGTTTTAATGCGGCGCGCGCGCTCAGGCCCCAGATTCAAGACATGAAACCAGCGCATCCGCGCCCCTGACCCAGGGAGAACCGCTATGTTCAAACGTCTTTGCTCCACCGCCATGATCTTCGGTGCCGCCGCCCTTGCCCCACCACACCCCGTGCAGGCGCAGGCGATATCCTGCCTGCCGCGCGCAGAATTGGTCGAACGGCTGGAAGGCCGCTACAGGGAGCATCCCGCAGGCGGCGGGCTGCAAAGCCCGCAACAATTGCTGGAGGTCTGGGCCTCGGACGAGAGCGGCAGCTTCACGGTTTTCGTGACCCGCCCAAACGGTGTGAGCTGCATCCTCGCGACCGGCCAGAACTGGACCGGCGCAGCAAGATTTCGACCTGACGGCGTGGCCGGGTAATCGTGCATTGCCGAATTGGGGGGTGAGTGCTATCTGCGTTGCAAATTTCTCATGCAAGGAGCCACTTCAAGATGGCAAAGGATTACATCGTCAAGGACATCAGCCTCGCCGCTTACGGTCGCAAGGAACTGGATATTGCGGAAACCGAAATGCCGGGGCTGATGGCGCTGCGCAAGGAATACGGCGAAGCCAAGCCGCTCAAGGGCGCGCGGATCGTCGGCAGCCTTCACATGACCATTCAAACGGCCGTGCTGATCGAAACGCTGGTTGATCTGGGGGCGGATGTGCGCTGGGCGTCGTGCAACATCTTTTCCACACAGGATCATGCGGCGGCGGCAATCGCCGAAGGTGGCACACCGGTCTTTGCAATCAAGGGGCAGAGCCTTGAAGAGCACTGGGATTATCTCGACAAGTCCTTCATGTTCGACGATGGCCCCAACATGATCCTCGACGATGGCGGCGATGCCACGCTCTATATCCTGCTCGGCGCGCGCGCCGAGGCGGGAGAAGAGATCATCCCGGTGCCTGCCTCGGAAGAGGAAGAAGCGATCAAGGCGCAAATCGCCAAGCGCATGAAGGCCAGCCCCGGCTGGTTCACAAAGGTGCGCGACCAGATCAAGGGCGTGTCCGAGGAAACCACCACCGGCGTGCACCGTCTCTATGATCTGCACAAGAAAGGGCTGCTGCCCTTCCCGGCGATCAACGTCAACGACTCAGTCACCAAGTCGAAATTTGACAACAAGTATGGCTGCAAGGAATCGCTTGTGGACGGTATCCGCCGCGCCACCGACACGATGATGGCAGGCAAGGTTGCGGTCGTGATGGGCTATGGCGATGTCGGCAAAGGCTCTGCCGCGTCGCTGCGCGGCGCCGGTGCCCGCGTCAAGGTGACCGAGGTCGATCCCATTTGCGCGCTGCAGGCGGCGATGGACGGGTTCGAGGTGACGGTGCTGGAGGATGTGGTCGAGAGTGCCGATATCTTCATCACCACCACCGGCAACAAGGACGTGATCCGCATCGAGCACATGCGCGCGATGAAGGACATGGCCATCGTCGGCAATATCGGCCATTTCGACAACGAAATTCAGGTCGCCGCGCTCAAGAACCACAAGTGGACCAACATCAAGGACCAGGTGGACATGATCGAGATGCCGTCGGGCAATCGCATCATCCTTCTGTCCGAAGGGCGTCTGCTGAACCTCGGCAATGCCACCGGCCACCCCTCCTTCGTGATGTCCGCGTCCTTCACCAACCAGGTCCTGGCGCAGATCGAGCTCTGGACCAAGGGCGATCAGTACGAGAACCAGGTCTATGTCCTGCCCAAGCATCTTGATGAAAAGGTCGCGCGCCTGCATCTTGATCGCATCGGCGTGAAGCTGACAGAGCTGATGCCCGATCAGGCGGCATATATCGGCGTCAGCCCCGATGGCCCGTTCAAGCCCGAGCATTACCGCTACTGAATAGCGCGCCTTGCGCATGATCGCGCCCGCTGGCCAATGGTCGGCGGGCGTTTTTCGCCATGGCTCCGCCTAGGGGGAGGGCACGGGCAATTTTTCCTTTGAGCGTGTAAGGACAGCCGCTATCGTGCCGGAAGCGCCATTCTCGGGGCGTGGCTGAAACACGAGACCGGTGAAACGGTCATCTATTCTGGAGGACTTCATGGGAAAGCGTGACGATCTGATTGCACAATACGCGGATGACCTGCGCAACAAATGCGGCATGCAGCCGGATATGGACCTGTTGACCAAGGTGACCATCGGCTGCGGCCCGGCAATCTACAACGCGGATGCCTCAACCGTGGCAGGCAGTCAGCCGGAAGAGCTGGAGACCGTGAAGAACAATTTCCTGATCAAGAAGCTGGGCCTCGCCGACAGCCCCGCCTTGGTGGATGCGATCAACCAGGTGTTGGAGACCTACGGGCGGTCCGAGCGCAACAAGTATCGCGCCGTGGTCTACTACATGCTGACCAAGCATTTCGGCAGGGAATCGGCCTACGGCTGATCGGCCCACGACCCGCACTAACCTCCCCCGCCCGATCTGACAGGCGATTCCTTATGCGGCTCATGCGCTGCGCAGGTCACCCGTGTCGAGAACCGGTGAGGCGTCGATGCCTTCGGCGTCGAGCATGGTCGCCACCCGTTCGAGCGAGGCGACAAGCTGCGCCTGCTCCCAATCCTCCAGCGCCTCGAACTTGCGAACGTATCGCTGTTGCAGCGCATCGGGGGCCTGACGGATGATGTCGCGCCCCTCGCGCGTGACGATGATGTTGGTCTGACGGCGGTCGGCCTGCGATTTCTCGCGCGTGACGACACCATGCTTGACCAGCTTGTCCACCAGCGCGGTGACCGTCGCCTGGCTGACCCGCATCTGATGCGCGATCTCGGTCGCGGTACAACTGCCGCGTTCCGCCACGATCTGCAGAACGCGAAACTGCACGGCTGTCAGCCCGGCGGCATTCGCCAGTTTGCGCCCATATATTTCAGTGGCACGCAGAATGCGCCGCAGCGCGATAAGGCTTTGGTCGGTGCGATCCATTTTCGTCCCTTCGGTAATCGAAGTAATGGTCGCAAAGCTGTCGCTCAATTGCAATTTTTAATCCTCCTGAGCCGAACTAATTTAGTTAGCTAATTAAATATATAGGGTGGTTTGACCATAATTTTAAGGATTATTTGGCATAATTTCGCCTAGCACGGCAAATTTTCGTCCAAGGTTGATTTTTCCGGGCGGGTGATATATTTAGTTAGCCAAAGCAAGTAGAGAGGTCATTGATCCTATGCGACATGCGATGGAAATGTTTCGCAAAGCCCTTCCAACCCTGCGCAAGCCGGCCGCGGAGGATGGCGCAGCGATCTGGGAACTGATCCAGGCGTGCAAGCCGCTGGACGAAAACTCGATGTATTGCAATCTGATCCAATGTGATCATTTCCGCGATACCTGTATCGTTGCCGAGCTGAATGGCGAGGTCGTTGGCTGGGTGTCGGGCTATATCCTGCCCGATGATCCAGAGACCTTCTTTGTCTGGCAGGTTGCCGTGTCGGAAAAGGCGCGCGGCACCGGGCTTGGAACGCTGATGCTGCGCGGGCTGCTCTCGCGTGAGAATTGCGAAGGCGTTAAGCGTCTTCAGACCACGATCACGCGCGACAATCCCGGCAGTTGGGCCTTGTTCCGCAAGTTCAGCGATTACACCGACGGCGAGCTGTCGAGCACGCCCTATTTCGCGAAGTCACAGCACTTCAATGAACAGCATGACACCGAATACATGGTGACCATCACCATGAAGGCGCGGACGAAGAAGGCGGCCTGATCCTCAGGCCCCCCGCCGCCCTGATCCCAAATCACACAAAGGAACACATCATGCCGACTGACATGTCAGCCGATCTCGCTATCTATGAACGCCGCGAATCGCAGGCGCGCAGCTATTGCCGCAGCTTCCCAACGTCCTTCGTCAAGGCGCAGGGCTCGGAGCTTACCGATGCGTCGGGCCGTACCTATATCGACTTTCTCGCCGGGTGCTCGTCGCTCAACTACGGTCACAACGACCCGGACATGAAAGCCGCACTGATCGAGCATCTCAATGCCGACGGGATCACCCACGGCCTTGATATGCACAGCGGGGCCAAGGCCGACTTTCTGACCGCATTCGAGGACATCATCCTCACACCGCGCAACATGGACTACAAGGTGATGATGACCGGCCCGACCGGCACCAATGCCGTCGAGGCGGCGATGAAGCTTGCCCGCAAGGTCACGGGTCGTCAGAATATCATCGCCTTCACCAACGGCTTTCACGGCATGACCATGGGCGCGCTCAGTTGCACCGGCAATGCCGGCAAACGGGCGGGTGCCGGAGGCGGGCCGCTCTGCGGCACCACGCATATGCCGTTTGAAGGCGCGTTTGGCGACGGCATGGACAGCCTCAAGATCATCGAAGAGATGCTGTCCAACCCGTCGAGCGGCGTCGACGCCCCCGCCGCCTTCATCATGGAGCCGGTGCAGGGCGAGGGCGGGCTCAATGCCGCGTCGCCCAACTTCATGCGCGGCATCGCCAAGCTGGCCAAGGATCACGGCGCGCTCTTCATCGTCGATGATATTCAGGCGGGCTGCGGCCGCACCGGCACCTTCTTCAGCTTTGAAGAGATGGGCATCGAGCCGGACATGATTCCAATGGCCAAGAGCTTTTCCGGCATGGGCCTGCCCTTCGCCGCGCTGCTGATCAAGCCTGAGCACGATATCTGGGGCCCGGCCGAGCATAACGGCACCTTCCGGGGCAACACCCATGCCTTTGTCACGGCGCGCGTCGCGCTGGAGAAGTTCTGGAAAAACGACACCTTCCAGAAGGAGATCGCGATCAAGGCCGAGATGCTGCGCGAAACGCTGGAGCGGATTGCCGACAACATCCCCGGCGCCCGTCTCAAAGGCCGGGGCATGATGCAGGGTGTCGATGTCGGAAATGGCGATCTGGCGGGCGAGATTTGCGCGCGGGCCTTTGAAAAAGGTCTCATCATCGAAACCTCGGGCGCGTATGACGAGGTGGTCAAGGTTCTGGCCCCGCTCACTACGCCCGAGGCCACGTTCCGCAAGGGGCTGGACATTCTCACCGAGGCCGCGCGCGACGTGACGGCCACAACCAAATACGCAGCGGAGTAACGCGAATGATCGTCAGAGACTT
The DNA here is from genome assembly GCF_053628595.1 of Roseovarius sp. MBR-154. Taxonomy (NCBI): domain Bacteria; kingdom Pseudomonadati; phylum Pseudomonadota; class Alphaproteobacteria; order Rhodobacterales; family Roseobacteraceae; genus Roseovarius; species Roseovarius sp. MBR-154. The sequence continues at coordinate 94,937 of NZ_JBRJGR010000001.1, forward strand.
CAACAAGATCATCGAGGAAGAACGCAACCGGGTGGTCTCGGATGCACAATGGTCGAGCGTGCGGATGCTGCTCGCCGATGACGGGATGGGGTTTTCCTTCCACATCACCTTTCTCGAGCCGGGGTCGGAGCACACGTTCGAGTACAAGAACCACTTCGAGAGCGTCTATTGCATGCAGGGCAAGGGCTCGATCACTGATCTCGCCACCGGCGAAACCCATGAGATCAAGCCCGGCGTGATGTACGCCCTCGATCAGCATGATCGCCACATCCTGCGCGCCGAGGAAGAGCTTGTGATGGCCTGCTGCTTCAACCCGCCGGTGACCGGCAAGGAAGTGCATCAGGCCGACGGCTCCTACGCGCTAGAAGTCAGCTAACAAAGGCTCGGGGGTGCGCCCCCGGGAAGAGGTCTATGACGTTTCCAACCCATACCGTCGAGAAAATCGGCGGCACATCCATGAGCCGTGTCGCTGAATTGCTGGACACGCTCTTCATCGGCGACCGCGAGGGCGAGGCGCTCTATCATCGCGCCTTCGTCGTCTCGGCCTTTGGCGGGATCACCAACAAGCTGCTGGAACACAAGAAATCCGGCACGCCGGGGGTCTATGCCCTGTTTGCCAATGATGACGACGATCACGGCTGGCTCGACGCGCTGACCGAGGTGGGCCATGCCATGCGCAAGGCGCATGGCGACATCCTTGAGCATCCCGGCGACCGCTGCATGGCCGATGAATTCGTGCGCGAACGGATCGAGGGGGCGCGCTCGTGCCTGTTCGATCTGCAGCGGCTGTGTTCCTACGGGCATTTCCGCCTCAGCGATCACATGCTGGTCATCCGCGAATTGCTCTCGGGGCTGGGCGAGGCGCATTCCGCCTTTGTCACCACGCTGCTCTTGCAGCGCGCAGGTGTGAACGCCCGCTTCATCGACCTCAGCGGCTGGCGCGACGAGACCGAGCACACCCTCTCGGAGCGTATCGCGCAGGGCTTGGGCGACGTGGACCTCGCCACCGAGATGCCTATCGTCACCGGCTATGCACAATGCACCGAAGGTCTGATGCGCGAATTCGACCGCGGCTATTCCGAGGTGACCTTCGCCCGCATCGCGGCCTATACCGGCGCGACCGAGGCGATCATCCACAAGGAATTCCACCTCTCCTCAGCCGATCCGAAACTGGTGGGCGAGGATGCGGTACGCAAGCTGGGCCACACCAATTACGACGTAGCCGATCAGCTGTCCAATCTGGGGATGGAGGCGATCCACCCCAAGGCGGCCAAGACCCTGCGTCAGGCCGAGGTGCCGCTGCGGGTGACCAACGCCTTCGATCCCGGCGATCCCGGCACGCTGATCGACGATCAGCCAGCGGATGCGGCTAGCGTCGAGATCGTGACGGGGCTGAAGGTCGTCGCACTAGAGCTGTTCGAACAGGATATGGTCGGCGTCAAGGGCTATGACGCAGCCATACTGGAGGCGCTCAAGCGCCACAATGTCTGGATTGTCTCGAAGACCTCGAACGCCAACACGATCACGCATTATGTGCATGCCTCGCTCAAGGTGGTGCGCCGCGTGGCGCGCGATCTGGAAGAGCAGTTCACATCGGCCACCGTCTCGGCGCGCACCCTGTCTCTGGTCTCGCCCATCGGGCGCGATCTGAGCGGGCTCAAGGTGCTCAGTCGCGGGCTCTCTGCGCTGGAAAATGCGGGCATCGAGGTGATCGCCGCGCATCAGACGCCGCGAAGCGTGGATGTGCAATTCGTGCTCTCGGCCAAGGACATGGAGCCAGGCATCACCGCACTGCACCGCGCGCTGATCGAAGCCGAGGTGGCGCAGGTCCCTAGAGAGGCCGCCTGACGTGAGATCATCCGATCAAGCCGGATGATGCCAAAACGCGGGAGACATCCTCGGGCTTGACCCAAGGATCTCCACGCCGATGCGCTTCGGGCGGCAAATGATAATTTGAAACGAATGCCCAGCACTCTCGGCTTTGAGAGGCCGCGCGTTTTGAGTAGGGTCAAGAGGTCAGGGCCAGGATGGCCGAGACCCAATCGGTTACACGTGTGGTGCGTAGGGAGCACGTGGGGGAACGGAGGGTGTCGGCCAGGTGGCGGGCATCCTCCGTTCGGTTTTTCTAGCCAGGGGGCTCGGAATATTCCGGTAGGCTGTTCAGCGCGTCTTTCAGCGCCGCGCCCCAGGCTTCGGAGATATGGTGAAAATAGGGATCATCCCCCTGAATGCGCCCCAGGCGCCCCCGGCTCAGGCTATCTGTGGCATAGAAATGATAATCGAGCGGCGGCGCGACCCCGAGATTGGCCTTCATCGTTGAATCGAAACTCACCAGCAACAACCGCATCGCCTGCTCGAAGCTGAGCCCCGGATCATAGGCGCGCACTAAGATAGGCTTGCCGTATTTGGTCTCGCCGATCTGGAAGAACGGCGAATCCTCGGTGGTCTCGATGAAATTGCCCTCAGGATATATCAGGAACAGGCGCGGCGGCCCGCCTGCGATCTGCCCGCCAAGGATCAGCGTGGCGTGAAACGCCGAATCGGCCTTCATCCCGCCGGTTTCATGCGCCGCCACCACCTCGTGCAGGGTCTCGGCGACGATCCTTGCCGCCTGAAACATAGACGGTGCCGACAGCAGATCGGGATTGCGGTCGTCATGCGCCTTGGCCCGCTCATCCAGCTGGCTGATCACCGCCTGCGTGGTCGCAAGGTTACCCGAGGACAGAAGCGTCAGGCAGAGCCGCCCCGGCACCTCCCAGATCACCATCTTCCGATAGGTCGATATATTGTCTACCCCCGCATTGGTGCGGGTGTCGGACATGAACATCAGGCCGGTTTTCAGGGCCATGCCCACACAATAGGTCATCATGTGCCTTCACTGCTGAACAACCTTGATCTGCACGCCAAGCGTTTCTGACAGCCCGCCGATCCGCATGCCAGTTATCGGAGACGCATCGGAATAGTCCAGCCCCGTCGCCACCCGCACATAACGCCCATCGGGTGAAATCCCGTTCGAGACGTCGAACCCGACCCAGCCCAGCCCTTCGATATACGCCTCGGCCCAGGCATGCATCGCGGTCTGGTCGGTGGTGTCGTCCATCATCAGATAGCCCGAAACATAGCGCGCCGGATAGTCGAGATGCCGTGCGCAGGCGATGAAGATATGGGCGTGATCCTGACACACCCCGCGCCCGTCGCTCAGCGCGTCCTCGGCGCTCCAGGTGGGTTCCGATGCCCCGGTCTCATAGGCCACCGCCTCGCGGATCAATCCGCAGAGCGCGTGCAGCCGGTCGACATCGCTATCGGGGTCCAGCCTGCGGGCAAGGCCGCGCACCTGCTCGCGCGCCTCGGTACGCGGCGTGGCGCGACAATAGAGCCAGAGCGGTGCAGGGCCGCGATGTGGACCGACGATGCCGTGGGTGTCACTCACCTCGATCTCGCCCTCGCTCAGAACGTCAAGGATCTGCGTGTCCCGATCAAGGCTGATCAGTTCGGTGGTGTTGTGATGGTGATCTTCGAAACTCAGTTCCTTCTTGCCGCCGGTGATCGCAGTGCGCCAACTGATCACGGTCTGATGCGGCGTGGTCTTGGGCGTCTTGCGCACCTGTTGCAGGCCGAACCGCACCGGTTCGGCAAAGCGATAGCTGGTCACGTGGTGAATGGTCAGGCGCATGAATCACTCATAAAAGCGATAATCCAATTCGATCTGCCGGGCGAGGCCAGAGAAGGCGCCCAGCAATTCGGTGATCATCTCGTGCAGACCAAACTCGAAAATCTGGTCTATGTCATGCGAAAGATACTGCTGTTCGATCTGCGATACCAGCCGCAGCGACGGCCCCGGCTCGCGGTTGCCGCGATTGAGATAACTGAGGTTGTCGCGGATTTTGGAGGTGCAGAACGCAAGGCTGCGCGGCATCCGCTTGTCCAGCACCAGAAAATGCGTGATCTCGCGCGGCGCCAGCTTGGAGCCGTATTCCATCCGAAACCCGCCCTTGGCCGAGAGCGAGCGCAGGATGCTTTCCCATTGCACATTGTCGATGGAACTGCCCACGGCGACGGTCGAGGGCAGCAGCACATAGTATTTCACATCGAGAATGCGCGCGGTGTTGTCGCCCCGCTCAATAAAGGTGCCAAGCCGCGCGAAATCGTAGATCTCGTTGCGCATCATGGTGCCGTGGGTCATGCCCCGCACCAGCGCCGCCTGTTGCCGCAGCGCGCGCAGCACATTGGGCAGATCGCGTTCCCCGACCTTGCGCGCCAGGGTGTCGCGCGCGTGCATGTAGGCGGCGTTGATCGCCTCCCAGACATCGCCGGTCAGGGCGGTGCGCACCATGCGCGCGTTTTGCCGCGCTAATTCGATGCAGCACAGCACTGACGACGGGTTCTCGCGCGAGCGCAGCAGCCAGTCGATCGCGGCATCCTTGGTCACCGTCTCGTTGGCCGTCAGATAGGCATCCAGCACCGAGGCCGATTGCAGCACCGGCCGCCATTCCGCGTCGGGCTCATTCAGCCGGGTCAGTGCGATGCGTTGGCCGGTCTCGATCAGGCGCGCGGTGTTCTCGGCCCGCTCCAGCAGGCGATACATCCAGAAGATTCCATTCGCGGTCTTGCCCAGCATCGCCTCAGTCCTCCAGCACCCATGTGTCCTTGGTGCCGCCCCCCTGAGAAGAGTTGACCACGAGCGATCCCTTCTTCAGCGCGACCCGCGTCAGCCCCCCCGGCGTGATCCGGATTCCATCCGGGCTGACCAGAACATAGGGCCGCAGATCGACATGTCGGGGCGTCAGGCCCATGCGCGAAAAGATCGGCACCGTCGACAGGCTCAGCGTCGGTTGCGCGATGTAATTGCCGGGCCGCGCCTTGAGCTTGCGGCGGAAGGCCGCGATGTCGGTCTTGGTCGCGGTCGGCCCCACCAGCATGCCGTAACCGCCAGAGCCATGCACCTCCTTGACCACCAGATCGGCGAGATTGTCGAGCACATAGGCCAGCGAGTCCGGGTCCGAGCAGCGCCATGTCGGCACGTTCTGCAACAGCGGCCGCTCACCGGTATAGAACTCGACGATCTCGGGCATGTAGGAATAGATGGCCTTGTCATCCGCGATGCCGGTGCCCGGCGCATTGGCGATCGTGATGCCGCCGGTACGGTAGACATCCATGATGCCCGGCACCCCAAGCTGGCTTTCGGGGTTGAAGTTGAGCGGGTCGAGAAACTCGTCATCGACGCGGCGATAGAGCACGTCGATGGCCTTGTAGCCACAGGTGGTGCGCATCGCGACGCGCCCGTCCACGACCCGTAAATCATGCCCCTCGACCAGTTCCACCCCCATCTGATCGGCCAAAAAGGCATGTTCGAAATAGGCGGAATTGAAAATCCCCGGCGTCAGCACCGCAACCACCGGATCAACCCCCGCCGCAGGCGGCGCGCAGGCTGCAAGCGACCGGCGCAGGTTACTGGGATAATTCTGCACCGGCTGCACCCGGTTGCGCGAGAACAGTTCCGGGAACATCTGCAGCATCGTCTCGCGGTTTTCCAGCATGTAGCTGACCCCCGAGGGCGTGCGCGCATTGTCCTCGAGCACGAAGAATTCGCCCTCGCCGGTGCAGACAAGGTCGATGCCGACGATATGGGTATAGATCCCACCCGGCGGCGCGACCCCGATCATATGCGGCAGAAAGGCGTCGTTGCGGGCGATCATCTCCTGCGGGATGCGCCCGGCCTTCACGATTTCTTGGTTGTGGTAAATGTCGTGCAGAAAGGCGTTGATCGCGCGCACCCGCTGCTCGATGCCGCGCGACAGGCGGTGCCATTCGGTTCCCGACATGATGCGCGGCACGATATCGAACGGGATCAGCCGTTCCTCGGCCTCGGCGCGGCCATAGACGTTGAAGGTGATCCCGGTCAGACGGAAAATCTCCTCGGCCTCGCGCTGCTTGGCGCGTAAACGCTTGGGGTCTTCCTCGGCAAACCAGTCGTGAAAGCCGCGATAGGGCGCGCGTATCGTCCCCGCATTGCCCCACATTTCGTCAAAACAGTCCGTCATCCACAGTCCCGCGTCCAAAGAAGATCAGCTTACACCGATATTCTCACACCGCAACGGGGCTGTTTTTGAACAGGGAATGCAGGGCGCTGCGCGGATCACGCGAAAAAACGTGCGTTGGTGCGCGGCACCCGCCTAATTTCCGGGCAGCACGGACAAGAATTCCGCATGCCCCGGCGCGCGCGGCGCAGGGACCGGTCCGGGCAGGCTTGCGATCAGCGGTACATGGAGCCACGCGCCGTCCAGCCCCTCCCGCATCGGCTCTGACAGAAGTTTGAAACGGACCGTGCCGTCGTCCAGCCGATAGACATGCCCCATGGAATGTCCAAGCGCCACACGCCAGCCCGAGTGCGGATCAAGCCCCGGTTGCGTCGGGCCAAGCCCCGCCTTGATATGATGCGCGATATCCCATTCCAGCACCTCTCCCGCGTGACGCGTGACGACCCAGCAATGCGCGTCATCCGTCACGCCACCCTTTTCCGCCGGAAAGAAATAGCCATAGACATAACCCGCCTCATAGCCCGCCGCGCGCAGGCTCGCCACGAGATAGGTGTTGATGTCCACGCAGGACCCGGGCGTCGTGCCACAAGAGAGATAGGGCACGGCTTCGGTTCCGTCGTTGAACCGTATCTCGGGATGGGCGTAGGTGAACCGCGCCTCGGCCTCGGCCACCAGCGCGCGCAGGCCCGCCATGCCACCGCCCTCGCGGGTTGCCATCTCTTCGCTGGCTTGCGCCAAATCTTCGGCCGCGACAGTATAGGGCGTGACCCGTGGGGCAAACATCACCTCCGGATATCCCTGCCCCTGCGGCGCAGGCGCGATCTCATGACTCAGGGTCAGCACGCCGCCCGCCGCCTCGACCCACAGCGCCGCCAGCCCCAATTCCGCCTCCAGTGTCACGGCACATACCTCACCGCCGCTCACGGTCGTCCGGGCCACTGCGTCATGCGGACTGCTCATGCCTGCCGGAGCCAGCAGGCGGGTGCCGGGGGTCAGCCCGGCAACCTCGATTTCAAGCCGTCTCATGCGAGCGTCCACAGATGAAACAACAGACCGGCGACAAACGCCCCGCTCAGCGACAAGGCGATATAGAGCACGAAGACACGCGGCTTGACCAACGCCCAGACCGCAAACGCGGCGGGCAGCGAGGTCACGCCACCGGCCACCAGAAAGGCCAGTCCGGCACCCTGTGCCATGCCCTGCTCGATCAGCCCGCCGACCAGCGGCAGCGCGGCATAGCCGTTGAGATAGGCCGGCACGCCAACCAGTGTGCCAAGCGCAATCGGGCCTAGCCCGCTGCCGCCCAGAACCGAGGTGACGGTTTCCGCCGGAATAAAGGCCAGCATCAGGCTTTCGAGCAGAAAGGCCAGCGTCAGCCATTTGGTGAGGAACAGCGTCACGTTCAGCGCCTCGCGCCCAAACTTGGCCCGCCGCTCGGGCTCCTGCCAGAAGCGCCAGACCACTGGCTTCGGCGCGCGCAGCTTGGCCCCGCCGCAGCCGCCATTGCCGATTCCCTCGCGCAGCGGATCGCTCAGCCCGCCCGCGCGGGATATGACATGCACCACCGCGCCGCCAAAGACGCCGAGCCCCACCGCCGCCAGCGTCTTGGCGAGCGCAAATTCCAGTCCCAGAACACCCGTGGTCAGCACGAACATCGACGGGTCCATCACCGGCGAGGCCAGCCAGAACGCCATCACCGCCGAGAGCGGCACGCCCATTGCCAGCAATGCCGCGATCAGCGGGATCACCCCGCAGGAACAAAACGGCGAGAGTCCTCCGGCCAATGCCGCCAGCCCGATCATCACCACCGGCGCCCCGGTAAAGGCGCGCGCGATCAGGTTGTCGGCCCCGGTCGCCGTGGCCCAGGCCGCCACACCGATCGACAGGATCAGGAAGGGCGCGGTATTCAGCAGCGATTGCGCGGTAAAGCCAAGGCTGTCGCGCGCCTGCGCCGGATCAAGCAGCGCAACCACCGCAAGGATCAGCGCCGAGGCCAGCCACACCCGGTGATCCCGCCAAAGCGTGCGGGCCCATGCGGCGGGGCCGGTCGGGGAAAGGCTCGTGTCGGTCATATCTATATCTCCAGAATTCTGGTTATTTTAGGGTGCAAAAAACTCATGCCGCATCGTCCTTGGCCTGCAGGGTGACACCAGCACAGCATTCCGAGGTCAGAAACCCCAGCACGCGCTGCATCGCCGCGTAATCCACGCTGTTGAACACCTCGCGCCCCTCCTTGCGCTGCACCACCAACCCGGCCTCGACCAGTGTCGAGAGGTGATGCGCCAGCGTCGAGGGTGCGAGCCCCAGATGCGCGCCGATATCGCCGACCCGCAGCCCGTCATGCCCCGCCTTGACCAGCAGGCGAAAGATCGACAGGCGGGCGTCATGACCAAGGGCGGCCAGCGCGCGGGCATTGGGGCTTGTGATACTCATGGGATAAATATAACTAATAATCCGGTTTTGTCGAGTATTTTTCACAACGTTTCCGGAAGTTGTGAGAGTGACCCGGAACAGCCATAACACAGCGGCCGCTCCGGCCCATCAGGCCCGATCCTGTTCCCCGCAGGCCCGCCTAAACCACCTCAGCGCGCAGCTTCTCCATGCGTTCCGCCAAAAGCTTCTGCGAGGTCTCGTCTTTGAGCCGCCCATCCTCGTCAAAGGCATTCATCGCGCCCGCGATCAGCACGGCGGTGCCGGGGATGAGCCGCGCCTGATGCTGAGTGAGGCACGAGAGCGTCATGAATTGCGCCGTCTCGCCCCCCGTGCGCCCGGCCGAGGCCGACACGACCACTGTCGGCTTGTCCTTCATCGGCCATCCCGGCACCTGGCTGATCCAGTCGAGCCCGTTCTTGAGCACCCCGGTGATACCCTTGTTGTATTCCGGCGAACCGACCACGATCGCATCCGCGTCCTTGATCTGTTGCACGAGATGCTGCACCTTTTCCGGCACGCCTTCGGCCTCTTCCAGATCGCCATTGTAAAGCGGCAGGTCGAGATCGCCCTCGATCACCTCCGCCGGGCCGAATGCCTCGGCTGCCTGAGCCAGCAGCATGCGGTTGTAGGAGCCCTTGCGCAACGATCCCGAGATCGTCAGCAGTTTCGGATGTGCCATCTTCGTGTCCTTTTCTGTCGGATTGTTTCCCGCGACAAACTGGGGCGGTGCGGCGGGTTTGGCAACTGCGATTGCCCGCACACGCGCTGTGCGATGCGAAACTGGCACAGCCGTCTTAACCCCATCTTCACGACGATGCCGGATTGTGTGGCCGATCACGGTCCGGCATGGCGGAGGATGGGCATGAGCCTTGCCAACAAGCTGGCAGAGGAACGGCGCGCGCGCCTCGCCGCCGAGCATTTGCTGGAACAGAAGCAGGCGGAACTGCACGCCGCCAACCGCAAGCTGGGCAAGCACGCGCGCGCCCTGTCGCACGAGGTGCACGAGACCCGCGCCGAGGTGCGCACCGTGCGCGAAGAGAACTTGCGCGTGAAATCCGATCTCACCGTCGCGCATCAGAAGGTCGAGATCGCCGAACGCCGCCTCTGGCACTCGATCCAGACGATCGAGGACGGATTCGCCTTCTTCGACGCCGATAGCCGGATGATTGCCGCCAATGCCGCCTGGTTGGCGGTGTTCGACGGTGTCGAAGTGGTGAAACCGGGGGTGAGTTATATCGAGATTCTGCAAATCGTCACCGAGGAAGGGATCATCAATATCGGCGAACTGACCCCGGCGCAGTGGCGCGAGCATATGCTCGACCGCTGGCAGAGTCCGGCCCCCGAAACCGAGGTTCTGCGGCTGTGGAACGATCATTACATCCGCGTCACCGACCGGCGCGGATCGGGCGGGGACATCGTCAGTCTGGTACAGAACATCACCGCCACGATCCGCTACGAAAAGGAACTGAAAGAGGCCCGCCGCCGTGCCGAGGCGGCAAATCGCGCGAAATCCGCCTTCCTTGCCAATATGAGCCATGAGATCCGCACGCCGATGAACGGGGTCGTCGGCATGGCAGACCTGCTGATGGACACTCCACTGACCGAGGAACAGCGGCTCTATGCCGCGACTATCCGCAATTCCGGCGAGGCGCTGCTGGTGATCATCAATGACGTGCTGGATTATTCCAAGATCGAGGCCGAGAAACTGGTGCTGGTCGAGGATGCCTTTGATCTGGAGCGTTGCATTCAAGAGCTTGTCACGCTGATGCAGAGCGATGGGCGCCGCAAGGGGCTCGATCTTCTGGTGGATTACGATCTGTTCCTGCCGACGCGATTCAGGGGTGATGCGGGACGGGTCCGGCAGATCATGACCAATCTTCTGGGCAATGCGGTGAAATTCACGCAATCGGGCCACGTGCTGGTGCGGGTCACCGGCGTGGTGCACGAGGCCGGGCAGGCGGCCGATATCCATGTCACGGTCGAGGATACCGGGATCGGCATCCCGCCCGACAAGATCGAGCACGTGTTCGGCGAGTTCAACCAGGTCGACGATGCGCGCAATCGCAAGTTCGAGGGCACCGGCCTCGGCCTTGCGATCTCGCAAAAGCTGGTGCGCCTGATGGGCGGCACGATCTGGGTCGAATCGACCCCGGGCGAAGGCTCGGTGTTCGGGTTTTCGCTCCGCTTGCCCATCGTGGAGCCGACGGAAGGCGAGTTACCGCGCCTGCCGGGCAGCCCCGGCCGCGCCCTGATCGTCGAGCCGCAGGACGCCTGTCGCGCGCTCTTGCAACGCCAGCTTGGACAACTGGGCTTTGACGTGATCGCCTGCCGCAGTCCGGCAGAGGCGCTCGACCGCGCCGGGGACGGCGTCGGCCTCGTCGTGACCGAGCACTCAATGACCGGAATGGACGGGCTGGAACTGGCCGAGGCGCTGCGCGAGGCCGGTCATGACATGCCCATCCTCCTGCTCAGCCAGACTGCCGGTCAGGCCGAGGCCGAGCCGGGCCGCAGGTATCTTCATGCGGTGCTGCAAAAGCCGGTCGCCCGGCAGGAGTTCCTGCGCAGCGTCGCGGAGATTTGCTCGGGCGGGTCAGGGGCTTACGAACCGCCGGATCGTCTGATGCGGGTTCTGGCCGCCGAGGACAACAAGACCAACCGGCTGGTGTTCTCCAAGATGGTGCAGACGCTGGAGATCGAGTTGGTCTTTGCCGAGAATGGCCGCGAGGCCGTGGAACTCTACCAGAGCTTCGCGCCCGATCTGGTCTTCATGGACATCTCGATGCCGGAGATGGATGGCAAGGAGGCCACGCGCGCGATCCGCGCGCTCGAAGCCGGAACCGGGCGGCGCGTGCCCATCGTCGCCCTGACCGCCCATGCGATGACCGGCGACGATACCGAGATCCTCGCGGCAGGGCTGGATCACTATCTGACCAAACCCTTGCGCAAGGATGTCATCCTCGCCCGCATTCAAGATGCCTGCCCGCCCGACGCCCGCGCGCCACAGCCAGCGGCGACAACGGCTCAGGCCGGATAGTCGCGCAGGAACACCATTCTGTCACCCTCCGACATCTCGGCGCTGTAGCGGTAACCGCCGGTGTCGAAGTCTTTCAGCGCCTGCGGATCGGTCAGCCGGTTCTGAATCACGAACCGCGCCATCGCACCGCGCGCCTTCTTGGCGTAAAAGCTCACGATCTTCGGCGTGCCCGCCTTTTCCTCCATGAAAACCGGCGTGATCACCCGCAGATCGAGCGCCGCGCGGTCCACCGCGCCGAAGTATTCCTGGCTCGCGCAGTTCACCAACGTCTCGGTGCCGATCTTGCGCGCCTGTGCATTCAGCGCCTTGGAAATCCGGTCGCCCCAATAGTCATAGAGCGTGCGGCCCCGGCCGGTCGCCAGCCGACTGCCCATTTCCAGCCGGTAAGGCTCGATCGCATCAAGCGGGCGCAGCAGCCCGTAAAGCCCCGACAGAATGCGGAAATGATCCTGCGCCCAGGCCATTTCCTCCGCGTCCAATGACCCCGCCTCCAGCCCCTGATAGGTGTCCCCCGCAAAGGCGAGCGCGGCGGGCTTTTCCTCCATCGTGCCGAAATCCGCAAAGCGGTCGGCATTCAGCCGGGCAAGGTTCTCACTGATCTTCATCAGCTTTTGCAGATCGCCCACATCGAGGCCCCGCGCCACCTGCGCCAGATCCTCCGCCTCGGCGCGAAAGGCTGGCCGCGTCGGCGCAATACCCTCGACCGGGCTCATATCCATCTTCTTGGCGGGCGAGACGACAACCAGCATGCGCGAAATCCCTGTGTGACAGCGTTGCGGCAGACTTAGTCCGCCATGCGCAGAACGTCCAGAAAGGCCGGGCCAAAGCGTTCGGCATATTTCTCGCCGATCAGCCGGGCCAGCGCATCACTGTCGCACGGCCGCTGGCTCGCCACCCGCGCCAGCAGCGAGGCCGAACAACTCAGCGGCTTGTCGATGCCCTCGGGCCCGCGCGAGAGCCGCGCCTGCGCCTCGATCAGCTGGTCATAGACCTCGCCCGCCGCGCGTCCCGCCAACTTGCGCCGAGTGGGATGGAGCTGCTCTGCCTCGCCGTTGATCACCTCCAGAAAATCCGCGCCATAGCGTTCCAGCTTGGTGGCCCCCACTCCCCCGACCCGCGCCATCGCATCCAGATTGGCGGGCCGCGTCTCGGCCATCTCGATGAGAGTGCGGTCGTTGAAGACGATATAGGCAGGCACCCCCGCCGCCTCGGCCAGCGCGCGACGCTTGGCCTTGAGCGCCGACAGCAGTGGCGCGTCCTCCTCCGACACCAGTGCCTTGACGGCAGGGCGCGGCGTGCGCTGCGCCACCTCGCGGCGCAGGCGGATCGGGGTTTCCGCCCGCAGGATCGGGCGGGCGGCCTCGGTCATCACCAATGCACCATGCCGTTCAGGATCGGGGCGCACCAGATCATGCCCCATCATCTGCCGGAACACGCCCTGCCAGCCGCGCTTGTCCATGTCGCGGCCCACGCCAAAGGTCGGCAGGTTGTCATGCCCGCGCGCGCGCACTTTCTCGGTCGCATTGCCCATCAGGATGTCGATCAGATGTCCCGCGCCAAACCGTTCCTCGGTCCGCAGGATCGCCGACAGCGCCTTTTGCACCGCCTCCGTCCCGTCAAAGGTTTCGGGCGGCATCTCGCACAGATCGCAATTCCCGCAAGGCTCTGCCGCCTCGCCGAAATAGCGCAGCAGCGCCACCCTGCGGCACTCCAGCGCCTCGGCCAGACCCAACAGCGCGTTAAGCCGCCCGTGATCGGCCATCCGCCGTTCCGGCGGGGCCAGCCCCTCGTCGATCTGGGAACGGCGCAGGCGGATATCGTCTGGGCCAAAGAGGGTCAGCGTCTCGGCAGGCGCGCCATCGCGCCCCGCGCGGCCGATTTCCTGATAATAGGCCTCGATGCTCTTGGGCAGATCAGCATGCGCCACCCAGCGGATATCGGGCTTGTCCACCCCCATGCCAAAGGCCACCGTCGCCACAACGATCAGCCCGTCCTCACTGTTGAAGCGATGCTCCACCTGACGGCGCGCCTCTGCCTCCATGCCGCCATGATAGGCGCAGGCATTGTGCCCCGCCTGATCAAGCGCCTGCGCGAGGCCCTCGGTCTTGGCGCGGGTGCCGCAATAGACGATGCCCGACTGCCCCTTGCGCGCCCCGGCAAAGCCCATGATCTGCTGGCGCGGCCCGTCCTTGGCGGCAAAGGCGAGGTGGATGTTGGGCCGGTCGAACCCATGCAGGAAGATCTGCGGCGGCTGCCCGTCAAAGAGCTTGTCCACGATCTCTTGCTGCGTCTCCGCATCGGCAGTGGCGGTGAAGGCGGCGAGCGGCACGTTGAGCGCGCGGCGCAACTCTCCGATGCGCAGGTAATCGGGGCGAAAGTCATGGCCCCACTGGCTCACGCAATGTGCCTCGTCCACGGCAATCAGGCTCACACCGATCCGCCGCAGCATCCCGAGGGCGGCCCCCGAGGCCAACCGTTCGGGTGCCATGTAAAGCAGCTTGAGCCGCCCAGCCTCCAGCGCCGCCCAGACCTCTGCCGTTTCCTCTTCGGTATTGCCCGAGGTCAGCGCCCCCGCCTCGACCCCCGCCGCACGCAACCCCCGCACCTGATCGCGCATCAGCGCAATCAGCGGCGAGATGACCACCGTCACCCCATCCCGCAGGAGCGCAGGCAATTGGAAACACAGGGATTTACCGCCCCCCGTGGGCATGATCGCAAGCGTGTTGCACCCGGTGGCGACAGTGTGCACGATCTCTTCCTGTCCGGGCCGAAACGCATCGAACCCGAAGACATCGCGCAAAAGCGTGGCAGCGCTCGGCATGGCAGTCCTGTAAGATTTTATTTATCTGCTCTTACAGTCAGTGTTTCACACCAAGATTCGGTGAACAAGACCCCGGATCAGTAAAACGCCGCCGCGTTGTTTCGCAGAATGATCTGTAGCGCATAGACCGCCACCAGCACCACCAGCGGCGCCAGGTCGATGCCCGACATCGGCGGCAGGAATTGACGCACGCGGGAATAGATCGGCTCCAACAGGCGGTTGAGCCCGTACCAGATCTGCGCCACGAATTGCTGTTGCAGGTTCAGCACCTGGAAATTGATCAGCCAAGACATGATCACATGCGCAAGGATGAAGAACCACAGGATGTCGAGCAGCAGCATCAGGATCTGGAAAAGCGATTGCATGGGCAGTGGTCCTCTGGGTCTGAAACGTCTTTCCACCTAAGCAAGCCCGTACCCGAGCGCAAGCCTGACGCGCAGTCGCAGTTGACCGCGACGGTCAGGGGTGGCAGGCGCGGGCCAAAGGAGACCCGCCATGTATCCCGTCCTGCGCCTGATCTGGCAGCTTTACAAACACCGCAACTCCCCCGCCCTGCCGGTCACCGGTCTGCATGTGTCGCAGCATTATTGCCTGCCCTGGGATATCGACCTGTGGATGGAACTCAACAACGGGCGCACGCTCACGCTCTACGATCTGGGGCGCATTCCGCTTGCCGGGCGCATCGGGCTGATCAAGGTGCTGCGCCGCAAGCGTTGGGGCCTGACCATCGCAGGCGCAAGCGTGCGCTACCGCCGCCGCATCCGCATGTTCGAACGGATCGAGATGCGCTCACGGCTGGTCTGCTGGGACGAGAAATTCCTCTATCTCGAACAATCCATGTGGACGCCCGATGGCCAATGCGCCAACCACATCCTCTACCGCGCGGCGGTGACCGGCAAGGGCGGGATCGTGCCCCCCGCGACTGTGCTGGCGGAACTCGGGCACGACGCCGCCCAGCCGCCACACCCCGACTGGGTTCGCGCCTGGATCGAGGCCGATGCCACGCGCCCCTGGCCCCCGATGCAAGACCCGGTACAGGACGTCGTGCAGGAATAGCTTGCACCCACGCGCCTGCCGCGCTCATATCCCCCAAAGGTTGAGCGAGGCAGGTATGAAGGGCATTTCCAAACGCAAACGCATCTGGGGCTGGTTCTTTTTCGACTGGGCCAGCCAACCCTACCACACCCTGCTGATCACCTTCATCTTCGGCCCCTATTTCGCCTCCGTCGCTTCCGATCACTTCATCTCCACCGGGCTAAGCGAAGGCGTCGCCGACGCCCGCGCGCAGACCCTCTGGTCCACCGGCCTGACCATCAGCGGCCTGATCATCGGCCTCGGCGCGCCGATCATGGGGGCCTTTGCCGACACCACCGGGCGGCGGCTGCCGTGGATCATCGTGTTTTCACTGATGTATGTGACCGGGGCCGCGGCGATCTGGGGGATGACACCGGACGGCGCGAACCTGTGGTTCGGGCTGGTGGCCTTCGGCATAGGCTTCATCGGGGCGGAATACGCGTTGATCTTCATCAACTCGCAACTGCCCTCGCTCGGCACCGCCGATGAGGTCGGTGCGCTCTCCGGCTCGGGCTTTGCCTTCGGATATGCGGGCGGGGTGCTGTCGCTGCTCATCATGCTGGCGCTCTTTGTCGAACAGCCAAGCGGCAAGACCCTGATCGGTCTCGACCCGGCCTTTGGCCTTGACGCGGCCGCGCGTGAGGGCACGCGCTTTGTCGGGCCGTTCACCGCCCTCTGGTTCGCCGTGTTCATGATCCCCTATTTCCTCTGGGTGCGTGATACCGGGCCTGCGGGCACGGGGCGCGGTATCGGCGATGCGCTCGGGCTGCTGGTCAAGACGGTCAAGGGGCTGCGCCACCGCCTCAGCCTCACCACCTATCTCGGCTCCTCGATGTTCTACCGCGATGCGCTCAATGGGCTTTACGGCTTTGGCGGCACCTATGCGATCCTCGTGCTCAACTGGTCGATCACCTCAGTCGGGATCTTCGGCATCATCGGCGCGATCTCGGCGGCACTGTTCAGCTGGGTCGGCGGCAGGCTCGACACCCGATTCGGCCCCAAGCCGGTGATCATCACGGCGATCTGGGGTCTGATCGCGGTCTGCATCATGGTCGTCGGCATGGACCGCAGCCAGATCTTCGGCATCCCGCTGGCGCCCGGCTCCACCCTTCCCGACGCCATCTTCTTCGGCTGCGGCGTGCTGATCGGGGGCCTTGGCGGCACGCTTCAGGCCGCTAGCCGCACGCTCATGGTGCGCCACACCGACCCCGAAACCCCCACAGAGAACTTCGGCCTCTACGGCCTCTCGGGGCGGGCCACGGCTTTTCTTGCACCGGCCCTTATCGGGCTTGTGACCTCGCTCTCGGGCAGCGCGCGGATCGGCATCTCACCGGTGATTTTCCTTTTCCTGATCGGCATTGTGCTGCTACGCTGGGTCAAGACGGAAGGGGACAGGGATCAATGGGCCGGATCGTCATAACAGCCGCACTTTGCCTGGGCCTCGGGGCCTGCATGCAACCCAAGCCCGAGGCCGAGGCAACCGGCATCGTCTCCAGCCAGAGCATCCCTGCCGCGATGCAGGGCGTGCAGGCCAAACAGCTTTTCGGCGCGCAAGGGCAAGGCTCCGAACACGCGCCCGCCGCCTTTGGCAGCTATGCAAATGGCTGCATCGCGGGGGCCGTGGCCCTGCCCGAGACCGGGCCCACATGGCAGGCCATGCGCCTCAGCCGCAACCGCAACTGGGGCCACCCCGAGACCATCGACCTGCTGCAAAAACTCTCGCGCAAGGCCGCAGCGCAACCGGGCTGGAACGGCATCTATGTGGGCGATATCAGCCAGCCGCGCGGCGGCCCGATGCTGTCGGGGCATCGCAGCCACCAGATGGGCCTCGACGCCGATATCTGGCTGCGCCCCGCCGATAACCTCGCCCTCAGCCGCACGGCGCGCGAGAATATCTCGTCGATTTCCATGCGCCGGGCCAATGGTGCCTATATCAACGGCAACTGGACCCGCGCGCATCACGAGATCGTCAAGGCCGCCGCGCAAGACCCGCGCACCGCGCGCATCTTCATCTTTCCCGGGGCCAAGACCCAGATGTGCCGCGATGAGACCGGTGACCGCACATGGCTGCGTAAGATCCGGCCATGGTGGGGGCATCACTACCATTTCCACGTCCGTCTGAACTGCCCCGACAACGCCCGGGCCTGCGTGGAGCAGGCCGCCCCCCCGCCCGGCGATGGCTGCGCCGAGGCGGAGCAGTGGGTGCGAAACATCCTCAACCCACCGCCGCCCGTCCCGGATGCACCAAAGCCCAAGCCCCGCCGCGAGCTGACGATGGAGGACCTGCCACGCCAATGCGTGGCCGTGCTGCAAGATCAATAAATCAGCATCCTGCGTCAAAATCTTCATGCGCCACATTATTTTGTTTTGACAACAAGCAAAAATATGGCAGGCTTGGCTCAGGTTCAACAAAGCGAAAGGAGGTGGTCCAGTGTCTATAGAGGTATTGGAGCGAGGTGTCGGAACAGTTCGGGAGGCCGCCGTCTAGGGCAGCCCCGAGGCGAAAGCCACCCGGATTGGTGCGCCTAACCGGCACACCTCCGTAGCTTCTAGAGGGCCGTTCCCAACCGGGGCGGCCCTTTTGAATTGCCACGCTTATCACTGATCAACACGTCATCAACGGGACCGCCCCATGCTGAGGATCACCGACCAGATCGCCATCGAGGATTGGGAGCTGACCGAGCAGTTCATCCGGGCCTCCGGCCCCGGCGGGCAGAACGTCAACAAGGTGGCGAGCGCGGTCGAATTGCGCTTCGAGGCCGAGCGCTCCCCCAACCTGCCCGGCCCGGTCAAGGCCCGGCTCAAACGGCTGGCCGGCCGCCGCTGGACCAAGGAAGGCGCGCTCGTCCTGCACTGCGACGAAACCCGCAGCCAGACCCGCAACCGCGACATCGTGCGCGACCGGCTGGCAGACCTGATCCGGCAGGCCCTGGTCAAACCCAAACGCCGCATCCCGACGCGCCCCACCCTCGGCGCCAAGAAACGCCGCCTCAAGTCCAAGAAGGTCCGCGGCGAGGTCAAGGCATTGCGCGGTCGCGTGGACGGCGAAGACTGATCCCGCCAGCGCCAATTGATCCGGATACCAATAATTGGTATAGTGCGCGCAAAGGAGTCAGCCCATGCCCCGCAACACCTCGGTCGTGCTCAGCGACCACTTCAACGACTTCATCGCCCGCGCCGTCGAAAGCGGCCGCTACGCCTCGACGAGCGACGTCCTGCGCGCGGGGCTGCGGATGCTGGAGCGTCAGGAGGCGGAACTGGAGTTCGACCGCCTGAAAGCCACCCTTGAGGAGGCCGACCGGCAAGCGGCGAACGGCGAAGCTCTGGATGTCGATCTGGAAAGCTTCCTTGCCGCCAAGCGTAAAACCTCAGCGTGACGGAATTTCGGCTGACACGCACAGCGGTGGCCGACCTCGATGATATCTGGGATCATTCAAAGGTAACATGGGGCGAACAGCGGGCGGAAAGCAATGTCACGGAGATATTCGCCTGTTTCTCGCGCGCGGCCGCCGCTCCGGAAACAGGGCGCGATCGGTCCGTCTTCGTGCCGGGTGCGCGGTCGCTGCCGGTTGGTCGACATCTTGTCTTCTACCGCATGGTCGGACCGGACGTCGTGATCTTGCGCGTGGTGCATGAGCGGCGCAACTGGGCGGCCCTCAGTTTCGCAGACGATCAGGACTGACAAACACCCGCCCCGGCTTCTTCTTGTCTAAAATACTCAAACTCCAGGACGCAGCCCCGCCTCCCCCCCCGGTAACGCAGCGTTCACGCGTGACAATCGCGCCCGCCTGCGGCATCACTTGGAGAAGCCAAGGGAGAGAGCCATGACCGATTATCCGCATCTTCTTGCCCCCCTCGATCTGGGCCATGTCACGCTCAAGAACCGTGTGCTGATGGGCTCCATGCATACCGGGCTGGAGGAAACGCGCGACTGGAACCGGGTGGCCGAATTCTACGCCGCGCGCGCGCGCGGCGGCGTCGGCCTCATGGTCACCGGCGGCATGGCCCCCAACCGCGAGGGCGGCGTGTTTCCGGGTGCTGCGGGCCTCTTCACCCCCGAAGATATCGCCAATCATCGCATCGTCACCGACCGGGTGCATGACGCGGGCGGGCTGATTGCGATGCAGATCCTGCATGCGGGCCGTTACGCCTATGGCAAGGAATGCGTCGCCCCCTCCCCCGTCAAGTCGCCGATCTCGCCTTTTACCCCCAGCGAACTCGACGAGGACGGAATCGAGAAGCAGATCGCCGATATCGTCACGGCGGCGGAACGCGCCCGCGAGGCCGGGTATGACGGGGTCGAGATCATGGGCTCCGAAGGCTATTTCCTCAACCAGTTCCTCGTCACCCACACCAACAAGCGGACGGATCGCTGGGGCGGCTCCTACGAGAACCGGATGCGCCTGCCGCTTGAGGTCGTGCGCCGCACCCGCGAGGCCGTCGGCCCCGATTTCATCCTGATCTACCGCCTCTCGATGATCGACCTCATCCCCGAGGGCAGCACCCATGCCGAGGTGGTGCAACTGGCGCAGGAGGTGGAGCGCGCAGGTGCGAGCATCCTCAACACCGGCATCGGCTGGCACGAGGCGCGGGTGCCCACCATCGCCACCTCCGTCCCGCGCGCGGGCTGGGCCTGGGTCACGCAGAAATTGATGGGCAAGGTGGGCTTGCCCCTCATCACCTCAAACCGGATCAACACACCGCAGGTGGGTGAAGACCTGATTGCGCAGGGCGTGGCCGACATGGTCTCGATGGCGCGCCCGTTCCTCGCCGATGCGGATTTCGTCAAGAAGGCGGCGGAGGGGCGCGCCCGCACCATCGCCCCCTGCATCGCCTGCAATCAGGCCTGCCTCGATCACACGTTTTCGGGCAAGCTGACCACCTGCCTCGTCAATCCCCGCGCCTGCCACGAGACCGAACTGGTGGTCGGCCCGGCGATCGAGATCAAGCGGATAGCCGTTGTCGGCGCCGGGCCTGCGGGCCTCTCGGCGGCGATCACGGCAGCGGGGCGCGGCCACAAGGTGACGCTCTTCGATCGCGCGCCTCAGCTTGGCGGCCAACTCAACATGGCCCGCGTCATCCCCGGCAAAGAGGAATTCCACGGCCTCGTCGACTGGTTCGAGGTGATGGTTCAAGAGACCGGCATCGCGGTCGAGCTGGGGCAAGATGTCGGGCCGGATGACCTCGCAGGCTTTGACGAGGTGATCATCGCCACCGGGGTGATCCCGCGTGACCCGGGTATCCCCGGCCAGGATGGCCCCAACGTGCTCAGCTATATCGATGTGCTGCGCGGGAAGGCACACGTAGGCAAGCGCGTCGCCGTGGTGGGCGCGGGCGGCATCGGATTCGACGTGTCCGAGTTCCTCGTCCATGAGGGCGAGAGACCGACAGAGAACCTGTCGCTCTGGCGCGAGGAATGGGGCGTGGGCGATCCCGCAGAGGTGCGCGGCGGGCTGGCCCCGAAGGGCCCGCAGCCAGGGCCGCCCGCCCGGGCGGTCACGCTGTTGCAGCGCAAGGCCGAGCGCCCCGGCAAACGACTGGGCAAGACCACCGGCTGGATTCACCGCGCCGCCCTTCGGATGAAGGGCGTCGAGATGCTGAGCGGCGTCAATTACGAGCGCATCGACGCACAGGGCCTGCATGTCAGCTTCGGAGAGGCGCGGGAAAACCCGACGCTGATCGAGGCCGATACCATCGTGCTCTGCGCCGGGCAGTTGAGCGAGCGCAGCCTTGCCGTTGCGCTGGAGGCCGAGGGCGTGACGTGCCATGTCATCGGCGGCGCGGATGTCGCCGCCGAACTCGACGCGAAACGCGCGATTGATCAGGGCACGCGGCTGGCCGCGACGCTCTGAGGCGGCTTACTCCACGGTGATCGTGATCACCTCCGACACAACCGGCGGATTGTGCGGCACGTGGTTCATGTCGCCCACAACCAGTTGCAGCGTGTGCTGCCCTGGTGCCAGATCAAGGCTCACCTGCGTCTGACCGCCGCCGAAATGAATGTGGTTCTCATCGGCGGGCAGGCTGGTGTTCAACTCCTCTGCCCCGCCCGGCCCTTCGCCCAGGGGCGGACGGTTCACCAGCACGTGGTGATGGCCGGTATTCTCCTTCTCGGTCCCGGCAGGCGCCACGCCCATGCCTTTGAGGCCAAAGACCACCGTCACCGGCGCCCCGACCGTCGCGCCGTCCGAGAGGTTGACGAAATAGACAACTGCCCCTTCAGGTGCGGGCGTATCTCCGGCAAATACGGGGCCAGCCAGAGAGATCAGGCCAGCGAAGATCAATGTATAAACACGTTTCATGATGAGTCCTCCTGACCGGACAGTAGCACAGGTTACGCCACATGGTCGTGTTTCAACACTCACAGCTTAGTGTTTCCGCGTTTCCCCATCGGGAACGATCCTCGGAATATCAAGATATTGTCGGGCATACGCCCCAGTTGTGCCCGATTTATTGGGCAGAACAGGCCCTGACACGCAAGAAGAGGTATGAGTATGGATCGCCTGACGGAAATGGAGGCCTTTGCCACGGTGG
Organism: Roseovarius sp. MBR-154; assembly: GCF_053628595.1. NCBI lineage: Bacteria > Pseudomonadati > Pseudomonadota > Alphaproteobacteria > Rhodobacterales > Roseobacteraceae > Roseovarius > Roseovarius sp. MBR-154. Next base: position 116,871 of record NZ_JBRJGR010000001.1, read on the forward strand.
TGGATCAGGGTGGGTTCACCGACGCCGCCCGCAAGCTGGGCATTTCGAAATCCGCCGTGTCCAAGCATGTCTCGTCATTGGAGGCCCGATTGGGCGCACGTCTGCTCAACCGCACGACACGCCGCGTCAGCCCCACCGAAATTGGCCTCGCCTATTACGACAGGGCGCTTCGTGTTCTCAATGATGCAGGTGAGGCGGATGCGCTGGTAAGCTCGATGCAATCCGATCCCTCGGGCCTCTTGCGGATCTCGGTCGCCACCGATTTCGGCGTCAATCATCTCAGCCCGATCCTGGGGTCTTTCCTGGACGAATTCCCCGACATCACCGTCAACATGGTGCTCAACAACCGCTATGTGGAACTGATCTCCGAAGGTTTCGACATGGCGATCCGCATCGGCGAGTTGGAGGACAGCACGCTGCGCGCCCGCAAGCTAACCGAGACCACCAAACGGATGATCGCCAGCCCCTCCTATTTCCAGAAACACGGGCGGCCACAGAAGATCGACGATCTGAACGAGCACAAGCTCTTGCATTACTCGAGCCAGGCCGGCAACGCTGTCTGGAAGCTGACCGCGCCCTCGGGCGAGAAGCGTCAGGTCCGCACGGCGGGCGGGCTGAGCGTCAACGATGGGCAATCGCTGCTCAATGCCGCGATTTCCGGGCTCGGGATCGCCTATCTGCCCTCGTTCCTTTATGCCAAGGCGATGACGCAGGGGCTGGTCGAGGATGCGATGCCCGACCTGCCGGTCGAGATGCAGGGCATCTACGCGGTTTACCCTCCGGGGCGCTTCACACAGCCCAAGGTCCGCGCCTTCATTGATTTTCTGGTGCATCAATTCGCCGACAAGGGGCCGGTGGACTGGTAAGTGTAACGCGGGTCGCGAATGGCCTTTAGCTGCCGTTGCCACACCCCGCGCGAAACGCACCGAAGGTGCCGCGCAATCGCGCGGCACCTTCTCAGGTAGTCGTAAGTCCGCTCCAGGCCATACACACTTCCCGCTTCACCCCATCAAAGCGCCTCGATCGCCAACGCGATGCCCTGACCGCCGCCGATGCACATGGTGATCAGCGCGCGCTTGCCCCCCGTCCGCTCCAATTCATAAAGCGCCTTGACCGTTAGGATCGCGCCGGTCGCACCCACCGGATGGCCGAGCGCGATGGCCCCGCCATTGGGGTTGACGCGACCCGGGTCGAGACCAAGCCCCTTGTTGACGGCAAGCGCCTGCGCGGCGAAGGCCTCGTTCGATTCCACCACGTCGAAATCGGCGACGCAGAGCCCGGTTCTGGCGAGCAGGGCCTCGACTGCCGGGATGGGGCCGATGCCCATCACCTCGGGGCGCACACCGGCATGGGCATACCCGAGGATGCGCGCGCGCGGCTTGAGGCCTGCGGCCTCCGCCGCCTCGGCCCGGGCGAGCACGAGGGCGGCGGCCCCGTCGTTGATGCCACTGGCATTGCCGGCTGTGACGGTACCATCCTTCTGGAACACGGTTTTCAACCCGGCGAGGGCTTCGGCGGTGGTGGGTTTGGGGTGTTCATCAGTGTCAAACGCCACCATGTCGCGTTTCACGCGCACCTCGACCGGCACGATCTGCGATGTGAACCGGCCATCTGAAATCGCTTCTGCCGCGCGGCGCTGGCTTTCAAGCGCGAAGGCATCCTGATCGGTGCGGCTGATGTCATGCTCGGCCGCGACATTCTCGGCGGTGACACCCATATGGCCGGTGCCGAACGGACAGTTGAGCGCACCCAGCATCATGTCGCGGGTTGTGACGTCACCCATCTTGGCGCCCCATCGCTGGTCGGGAATGATGAAGGGCGAGCGGCTCATGTTCTCGACACCGCCCGCGAGGCCGAAATTCGCATCGCCCAGCATCAGCGATTGCACGACCGAGACGATGGCCTGTGCGCCCGAGCCACACAGGCGGTTGACGTTCATCGCGGGTGCCGTGTCGGGAACACCCGCATCCATGGCACTGACGCGGCTGACATACATGTCACGCGGTTCGGTGTTGATGACATGGCCAAAAACCACATGGCCGATCTGCCCGCCCTCGACACCAGACCGCGCCAGCGCCTCTCGGGCCACCGTGGCGCCGAGCGTGGTGGGCGGCGTACCCGCAAGAGCCCCGCCGAAGGTGCCTATGGCGGTGCGGCAGCCGGCCAGAATAACGATATCGGTCATGGGTCATCCTCCCCCAGGTTTACGTTGAAAAGACCCTAATGGCAGGGCGAGGCAAAAGGCAACGCGAACGTGGTGTCAGCGCGCGGATACCACGCGTTTCGACAGCCCGTGCTGTCCGGAGCACCCGCACGCCCCTAAGGTACCGTCATCCTCGGACTTGATCCGAGGATCTCTCTGCTGTCCTCGAACTGCCAGACGCGAGATCCCCGCGTTCGCGGGGATGACGTGCACAGGGATCATCCCTCCGGCCCAAGCAACTCACGTCCGCGCTCGGTGATCAGATGACAGGTGGGGCCGTGAAACACCGCAGGCCAGAGCGGGCGGCCATAGCCCGCGCCGCCATCAAGATCGACGCGGTTGCCGAAATGCTGCGGCCAGTCGAGCGCCGTGTGGCCATGCACGACAAGCCAGGGATGCGGCGCCGCGTGGTCGAGAAAGCCGTCGCGAATCCACATCAGATCGGTCGCCCTCTGTCGGCTGAGGGGAACGCCGGGGCGGATGCCTGCGTGGACGAAGAGCACCTCGTCCGCCTCATCGAAGAGCGGGAGGCTGGCCAGCCAGTCGCGATGCGCCTGCGGCACGGCGGCGCGCGCGGCCTCCCAGGCGGGGGCGATCTCGGACGCGGCGACCCCGTAGGAGGCCAGCGTCGCGTCGCCGCCGAGCCGGGGATTGAGCCAGGTGAGCCCCGAGCGTACCTGCGCGGATCGGATTGCCCCGCCGTCAAGGAAATCGAGAAAGAGTTGGTCGTGATTGCCCTTGAGCACGGTCCAGGGGCGGCCTCGGGCCTGTCCCTCCATCAGCCGGTCGATCACGGCGCGGCTGTCGGGGCCGCGATCCACCAGATCGCCGAGAAAGACGATGCGCGCCTCGGCGCCGCCATCGCGGTGCACGAGATCGAGCGCGGCCTCAAGCAGCGCGTCCTGACCGTGGATATCGGGGATGGCATAGATCGGCTGGGTCATGCGGAATCTAGAGCCAGAATGCGGCGCGAATGTCCAGCCCCGACGGCACCTTAGCACCGTACCGCACCCGCTACACGGCATACCCCCCTCCTTTTGTCTGTGTCGGATCGCCGCAGCATTCGCTTGCGCTTTGGGGAATCTGCGATACGCTCCTGTCCGGTGAATACAACGCAAGCGGTATTTGCCACGGGTGTGCGAAGGGGAGAGCGCGCGCCGTTTCAGTATCGTGAGGTCACATGCTGAAGATCGGCCTGCCGGCGATCCGGTGGCCCGACATACAGACGTATCAGGGAGGAACCGTATGAAACATCTGCTGTCATCCATTGCAACGCTCGCCCTTACCGCCGGTCTGGCACAGGGTCAGGCGGCGAACGTGCCGGACAATCTCGACAAGCTGTCGAATTTCCAGACCACCGGCGTCACCGAATTCACCTTTATCGAGCAGGGCGGCGACTATGCCGAGGGGATCAAGGCCACGCTAGACAAGATCACCTTGCCCGAGGGGTTCAAGATCGACCTTTACGCCGTCGTGCCCGATGCCCGCCACATGGCGGTGGGGCCGCAGGGTATCGTGACCTTCGTCGGCACCCGCAAGGACAAGGTCTGGTCGGTCACCGACCGCAACAAGGATCGCGTCGCCGACGAGGTCAAGGATTTCGCGCCCTCGCTGCAATTCTCGATCCCCAACGGCCCCTGCTTCTCGCCGGACGGGTTTCTCTATATCGCGGAGCAGAACCGCGTTCTGCTCTTCCCCGCCGCCGAGTTCTTTTACGAAAGCCCCGACGTGGCCGCGTTCAATCTGGTGGCCAAGGGCGATCTGATCCCCGAGGACGAGGAAAGCTTCAACCACACCGCGCGGGTCTGCGATATCGGGCCGGATGGCAAGATCTACATCTCGCTTGGCCAGCCCTTCAACGTGGCCCCGGCGGACCGGCTGGAGAAGTACAGGAAATGGGGCATCGGCGGCATCATCCGGATGAACACCGACGGCACCGGCCGCGAGGTCTACACCTATGGCGTGCGCAACTCGGTCGGGCAGGATTTCCATCCCGAAACCGGTGAACTGTGGTGGACCGACAATCAGGTCGACGGGATGGGCGACGACATCCCGCCCGGTGAATTGAACCGTCAGACCGAGATGGGCCAGCATTTCGGCCACCCGTGGTTCGGGGGCGGCGATGTGCGCACCAACGAGTACAAGGGCGAAGAGGTGCCCGTCGACGTGGTGATGCCTGCGGTCGAGACGATCGCACATGCCGCCGATCTCGGCATGGCCTTCTACACCGGCAGCCAGTTCCCGGCGAAGTACAAGAACGCGATCTTCTCGGCGCAGCACGGATCGTGGAACCGCACCGATCCGGTCGGCGCGCGGGTGATGGTGACCTTCATCGACGACGAGGGCAACGCCACGATGGAGCCCTTCGCCGAGGGCTGGTTGACCGAGGATGGCGAGTATCTCGGGCGGCCGGTCGATGTGGCGCAGCTGCGCGATGGCTCGATCCTCGTATCCGACGATCTCGCGGGCGCGCTCTACCGGATCTCCTACGAGGGCAATTGATGCGACAGATCATGATGCTGGCACTGGGCGGGGTTTTCCTCGCCCAGATGTCTTACGCGCAGGAGGTGACGGGCGACGCGCAAGCCGGGCGTAAGTTGGCCACGCAGTGTCGCACCTGCCACGGCATCGAGGGGCACGCGAAAATGCCCATCGTGCCGCATATCGGCGGTGAGAACCCGGCCTATATCGAACATCAGCTGACCGCCTTTCGCGACGGCCAGCGCGTGCATGAGATGATGAGCGTGGTGGCGAAGAGCCTCAGCGATCAGGCGATTGCCGATCTCGCGGCGTGGTACAGCGCGCAGGAGCCGGTGGCGACGCTTGGCCCCGGACAGGACCCGGCGAATGCGCCCGAGGCCTGCATCGCCTGCCACGGAGCGGACGGGATCGCGCAGATCGAGGATGCGCCCAACCTGGCGGGCGAGACGGTCATGTATATCGACACCCAGCTCAAGGCGTTTCGCACCGGCAAGCGCACCCATGAGGTGATGAGCCCCATCGCCACCGAGATGACCAATGACGAGATCCGCGCCGTGGCCGAGTGGTATTCCTCGGTCAGGTTCGAGGTAAAGCCCGCCGAGTGAGGGGCGTGCCTCAGAACGGGGCCTTGGCGCGAAACTTCACGCCTGCGCCGCCATCGGGGTGGCGCAGGCGCAACTCCTCGGAATGCAGCATCAGGCGCGGATAGTCCCGCGCCGCGCCGCTGGCATAGAGCGGATCACCCAGGATCGGATGCCCGAGACTGAGCATGTGCACCCGCAACTGATGACTGCGGCCGGTCTTCGGGCTTAGCCGCACCCGGCTCTCGTCCTCGCCCTGCCGCAGCACCCGCCATTCGGTCAATGCCGCGCGCCCGGTCTCGTGGCAGACCTTTTGCAACGGGCGGTTGGGCCAATCGACGGTCAGTGGCAGATCGACCACGCCGGTCTTCGGCGCGAGCAGCCCCGCCAGCCGCGCCACGTAGCTTTTCTTCGCCTGCCGCTTCTCGAATTGCAGGCCAAGATGGCGCTGCGCGTGCGGGCTCAGCGCAAAGATCATCACGCCCGAGGTGTCGCGGTCGAGCCGGTGCACCAGCAGGGCTGTCGGGAACGCGTCTTGCAGGCGGCTCATCAGGCAATCGGCCAGATGCTCGCCCTTGCCCGGCACGCTGAGCAGGCCTGCGGGCTTGTTGACCACGACGATTTCGTGGTCGTGATGCAGGATGTCGAGCGGATCGGTGGGCGGTGCATAATCTGACATGCGCGCGCCTTACACCACGGCGCGGGCAAGGGCCACCGCCGCGCTCACTCTGCCGCGTCGCGCAGGCTCGACATCAGCAGGTGGAATTTCTCGCCCTGAATGGCGACATGGCCGCGCAGCACTTCGGCGGCGCGCTGCTCCTCTCCCGCGCGCAGGGCATCGACGACCGCCTCATGCTCGGCCATGGATTGCGCCATCCGCCCGCGCAGGCGCAACTGCATGCGGCGAAAGGGCTTCAGGCGGCGATGCAGGCGCAACGCCTCCTGTTCAAGAAATCCATTGCCCGCCTGATGGTAGATCATGTGATGAAACCGCTCGTTCTCGCGGTAGTAGCCATCGGTATCGCCCGCTTCGATCGCCGCCGTGCAGCGCGCATTGGCCGCGTCCAGTTCCTGCAATGCCGCCTCGGTGATGCGCTGTGCGGCGAGCCGGGCGCAGACACCCTCGATCTCGGCCATGGTCTCGAACATCTCCATCAACTCGACCAGGCCGGGCTGTCGGATGAACACGCCCCGGCGCGGAATCTGTTCGGCCAGGCCCGAGGCCACGAGCCGTCCGAGCGCCTCGCGAATCGGCGTGCGCGAGACCTCGAATTGCCGCGCCAGCCGGATCTCGTCGAGCCGGTCGCCGTCACTGAACCCGCCGGTGAAGACAAGCTCTTCCAGCGCATCCGCAATGATATCGGCCCGGCGTCGTGACATGTGCAAACTCTAGGTGGCGCAGGCTTTGTGCGCAAGGCAGAAATTCTTGTATACAAAAACATTGACTCTGAATTCAAAACACCAAAGACTGACACCACGCTGACGGGTCATCTGGCCCAAGGCAGTTATGGGAGGAATACATGAAACACATATTCTATGCGGCCACCGCCGCAAGCGCGCTGCTTCTGGGAGGAATGGCAAACGCCGCCGAATTGCGCCTGTCGCATCAGTGGTCCAACAACGACGTGCGCCACAAAGTGGCGCAGATCGTCGCCGACGAGGTCGCCGCCGCCGATGTCGATCTGGAGATCAAGATTTTCGGCTCCAAGTCGTTGTTCAAACCGCGCGAGCAATACACCCCGCTCAGCCGTGGCCAGCTTGACATGACGGTCCTACCGCTTAGCTATGCAGGCGGCCAGCAACCGGCCTACAACCTCACGCTGATGCCGGGGCTGGTGAAGAACCACGACCACGCCGCGCGCCTCTCGAACAGCCCCTTCATGGAGGCGCTCGAGGCCAAGATGGCCGAGGATGACGTGATGGTTCTGGTGCACGGCTATCTCGCGGGCGGCTTTGCCGGCAAGGAAAAGTGCATCACCAAACCCGAGGATATCGAGGGTCTCCAGACCCGCGCGGCGGGCAAGGCATTCGAGCAGATGCTGGCGGGGGCGGGTGCCTCCATCGCCTCGATGGCAAGCTCCGAGATCTACAACGCCATGCAGACCGGCGTTCTGGATGCGGCCAATACCTCGTCCTCGTCCTTCGTCTCTTACCGCATTTACGAGCAGGTCAGTTGCTATACCCCTGCGGGCGACGTGGCATTGTGGTTCATGTATCAGCCGCTCCTGATGAACAAGACCACCTTCGAGGGGCTGACCGAAGATCAGCAGGCCGCGCTTCTCGCAGGCGCGGAAAAGGCCGAAGCCTTCTACCTCGAAGAGGCCAAAAAGGAGGATGCCGACTCTGTCGAGGTATTCGAGAAGGCCGGTGTCGAGATCGCGCACATGACGCAGGAGGAATTCGAAGCGTGGCGCGCGATTGCGCAGGAAACCTCCTACAAGGCCTTTGTCGAGCAGGTGCCCGACGGGCAGGAACTGCTCGACATGGCGCTCGCCGTCGAGTGATCTGACCCCGTGCCGCGCCCTCATCGGGCGCGGCAGCCCTCGAATGACAATCCCGACGACCATCAGGAGTGCCAAATGACTGGCCAGACCTCGGGCGCCGTAGCGCGCACCGGCAACAACCCCTTCTTGCGCGCCGTCGCCGCAATATCGAGCCTCGCGGGCTGGGTCTCGGCGGGCATGATCGTGGCGGCGGTGCTGATCACCTGTCAGATGATCTGGATCCGCTTCGTGATGAACGGATCGACCATCTGGCAGACCGAGGCGGTGATCTACCTCATGATCGCCGCGACCCTTCTGGGCCTGCCCTATGTGCAGCGCCTGCGCGGGCATGTGAACGTGGATCTCATTCCGCTCGCCCTGCCGCGCCGCATGCGCAAGGGGCTGGCGGTGCTGACGCTGTCGCTGTCGATTGCCGTGGTCAGCGTCATGCTCTGGTACGGCTATGAATTCTGGCATTTCGCCTGGGCGCGCGGCTGGACATCAGACACCGTCTGGGCGGTACGGCTGTGGATCCCCTATCTCGCCATCCCGGTGGGCTTTGGCCTGTTCCTCTTGCAACTGGTGGCCGATCTGGTGGCCCTCATCCTCGACATCGACACCCCTTTCGGACTGGAGGACGCCTGATGGATCCGCTTCTGCTTGGCCTTATCGTCGCCATCGTGACCATCCTCGTTCTGTTCTCGGGTGTCTCGGTCGCGCTCGGCCTGCTGATCGTCTCGGGCGGCTTCCTGATCGTCTTCGACGGCATGCGCTCACTCGAACTCATGCCGGAGATCTTCTTCGGCAAGCTTGATAATTTCGCGCTCCTGTCGATTCCGATGTTCATCATCATGGGGGCCTCCATCGCCTCGACCCGGGCCGGTGCCGATCTTTATGAGGCGCTGGAGCGGTGGTTGACCCGCGTGCCCGGTGGCCTCGTGATCTCCAACCTCGGGGCCTGCGCGCTGTTCTCGGCGATGTCGGGCTCCTCGCCCGCCACCTGTGCCGCCATCGGCAAGATGGGCATCCCGGAGATGCGCAAGCGCGGCTATCCGGATTCAGTCGCCGCGGGCTCCATCGCGGCCGGCGGCACGCTCGGTATCCTGATCCCGCCCTCGGTCACCATGATCGTCTACGGCATCGCGACCGAGACCTCGATCGGCCGCCTCTTTCTGGCGGGGGTCATTCCCGGCATTCTGCTTGTGGTGCTCTTCATGGCCTGGTCGCTCTACCAGACATGGCGCTCGGGCGATGTGAATCTGCTGCGTGTAACCCCCTACACCTGGGCGCAAAAATTCGAGATCCTGCCCCGTGTCTTGCCCTTCCTCGCGATCATCCTCGGCGTGCTCTATGCGATGTATGGCGGCATCGCCACGCCGTCCGAGACGGCGGCCGTCGGCGCGCTTCTGTGCCTCGTGATCGCCATGATCATCTACAAGCTGTGGGATCCCCGCGCGCTCTGGGTGGTGTTGCGCGACAGCACCCGTGAAAGCGTGATGATCCTCTTCATCATCGCGGCGGCGGGGGTGTTCTCCTACATGCTGTCGTCGCTGTTCATCACCCAGTCCATCGCCGAATGGATCGGCACGCTCGACGTCAATCGCTGGGTGCTGATGGGGGCGATCAACGTCTTTCTGCTGATCGCGGGCTTCTTCCTGCCACCTGTGGCGGTGATCCTTATGGCCGCGCCGATCCTGTTGCCGATCATAACCATCGCCGGGTTCGATCCGATCTGGTTCGCCGTGGTGCTGACCATCAACATGGAAATCGGCCTGATTTCGCCGCCTGTCGGCCTCAACCTCTATGTGATCAACGGCATCGCCCCCGATATCAAGCTCAAGACCATCCTCTACGGCTCGTTGCCTTATGTTGGCTGCATGATTCTTGCGATCATCCTCTTGTGCCTCTTTCCGGGGCTGGCCACATGGTTGCCGAATGCAGTGATGGGAGCGGGCTGATGAGCGTTCTTGCGGATCTTCTCTCAACGGTGTTCGAGCGGCGCTATCGCGGTGCCGCCGAACCTGACCGACAAAACCGCAGCATCGAGGCGCTGTGCCGTGACCTTCTGGGCAGTTCCGGCGAAGTGTCGGGCATGGCGCTCGCCCGGCTGATCCTTGATCGTTTCGCGGGCATGGACGATGCGGGCAAACTGGCGTTTTTCGAGTTCCTGACGCAGGACATGGGCGTCGATCCCGAGGCGGTGCGCGACACGCTCGATGCATTCGAAACCACGCCCGACCGCAACACCTACCGCGCCTTCATGAGCGCGGCAGAGCCGCCGCGACAGGAGCTTGCCCGCCGTCTCAATCAGGTGCCGGGGGCCACGGCGCAGCTTGTGGCGATGCGTTCCGATCTCTTGCGCCTCGCGCGCGACAATCCGGGCCTTTCGGTCGTCGATCTCGATCTCAAACACCTCTTCGCCTCGTGGTTCAATCGCGGCTTTCTGGTGCTGCGTCCGATCAACTGGACCAGTTCGGCGGATGTACTGGAAAAGATCATCGCCTACGAGGCGGTGCATGCCATCGACAGTTGGGACGACCTGCGCCGCCGGTTGCAACCGACCGACCGGCGCTGTTTCGGGTTTTTCCACCCGGCCATGCCCGACGAGCCGTTGATTTTCGTCGAGGTGGCGCTCACGCGCGGGGTGCCCGGCGCGATCCATGACGTGCTCTCGGACGAGCGCGCGGCGATTGCCCCCGACGCCGCCGACACCGCCGTGTTCTACTCGATCTCCAATTGCCAGTCAGGACTGGCCGGTATTTCCTTCGGCAACTCGCTGATCAAACAGGTGGTGGCGGATCTCTCGCAGGAATTGCCCAATCTCAAGACCTTCGTCACGCTCTCGCCCATTCCGGGCCTAACCCGATGGCTGTCGGAGTGTGATAAAGCCATGCCCGAAGACGCCGACACCCGCCGCCAGATTACCGCGCAGTACCTGCTCCATGCCAAGCGCGACAAGGGCGGGCCCTATGATCCGGTGGCGCGGTTTCACCTCGGCAACGGCGCGTCGGTGCATGCGATTCATGCCGGTGCCGATCTTTCGCCCAACGGGCAAAAGCAATCGGGCGGCGTGATGGTGAATTACCTTTACGACCTGCGCCAGATTTCGCAAAACCACGAACGATTTGCGGCCTCGGGCGAGATTGCCGCCTCCTCAGAGGTGACAGCCCTCGCCTCAGCAGCCGCCAAGACGACGGAATGAAGGACAAGACCATGGCCAATCCTCTCTATGACACGCTTTTCGGTCGCCATGCGGGCCGCAGCGCCCCGATTATACACCTCGGCGACGGGCAAACGCTCAGCTATGACGCCTTCCTGCGGCTGACCGCGCGCTATGCCCATGCGTTCCGCGCGGCGGGGCTTGCGCCCGGCGACCGGCTCGCGGCGCAGATCGAGAAATCGCCCGAGGCGCTTGCGGTCTATGCCGCCTGCGTGCAGGCGGGCATCGTCTTTCTGCCGCTCAACACTGGCTATACCGGCGATGAGCTGTCGTATTTCGTCAGCGACAGCGGCGCGAAACTGCTGCTGTGCGACCCGGCCAAATCCGACGCGCTCCGCCCCATGGCCGAGGCGGCGGGCGCGGCGCTGATGACGCTCGATGCAGGCGGCAATGGCACGTTGCCCGACGCGGCACGTGATCTGCCCGAGACGTTCGGGACCACCCCGCGCGCGGGCGACGACCTTGCGGCGTTCCTCTATACCTCGGGCACCACGGGGCGGTCAAAGGGGGCGATGCTGACGCAGACCAACCTCTTGTCCAATGCCGAGGTTCTGGTCGACTACTGGCGGTTCAGCGCCGAGGACGTGCTGCTGCATGCGCTGCCGATCTTTCACACCCATGGCCTCTTCGTGGCGACCAACATCATCCTGCTCGCGGGCGGGTCGATGATCTTCCTGCCGAAATTCGACGTCGACACGGTGATCGCGCAACTGCCCCGCGCCACCTCGATGATGGGCGTGCCGACCTTCTACACTCGATTGCTGGACGATCCGCGCTTCACCCGCGATCTGGTGGCGCATATACGGCTCTTTACCTCGGGCTCGGCGCCGCTTCTGGCTGAAACGCATGTGGCCTTTGAGGAACGCACCGGACACCGCATCCTCGAGCGCTACGGCATGACCGAGACCAACATGAACACGTCAAACCCCTATGACGGCGCGCGCCGGGCGGGCACGGTGGGTTTTCCGCTGCCGGGGGTGGATCTGAAGATCACCGACCCGCAGACCGGCGAGGCCCTGCCGCAGGGCGAGATCGGCCTCATCGAAGTGCGTGGCCCCAATGTCTTCAAGGGCTACTGGAACATGCCGGAAAAGACCGCCGAGGAACTGCGCGAGAACGGGTTTTTCATCACCGGCGATCTGGGGCTGATTGACGATCAGGGCTATGTGCAGATCGTCGGGCGCAACAAGGATCTGATCATTTCGGGTGGCTACAACATCTATCCCAAGGAAATCGAGATCCTGCTCGACGACCAGCCCGGCGTGCTGGAAAGCGCCGTGGTGGGCGTGCCGCATCCTGATTTCGGCGAGACGGTGGTGGGCTTTCTGGTGCCGCAAAAGGGCGAAACGCTCGATCTCGACGCCATTGCCGGGGCCGCGTCGCACAGCCTTGCCCGGTTCAAGCATCCGCGCAAGCTTATCGTGCTTGAGGAATTGCCGCGCAACACCATGGGCAAGGTGCAAAAGAATGTGCTGCGCACCGAGTATGCGGAACTCTTCGCCCCGGCCTGAGGCGGCGGGGCCTTAGCCGCGCCCGATATAGGGCATCTTCGTCGCCATCAGCGTCATGAACTGCACATTCGCCTCGGGCGGCAGGTCCGCCATATGCAGCACCGCGCGCCCGACTTCGGCCACGTCCATCGTGGGGGGCGGGGTGTCGGGATTGGCGGCGATGATCCCGTCCAGCAACTCGGTGCGCGCGTTGCCGATGTCTATCTGTCCGCAGGCGATGTCATAGGCACGCCCATCGAGGCTGAGCGTCTTGGTCAACCCGGTGATGGCGTGTTTTGTGGTGGTATAGGCAACCGACCCCTCGCGCGGCGCATGGGCCGAGATCGAGCCGTTATTGATGATCCGCCCGCCCTGCGGCGATTGCCGCCGCATCTGCCCGAACGCCGCTTGCGCACAGAGGAACATGCCGTTCAGGTTCACATCCACCACCTGCCGCCACTCGTCATAGCCCAACTCGTCGATCATCGCCGCACGGCCAAAGCTGCCCGCGTTGTTGAAGAGAACGTCGAGGCGACCGGTTGGGGCGGTAAAATCCTCGAAACAGCGCGCCACGTCCTGCGGATCGGTCACGTCGCCGGACAGAATTACCGCGCGGTCACTGCCCTCGGCCACCGCTTCCAAAGCCTCGGCGCGGCGCGCCATCAGGCCGACCAGCCAGCCTGCCTCCAGAAAGACGCGTGCGCAGGCGGCGCCGATGCCGGCACTTGCGCCGGTGACGAGAACGGATTTCATGGCTCTTCCTCCTGTTCGAGTTCCAAGGGCACCGGCTTGGTGCGCAGATCGTCGATGCTGAGCGGTGCCGTGGGTTTCGACAGCCGGTTGCGCACCACCCAGTGCAGCCGCTCCTCGGCGCGGGTGATCGCCACATAGGCCAGCCGTTTCCAGAGCGGTTGCCCGGCCTCGGATCGTCCCATCCGGGCGGCGGCATAGATGTCGGGGGCAAACACCTGCACATCGCGCCATTGGCTGCCTTGCGCCTTGTGGATCGTCACCGCCGCGCCATGCAGAAAGGTCGCCCCCATATTGGCCGCATAGGGAATGAACGGCTCTTCCTCGTCGGGCTTCTCGATCTTGACGATCGACGCCGCCGACAGGCGCGGATCTTCGGCCCCAATGACATGCAGACGCGAAAAGCCGGGGCGCTTGCCGGGCCCGAGATAGATCACCTGCGCCCCCTTGATCAGCCCGCGCGCCTCCAGATCCAGCCGCTTCTTGCGATGCTTGAGCGGCAGCTCAATGCCGTCGCAGACCAGCGGCTCACCTTCCAGAAGCGCCGTCTCGGGCGCGCCATGCACCGCGCGAAACGCGTTGATCAGCCGGATGCGCGTGGCGTTGCGCCAGACGAGGACCGGTGAGCGCGCCATCAGATCGACCTCGACCCGCTCGGCCCATCGCACCCGCTCATCGCGCTTGGCCGCGTCCTCGATCATCCGCTCGAAATGAGGAAATTCCAGCGCCGGGTCGGCCAGCGCATGCGCCAGATCGAGGATCGGGTTGTCGGCGTCCTGCCGGTGAATGCGACTCAGTTCCAGCCGGGCAGGGGCGGGCAGCGTCTCGAACACCATGCCGTCATTGGATTTCACCGGCGGCAATTGTGCGGGATCACCGAACAGCAGCAGCGTCGGGAAGATTTCCTGCAAGTCCTCGAATTGCTGGGCATCCAGCATGCTCGCCTCATCGACGAAACCGATATCGAGCGGCTCTTCCCGACGCTTCCAGCCGGTGATGAAATCCGACCCGCGCAGCCCCGCCGCCGCAAGCGCGCCGGGTATCGACTTGTTGCTTTGGTAAAACGCCAGGGCCCGGTCGAGCGCCAGATCAGTCAGCCCCTCGACCTCGGGGCGGTCGCCATTCCGCGCCAGCCATTCGGCGATCTTTTCATATTCCGGGTCATAGACCGGGGTATAGAGAATGCGGTGAATGGTCGTTGCAGGCACCCCGCGCATGCGCAGCACACTCGCCGCCTTGTTGGTGGGGGCGAGGATGGCCAGCGTGCGCCGGTCGCGCCGTCTGCGCCCTTCCCAATCGCCCGAGACGACATCGACCCCCGCCTCCTCGAGCGCGCGGTAGAGCGCGGCCAGCAAGAGCGTCTTGCCTGACCCGGCCTTGCCGACCACCGCCAGCACCGCCTGCTTGCCCTCGCGCGGCGGCGTCAGCAGCCCCTCGTCAAGGTCCACGCCCACACCGCGCAGCGCCTCTGCGATGCGGTCATGGGCCTCGGCCTGATCGGGGGAATATGTCAGCGCGGTTTCGGTCATGCGCGCGACCCTAGCGCCGGGGCGAGGCGGGTGCCAGCGAAAGACGCAAGCACAGGGTCGATGGCGCTTGACCCGGCTGGCGCACCTTCCCTATTGCGATACAGACAGGTAATGTCACACAAAAAGACCGGGGGCGGACAGGCCGCGCACCCCGCGACCAAGGGGAACGGGACCATGGCGCATATCATCGTCGTCGGGAATGAAAAGGGCGGCGCGGGCAAATCGACCGTGTCGATGCACGTGGCGACGGCGCTTGCCCGGATGGGGTACAAGACCAGCGCGCTTGACCTCGATCTGCGGCAGCGCACCTTTGGCCGCTATGCCGAAAACCGCAAGCGATTCCTTCAGGCAGAGGGGCTCGACTTGCCCAGCCCGCGCTACCACGACCTGCCCGAAGTGGCCGCCGATCAGCTCAAGCCGGGCGAGAACGTCTATGACCGCAGGCTCTCGGCGGCGGTGGCGGAGCTGGAGACCGACAGCGATTTCATCGTCATCGACTGCCCCGGCTCGCATACCCGCCTCAGCCAGGTGGCGCATAGCCTTGCCGACACGCTGATCACGCCGCTCAACGACAGTTTCATCGATTTCGACCTGCTCGCCAGCATCGACAGCGACGGGCAGAAGATCCTCGGGCCTTCGGTTTACTCAGAGATGGTCTGGAACGCCCGCCAACTGCGCGCGCAGGCCGGGTTGAAGGCGATCGACTGGGTCGTGCTGCGCAACCGGGTGGGGGCGCAGGCCATGGTCAACAAGGAGAAGATGGGCCGCGCCATCGAGAACCTCGCCAAGCGGATCGGCTTTCGCGTGGCGCCGGGCTTCAATGAACGGGTGATCTTTCGTGAGCTGTTCCCGCGCGGCCTGACGCTGCTCGATCTCAAGGATATCGGGGTCAAGGGCCTCAACATCTCGAACATAGCCGCTCGCCAGGAATTGCGCGACCTGATCAAGGCGCTGAACCTGCCCGGTGTCACGGTGAAATTCTAGCACGCCGCTCAAACCGCGCGCGACAAGAAAATTCGCGAATTTTCTTGAATGGAGTTCGTCGCAGAAATCCGTCCGCCTGGCCGGTCTGACCAGCCCTCGCCTTACCGTTCACAAAGTCTTGAACCGCGCAGGTGGCACCCCATATCTAGAAGGCTAACGACCTAGCACTGCCGCCTGGGGGGCCGCGACGTGACTGATCGGACCGACAAGATATCTTCAAAGCGATACCAGCCCGGCTCGGCCCTTCCATCGCGATGGGAGGGCCTTCTTGACCCCGACCAGAAATCATGGTGCGAGGCCAACGGCATCCCGGTGGCCTACGACCCGATGCAGATCGGCTGGGTGATCGCCGACAAGGAGGCTGTCTGCCCCAACGCCGTGCCGTCTGCGCCGCTCTCGTGGACGGCAAAGCCGACCCGCCTGCTCGATTTCCGCCGCTGGCAGAGCGATGATACTCCCGCTTATCGTCAGCTTCTCGGCGATCCGCAAGTCTGGCGCTACATGCACGAGGACTGGCCCGGCGAGATGACCGAGACGCTGGCGCATGGCCTGATCGAGATTTCCGCATTGGGCGAGCACCATGACGTGCTTGCCGTCACGCTTGATGGAGAACCCATCGGGCAGATGCGCCTCGCCTTCGGCACCGACCAGAGCAGCACGGACACTGCCGAACTCAGCTACTGGCTGGGGCGCACGCATTGGGGGCGGGGCCTCGGGCGCGACCTCGTGCGCCGCGCCACGCGGCGCGCCTTTGCCGATCATGACTGGCTCTACCGACTGGTGGCCTTCGTACATCCGGATAATCCCGCGTCAGAGCAGTGCCTGCGCGCCGCAGGCTATCACGACCGGGGGCATCGCGACGACGGCTGGTCCTGTTTCGTGATCTACCGCGACAGCTGAGGCTCAGACCGGCGGGCCGGTGCGCGGCTGCGGCCGGGTGCGCAACCGGCGACGATGCATCAGCGCCCAGAGGTTCGACACGAAGAGCGCCCCGATCACCACCACCCCGCCGACGATGGTCCAGCCGCCCGGGTCTTCGCCGATCACCGCCCAGACCAGCAGCGGCGCCAGCACCGACTCCAGAAGGATGAGCAGCGCCACCTCCGCCGAGGCGATATAACGGGGCCCGAGCGTCAGCAGGCAGGTCGAGACGCTGATGAACGCCCCATGCGCGAGGATGAGCGGCCAGTTGCCCTGCCAGACCGCCAACGGTTGCGCCAGCGGCCAGATTACCAACGAGGCTCCGATCATCGCCACCGGAATGGCAGGGATCATCGACACCGCGCGCAATTGCCGGGCCGCCGTCATCGCGGCGGCAAAACTGGCCGAGACCCCGAGCGCCACCAGATCGCCGCTCCAATGCGCGCCATGGGTCTCACCCGATCCTCGCGCGATCACCGCCAGCCCCGCGAACACCCCCAGCATGGTCAGGATCATCCGGCGGCTGATCGGCTCCTTGAGAAACACCCGGCTGAAGATCGCGGCAAAGACCGGCATCGAGGCGAGGATAAAGACCACATTGGCCACGCTGGTCAGGCTCACGGCAAAGACAAAGCCGGGCGCGGTGGCCCCGATCAGCACCGTATAGATCAACCCTGGCCGCCCGGTGCGCGCAACCTCGGCAAAGCCGCGCGCGCCATTGATCGCCAGTACGCCGAGCAGGATCACGCCCCCCGCCGTGATGCCGCGCCAGAACGCGATGCTCGCCGCATCCCCATCGATCAGCCGCACAAAGAGCGAGTCAGGCACCACGAAAAGCACGCCGAGCGCGGTGATCAACAAGCCTTTCAGATGTTCGGACATGCGCCACCTTCCCCTTCCGTCTGCCGGGGGCAGTCAGACCACAGAGCAGCGGCGCTGTCCATGCGGGGGCGTAAGACCGGGACGGCCCCCCGCCTTTTGGTATGGATTGCAACCACCTGCCCCCTCGCCATTCCCCGTTGGCGCGGTCTATGCTGCGCCTGACCATGACAGAGGAGAGCGCGCCATGTCCGCCCCGAAAAACCCCTTCAAGGCCGCCTTGCAGCGCGGCGACATGCAATATGGCTGTTGGGCAGCCTTTGCTCATCCATACGCCACCGAATTGATGGCTTCGGCTGGGTTCGACTGGCTGGTGATCGACGGTGAACACGCGCCGAATGACCTGCCCACGATCACCGCACAATTACAGGTGATGCACGGATATCCGACGCATCCGGTGGTGCGCCTGCCGATGGGCGAGGACTGGGCGATCAAGCAGGCGCTTGATGCGGGCGCGCAGACGCTTCTGATCCCGATGGTCGAAAGCGCCGACCAGGCCCGCACTCTGGTGCGCGCGATGCGCTATCCGCCTGCGGGCATCCGCGGCGCGGGGGCGATGATCGCGCGCGCTGGGATGTTTGGCGGGATCGCGCGTTATGCCCAGACGGCGGATGCGCAGATCTGCCTGCTGGTGCAGGTCGAGACGCGGGCGGGGCTCGAGGCGCTCGACGATATCCTCGCCGTCGAGGGGGTGGACGGGGTCTTTATCGGGCCCGCCGATCTGGCCGCCGACATGGGGCATCTCGGTGATCCCGATGCAGCAAAGGTGCAGGCCGCAATGCAGGAGGCGCTTGGCCGGATCGCAGCCTCGAACAAGGCGGCGGGCATTCTGGCGACCGATCACGAGGTGGCGCTGCGCTATCGCGACTGGGGCGCACAGTTTCTCGCTGTTGGGGCGGATGTGCTGATGCTGGCAGAGGCGGCGCGCGCCACCGTGGCGCGCTGGCGCGATGGCTGAGTTTCTGCTGGCCGATGTCGGCGCGAGCCATACACGGCTGGCGCGCGGCACGGGGCGGGGACTCTGTCCCGGGACCGCGCGGCGCATCACCAATGCCGAATTCTCGGGGCTGGCCCCCGTGATGGCCGCCTATCTCGAGGATGCGCCGGTCGATGCGGTCTGCGCCGGGGTGGCGGGGCCGGTGCGCGCGGGCACCGCGCGCCTGACCAATCTCGACTGGGTCATCGACACTGCAGAGATCGCCCGCGCCACCGGCGCGCAAGCGGTGCATCTTCTGAACGACCTGCAGGCACAGGCCCACGCGCTCGATGATCTGCCCGCCGCCGCCATTCTGCCGCTCGTGCCTGGGGTGCCGGTTCCGGACGGCCCGCGCATGGTGATGGGGCTGGGCACCGGCAGCAATATCGCCGTGGCCCACCGTGTGAACGCCACGCTGTACGTGCCTCCCGCCGAGGCCGGGCATTCCGGCCTGCCGCACATGGGGGTGGAAGAAAATGACCTAGTCGCCGCTTTGGCGCGTGAAATGGCGCACAAACCCTATGAGGCGGTTCTGTCTGGGCCGGGGCTTGCGCGGATCCACCGTCTGCGCACCGGGCAGGAACAGACACCGGACCGGATCATCGCCGGATATGAAACCGGCATGCCCGACGCACGGCACACGCTCGAACTCTTCGGACACATATTAGGCACTGTATTGGGCAATCTGGCGCTCACTCATATGAGCACCGGGGGCATCTACCTGATCGGCGGACTGGCCCGTGCCATCGCACCGCATTTCACAGATCTTGAGTGTCACCGCCATTTCTGCGCCAGAGGGCCGTATGAGCCGAT
The DNA here is from genome assembly GCF_053628595.1 of Roseovarius sp. MBR-154. Lineage (NCBI taxonomy): Bacteria > Pseudomonadati > Pseudomonadota > Alphaproteobacteria > Rhodobacterales > Roseobacteraceae > Roseovarius > Roseovarius sp. MBR-154. Next base: position 136,181 of record NZ_JBRJGR010000001.1, read on the forward strand.
CATGCGGGACATGCCCATCTCACTCATCACCGATGATCACGCGGCGCTGCTTGGGTGCCTGCACCACCTGCGCGGCATGTTGAAGTAGTACCCATTCAGGTGTATATTCCAATGCGTAATATTTGGAGATTTCCATGAAACGCCTTCTCACCAACCAGATCTGCACCATGACCGAACTGCGCGAACCCCAGAAAGTGCTCGACGCAGCGGGCGGTAAGCCCGTGGCAATCATGAAGAACTCCAGATGCATCGGCTATCTCGTGCCCGAGGAAGCCACCCTCCAGGACGAGCCGCGCCATGCGACGATGGCCGCGTTCGACGAGACGCGTGCGCAGGCACAGCCCGTGCTCGACTATCTTAAAGATAAATGAGCTTCCTACTTCTGACCGTCGAGCAGGTCGAGACGCTGCATGACCTCGTACTGAACCTCGGAGAATTGCCGGGCAGGACGCGCGACAAGTCCCTCGACGGGGCCTTGGCGCGGGTCGATAACCGCATTCTCTATGGCATGATCGAGGACGTGTTCGACCTCGCTGCCGCCTATGCCGAGGCGATCGCGCAGGGGAATTGCTTTAATGACGCCAACAAGCGCACGGCTTACCGGACGGTGATCGTCTGCTTGAAACTCAATGGCGTGGTGTTGACCCATGACACCGAAGACACCGGTCGGCAGATCATTCGCCTCGCCCAGGGCCAGATCGGCGCGGGCGCACTGGTCGAGTGGCTCAGAGCGCGCGCGGGGTGAGCCCCGCGCGCGCAGCCGGTCAGCTCACCGCCCCCGCGTGAACCACCTTCAGGTAATCGCACATGCGCGTCCATTTACTGCCGTAACGGGAATCCAGATCCGCATCGCCACAGTCGCTGGCGCGCGCCAGAAGATCGTCGCCCGGCTGCCAGTCCGCCGGAACCCCGAGCGATGTGCGATCCGATGCCTGTAGCGCCTGCGTGGCGCGCAGGGCTTCCTCACTCGACCGTCCCACGGCGGTCGGATAGTCGAACATCATCCGCAATTTCAGCGACGGGTCGATGATGAAACTCTTGCGGATCGTGCAGCCGGCATCCTCTTTGGCGTGGATCAGGCCCATCTCGCGCGAGATCCGCCCGCCGGGATCGGACATCACCGGGAAATCCACATCGAGACCGAACGTATCCTCGACATCCGCCACCCAACGGGCGGTTTCCTCCGGCGCGCTCATCGAAAGGGCGGCAACGGATACGCCCGCCTCTTCGAAATCCCGCAACATCATCGCGATGGACGCCAGTTCCGTGGTGCAGATCGGGGTGAAGGCCGACGGATGGCTGAAGAGGTACACCCAGTTCCCCTCGGCCCAGTTGTGAAACGCGATCGTGCCTTGCGTGCTCGGCACGTTGAAATTCGGGAAGATATCGCCAATCTGTGGCGTCCACGCATGCACCTTGCGATATCCGCGAGGCACTTCGACCCAATTGTCCGCGGCACGCGCCGAGGCTGACCAGTATTTCATTTGCTCTGTCTCCGCGTTGAGGTTTCGTTCAAACAAAACAGGAAGCGGTAAAACTACACGCTGAGGTTGTTGGTTAACTGTGGCTGAATTGAGGCAACGACCTTGCGGTTTATCACAAAGCGGTGTTGCAGAACTTACAATCGCGCAACAGAGTGCCGGGAGCACAATCCCTTTCCCCACCTCTCCCCCTCTGTCATAATGCTCGCCAACCCATAAAAGCAAAGAGCAGCGGCATGAACGATCTTCTCTCGCCCACCCCGAAATCCGACTATGACGCCTCCTCCATTCAGGTGCTCGAGGATATGGAGCATGTCCGCCTGCGCCCCGGCATGTATATCGGCGGCAAGGACGATCGCGCCCTGCATCACATGGTGGCCGAGATCATCGACAACTCGATGGATGAGGCGGTGGCGGGCCATGCCACATGGATCGAGGTGGAATTGCACGCCAATGGCCATGTCAGCGTGCGCGATAACGGGCGCGGCATCCCGGTTGACCCGCATCCCAAGGACCCGAGCAAGACCGCGCTGGAAATCATCTTCTGCACACTCAACGCGGGCGGCAAGTTTTCCGGCGACAGCTACCAGACCTCGGGCGGCTTGCACGGGGTCGGCTCTTCGGTTGTGAATGCGCTCTCGGATCATCTCAGCGTCGAGGTGGCGCGCAACCGGGAATTGTATCGCATGGCGTTCTCGCGCGGCCTGCCGCAGGGCCCGCTGGAAAAGGTGGGCGCGGCCCCCAACCGGCGCGGCACCGCCGTCACCTTCCACCCCGACCCCGAGATCTTTGGCTCGCTCACGCTAAAGCCCGCGCGGCTCTTCAAGATGGCGCGCTCCAAGGCCTATCTCTTTTCCGGCGTTGAAATCCGCTGGAAAACCGAGATCAGCGATGGCGACACCCCGCAAGAGGCCACGTTCAAATTCCCCGGTGGCCTTGCGGATTACCTTGGTGAGGCGCTGGGCGGTGCCACCACCTATGCCGAGCGTCCCTTTGCCGGCACTGTCGATTTCCGCGACAAATACAACGTGCCGGGCAAGGTGGAATGGGCGATCAACTGGACGCCCGCGCGCGACGGGTTCATCCAATCCTATTGCAACACCGTGCCCACGCCCGAGGGTGGCACGCATGAAGCCGGGTTCTGGGCGGCGATCCTCAAGGGGATCAAGGCCTATGGCGAGCTCAGCAACAACCGCAAGGCCGCGCAGATCACCCGCGAAGACCTGTTGGCGGGCGGCTGTGCGCTGGTGTCGTGCTTTATTCGAGAGCCGGAATTCGTGGGCCAGACCAAGGACCGTCTTGCCACCACCGACGCCGCGCGCATGGTCGAAGGGGCGGTGCGCGACCATTTCGACAACTGGCTGGCGGCGGATACCAAATCCGCAGGCGCAATCCTTGATTTCCTTGTCCTGCGGGCCGAGGAACGGCTGCGGCGGCGGCAAGAGAAAGAGACACAGCGCAAGACCGCGACAAAGAAGCTGCGCCTGCCCGGCAAGCTGGTGGATTGCTCTTCCAGCACCCGCGACGGCACAGAGCTATTCATCGTCGAGGGCGATAGCGCGGGCGGCTCGGCCAAGATGGCGCGGGATCGCAAAAACCAAGCGCTCTTGCCCCTGCGCGGCAAGATCCTGAACGTGCTGGGCGCAGCCTCGTCCAAGCTGGGCAGCAATCAGGAGATCAACGATCTGACACAGGCCCTTGGCGTGAGCCTTGGGAGCAAGTTCAACCTCGATGATCTGCGTTATGACAAGATCATCATCATGACCGACGCAGATGTCGATGGCGCGCATATCGCGGCGCTGTTGATGACGTTCTTTTTCACGCAGATGCGCCCGATGATCGACGCAGGCCATCTCTATCTGGCCTGCCCACCGCTCTACCGGCTGACCCAAGGGTCAAAACGGGTCTATTGCCTCGATGAGGCCGAGCGTGATCTGTGGCTGGAAAAGGGGCTGGGGGGCAAAGGCAAGATCGACGTTTCCCGCTTCAAGGGTCTGGGCGAGATGGACGCCAAAGATTTGAAAGAAACGACGATGGACCCCAACTCGCGCAAGCTCATCCGCGTGACGATCGACGAGGATGAACCGGGCCAAACCGGCGATCTGGTGGAGCGTCTGATGGGGAAAAAGCCGGAATTGCGGTTCCAGTATATTTCCGAGAATGCGCGGTTCGTGGAGGAGTTGGATGTTTGAGGGGGATGAATGACACCCGACACCAACATATACATTCGATCCAGCATCTGGCGAATGTTTAGAGATGCTGCAGATGAAGATTATCTCATCGCGAGGATGGCAGCCCGGTCGGGACTTCAGTTCCAGTATTGCTGGAGTTCGCAGCAAGCCATTGAAAAATACCTCAAAGCAATCCTGCTATTGAACGGCCAAAAGATAAACTTCAACCACGATCTACTGAGTATGTTTGGTGCGGTCATGGAAATGACTGGTGATCTTATTCCAATAGTTTTATGTCCGCCAAACGGGTTCCCACGAGATGTCCGCCTATTTCATTCTCCGTTATTTGAGCCATCCTGTGCATATATCAATCGAGTTGAGAAGTTGGGAAACCCCGGTAACCGTTATCGCTCAGACAGTATTGTTCTTGATTTCGGTGATCTCAATAAATTGGATCACATGTGCTTTATGTTACGACGCGTTGCTTTTCCGTTGGACATGTTAGTCTCAGGTTACAACCAAACTGCGCGAGTGGTCCTTGCAAATCAAAGATCAATTCAACTTCACCCCAAAATGGGATTTCAAAACGATATTCACAAAAGAGGAAAGGAATTGATTGATGAGGGCTTCCGATGGAGGAATTTTGCCTACTTTTATGAAGATGCTGTAGCAAACGGAAAAATATGCATGGGTGGCTCCGCAATAAATTCTGAAATTTATCTGAACTTTACTGGAGGTGAGGAGAGAACCAAGGCGCTTGACTGGTTGATTGACCACGCCTTGCCTAAATGGATGGGAGTGCAGTTAAGGAAGGAAATTGGTAAGCGTCGGGATGATGATCAGCAAGTGTAGCGTGGGTAGCTTCCAACCATAAACACCGTCATTCCCGCGAACGCGGGAAATTTCTGTATGATAGGGCGCGCAAAGTTGCAAGAGATCCCCGCTTTCGCGGGGATGACGACCCTTTAAATACGCGGTGTGGACTGTCCCTCGCGCGGAATCGAGGCTCAGCTTGCTGCGCCGCCGAGCGATCGCAGGGCCGCCTGTCGCACCGGAGGTGCGCCGATATAAGTGGCACGCCTATGGCGTGACGGCCTGGCGATTTTGAGGCGTCGCACTCCGTCTTGGGGTCACACTTATTTGGCAGGGATAAAGTGGCAGCCACAACCGTTGCCTCGCCAGACCGCGGCCCGTAGACCGCACGGCTGCCTCTCCCGAGGACAACGCGCGACAGTCCGCATGAGATCCCCGCTTTCGCGGGGATGACCGAGAAGGGGGGTGGGGCCCCCATCACGCCCCTTGTCGCCGCCCCTCGGCCCGCTTATCTTCCATGATGCAGCACCGGCCCCGCGCCGTGCCTGCTGCGCCCGAGGGCTCATCGCCCTGACCCTGTCAGGCCCCCTGATCCCCTGAGCACGACCCGGCCCGGCACCCTGCCTGACCGGGATCTTTCAGGAGACACTCCCATGTCCAAAGGAAAAAGCCAGAGCAACCGCGAGGCCAAGAAGCCCAAGAAGGAAAAGCCCAAGGTTCTCGCCACCGCGAATTCCAACAGCGGCAAGAACGCCACGGTGATCGCGGGCAAAGCGGTCAAGTGACCCCGAATGCCACGCGCGGGGCAGGGTAACACCGGCCCCGCGCGTCCGTCCTTCATCCCGTTTCGTCACATCCCCGTCACCAAACCTTCACTTGCCTTTGCCATATATTTCACATATTCACGAAATATGGAAAAAGAGATTCCCGACAGGCTCGCCACCCTCGGCCACCCGCAGCGGCTGGAGCTGTTCCGGCTCCTGATGCGGCGCTATCCCGACCGGGTTCCGGCGGGCGAGCTGGCCGAGGCGCTCAGCCTCAAGCCCTCGACCCTCTCCGCCTACCTGAATGCGCTGATGCGCGCCGGGCTGGTCACGCAGGAGCGTAACGGCACGTCGCTCAGATATTCCATGAACATGACAGAGGTGCGTCGCACCTTCGATTACCTGCTCAATGATTGCTGTCGCGGGCGGCCCGATATCTGCGCCCCCGCCTCAACCCTGCCCCAAACCCTGCAAGGAGGCCCGGACATGGCCGACAGAAAGTACAACGCCCTCTTCATCTGCGTGGGCAATTCCGCCCGGTCGATCTTTGCCGAAACCATCCTGCGCGACATGGCGGGGGACCGGTTCACCGCCTATTCCGCCGGCACGCGGCCGTTTTCCGAGCTCAACCCCTTCGCGCTCGAGGTGCTGAAATCCAAGGGCCATGACACCGCTGCCCTGCGCGCCAAGCATGTGGACGAGTTCACCGGCGCGGATGCCCCGGTGATGGATTTCGTCTTCACCGTCTGCGACCGGGCGGCGAACGAGGATTGCCCGGCCTGGGCTGGGCAACCGGTCAGCGCCCATTGGGGCACCCCCGATCCCGTGCTGGCCACCGGCACCGACGCGCAGAAAAGCCTTGCCTTCCAACAGGCCTACGGCGCGCTCAAGAACCGGATCACCGCCTTCGCCGCGCTTCCCGTCGAAACGCTCGACCGCGTCAGCCTGCAGACCGCCGTCGACGAGATCGGCCGCGCGGCGGACGAGGCCGAGGCATGACGGTTTACGCAGTCAACGGTCTGGGCCGGATCGGCAAGCTGATCCTCAAGCCGCTCTTGGAGCGCGGTGCACAGATCGCGTGGATCAACGACGCCGTGGGTGATGCCGAAATGCACGCCCATCTGCTGGAATTCGACACGGTGCATGGCCGGTGGGATGCCGTGTTTGCGCACGATGCCGACAGCGTCACGATCGACGGCACGCGCCTGCCCTTCATCGGCACGCGCGATCTGGGCGACCTGCCGCTGGAGGGGGTCGATGTGGTGATCGACTGCACCGGCGTCTTCAAGAGCGAGGCGAAACTCGCCCCCTATTTCGACGCAGGCGTGAAAAAGGTCGTCGTCTCCGCCCCGGTCAAGGACAGCGGTGCCGCCAATATCGTCTACGGCGTCAATCACGACATCTACGATCCCGCCCGCCACCGCATCGTCACGGCGGCAAGCTGCACCACCAATTGCCTTGCCCCTGTGGTCAAGGTGCTGCACGAGGCCATCGGCATCAAGCACGGCTCGATCACCACGATCCATGATGTGACCAACACGCAAACCATCGTCGATCGCCCGGCCAAGGACTTGCGCCGCGCGCGCTCGGCGCTCAACTCGCTGATCCCGACGACCACCGGCAGCGCCACGGCGATCACGCTGATCTATCCGGAATTGAAAGGCCGCCTGAACGGCCACGCCGTGCGCGTGCCGCTGCTCAACGCCTCGATCACCGATTGCGTGTTCGAGATGGACCGCGAGACGAGCGTGGAAGAGGTCAACGCCCTCTTTCAGGCCGCCGCCGACGGGCCGCTTGCCGGCATCCTCGGCTATGAAACGCGGCCCCTTGTCAGCGCCGATTACACCAACGACACGCGGTCGGGCATCGTCGATGCACCCTCGACCATGGTTATCAATGGCACGCAGGTAAAGGTCTATGCGTGGTATGATAACGAGATGGGCTATGCGCATCGCCTCGTCGATATAGCGCTGATGGTGGGGGCCACGGTTTGACGGCACGTCCCGAAGGCCTCAGCGCCTATATCGCCGTCACGGCGGCCTATTGGGCCTTCATGCTGACCGATGGCGCGCTGCGGATGCTGGTGCTCTTGCACTTTCACACACTCGGGTTCACCCCGGTGCAGCTGGCCTATCTGTTTGTCCTCTACGAGATCGCGGGCATGGTGACCAACCTCTCCGCGGGCTGGATCGCGGCGCGTTTCGGCCTGACCTCGACGCTCTATGCAGGCCTCGGCCTGCAGGTGCTGGCCCTCATCGCGCTGGCGCAGCTCGATCCCGCCTGGAGCGTCGCGCTCTCGGTCGCTTACGTGATGGTGGTGCAGGGGGCGTCCGGCGTGGCCAAGGATCTCCCCAAGATGTCCTCGAAATCCGCCGTCAAGCTGCTGGCACCCAAGGGCGACGGCGGGCTTTTCCGCTGGGTCGCGGCACTCACCGGCTCCAAGAACGCGGTCAAGGGGCTGGGCTTCCTGCTGGGGGCGGCGCTGCTGGCGGGCATCGGCTTTGTCGGCGCGGTCTGGGCGATGGCGGCGGTGCTGGCGGTGATCCTCGTGGCCGTGGCGCTCGCCATGCCGCCGGGTCTGCCGACGGGCCGTAAGGGGGCGAAGTTTTCCGAGGTCTTCTCGAAATCCGCCAACGTCAACTGGCTTTCGGCGGCACGCGTGTTCCTGTTTGGCGCGCGCGACGTGTGGTTCGTGGTGGGCATCCCGGTCTATTTCTACAGCGTGCTCTCGGACGGGTCCGAGGCCGGAAACCGCGCCGCGTTCTTCATGATCGGCACGTTCATGGCGGGCTGGATCATCCTCTACGGCGCGGTGCAGGCCAGCGCGCCGCGCCTGATGCGCGCGGCCTCCCGCCCCGAAGGCGATCTCATCCGCGCGGCACGGGGCTGGGCGTTGGCGCTTCTGGCGGTGCCGGTGGGCCTGACCGTTGCGGCTCTAACGGCGGATGGCCCGCAGACATGGCTCACGGTGACACTGGTGGCGGGGCTGCTGGCCTTCGGTGCGATCTTCGCCGTCAATTCGGCGCTGCATTCCTACCTGATCCTCGCCTTCACCCAAGCCGAGCGCGTGACAATGGACGTGGGGTTTTATTATATGGCCAATGCGGGCGGGCGGCTTCTGGGCACGGTCCTCTCGGGGCTGACCTATCAGGCGGGCGGCCTGCCCTTGATGCTGGGCACGGCAAGCGCAATGATCGCGGCCTCGGCCCTGGCAGCAGGGCGGCTCGATGCCAACCAAGGATCGGAGACACCGACATGAGCACATTCGAGCGCTACCTCACCCTCTGGGTCGCCCTCGCGATGATCGCGGGCATCGCCATCGGCAACACCATCCCGGGGCTGGTCAATGCCATCGCGGCGGCAGAGGTGGCCCGCGTCAACCTCGTGGTGGCGGTGCTGATCTGGGCGATGGTCTATCCGATGATGGTCGGCGTCGATCCCTCCAGCCTGCGCGACGTGCTGCGGCAGCCACGCGGCCTCGGCATCACGCTGGCGGTCAACTGGCTGATCAAGCCCTTCACCATGGCCGCCCTCGCGGTGCTGTTCTTCGAGGGCATCTTCGCCGATCTCATCGCGCCCGCCGACGCGCAGCAATATATCGCCGGGCTGATCCTGCTGGGCGCGGCCCCCTGCACAGCGATGGTCTTCGTGTGGTCGCAACTGACCAAGGGCGATGAGAGCTACACCCTGTTGCAGGTCAGCGTGAACGACGTGGTGATGGTCTTTGCCTTCGCGCCCATCGTCGCCTTTCTGCTGGGCGTGACCGATATCACCGTCCCGTGGCAGACGCTGCTGCTCTCGGTTCTGCTCTTCGTGGCGCTGCCGCTCGCGGCGGGCATCTGGACCCGGCGCAGGCTGGCATCCGAGGCCCGCATCGCGGCGTTTCAGTCCCGGGTCAAGCCGTGGTCGGTGATCGGTCTGATCGCGACGGTGATGATCCTCTTCGGCCTTCAGGGGCAGGTGATCCTCGACCGGCCCATGGTGATCGGCCTGATCGCGGTGCCGATCCTCGTGCAGTCCTACGGCATCTTCGTGCTGGCCTATGCGGCAGCATGGATGCTCAAGGTGCCGCACCGCATCGCCGCCCCTTGCGCGCTGATCGGCACATCGAATTTCTTCGAACTGGCGGTCGCAGTGGCGATCTCCCTCTTCGGCCTCAATTCCGGCGCAGCGCTGGCCACGGTGGTCGGCGTGCTGGTCGAGGTGCCGGTGATGCTCTCACTCGTGGCATTCGCCAACCGGACGCGGGCGCGCTTTGCCTGACGCGGCGGATAGAGCGAGGGGCGATTATGGCCTGTTGCTGCCGTTGAAGCCTGTCCGCGCGAAACGCACCGAAGGTGCCGCGCGATCGCCATGCCGAAGGCATGCCTCCGGCATGACGCCATCCCGCAGCCTGGCGATTTGAGGGGTCGTGCAACGTGTCGAGGTTACAATGAAACACCAATGCCCCGACCCTTGAAACGCAATCGGGCCGCCCTCACAAGGGCGGCCCGTCTTTTCAAGTATAAGCGATCAGGCGTCGAGCCAGACCTTCTCGTAATGCATCTCGCGGAACTGATGCGCGCTCACATTCTTGACCTTGTCGGTGTGATGCAGCGCCTGATTGCGCCAGAACGGTTGAATGATCGCCCCGCTATCCTGCAACATCGCCTGCAGCTTGGCCGAATAGTCACGCCGCTCATCGGCATCGAACACGCCCAGGGCCTCATCCAGAAGCGCATCGAATTCCGGGTTCGAGTGGCCGCTCTCGTTCCATGCCTCGCCCGAGCGATAGGCCAGCGCCAGCACCTGCACGCCCAGAGGACGCGGACCCCAGTTCGTGGTCGAGAACGGGTATTTCGTCCAGTCGTTCCAGAACGTGTTGCCCGGCATCACCGTGCGCTTGACGTTGAACCCCGCCTGCCGCAGCTGCGCGCCGATGGCATCCGTCGTGGTGGTCCGCCAGTCGCCGTCGATCGAGATGATGTCGATCTCGGTCTCGGCATGGCCCGCCGCCGTGGCCATTTCGATGGCCTTTGCCGGGTCCGGCGCGATTTTCGGCAGCTCGGCATATTCCGGATGGAACGGCGCGACATGATGGTTCTCCGCCGGAATCCCCTCGTTGTTGATCGAAATGGCCAGCAGCACCTCGTTGTCGCAGGCGAGCTGAATGGCGTTGCGCAGCTCCTTGCTGTCATAGGGCGGCGTGTCGGCGCGCATCCGCGCGACGATGGTGTTGGCGGTGGGCTTGGACGACTTGACCAGACCGAGCGCATCATAGGCCTCGATGAAATCGGCGGTCGATTCGTCGTTGATGTCGATCTCGTCGCCGTCAAACGCCGCCACGATCGAGGCGTTATCGGTGCCGAAATCGAGGAAGCGGATGCCGTCGAGATAGACATCGCCACCCCACCACTTGCCGTCCTCACGGCGCTTGACCTCGGCACTCGTGCCGATCTCGATGGAAACCAGCTCGAACGGGCCGGTGCCGATGGGCGATTGCGCCAGATCGCTGTCATCGCCATGGCTGCGATGCACGCAGAGCGCGGGATAATCCGACATGCCCGCAATCAGCGTGATGTCGGGGCGCGGCAGGTTCAGCTGCACGGTGAAGTCGTCCACCTTCTCGATCGCACCCTCGATCGCCTTGTTGGTGTCGGGATCGATCAGCGTGCCCATGCGTGCGGCCATCGAATTGCCCTCGACCGCCTTGTCGCACCAGCGGTTGAGGTTGTGGATGATGTCATCGGCGTTGAATTCATCGCCATTGGTCCAGACAGCACCCTGCCGCACCTTGAGCGTGTAGGTCTTGGCGTCATCGCTGACCTCCCAGCCCTCCAGCAGCATCGGCTGAAAGCTGAAATCCGACGCCCAGCGCACCATCGGCTCGCAGAACTGACGGCTGATATTGCCCGGCTCGGTCCAGGCGAACTTGCGCGGGTCGGTGATTTCCAGCACGCGGGAGGCGACGCGCAGCACGCCGCCTTTCTTGCCCTCCTGCGCCTGCACCGGGGTCGGCACGGCCAGCCCCAGCAGGCCATAGGCGGCAGCAGACGAGGCCCCGAATGTCGAGGCGAGCGCGATGAATTCGCGGCGGTCCATCTTGCCGGCCTTGGTGTCCTCGGCCAGTTTGCGCACGATCGGTCGCACGTTCTCTTCGGGAAGTGAGTGGGTCATGTTGGTCCTCCGTGTTGGCCTTTGGCCGGGTCGACCGGTGTCGTTTTCCGACAGGTCCGGTGCCAGTGTTAGCAGGGATTATCCCCCGCGCCAGTGTTTTTTCAGGGTCGGACAGATGTCGTTTTTGCACCTTTTCACGTCCGGTCCGAGGCCAGAGAGTATAGCGATTCCCCCGCCCATATCGCCTGTTTGCGACAAATGCCCGCCAAAATGGCTTGAGGCGGGCGCAGGCCACGGCTAGATGAGCGACAAAGGAGCCCCGCGCATGAGCCTCAATACCTTCGGTCATCTCTTTCGGTTCACCACATGGGGCGAGAGCCACGGGCCCGCCCTTGGTGCGACGGTCGACGGCTGCCCGCCGGGCGTGCGCCTCAATGAGGCGATGCTGCAGCACTGGCTCGACAAGCGCCGCCCCGGCCAGAACAAGAACACCACCCAACGACAGGAACCCGACGCGGTGCGCATCCTCTCGGGCCTCTACGAGGGGCAGACCACCGGCACGCCCATTCAGCTGATGATCGAGAACACCGATCAGCGCTCGCGCGATTACGGCGACATCGCTCGCACCTTCCGGCCCGGCCATGCCGATATCAGCTATCACCTCAAATACGGCATCCGCGATCCGCGTGGCGGCGGGCGCTCCTCGGCCCGCGAGACGGCGGCGCGGGTGGCGGCAGGCGGCGTCGCGCGCGCGGCCTTGGCCACACTGATGCCGGAGCTTGAGGTCAAGGGCTACATGGTCGCCATGGGCGAGATGCAACTCGACCGCGCCCGTTTCAATTGGGATGCCATCGACGGCAACGATTTCTGGCTGCCCGATGCCAGCGCCGCGCCCGAGTGGGAGGCCTACCTGCAAGCCCTGCGCAAGAACCACGATTCGGTGGGTGCCGTGATCGAGGTCGTGGCGCGCGGCGTGCCCGCCGGCCTCGGCGCGCCGATCTATGGCAAGCTCGACACTGATCTCGCCGCCGCGATGATGTCGATCAACGCAGTCAAGGGCGTCGAGATCGGCGCGGGCATGGCCGCCGCCACCCTCACCGGCAGCGCCAATGCCGACGAGATCTTCATGGGCGAGACCGGCCCCGAATTCGCCTCGAACCACGCGGGCGGCATCCTCGGCGGTATCTCCACCGGGCAAGAGGTGGTGGTGCGCTTCGCCGTGAAACCCACTTCGTCGATCCTCACGCCGCGCCGCTCGATCACCGTCGATGGCGACCCCATCGAGGTCGTCACCAAGGGCCGCCACGATCCCTGCGTCGGCATCCGCGCGGTGCCGGTGGGCGAGGCGATGATGGCCTGCGTGCTGCTCGATCACCTGCTCCTGCATCGCGGGCAGGTTGGCGAGGGCCCACGCGGCACCATCGGCTGACCCGGCCCGCTGTTTCTTTTTGGTCAAAATACTCCGGGGGCTTGGGGGCTGGCCCCCAATCCGCCCATTACACCACGCGCTTCTGCCGCGACAGTTGCACCGCCAGAATGCCGCCCATGATCACCGCCACGCCGATCAGATCCTGCGCGCTCAGTGTCTCGCTCAGGATCAGCGCGGCGATGGCCACACCAAGGAACGGGTTGAGAAAGTGGAAGGTCGCGGCCTTGGTCGCCCCGATCCGGTTGACCAGCCAGAACCAGACCAGCGTCGCCGCCAGCCCCGGCACCAGCGTGGTATAGGCAAAGGCCGCGATCAGCGTCCAGGACCAGGTGATCTCGATGGTCTCGAGCCCCGCCGCCGCGACCCCCAGCACCGCACTGCCCACCAGCATCTGCAAGCCCACGATCATCAGGAAATTCCCGCCCGAGGTGGCCCCGCGCACCGCCAGGGTGGCAAAGGTCAGCGCAATCACCCCCACCACGCAGAGGCTCAAACCATAGAGATCAACGCCGCCCTGCAGCCGCGCGCCCATGATGATCGTCACCCCGACCACCCCCGCGACAAGACCAAATATCCCCATGGGACCGATCCGCTCGCCAAAGATCAGCCAGCCCGCCAACCCCACCAGAAGCGGCATGGTCGAGGCGATGATCGCGGCAAGCCCGGCCTCGATGGTCTGCATGGCGACAAAATTCAGCCCGAGATAGAGCGCGTTCTGACAGATCCCGAAAACGATCGTCGCGCGCCACTGCCCGCGCGTCAGCTTCCAGCTTTGTCCAAGGGCACGGGCGATGAGCACCCCCAGAAGGCCGGAAATGAAGAACCGCAGGCTGAGCGCCGTCAGCGGCGGCGCCGAGGCGACGATGATCCGCGCCGAGGTGAAGGCCGAGGACCACATCACCGCAAAGGCCAGCCCCATCAGTATCGCCCGAATATCCATGCCCTGTCCCGTCTGCCTCGTTTTGCCGCGACCATTGTGGATTTGGCGGTCAGGTGCAACCCGGCATCACCGGTCCCGACACGCGAAAGGGTCGCCCGACAGGCGACCCTTTGCAAAAACTCGACAGAGCGGATCAGCCGTTGACGCTGTCCTTGAGCGCCTTGGCGATGGTCATCTTGACCACCTTGTCGGCCTCTTTCTTCATCTGCTCGCCGGTGGCGGGGTTGCGCACCATGCGCTCGGGGCGCTCGCGGCAGTAGATCTTGCCGACGCCCGGCAGGGTCACGGCACCGCCGGCGGACACTTCCTTGGTGATCACATTGACCACGGCGTCAAGCGCGGCGCTTGCGGATTTCTTGTCACTGCCCATTTCTTCGGCCAGAGCGGCGACGAGTTGGGTTTTGGTCATGGGTTTTGCCATTTCTTGGTCTCCTTCAACTGCCCGTCTCTTGGGCCTCATGGGCGTGATTTAACGCTATGATGTGGTTAAACACAATGTCTGGGGGGCAAAAGCAAGCAATTTTGGCGGATTTTGTGCGGATTTCCGTCGAGTCAGAGGAAGGCTGTCTCTTCAAAGCTACGCAATTTGCGGCTGTGGATGCGCGAGAGCGGCATCTGGCGCAGTGATTCCATCGCGCGAATCCCGATCATCAGGTGCCTTGAAACTTGGGATTTGTAGAAATCCGAGGCCATGCCGGGCAGTTTCAACTCGCCCTGAAGCGGTTTGTCCGAGACGCAAAGCAGCGTGCCATAAGGCACCCGAAATCGAAATCCGTTGGCCGCAATCGTCGCACTTTCCATGTCGAGCGCGATGGCCCGCGACTGGCTCAGGCGCTGCACCGGGCCGGATTGGTCACGCAACTCCCAGTTGCGGTTGTCGACACTCGCGACGGTGCCGGTGCGCATCACCCGCTTGAGGTCGAACCCCTCAAGCTGGGTCTCCTCCGCCACCGCCTCCTGCAAGGCGATCTGGATTTCCGCCAGCGCCGGAATGGGCACCCAGGCGGGCAGATCGGCATCGAGCACGCGATCCTCACGCAAATACGCATGCGCCAGCACGAAATCTCCCAAAGACTGCGAATTGCGCAGCCCCGCGCAATGCCCGACCATCACCCAGGCATGCGGGCGCAGCACCGCGATGTGATCGGTCGCGGTTTTCGCATTCGACGGACCGACCCCGATATTCACCAGCGTGATCCCCGATCCGTCCGCCCGCTTGAGGTGATAGGTCGGCATCTGCGGCAGCCGCTCCGGCACCGGCAGGGCCGCGTCGGGGGTGGTGATCAGGGCATTGCCGGTGCTGACAAACGCGGTGTAGCCACTGGTCGTGTCGGCCAGCATGCGCCGCGCGAACCCCTCGAATTCCGAGACATAGAACTGGTAGTTGGTGAACAGCACGTAATTCTGGAAATGTTCCGCATCGGTCGCGGTGTAATGCGCCAGCCGCGCCAATGAGTAATCCACCCGCTGCGCCGTGAAGGGGGCCAGCGGTGCGATGCCGTCCGCCCCCCGCTCCCAGGTGCCGTTGACGATGTCGTCATTGGTGGTCGCCAGGTCCGGCACGTCGAAATAGTCGCGCAGGGTGAACTCCGCCGCCCCCTCCTGCGGCACGGTGAGGGCCGCGTCATTGGCCACCGCGAAATGGACCGGCATCGGCGTGTCCGAAATGCCGATCGACACAGGCACGCCGTGGTTTTCCATCAGCAATTCGATCTGCTGTTCGAGATAGGCCCGGAACAGGTCCGGCCGTGAGATCGTCGCGCCATAGGTGCCGGGAGAGGACACATGGCCAAAGCTCAACCGGCTGTCGATCTTGGCATAGGTCGTCGTGGTCAGGCGAATTTCAGGGTAGAACGCCCGCACCCGCCGCGCCGGAATATCGCCCTTGAGCGCCCGGGCGAAGGCGTCGCACAGATGCCGCGTCGCGCCGTCGTAAAGCAGGCACAGCCGATCCACCGCCGCGCGCGCATCGGTGAACGCCTCCGGTCCCGGCAGGTCGGGCGGCAGGATCATGGCGTTTGTGTCGGTAAGGCTCATGGGCACATCCTGTCATCGGTCAGAGCGCACACGTTGACACGGGCCAAGGGCACGATCAAGCTGCGCGGCAAAGCGAGGCGCGCCATGGATTATGAAACCGTCACCCCCGAGGAGTTCGGGGCCAGCCTGCGGGGCTTTGGCCTCAACATCCTCGTGCGCGACGTGCGCGCGCAGGCGGCATTCCTTGCGGATGTCTTCGGCGCGGTGCCGCATCGCGTCAACGACGATTTCGCGATCATCGCCTATCACGGCCATCTGATGCAGCTGCATGCCGATCATACCTATGGCAGCCACCCGCTGCTTGGCCTTGTGCCCGAGAGCCCGCCGCGTGGCGCGGGCGCGTCACTGCACATGTTCGACAGCGACCCCGACATCGCAGCCGCCCGCGCCGAAGATGCGGGCGGGATGATCCTGCACGCCCCTACCAACAAGCCGCACGGGCTGCGCGAATGCTGCATCCTGTGCGAAAACGGCTATGCTTGGGTCGCATCGCGACCCCTCACCGATGATGAAAGGACAGCGACATGAGCGTGACCAACCTCAAACCCAACATGGAACATTGGCAGGAGCGGGTCGATCTCGCCGCCGCCTTCCGCTGGACCGCGCGGCTGAACATGCACGAGGCCGTGGCCAATCACTTCAGCCTCTCGATCAACGAGGACGGCACGCGCTTTCTGATGAACCCCAACCAGATGCATTTCGCCCGCATCCGCGCCAGCGACCTGATCGTTGTCGATGCCAACGACCCCGAGACGCTGAACGCGCCGGACGCCCCCGACCCCACCGCCTGGGGCCTGCATGGCGGGCTGCACCGGCATTGCGCCCATGCGCGCTGTGCCATGCATGTGCATTCAACCCACGCCACCGTTCTGGCCTCGCTCGCCGACAGCCGCCTGCCGCCCATCGACCAGAACGGCGCAATGTTCTACGGACGCCACGTGGTGGACGAGGGCTATGGCGGGCTTGCCTTCGAGGATGAGGGCGAACGCTGCGCGCGGCTCTTCCATGACCCGAAACAGAAGGTCATGATCATGGGCAATCATGGCGTGATGGTGATCGGCGACACGGTCGCCGACACGTTCAACCGGCTCTATTATTTCGAGCGCGCGGCCGAGACCTACATTCGCGCGCTTCAGACCGGGCGGCCCCTCCGGGTACTGTCGCACGAGGTGGCCGCCAAGACCGCCGAAGAGATCGAAAGCTACCCCGAACAGGCCGACCGGCACCTGTCGGAGATCAAGGCCCTGCTCGACGCCGAGGGGTCGGACTACGCAAGCTGAGGTGCTTCTTTCGGGGCGTCTGCTATCGCAGCAGCGCCTCGATACGCCCGGTGATCTCGCGCGAGGTCGGGCGCGCGACCGATCCCCATGTGCCCGCAACCTCGCCATCAGGGCCGATCAGCACCTTGTTGAAATTCCATGCGGGCGCGAACCCGGTCTCATCGGCAAGCGAGGCGTAAAACGGATGCGCCTGCGTCCCCTTGACCGGGGTGATCGTCGTCATCGGGATATCGAGGCCGAAATTGACTTCGCAGAATTCCTTGACCTCCGCATCGCTCGACAATTCCTGCCGGAAATCGTCAGAGGGCACCGCCAGAACCACGAGACCGCGGTCGCGATAGGAGTCGTAAAGCGCCTGCAACCCGTCATACTGACCGGTAAAGCCGCAACGCGAGGCGGTATTGACCACCAGCACCGGTTGCCCGCGCCAATCGCTCAGGCGCAATTCGCCCCCGTCGATATTGCCGAACGGCGCGTCAAGATCGAGCGCGGCCGCGGGAAGGGCCAACACAAGTGCCATGAGGCCAAGAACCAAGCGCATTTTATCCTCCGATTCCTGATGGGTTTACGGCGGCGGAGCCAAACCGGATCACCACGCCGCGCTATTCCATTTTCCACCGCGCGCCCCATCTGCTAATCTGAACCATAGCACAGGAGGCGCGAGACGTGACCGAATACCGCAAAGACCCCGACAGGATCGCCGCCCTCTCACCCGAGGAATACCGGGTGACGCAGAAGAGCGGCACCGAACGCCCCGGCACCGGCAAATACCTCAACAACAAGGAGCCGGGCATCTACGTCGATATCGTCAGCGGCGAGCCGTTATTCGCCAGTTCCGACAAGTACGAATCCGGCTGCGGCTGGCCCAGTTTTACCAAGCCCATCGAGCCTGCGCATGTGGCGGAGAAGCATGATTTCACCATGGGCATGATCCGCACCGAGGTGCGCAGCCGCGATGGCGACAGCCACTTGGGCCATGTCTTTCCCGACGGCCCGCGCGACCGGGGCGGCCTGCGCTATTGCATCAACTCGGCAAGCCTGCGATTCATTCATCGCGACGACATGGAAGCGTCAGGCTATGGCGCATATCTTGATCAGGTGGAGGATGTGACATGAGCGAACGTGCAGTTCTGGCCGGTGGCTGTTTCTGGGGCATGCAGGATCTCATCCGCAAGCTGCCCGGCGTGATCTCGACCCGGGTGGGCTATACCGGCGGCGATGTGCCGAATGCCACCTATCGCAATCACGGCACCCATGCCGAAGGCATCGAGATCATCTTTGACCCTGCGAAGATCAGCTATCGGCGCATCCTCGAGGTGTTCTTCCAGATCCACGATCCGACCACCCCCAACCGGCAGGGCAATGACGTGGGGATGAGCTATCGTTCCGCGATCTACTATTGCTCCGAGGAACAAAAGGCCGAGGCGCAGCGCACCATCTCCGATGTCGAGGCCAGCGGCCTCTGGCCCGGCAAGGTCGTGACCGAGGTCGAACCCGTCACTGACTTCTGGGAGGCGGAGCCGGAGCATCAGGATTACCTGAAACGCTTTCCGCAGGGCTATACCTGCCACTTCCCGCGCGCCGATTGGGTGCTGCCCCGCACCGAGGCGGACACCGACGCCTGAGCCGGACCCGAGACCGACATGACACGCCAGAGGGGCGATGTACCCAGGCACACGCGCCCCCTGACCGGCATCCTGCTCAAGTTGTGTTCGGTGATGCTGTTCATCACCATGTCATCGCTGATCAAGGCGGTGTCCGATCACGTGCCCCCCGGCGAATCGGTGTTCTTCCGATCCTTCTTCGCCATCCCGGTCATTCTGGTATGGCTGACCCTGCGCGGCGACCTGCGCACCGGTTTGAAAACGCGCACGCCGATGGGCCATGTCTGGCGCGGGGTGGTGGGCACGGCGGCGATGGGTCTTGGCTTTGCCGCGCTTGGCCTCTTGCCCCTGCCCGAGGTGACGGCGCTGACCTATGCCGCGCCGCTCCTCGTGGTGATCTTCGCCGCGATGTTCCTCGATGAAGACGTCGGCGTGTTCCGCATCAGCGCGGTCGCGCTCGGGCTTGTCGGGGTCCTGATCGTGCTTGCCCCGCGCCTTACGGCGCTGAGCGGCCCGACGGTCGAGACAGTGCAAGCCGTAGGCGCGATGCTCGCCCTCACCGGCGCGATCTGCGCGGCTCTGGCGCAGATCTACGTGCGCAAACTGGTTCAGACCGAAGAGACCAGCGCCATCGTGTTCTATTTCTCGATCACCTCGACCGGCTTGTCGCTGCTCACCATCCCGTTCGGCTGGGTGCTGCCCTCGGGGCCAGAGTTCGGCCTTCTGATCCTCGCCGGGCTTCTGGGCGGTCTGGGGCAGATTTTCCTCACCTCCTCCTACCGCTTCGCCGATGCGAGCGTCGTGGCGCCGTTCGATTACGCCTCGATCCTCTTCGCCCTCGGAATCGGCTATTTCATCTTCGACGAGGTGCCGACGCGCGCCATGCTGACAGGCGCGTCGCTGGTCATCCTGGCCGGGATCATCATCATCTGGCGCGAGCGTCAGCTGGGGATCCGGCGCAATAGGGCAAGGTCTGCGCGGACGCCGGAATAGGGAAGGGAATGGCCTGAAGCGGACATAGCACCCCGCCAGAAGGTGCCGCGCAATCGCAGGGCCGGGGACTGGCGATGCAACGGTTGTGGCGCGCGCTTTATCCCAGCCAAGTCAGTCTAAACTCGACACGTTGCGCGCCCTATCAAATCGCCAGGCCGCGGGACGGCCCGGCGATCGCGCGGCACCTTCGGTGCGTTTCGCGCGGGATGCGGCAACGGCGGCTTCAGGCTAAACACCCCCGCCTACCCCCCGGTCAACGTCGCCAAAGCATAAGGCGGCCAGAGCATCGCCCGGCGCAGCCGCCCCAAAGGCCAGCGCCCCGGCGGCTTGCGCAGGATCTCCGGATACAGGCGCCCCGGCACCCGGTCCATCGCCAGTTCCGCCAGAAGCGCCCCGGCATAACTCCCCATGGACACACCGTTGCCATGATAGCTGAGCCCGGTGAACGCCCCCGGCATGTCCGGAATTGGCCCGGCATAGGGCGTCAAATCGGGCGACAGCGACAGCAACCCATTCCAGCTATGCGGCGTCTCGACATGGGCCCACGCCGGAAACATCCGCTCGAAATGCGCCCGTATCGTGCGATGCATCCGCGCATCGAACCGGGCCGAGGAAAACAGCCCCCCGCGCATGCCAAAGAGCATCCGGTTATCGGGCATCAACCGGAAATAATGCAGAAAGAACCGGTCGTCATAACACATCTGCCGCGTGGTCCAGCCTTGGGCCGCCAGTTCACCATCACTCATCACCCGCGTCACGATCACGTTCGATTGCGTCGGCAGATAGCGCGCCCGCATCCACCCCGGCAGATCGTCCGAGGAATAGCCATTGGTCGCCACGATCAGCCGCCGCGCGGTGACCTGCGCCTGCGGCGTGGTCAGGTGAAACGCCCCCTCCTGCCGGATCGCAGTCACCGGGGAATGGCCATGAAGACGCGCCCCGGCTCGCACCGCCGCCTCCGCCAGTCCCAGCGTATATTTCATCGGGTTGAGCGCCACGCCGATAGGCGTGGTCAGGGCCGCATGAAACGGCCCATTCATGCCCATCTGTACCAGTTCCGAGCCGGGGATGAACTCCGGCACCACGCCGTAATCCGCCTCGATGCGCTTGGCCCGCGCGGCAAACCCCTCCACCGCGCGCGGCGTATGCGCCAGCAGCGTCTCGCCCTCGGAATGCAGATCGGCCTCTATCCCCAGCCGTGCAATGAGATCGCGGGCAAAGCGCGCCGCCTCGACCTCGGCGCGGCGATACTCGCGCCGCGCCGCCTCGCCATGGGTCTTGCGCAGGATCGTGTCCGACGCGGCAGAGCCTCCCAGACAGCAGAACCCGCCATTGCGCCCCGAGGCGCCCCAGCCCGGCACCTGCGCCTCAAACACCAGCACATCCTGCCCGGCCTCGGCCAGATGCAGCGCCGCCGACAACCCGGTGAACCCCGCGCCGATCACCGCCACATCACAGGTGATCCGGCCCTCCGCCTCGGGGTAGTCGGGCGGCGCCGCAGTGGTGGGCCAGTAACAGCGCGCGCGCGGCCCCTCGCCATAGGCATGCGCCGGATAGATGCGGCTCATGCGTGCACGGCGGCGCGTTCGTCGGCCTGTTGGCGCAGGCTGGCACGCTTGGTGATCAGCGACGCGGCGATCACCCCGACCGCGACGATCCCGATCATGATGGTCGAGAGCGCGTTGATCTCGGGGCTGACCCCCAGGCGGATCGACGACCAGATCTTGATCGGCAGCGTCGTGGCCGACGGCCCGGCGGTAAAGGACGCGATCACCAGATCGTCGAGCGACAACGTGAACGCCAATAACCAGCCAGAAATCACCGCAGGCGCGATGATCGGCAGGGTGACAAGGCGGAACGCATCGAAATGCGAACACCCCAGATCAAGCGCCGCCTCTTCGAGCGACCGGTCAAAGGTCACCAGCCGCGACGATACCACCACCGCCACGAAGGCCATCGAGAAGGTTGTATGCGCGAGGATGATGGTCAGGATCCCCCGGTCCAACCCGATCCCGATGAACAACAACAGCAGCGACAGACCGGTGATGACCTCGGGCATCACCAGCGGCGCATAGATCATGCCGGAAAACAGCGTGCGCCCATAAAACCGCCCCGCCCGCACCAGCACCAATGCGGCCATCGTGCCCAGCACCGTCGCGATGGTCGACGAGACCACCGCCACCTGAAGCGTCACCCAGGCCGCGTCAAGAAACGCGTCGTTCTGGATCAGCGTGCCATACCACTTGGTCGAAAACCCGGCCCAGACCGTCACCAGCTTTGATTCGTTGAAGCTGTAGACGATGAGGATGAGCATCGGCAGATAGAGAAAGGCAAATCCCAGCGTCAGCGAGGTGGCGTTGAACCATGTCAGGCGTCTCATGCACTGCCCTCCGGGCTACCGATTTCTTGAGAAGAAATCGTCAACAAGCGTCGCGTCATCCCTCGGCCTCCCGCTGTTTCTGCTCGTTGCGCTGAAACAGCACAATGGGAATGATCAGAATGAGCAGCAGCACCACCGCCACCGCGCTCGCCACCGGCCAGTCGCGGTTGTTGAAGAACTCTTCCCACAGCACCTTGCCGATCATCAGCGTCTGCGACCCGCCCAGAAGCGAGGGAATCACGAATTCACCGATGGTCGGGATAAAGACCAGGAAACAGCCCGCGATGATCCCGGTTTTCGACAGCGGCACGGTGATCAGCCAGAACGCCTTGATCCGCGAACAGCCCAGATCCTCGGCCGCCTCCAGCAACGAGCCGTCCATCCGCTCCAGCGCCGAATAGATCGGCAGGATCATGAAGGGCAGATAGGTGTAGACGATGCCGATATAGACCGCCACGGGCGTGTTGAGGATCGTCAGAGGCTCCGAAATCAGCCCCATCCAGAGCAAGATCTGGTTCAGATAGCCCTCGGTCGACAGGATCCCCATCCACGAATAGACCCGGATCAGGAACGAGGTCCAGAACGGCAGGATCACCAGCATCATCAGCGTCGGGCGCCAGTGATCGGGGGCGTTGGCCATGCCATAGGCGATCGGATAGCCCACCAGCAGCGTGCAGAACGTGGCGATGGACGCGATCTTGAGCGACGAGAGATAGGCTTTCCAGTAAAGATCGTCGGTGGTGAGGAACACGAAATTCTCGAAATCGAGCCCGGCGAAGAAATCGCGGATACCCCGCCATCCCTCCGAGAAATCGAGCGTCGGCGTATAGGGCGGAATCGCCAGCGCGATATCCGACAGGGATATCTTGAGCACGATGACGAACGGCACCAGAAACAGCGCCAGCAGCCACAGATAGGGCATAAGGATGAGGGCCGCGCGCCTCATTCGCTCAGCACCACGCCGGCGGTCTCGCGGAAACTGATCCAGACCTCGTCGTCCCAGGTGATGTCACGCTGCGCGACACGGCGGGTATTGGCCAACTGTGCCTTGACCATCGTGCCATTGGCCAGTTCGACATGATAGGTCGACAGGTTACCCAGATATGCAATGTCGATCACCTTGCCCTTGAGGGCGTTGGCCGCCTCCGGCCGGTCCTTGGAGATCCCCAGTTTCTCGGGCCGCAGCGCCAGCGTCACGCGCTGCCCGGCCAGCGCCGGATCACCATTGCTGACAATAAGCGGAGGCTGGCCTTCGGCCCAGTGAATGGTGATCCCGCCGGGCGCAACGGCCTCGGGCAGCGGCACAGCCGCGGCGGCGGCCTTGCTCTCCTCGGCTGTCGGCGGCGGCAGTTGCTTGGGGGCATCCTCGCGCGGGCCGAGAATGTATTTGAACAGCTTGTCATGCAGCCACTTGCCACGCGCGTTGGGTTGCGGCACGCGGCGTTCAGATGCTGCGGCGGGGGCCTCCGGCTCTGCCTGCTTGGCCGCCTCCGGCTCTGCGGGCGCGGCGGCAGCGGCACCGCCCCGCACCTCGGCTACCCCGTCGATCAGGTTCACATCGCCGATGAAATCCGCAACATAGCGCGACGCCGGGGCCTCGTAGATCACCTGCGGCGTATCGGCCTGAATGATCTTGCCGGTATCCATCACCGCGACACGGCTCGCCACCGTCATCGCCTCTTCCTGATCATGGGTGACGATGACAAATGTCGTGCCGGTCTTTTCCTGAATATCCATCAACTCGAACTGCGTCGCCTGCCGCAGCTTGGCGTCGAGCGCACCCATCGGCTCATCGAGCAACAACAGCTTCGGGGCCTTGGCCAGACTGCGCGCCAGCGCCACCCGCTGCCGCTGTCCGCCGGAAATCTGGTGCGGCTTGCGCCGCGCGAATTGCTCCAGCCGCGTCAGCTTGAGCATCTCCTCCACCCGCGCCGCGATCTCGTCCTTCGATTTGCCGTCGCGCTTCAGTCCAAAGGCAATATTCTCCCAGACCGACAGATGCGGGAACAGCGCATAGGACTGGAACATCATGTTCACCGCCCGCTTGTTGGGCGGAATCGGCGCCATGTCCTGCCCTCCCAGAAGGATCGTGCCCTCGGTCGGTGTCTCGAACCCCGCGAGCATGCGCATCATCGTCGTCTTGCCACAGCCCGACGGGCCAAGCAGCGCGAAGAACTCCTTTTCGTAGATGTCAAAGCTCTGATTGTCGATCGCTACGAACTCGCCGAACCGCTTGGTGACGTTCTTGAATTGAATCAGCGGCTTGGCGTTCGGATCGTTCCACGGCGCGAATACGGTTTGTGACATGCCTGTCCCCGGCTGGATTGAGAAAACCCGCGCAAGGGCTGGCCCCGCGCGGGTCGGTCATGCCGTCCGATCAGGTGCCGGACTTGATCTTGGTCCACAAACGGGTCACCACCCGCTGCACCTTCGCCGGGTAGGGCGTCGTGGTAAAGAGGTTATCAAGCGCCTCCTGCGACGGATAGATCGCCGGGTCGCCGATTACGTCCTCGACCAGATATTCCTGGCTCGCCTTGTTGCCGTTGGCGTAATAGACATAGTTCGACGCGGCGGCCATGTTCTTGGCATCCATGATGAAATTCAGGAAGGTATGCGCGCCGTCGGGATTGGGCGCATCGACCGGAATCGCCATCTGGTCGAACCACATCTGCGCGCCTTCCTTGGGCGCGTTATAGACGATCTCGACGCCGTTATCGGCCTCTGCCGCGCGATCGCGCGCCTGAAGGATATCACCCGACCAGCCCACAGCCACGCAGATATCGCCATTGGCCAGCGCGTTGATGTATTCCGAGCTGTGGAACTTCTGGATATAGGGGCGCACGGCCATCAGCACCGGCTCGACCTTGGCGATCACGTCCGGGTCGTGGCTGTCGGGATCCTCGCCGATATACTTGAGCGCCATCGGGATCATCTCGGCGGGCGCATCGAGGAAATGCACGCCGCATTCGGCCAGCTTTTCCATGTTCTCCGGGTTGAGCACCAGCTCGAGACTGTCGAGCGGCGCATCCTCGCCGAGCAGTTCCTTCACCTTGCCGACATTCGCACCGATCCCCGTGGTGCCCCACATGTAGTTGATCGAATAGGCGTTCTCGGGGTCGTATTGCTCGGTCCGGTTGCTGACCACGTCCCACATGTTGTCGAGATTGGGCAGCTTCGACTTGTCGAGCTTCTGGAAGGCGCCTGCCTGGATCTGGCGCTGCAGGAAGGTGCCCGAGGGCACCACGACGTCATAGCCCGACCCACCGGCCAGCATCTTGGTCTCCAGAACCTCGTTGCTGTCGAACACGTCATAGATCAGGTCGAGGCCGGTTTCCTCTTCGAACTGCGTCAGCAGGTCCTCGTCGATGTAATCGGACCAGTTATAGACCCGCACCTCCTCGGCCTGCGCGGCAAACGCCCCGAGCGCGAGCGTGGCGGTGGTGGTCAGCATCAGATGTCGCATCATGTTCTCCCGTTGGTTTCGGCATGTTCTCTGCCTTGGCACGGATTTGATCAAAAAATACCGCGCATGGCAATATGGTAATGTTTTCATGCAGCCGCTAAACTCGCAAGGTCAGAGATTGAACGCCGTGATCGGGATGCCCCTCAATGCCCAAGACCGCACAGAAATTGAACAACGACGTTGCCCCCGACTCGCGCCTGCCGGCACATGAGTTGATCTATCGGCAATTGCGCGCGCTGGTGCTGTTCGGCGATCTGGCACCCGGTCAGGCGGTGACCATTCAGGGGCTGAGCGAGCGGCTTGGCGCGGGCATGACCCCGGTGCGCGAGGCGATCCGCCGCCTCATCGCGGGCGGCGCGCTGGAATTCCAGGGCAACAGACGGGTCAGCGTCCCCTGCCTGACGCCGGACAATATCAGCGAATTGATTGTTGCTCGCCAATGGCTTGACCCTCATCTGACCGCGCGCGCCACCGAGCGGTCCACGGTCGAGGACCTGACCCGCCTGACCGCGCTCGACACCAAGCTGGATCAGGCCATCGCCCAGGGCGATCTGCGCGCCTATCTCGAACTGAACTACCGCTTTCACAAACGGATCTACGAGTTGGCGGGCGCGCCGATCCTCGCCGATGTGGCGGATGGGCTGTGGCTGCGATTCGGCCCCTCGCTGCGGGTGGTCTGCGGGCGCATGGGAACGCAGAATCTGCCGGACAAACACAAGGATATGCTTGCCGCGATGCATGCGGGCGATGCCGAGGCCGCCGCGCGCGCAATCCGCGAGGATGTGACCCAGGGAATGGAGCAGGTGCGCCAGTCGATCGCGCCGCAGGGCCGCGCGGACTGATTCGATTGACACCGGATAATTTGATCATATTCTTGGGGAAACGCCCGCACATCTGCGTCGGGCCCGTCTTTCGCGAGAGGTATTGCCATGAACACGATCACCAACCACATGCCCACGGCCGAGCTTCAGGCGCTGGATAGCGCGCATCACATGCATCCCTTCACCCATGGCAACGAGCTTGGAAAGAAGGGCGCGCGAATCATCACCCGCGCCCGTGGCGTCACCCTGACCGACAGCGAGGGCAACGAGATCCTCGACGCCATGGGCGGCCTCTGGTGCGTCAATATCGGCTACGGGCGCGAGGAACTGGCCGATGTAGCCGCCCGTCAGATGCGTGAACTGCCCTATTACAACACCTTCTTCCAGACCAGCCACGTGCCCGTCATCGCGCTCTCGGCCAAGCTGGCAGAACTGGCGCCGGGGGATCTCAACCATGTCTTCTACGCCGGGTCGGGCTCCGAGGCGAATGACACCAATATCCGCATGGTGCGCACCTATTGGGCACAGATGGGCGAGCCCGAGCGCACCGTGATCATCAGCCGCAAGAACGCCTATCACGGCTCCTCGGTCGGCAGCGGCAGCCTTGGTGGCATGACCGGCATGCACGCGCAGGGCGGCATGCCGATTCCCGACATTCACCATATCGACCAGCCCAACTGGTACGCCGAAGGCGGCGACACCGACCCCGAGGAGTTCGGTCTGGAACGCGCCCGCCAGCTTGAGGCCAAGATCGAGGAGCTCGGCGCGCACCGCGTCGCCGCCTTCATCGCCGAGCCGGTGCAGGGCGCGGGCGGCGTGATCGTGCCGCCCGACAGCTACTGGCCGGAAATCCAGCGGATTTGCGACAAATACGGCATCCTGCTGATCGCCGACGAGGTGATTTGTGGATTCGGTCGCACCGGCAACTGGTTCGGCAGCCAGACCTACAATATCCGCCCCGACATCATGACCATCGCCAAGGGGCTCTCCTCCGGCTACGCCCCCATCGGCGGCTCGATCGTCTCGGACAAGGTGGCGCAGGTGATGAACGCCTGCGAGTTCAACCACGGCTACACCTATTCCGGGCACCCCGTCTCCTGCGCCGTGGCACTGGAAAACCTGCGCATCCTCGAAGAGGAAAAGATCGTCGAGCGCGTGGCGAACGACACCGGTCCCTACCTGCAGGAAAAATGGCGCGGCCTTGCCGAACACCCGCTTGTAGGCGAGGCGCGAATCGTCGGCATGATGGGCTCCATCGCGCTCACCCCGCACAAGCAAAGCCGTGCCAAATTCGCCTCCGACCCGGGCACCGCCGGATATATCTGCCGCGAGCGCTGCTTTGCCAACAATCTGGTGATGCGCCATGTCGGCGACCGGATGATCATCTCGCCGCCGCTGGTGATCACGAAATCCGAGATCGACACGCTGATCGAGCGCGCCTGGTGGTCGCTCGACGAGGCCGAGCGCCAGATCCGGACCGACGGGCTGATGCAGGCTGCGGCGTGAGGGGCCAGCCCCTCACACTCCCCGGAGTATTTCCGGAACAATGAAGCCGGGGCCTCAGTCTTTCACATACATCTTGCGAGGGCGGTTGCAGAAGGTTTCAGCCGGTCCGCTCTCCTTGATGAGGATCGACTCGGTGATCTCCAGCCCCCAGTCGGACATCCACAGCCCCGGCATGAAGTGAAAGGTCATGCCCGGCTCCAGCACGCTCTCGTCCTCGGCGCGCAAGCTGATGGTGCGCTCGCCCCAGTCCGGCGGATAGCTGAGCCCGATGGGATAGCCGCAGCGCGCGCCGCGCTCGATGCCCGCGCGTTCCAGCGGCGCGGCCAGCGCATTGGCCACATCACAGGCGCGATTACCGGCCTTTGCAGCCTCAAGACCCGCCTCCAGCCCCTCAACCAGCGCCTTTTCCGCGTCGAGCAGGAATTGCGGCGGCTTGCCGAGGAACAGCGTCCGGCAGAGCGGCGCGTGATAGCGGCGGTAGCAGCCTGAAATCTCGAAGAAGGTTGCCTCGCCGGTCGCAAATTCGCGCCCGTTCCATGTCAGATGCGGCGCGGCGGCGTCACTGCCCGAGGGCAACAGCGGGACGATCGCCGGATAATCCCCCCACGCGCCGTCAACGCCACGGATGGCGTCGCGAAAGATCTCGGCCACGATCTCGTTCTTCGGGATACCCGGCTCGACCCGCTCGAAGAGGCCATCGGTGATCTTTTCCGAGATGAGCGCCGCCTTGCGAATGAAGGCCAGTTCCTCATCGGATTTCACGCCGCGCTGCCAGTTCACAAGGCTCGTCACATCGAGGAACGTCGCCCCAGGCAGTTCCTCGCGCAGGGTCTGCATGGCCTTGGCGGAGAAATAGTAGTTGTCCATCTCGACGCCGATCCGCTTGTCTGCCAGCCCCATGCCGGTCAGACGTTCGGCCAGATCCTGCATCGGATGGCGTTCGAAGGATTGGACATAGTTGTCGGCATAACCGATCACCCGGTCATCGGTCATCCAGACCGTGCGCACGCCGCCATTGGCATCCTGATTGCGGCCCCACCAGATCGGATCGGCATCTGGAAACACCAGCACACCCTGATGCACATAGAAGGACCAGCCGTCATAGCCGGTGATCCAGTGCTGGTTCGACGGGTCGGTGACGAAGATCGCGTCGAGATCGCGCGCCGCCATCGCGACGCGGATTTTCTCGAGGCGACGCTGATACTCCTGGTCGGAGAAGGGAAGGTCTTTTTCGATCATTTCAGGGCCTGTGGGTTGGATATCAGGCCCGGCTAGGGGATTTCCGGGCGTCCTGCCCCAAGAAATGCGCCACATGATGTCGTTTTCAGGCCGCGCAATGACGCGGAGTTGACGATAGGCTGCTCCGCGCGCAGATTGCGCAAAGCGTGCAAGAAGGAGACAGCGATGCGCCCGGTACTGGCCGATGTTCTTGCTGCGGCAAAGGTGATCGCCGGTGTGGCCGACGCCACACCGCTGGTGCCGTCGCCCCATATGAGCGGCGTGGCAGGCCATGAGTTCCTGCTCAAGCTGGAGAACATGCAACCCATCGGCGCGTTCAAGCTGCGCGGGGCATTGAATGCCGTGGCGGGGGTGCGCGAGGCCGCAGGCGTCACCTGCTGCTCCACCGGCAATCACGGGCGCGGCGTGGCCTATGCGGCGCGCGAGAGGGGCATTCGGGCCGTCATCTGCATGTCCGAACTGGTGCCGCAGGCCAAGGTCGACGGCATCCGCGCGCTGGGGGCCGAGGTCTGCATCATCGGGCGCAGTCAGGACGCCGCGCAGGCCGAGGCCGAACGGCTGGTGCGCGAAGAGGGGTTGACCGAAATCTCGCCCTTCGACGACCCGCTGGTGATCGCGGGTCAGGGCACCATCGGGCTCGAGATCATGGCGGCGCGGCCTGATCTTGAGGTGCTTCTGGTGCCGCTGTCGGGCGGCGGGCTGGCCGCCGGCGTGGCGATGGCCGCAAAGGCGATCAAGCCGTCGCTCCGCGTGGTTGGGATCAGCATGGACCGCGGCGCCGCGATGCACGAGAGCCTGCGCGCCGGTCACCCCGTCGAGGTCGAGGAAGTGGCGAGCCTCGCCGACAGCCTCGGCGGTGGCATCGGCATGCAGAACCGGCTGAGCTTTCCGATGTGCCGCGATCTGCTGGACGAGGTGGTGCTGGTGACGGAACAGGAAATCTACCACGCGATGCAGGTGCTCTATTACGAGGATCGGATCGTGGCCGAGGGGGCCTGCGTGGTGGGGCTGGCGGCGGTGCTGTCGGGCAAGGTGAGTGTCACGGGACCGACCGCCACCATCATCACCGGCCGCAATCTGGATATGGAGATGTTCACCCGGATCGTCACCGGGCAGGACGTGAAGCTGGGCGACACCGTGATCGAGGGCAAAGCATATGGCACATGACATCCGGATCGTGACCGAGGCGGAATTGCGCGCCGCTGTGGGGCTTGATCTCGATACCGTGAAGGTGATCGAACAGGCGTTCGGCGCGCTCTCGGATGGTGGGGTGGTGATGCCCCCCGTGATGTCGATGGAGTTGGCGCAGGCGCATGGCGAGGTCGATGTGAAGACCGCCTATATCCCGGGGTTCGACGGGTTCGCCATCAAGGTCAGCCCCGGCTTTTTCGACAATCCCAAACTGGGCCTGCCCAGCCTCAACGGGCTGATGATCCTGTTCTCCGCCAAAACCGGGCTGGTCGAGGCGGTGTTTCTCGACAATGGCTACCTGACCGACCTGCGGACTGCGGCGGCGGGGGCTGTTGCGGCGCAATATCTTGCCCCCGAGACGGTGCAGACGGCGGGCGTGATCGGCACCGGCGTGCAGGCCCGGCTTCAGGCACGGGCGGCCTATCTGGTGCGACCCTTTGAGCGGCTGCTGATCTGGGGGCGGGACGCCGAAAAGGCGCATGCTTGCGCCGGTGATCTGTCGGACCTGAATTGCGATATTCAAGTCGTCGATACCCCCGCCGATCTGGTGCGCGAGAGCCAATTGGTGATCACCACCACCCCCGCCAGGGAACCGGTGATCAAGGCCGAGTGGCTGCACCCCAAATTGCACATCACTGCGATGGGATCGGATCAGGCGGGCAAGAACGAGATCGACCCGCAGGCGCTGGTGCAGGCCGATCTCTACGTCGCCGATCGCGCCCCGCAGGCGCAATCCCTGGGCGAATTGCGCGCCGCGCTCGAGGCCGGGCTCTGGGCCGAGGATAGCCCTGTGGAACTGGGCGACGTCATCCGGGGCCGCGCGCGCGGGCGGCGCGCCGCCGCTGAGGTGACGATCTGCGACCTCACCGGCACCGGCGCGCAGGACACGGCGATCGCCACCCATGTCATGGCTAAGCTTGCGGGCCGCGACGTGGGCACGGTGATCCATACATGAGGCTCGACGCGCGCGACCTTGATATCCTGCGGGTGCTGGCCGATGAGGGGCGCATCACCAAGGCGCAACTGGCCAGCCGCGTCGGCCTTTCGGCCAGCCCCTGCTGGGAGCGGTTGAAACGGCTGGAAGAGGCGGGGCTGATCGAGGGCTATAATGCCCGCATCAGCCTGAAAAAGCTGGGGCCACATGTAACGGTCTTTGTCGCTGTCGAACTGGCCGACCACACGCCAGCGTCTTTCCGCGCCTTCGAGGACAGCGTGCAGCATTACGGCGAGGTGACGGCCTGTTGGGCGCTGGGCGGCGGGTTCGACTACCTGATGCAGATCGTGACCCGCGACATCGACGCCTATCAGCGGCTGATCGACCAGATGCTCGAGGCCCGGATCGGACTGGCGCGCTATTTCACCTATATCGTGACCAAGCCGGTCAAATCCCCGCGCCTGCCCCCGTTGGAGATGTTTTTCAGATGAATCGTCTTTGAAAATAAGATTTTTCGCCAGAAAAATCTTCAACCGACCGCAATGTCAGCCCCAGCCTCTGCGCACACAGTCTATTCTTCTGTGTGAAAGGAGGGCCAAATGTCTGATTCAGCAATCTGGACCCGCAACGGGATCACCGACACGCGCCTCGTGCGCAACTTCGCCTATCTGGGCGGCAAATGGGTGGCCGGCGAGGACGGTGAGACCATCGCCGTGCGCAATCCCGGCGACGGGGCGGCGCTTGGCGACGTGGCCAGCCTCAGCGCCGATCAGGCGCGGCTGGCGGTCGATGCCGCGCAAGATGCGTTCGACGATTGGGCGATGACCCTGCCGCAGGACCGCTCTGCCATCCTGCGCCGCTGGTTCGACCTGATGATCGAGCACAAGGAGGATCTGGCGCGGATCATGGTGCTGGAACAGGGCAAGCCCCTGTCGGAAGCACGCGGCGAGATCGACTATGCGGCGAGTTTCGTGGAATATTACGCCGAGGAATCCAAACGCCCCAATATCGAGGGCGTGACCAGCCACCTGCCCGATGCCGAGGTCGAATTGTGGCTCGAGCCGAT
The DNA here is from genome assembly GCF_053628595.1 of Roseovarius sp. MBR-154. NCBI lineage: Bacteria > Pseudomonadati > Pseudomonadota > Alphaproteobacteria > Rhodobacterales > Roseobacteraceae > Roseovarius > Roseovarius sp. MBR-154. Next base: position 168,389 of record NZ_JBRJGR010000001.1, read on the forward strand.
GGGGGTCGCCGCCCTCATCACCCCGTGGAATTTCCCCGCCGCGATGCTCACGCGCAAGGCGGCGGCGGCGATGGCGGCAGGCTGCACCGTGGTGGCGCATCCGAGCGGAGAAACACCGTATTCGGCGCTGGCCCTTGCGGAACTGGCCGAACGCGCGGGCATCCCGGCGGGCGTCTTCAACGTGGTCACGGGCCGCGCCGCGACCGTGGTCGAGCCCTGGACAAGCGACACCCGCGTGCGCGCGCTCAGCTTCACCGGCTCGACCAATATCGGGCAGTTGCTCTATCGCCAATGCGCAGGCACCGTGAAGAAACTGGTGCTGGAACTGGGCGGCCACGCCCCGGTGATCGTGTTCAGGAACGCCGATCTGGACACTGCCGTCGAGGAATCGATCAAGGCCAAATTCGCCACCTCCGGGCAAGACTGCCTCGGCGCCAACCGCATCTACGTGGAGCGCGCGATCTATGACGAATTCTGTCGACGCTTCACCGAGGAGACGCAGAAACTGACCCTCGGGCGCGGCATGGATGACCCCGATATCGGCCCGCTGATGAACGAGAAGGCGGTGCAGAAGCAGGAAGAGCACGTGGCCGACGCCCTCAAACACGGCGCGAAACTGGCCTGCGGCGGCAAGCGCGACGATCTCGGACCGCTCTTCTATCAGCCCACGGTGCTGACCGATGTGCCGGATACGGCGGCGATCATGTGCGACGAGACCTTTGGCCCGGTGGCGGCGATCACGCCGTTCGACACCGAGGATGAGGTGGTGCGCCGCGCCAACGCCACGGAATTCGGCCTGATTGCCTATCTGCACAGCCACGACCCGCGCCGCATCTACCGGATGACGCGGGCGCTGCAATTCGGCATGGTGGCCGTGAACCGCACCAAGGTCACCGGCGCGCCCATTCCCTTTGGCGGGGTCAAGCAGTCGGGGCTGGGCCGCGAAGGGGCAAGGCGCGGCATGGAGGAATTCATGGAGATCAAGTATGTCTGCCGCGATTGGGCGTGAGTAGACGAAATCTTGAAAAGATTTCGACCCGGAATTTTTGAAAAATTCCGGGTCTCGGGACAAACGAAAGGAAACATAATGTTGCGCAATGACCAACTCGATCAATGGGACCGCGAAAACTTCTTCCACCCCTCGACGCATCTCGCGCAATTCGCGCGCGGCGAGGCCCCGAACCGGGTGATCCGCACGGCAAGCGGCTGTCACATCGAGGATCGCGATGGCGTCAAGCTGCTCGATGCCTTTGCCGGGCTTTACTGTGTCAACGTCGGCTATGGCCGTCAGGAGATCGCCGAGGCGATTGCCGATCAGGCGCGCGAACTGGCCTATTATCATGCTTATGTCGGTCACGGCACCGAGGCGTCGATCACGCTCTCGAAGATGATCCTCGACCGCGCACCCGATCACATGTCCAAGGTCTATTTCGGCATGTCGGGGTCGGACGCCAACGAGACCAACATCAAGCTGATCTGGTATTACAACAACATCCTCGGCCGCCCCGAAAAGAAGAAGATCATCTCGCGCTGGCGCGGCTATCATGGCTCTGGCCTGATGACCGGCTCGCTAACGGGGCTGCACCTCTTTCATCAGAAATTTGACCTGCCGCTCGCCCAGGTGGTCCACACGACGGCCCCCTACTATTATCGCCGCGACGATGTGAACATGACCGAGGACCAGTTCGTCGCCCATTGCGCGGCAGAGCTTGAGGGGCTGATCGCGCGCGAAGGAGCCGATACCATCGCCGCCTTCATCGGCGAGCCGGTTCTGGGCACCGGCGGCATCGTGCCACCGCCCGCCGGGTATTGGGCGGCGATCCAGCCGATCCTGGAAAAGCACGACATCCTGCTCATCGCCGACGAGGTGGTGACCGGCTTCGGTCGTCTCGGCACCATGTTCGGCTCGGAGCATTACGGGCTCAAGCCCGATCTCATCACCATCGCCAAGGGGTTGACCTCGGCCTATGCGCCGCTCTCGGGCAGCATTGTCAGTGACAAGATGTGGAAGGTGCTGGAGCAGGGCACCGACGAGAACGGCCCCATCGGCCACGGCTGGACCTATTCGGCGCATCCCATCGGTGCGGCGGCGGGGGTCGCGAACCTCAAGCTGCTCGATGACCTGAACCTCATCGCCAATAACCGCGAGGTCGGCGGCTATCTCAACCGCACCATGACCGAGGCGGTCGGGCATCATCCCAATGTCGGCGAGGTGCGCGGCGAGGGCATGCTTTGCGCGGTGGAATTCGTCAAGGACCGCGACAGCCGCACTTTCTTTGACGCCGCCGACAAGGTCGGGCCGCAGATTTCTGCCGCGCTCGCTGCCGATCACGTGATCGCGCGGGCCATGCCGCAGGGCGATATCCTGGGATTCGCCCCGCCCTTCTGCCTGACCAAGGCAGAGGCCGACGAGGTGGTGGATAAGACCGCCAAGGCCGTCAAATCCGTTCTCGGATAAGACACAAACCCCGTCATCGGGCCGTCGGAGATCATTCCGGCGGCCCTTTCTGATGCGTGAAAGTGAAGGACATTCGACTGAATCTGACGATCTTGCAGTCAATTTGACCTGTGATGCCGGGAATCTTCCAAAAAGGGTCGCTGTTCACTTGCATCACTGGAAATTTGGCGTTTTAGTCTTTGCCGAACGTGGAAAAATTCACGACACATAAACAACAGGGAGCCTGCATTGGCCGAGACCGGACACAACGACGCGTTCGTTGCATTTGAACGCGTGCAGAAGAGTTACGACGGCGAAACGCTTGTCGTGAAAGACCTCAACCTCTCGATGCCCAAGGGCGAGTTTCTGACCATGCTCGGGCCGTCGGGCTCCGGCAAGACCACCTGCCTGATGATGCTTGCCGGGTTTGAGACCGCCACCCATGGCGAGATCAAGCTCGACGGGGTGAGCATCAACAACATCCCGCCGCACAAGCGCGGCATCGGCATGGTGTTTCAGAACTATGCGCTTTTCCCCCACATGACGATCGCCGAGAACCTCAGCTTTCCGCTCGAGGTGCGCAAGATCGGCAAGTCCGATCGCGAGGCCAAGGTCAAGCGGGCACTGGAGATGGTCGAGATGGGCGCATTCGGCGGGCGCCGCCCGGCGCAGCTCTCGGGCGGCCAGCAGCAACGCGTGGCGCTGGCGCGCGCGCTGGTGTTCGAGCCGGAGCTGGTGCTGATGGACGAGCCGCTCGGCGCACTCGACAAGCAGTTGCGCGAAAAGATGCAGTTCGAGATCACCCATCTGGCGCATAACCTTGGGATCACGACGGTTTACGTGACCCATGACCAGACCGAGGCGCTGACCATGTCGGACCGGGTCGCGGTGTTCAACGATGGCAAGATCCAGCAGATCGCGCCGCCCGACGAGCTGTACGAGAGCCCGCAGAACAGCTTTGTCGCGCAGTTCATCGGCGAGAACAACACGCTCGAAGGCACCGTCAAGGAAATCAAGAACGGGCTTGCGCTCGTGCAGCTCGACGATGGCGGGCTGATCGACGCCAAGCCGGTGAACGTCCAAAAGCCGGGCGACCGCACGCTGATCTCGATCCGCCCCGAGCGGGTGGAGTTCAACCGCGAACGCCTCAGCCCGGATGCCCACACGCTCAAGGCCGAGGTGGTCGAGTTCATCTATATGGGTGACATCTTCCGCACGCGGCTCCGGGTCGCGGGCACGGATGAGTTCATCATCAAGACACGCAACGCCCCCGATCAGCGCCGCCTGCAACCCGGCGAGCAGATCGAGATCGGCTGGCTGCCCGAGGATTGCCGCGCGCTCGACGCGACATAGGGCATCAGAAATATTCGTGTCGACATTCGGTGTCGGCGCGGGTTGAGAGAGGCCCCGGATGTTTCCACCCGTGACACGGGGCCCATTCACCAAGAACGGGACTAAAAAACTGGGAGTATGTTCATGAAACTCACGAAAACCCTGCTTGCGACGACGGCTCTGACCGTTGCTGCCGGCGCATCCGCAACCGCGCAGGAGATGGCCGACAGCATGACGCTCGTGTCCTGGGGCGGTGCCTATCAGGCAAGCCAGCAGAAAGCCTATGTCGAGCCCTACCTGGCGGCCAATCCCGGCGTCAGCGTCACCTGGGACGAAAGCTCGGCCGAGGCCGTGGCCAAGATGCGCGCCATGACCGAGGCCGGCAACGTCACCTGGGATCTGGTCGATGCGGTGGCCTCGGACGCGATGCGCCTGTGTGACGAGGGCCTCGCGATGGAGCTCGATCACGACGAGGTTCTGGCCGAAGCCCCCGATGGCACCTCGGCCAGCGACGACTTCGGCGACCTGATCGTCAGCGACTGCTTCGTGCCGCAGATCGTCTATTCGACCACCTTCGGCTACCGCACCGACATGGTGCCCGAAGGCGTCGATGCGCCCGACAGCGTCTGTGACGTGTTTGACCTGGAAACCTATCCGGGCAAGCGCGCGCTGCAGAAGCGTCCGATCGACAACATGGAATGGGCGCTCTATTGCGATGGCGTCGCCAAGGACGAGATCTATGACGTTCTGGGCACCGACGAGGGCGTCGACCGCGCGCTCGCCAAGCTCGACACGATCAAGGATCAGGTGGTCTGGTGGTCGGCCGGTGCGGAAACCCCGCAGCTTCTGGCCGATGGCGAGGTCTTCATGGGTTCGACCTATAACGGGCGTCTGTTCTCGGCCATCGCCGAGCAGGATCAGCCGATCGGCATGATGTGGGACATGCAGTCCTTCGATCTTGACGGCTGGGTGGTTCCCGCAGGTCTCCCTGAGGACCGTCTGGCCCGCGTCATGGACTTCCTGAAGTTCGCGACCGACACGCAGCGTCTCGCCGATCAGGCCGCGTATATCTCCTACGGCCCGGCGCGCAGCTCTTCGGCGCCGCTGGTGGGCAAGCATGCGGAACTGGGCATCGAGATGGCCCCGCATATGCCGACCGACCCGGCCAACGCGACCAACCCCCACATCTACGACTACGAATGGTGGGCGGATAACCGCGACGATCTGGACGCCAAGTTCCAGGCATGGCTCGCGCAATAAGCGTGGCGACACGATCCAGAGGGGGCCCACGCGGCCCCCTCCACTCCTGATCACCGGGCACAAGACCCAGGGTTCAATAACCAGATTTGTCCGACGGGGATGACATGAGCGATACCACTGACACCGGCCCGGTGCTTGCCGCAGATGGCACACCGCTGAAACGCAGCCTGAGACGCGCCCTGCGCGCGCAGAAACTGCGGGCGCTTGCCTTGATCGCACCCTTGCTGATCTTCGTGCTGGTGGCCTTCATCGCCCCCATCGCGGACATGCTCTTTCGATCGGTCGAGAACCAGATCGTCGGCAACACCGTGCCGATGACGGTCGAGGAACTGCGCGATTGGGACGGCGAAGGCCTGCCGGACGAGCAGGTCTTCCGCGCCATGTTTTTCGATCTGTTCCTGGCCTCCGAGGCCAAGGAGCATACCCGGCTGGGCAGCCGCCTGAACTACGAGGAAAGCGGCGTGTCATCGCTCTTTCGCACCTCGGGCCGTGACGTGGATGACATGGGCGAGGTGTTTCAGGACGCGCTCGAAGAGATCAGCCCCGAATTCGAAGAGGCGCAATTCTGGTATGACATGATGTCGGGCGGCGACGGTGCCGAGGGCAACAAGCGCCTGCTGTCCAATCAGATCGGTCGCTTGGAGCAACTCGAAACCGACACCTATAGCGGCGATGTGGGCTTTGTCCCGGGCGCCGCGATTTCCGATATCCTGCCCAACACCGCGCGCGCCTATGCCGCCTTTGCCGCCTTCACCCATTTCGTGGATGAGGATGTCGTCGCCGAGGAAGAGCCGTGGGAGGCGGTCTATGCCGCGCTCGCGATTGATCTCGAAGACCCGGGCACGGCGGCGGCGCTGGCCAATTACGACGGTCCCGGCGCGGATCTGCTGAGCCAGGCTGCCGCGGCCGACCTGCCGCAGGTCGACATGCAATCCGCCTTCATCGAGTCCAACAAGGACTGGAACCGCATCGAATTCTGGGAGGTGATCAAGACCTATTCGCCGCCCTACACCACCGGCTATTTCCTCAATGCGGTGGACATGGAAAAGACCACCGAGGGCATCGCCCTGCGCAGCGAGGACGAGCGCATCTATGGCATCCTCTTCAAGCGCACGATGTTCATGTCCATGGTCATCACCCTCAGCTGTATCGCGCTTGGATATCCGGTTGCATGGCTCCTTGCGAACCTGCCCGCGAGCAAGGCCAACCTGCTTATGATACTCGTGCTGCTGCCGTTCTGGACGTCGCTTTTGGTACGCACCAGTGCCTGGAAAATCATGCTGCAACAGCAGGGCGTCATCAACGACGTGTTGGTCTGGCTGGGGCTTGTCGCGGATGAAGGCCGACTGGTGATGATCAACAACCAGTTCGGCACCATCGTGGCGATGACCCATATCCTTCTGCCCTTCATGATCCTGCCGATGTATTCGGTGATGCAGACCATCCCGCCCAGCTATCTGCGCGCGGCCAAATCGCTCGGGGCAACACCGTTCACCGCCTTCTGGCGGGTCTATTTCCCGCAATCCATCCCCGGCATCGGGGCCGGGTCGATCCTCGTCTTCATCCTGTCGATCGGCTATTATATCACGCCCGAAATCGTCGGCGGCACCACCGGCACGTTTATCTCGAATCGGATCGCCTATCACATCTCGACCTCGCTCAACTGGGGCCTTGCGGCGGCACTCGGGTCGATCCTGCTGGCGGTGGTCCTGATCCTCTACTGGGCCTATGACCGAATCGTCGGCATCGACAACGTGAAGCTGGGGGGCTGAGCCATGAGCGTATTCACACTGACACCCATCGAAAAGAAACCCCTCTCCTTCGCCCTGCCGATGATCGGGGCCGCAGGGGGCTTTGCCGGGCTCTTCGTCGGCACCGCCCATGGCTCGACCCTGATGGGCATCCTCATTGGCGCGCTGGCGCTGGCAGCACTTGGCTACCTTGCGCTCGAGGTTCTGGGAAAGGACAGGGAAAAGCCCGTGCGCTGGGGCATCATCGCGCTCTTCGTCGTGGTCGGTGTTCTGCTCGCCGGCACGCCCGGCGTTGTGCTTGGAGGCTTCTTCGGCTGGTTCTTTTCCTGGTTCATCTACTGGATCGGCGAGGGCCGGTACCGGGCCAATCTGCCGCCCTATTTCACGGCTGGCGAAGTGCTGTGGAGTTTCTCGTACAAGGTGATCTGCGGTGCGATCTTCATCTTCCTGATCACGCCAATTCTCGTGGTGATCCCGCTCAGCTTCAATGCAGAGAACTTCTTTACCTTCACACCGGAAATGCTGCGCTTCGATCCCGCAGGCTACAGCCTCAAGCATTACGAGGATTTCTTCACCTCGAGCGGCTGGCAGCAGGCGCTGCGCAATTCGCTGGCCATCGCACCGGTGGCGACGCTCCTGTCGGTCAGCTTCGGCACGCTGGCCGCCATCGGGCTGAGTTCCGAACATGTGCCGTTCCGCCGCGCGATCATGGCGATCCTGATTTCGCCGATGATCGTGCCACTGATCATCTCGGCGGCGGGGATGTATTTCTTCTATAGCCGGATCGGGTTGCAGGGCACCTATTTCGGCGTCGTTCTGGCGCACGCGGCACTTGGCATTCCCTTCGTGATCATCACCGTGACGGCCACGCTGGTTGGCTTTGACCGTTCGCTAACGCGCGCGGCGGCCAATATGGGCGCGGACCCGGTGACAACATTCTTCCGGGTGCAGATGCCGCTCATCCTGCCCGGCGTGATTTCGGGCGGCCTCTTCGCCTTCATCACCTCCTTTGATGAGGTGGTCGTGGTGCTCTTCGTCGGCTCGGCCAATCAGCAGACCCTGCCATGGCGGATGTTCACCGGCCTGCGCGAGCAGATCAGCCCGACAATCCTTGCGGTGGCAACGATCCTGGTGACGATTTCGATCATCCTTCTCGCCACGCTCGAAATGCTGCGCCGCCGGTCCGAGCGGCTGCGCGGGATGAGCCCCGGCTAAGACGGCGTCGCTGCACTCCACAAAGGCCCGGCGCATGACGTTGCGTCGGGCTTTTGCGTTCTGGGGTCTTCGGCATAGGCTCTGCCGCAGGAGGACGGGCGCATGCGCTATGATTACATCATCGTCGGCGGCGGCTCTGCCGGGTGCGTTCTGGCGGCACGGCTGAGCGAGGATCCATCGGTCACGGTGTGCCTGATCGAGGCGGGCGGCTCCGGCCGCGACATCCTGATCCGCGCCCCCGCACTCGTCGCGGCGATGGTCTCGGGGCGGCCCCGCCTCAACAACTGGGCGCTCAAGACGGTGCCGCAGCCGGGCCTCAACGGACGGCGCGGCTATCAGCCACGCGGCCGCGCGCTTGGCGGGTCGAGCGCGATCAACGCCATGCTTTACACGCGCGGTCACCCTCGCGATTACGACGAATGGGCCGATCTGGGCTGTGACGGCTGGGACTGGCACAGCGTGCTGCCGTGGTTCCGCCGGGCCGAACGCAACGCGCGCCTTGGGGATGACCTGCACGGGCAGGACGGCCCGCTTCAGGTGGCCGACCAGAACACCCCGCGCGCCGTCTCTGAGGCGTTCATTGTCGCCTGCGAAAGCGTGCAAATCCCCCGCAACGCCGATTTCAACGGCCCCCGGCAGGAGGGGGCAGGCCTCTATCAGGTGACGCAGAATTTCGACGGCCCCCACCGCGGCGAGCGCTGCTCGGTCGCGGCAGCCTATCTCTTTCCCGCCATGCGGCGCGCAAACCTGACCGTGATCCGCAACGCCATGGCCGAGCGTATCCTTCTCGACGGCAACCGCGCCACCGGCCTGCGCTATCACCACAAGGGCCAGATGCATGAGGTGCAGGCCGCGCACGAGGTGATCCTCAGCAGCGGCGCCTTCGGCTCACCGCATATCCTGAAACTTTCAGGGATAGGCCCGGCAGAGGAATTGCGGGCCCATGGCATCACGCCGCGCCACGACCTGCCCGGCGTCGGCGAGAACCTCCAGGACCATCTCGACTACACCCTGCTGGAACACTCGGTCAACGACGACGTGATCAGCCTCGCTCCAAAAGGGCTGTGGCGGATGGCGCGGGCGGGCCTTGCATGGCGCAAGACGGGCCAGGGCCATTTCACCACCCCCTATGCCGAAGCGGGGGCTTTCCTGCGCTCGAAACCGGGTCTCGACCGCCCCGATCTGCAATTGCATTTCGTGATCGGCGTGGTCGATGACCACATGCGCAAGCTGCATTTCCGGCCCGGCTATTCCTGCCATGTCTGCGTGCTGCGGCCCCACAGCCGGGGGCGCGTGACGCTACGCTCGGTGCGCGCAGGCGATGCACCGCTGATCGACCCCGCCTTCCTCAGCGACCCGCGCGACCTTGACCTGCTCAAGCGCGGTGCCCGACGGATGGACGAGATCCTGCGCGCCCCGCCGCTCGCCACGTGGCGCAAGCAGCGGCTCTATCCCCATGACGGCAGCGATAGCGCGCTCGAGGCTGACATCCGCGCCCGCGCCGACACGATCTATCACCCTGTAGGCACCTGCGCGATGGGGCGGGGCGACATGGCGGTGACCGATGGTCAGGGCCGGGTGCACGGCATCGCGGGGCTGCGCGTGGTCGACGCCTCGATCATGCCGCGCCTGATCGGCGGCAACACCAACGCCCCCACCGTCATGATCGCCGAAAAGATCGCCGGGGACATGACCGGGCGCGGCCCCGAAGGTCAGGCCCGGTAGCGCGCCAGGAACATCTCGACCGCGCCATTCACCACGCGCTCGATATCGGCCTCGCGCACTTCGCCGCACATGCCGCAGAGCGAGCGGATGAAGAGATCACCCTTGCACAGCTCACCGAACTGGTTGGCGGCCAGATCCATATCCTCGATCCGCAACACACCCGCCTCGACATAAGGCGTCAGAACCATGCTCATGCGCTCCCGCACCAGCGCCGGACCCGAGGCGTAGAACCGCTTGCCCAACTCCGGAAAGCGGTGTGATTCCGACACGCAGATGCGAAACACCTGCTGACCGAAATCCGACAGGAAAAACCGCACGATCCGGTTTGCCGCCTCGTGCAGCACATGCTCGATCGGCGCGCCCTTGCCGATCACGTCCAGCGCCTCTTCGGCCTGCCGGTTGCATTCGATCCGCGCCACCTCGGAAAACAGCAGCCGCTTGTCGGGGAAATAGCTGTAGAGCGTCGCCTTCGAGACCTGCGCCTCACGCGCGATCTCGTCCACGCTTGCGCCCTCGAACCCATCCCGCATGAAGATGCGCCGTGCCCCGTCAAGCACTTGATCGAACTTGCGACCTTTCTTGATTTCCGCGGCCGGTGCCGACATTCCACCCCTCCAGACAGGTCCGGTCAGTGTAGTCGGGCCGGGCGGAGGTTCGCAAGCAGATCCGCGTTCGCGCCGGATGAGCGGGCCGCCTGACCGGCGGCCCGGCGGGATTTACTTGGCGATCCCGCCCTGATCCTTGGTGACCGGCTGCGGTGCGGGCTCGGGATAGGTCAATGTCGGGGTGAGCGTGCTGGTGTTCACGCTGAAGGCCAGTGCGGGGGCCGCGACAAACGACAGCGACAGGGCGATGACGGTGAGGGTTTGTTTCATGGTCAACTCCATAATTGAACTACTCGGTTCAGTTTATATCTAAACAGTCTAGTTCACTTATCAAGACAAAACTAAACAACTCGGTTCACTTTTTCGCGCATGGCAAATCCCGGTTGAATATCATCCCCCATGGCATAGATTAGAATTATTCTAAATCGAGGCCCAACATGATTCCCGGTTTCTCCTCCCGCCGCCGCTTCAGGGACCTGTCCGAGCAGGAAATCCTTGCCCTCGCGATCTCGTCCGAGGAAGACGACGCGCGCATCTACCGCTCCTATGCCGAGATGCTGCGCGCCGATTACCCCGACAGCGCCGCCATGTTCGACGGCATGGCGCGTGAGGAGGACGGCCACCGCCAGCGCCTGATCGAACTGCATCGCTCTCGCTTTGGTGAGGTGATCCCGCTGATTCGCCGCGAACACGTGGCGGGCTTCTATGCACGCCGCCCGATCTGGCTGGTGGAAAACCTCGGGATAGAGCGTATCCGCGACGAGGCCGAGGCGATGGAGCGCGACGCCGAAGCCTTCTATCTCAAGGCGGCACAGCACAGCCGCGACGCCGCCACCCGCAAGCTGTTGGGCGATCTCGCCGCCGCCGAGGCGGGCCACCAGACCCGCGCCGAGGAGTTACAGCAAGAGCATCTCGGCGGCGACGCCCGCGACGTCGAGGATCGCACCGCCAAGCGGCAGTTCGTGCTGACATGGGTGCAACCGGGCCTCGCCGGTCTGATGGACGGCTCCGTCTCGACGCTGGCCCCGATCTTTGCCACCGCCTTTGCCACGCAGGACACCTGGACCACCTTTCTCGTCGGTCTGGCAGCCAGCATCGGGGCGGGCATTTCCATGGGTTTCACCGAGGCCGCCAGCGATGACGGAGAGCTTTCGGGCCGCGGCAGCCCGTTCAAGCGGGGCCTCTCCTCGGGCGTGATGACCACCGTGGGCGGGTTGGGCCATGCCCTGCCCTATCTCATCCCCGATTTCTGGACCGCCACGATCATCGCCTTTGTCGTCGTCTTCATCGAGCTTTGGGCAATTGCCTGGATTCAGAACAAATACATGGAAACCCCGTTCTTCCGCGCGGCGTTTCAGGTTGTCCTGGGCGGCGCGCTGGTCTTTGCCGCAGGCGTACTGATCGGCAGCGGCTAGGGCCCGTCCGCTACCGGCTGTACTTGATGAAAGGCGTCAGCGTCCCGATCCGGTCATATAGCCGCCGCGCGGTGTGGTTGAACTCCTGCGTCATCCAATAGACCGACGGGCAACCATCGGCATCCGCGCGCGCATAGACCGCTTCGATCAGCGCCCGCCCCACGCCCATGCCGCGCACCTCCGGGGCGGCAAAGAGATCCTGCAGGTAACACACCTTCTCCACCCGCCAGTTATGCGGATGATAGATGGTATGCACCAGCCCCACCGCGCCCCCGTCCTGCACGGCGATCAGACCGTTCTGATCGGGATGCATGGGCGAGGTCAGCCGCTCGAAGGTCACGTCATAGACGGCCTCGGGCAGGGTTGTCTCGTAGAAGTCCAGATAGGCCCGCCAGAGCGGCGCCCAGGCGGGCTTGTCGCCGGTCTCGATGGGGCGGATGGTCAACGCCAAGGGCTCTCTCCTGCATTATCGACGCGCGCCATCTTGCGCGACCCGGGCTGGCAAGACCAGAGCCGATCCGTGCGCGCTCCCGGCATTTTTCCGCCGAACGGGTTGCCACCCCGCCGCCGCTTCCCCACGTTGCGGCAGGCGTCCCGCGCCCGCTGCGGGACATCAGACCAGTCAACAGGAGACCGATTTGACCTTTAAAACCAAGCTTGCAACGCTGCTCGGCGCCGCCGCGCTCGCCTTCACCACCCCGCTCGCCGCGCAACAGGCGCAACCGACAGATGTGCCTGAAATCGCCGCCGAAGACGTGACCGACACGCAGGTCGACGCCTTTGTCGAGGCGATCCTCGCCATCGAGGAGGTGCGCAACGAGTACACCCCGCAGATCGAGTCCACCGAAGACGAGGCCGCGCAAAAGGAACTTGTCGAGGAGGCGAACGAAGCCGCGTTTGCCGCCGTGGGCGAGGTCGAGAATATGGATATCGACAGCTATATCGCCATCGCAAACGCCGCCGGTGAGAATGAGGCGCTCAATCAGCGCATCATCGCCCGCATCACGGAAGTGCGCGAAGAGTAACGCGCACGGACGTGGCGGATCATTCCGCCGCCACCGCGCGCGGATCGGCGAGCGTCACGATATCCATCATGATCGTGTTCAGCTCGAAATCCTTTGGCGTATAGACCCGCGCCACGCCCATTTCGCGCAATCGGCGGGCATCGTCTTCCGGGATGATGCCGCCGACGATCACCGGCACATGCCCGAGACCTGCGTTGCGCATCCGCTCCATCAGCTCCTCCATCAGCGGCATGTGCGAGCCTGACAGGATCGACAGACCCACCACATGCGCGCCCTCGTCCTGCGCGGCATTGACGATCTGCTCGGGCGTCAGGCGGATTCCTTCATAGCCGATATCCATCCCGCAATCGCGCGCGCGGAAGGCGATCTGCTCTGCCCCGTTGGAATGGCCGTCGAGCCCCGGCTTGCCGACGAGGAATTTCAGACGCCGCCCGAGCGTGTCGCTGACCGCGTCCACGGCATCGCGGATCTCATCCAGCCCCTCGGTCATGTTCGACGGGCTGCGTGAGACGCCGGTGGGCCCGCGATATTCGCCGTGAATGGCGCGCATCTGCTCGGCCCATTCCCCCGTCGTCACGCCCGCCTTCGCCGCCGCGATGGAGGCGGGCATGATATTCTCCCCGGCCTCTGCCGCCGCCCGCAAATCCGCAAGCGCCGCCTTGACCGCGCCTGCGTTGCGCGCGCGCCGCCACTCCTCCAGCCGTCCGATCTGGTCTGCCTCGACGGCCGGGTCGACCACCATGATCCCGCCATCCTCGGTCTGCAGCGGCGAGGGCTCGCCCTCCTGCCACTTGTTCACGCCGACGACCACGGTCTCGTTGCGCTCGATCCGGCCTAGGCGTTCGGCGTTGCTGTCCACGAGCCGCGATTTCATGTACTCGATGGCCGAGACCGCGCCGCCCATGCTGTCGAGATTGGCCAGCTCATGCCGCGCGCCGTCTTTCAGCGCCTCGACCTTGGCATCCACCGCCGGGTTGCCCTCGAACAGGTCGTCGAATTCCAGAAGGTCCGTCTCATAGGCGAGGATCTGCTGCATCCGCATCGACCATTGCTGGTCCCAGGGACGCGGCAGGCCAAGCGCCTCGTTCCAGGCCGGAAGCTGAACCGCCCGCGCGCGGGCCTTTTTCGACAGCGTCACCGCCAGCATCTCGATCAGGATGCGGTAGACGTTGTTCTCGGGCTGCTGCTCCGTCAGGCCAAGCGAATTGACCTGCACCCCATAGCGAAAGCGGCGGAACTTGGGGTCTTCGACGCCGTAACGCGCCTGCAAAATCTCGTCCCACAGATCGACGAAGGCGCGCATCTTGCACATCTCGGTGACAAAGCGGATGCCTGCGTTGACAAAGAACGAGATCCGCCCGGCAAGGATCGGAAAATCCTCCTCCGGCACGCGCGGCTGCAACTCGTCCAGCACCGCGACTGCGGTGGCCAGCGCAAAGGCCAGCTCCTGCTCGGGCGTCGCGCCGGCCTCTTGCAGGTGGTAGGAACAGACATTCATCGGGTTCCATTTGGGCACATGCTTGTAGCAGTATTCGGCCACGTCTCCGATCATCCGCAGGCTCGGCTTGGGCGGGCAAATGTATGTGCCGCGCGACAGGTACTCCTTGATCAGATCGTTCTGCACCGTGCCTTGCAGGGCAGTGGTATCCGCGCCATGCTCCTCGGCCACCGCGATATAGAGCGACAAGAGCCACGGCGCCGTGGCGTTGATCGTCATCGAGGTGTTCATCTGATCGAGCGGGATCTGATCGAAAAGCGCGCGCATGTCGCCCAGATGACAGACCGGCACGCCGACCTTGCCGACCTCGCCCTTGGCGAGCACGTGATCGCTGTCATAGCCGGTTTGCGTCGGCAGATCGAAGGCCACCGAGAGGCCGGTCTGCCCGCGCGCGAGGTTCGAGCGATAGAGCGCGTTCGAGGCCTGCGCCGTCGAATGGCCCGCATAGGTGCGGATGAGCCAGGGGCGATCTTTCTGCGTCTGCGACATGTACGGGCCTCGTGAATCAGGTTGCGCAATTTTCTTACGTTCCGCGCAATGTAGCGGCAACAAACTGGCGCTGTCAATTCGCTGCATCGCGGCATATGCGCCGGTCCCGCGTCTCCGGCCTCTCCCCCGTCATCCTCGGACTTGATCCGAGGATCTCCCGGCCAAGAGATCCTCTGGTCGAGCCAGAGGATGACGCGCCCCCCATTTACCGCCCCCGCGTTCCCTGCTTATCTGGCGCAATGACACAAACGGTCGACATGCCCCTTTGGGCGCTCTTGTTGTTGATCGCCTTCGCGGGCGTGACCTTTGCATCGCATTTCCTCTTTCCCTCCGTCCGCTGGTTCTTTCGCCGCCGGATGGAGCGCGCCGTCGCCCGCCTCAACGCGCGGCTGGAGCGGCCCATCGAGCCGTTCAAACTGGCGCGCCGCTACGACATGATCCAGCGCCTGATCTACGACCCCGAGGTGAGCCGCGCCATCGCCGAACATGCCCGCAAGGAAGGCATCCCCGAGAATGTCGCCTTCGAGAAGGCTAAAGGCTACGCGCGCGAAATCGTGCCCAGCTTTTCCGCCACCGCCTATTTCGGCATCGCCATCAGGCTGGCGAAATGGCTGAGCCGGTCGCTCTACCGCGTCCGTCTGGGGCATTTCGCCGACACCCTGACCGGGATCGACCGCGACGCGACGGTCGTCTTCGTGATGAATCACCGCTCCAACATGGATTACGTGCTGGTCACGTGGCTCGCCGCCGAACGCTCGGCGCTGTCTTATGCCGTGGGGGAATGGGCGCGGGTCTGGCCGCTGTCGCGGCTGATCAAGGCCATGGGGGCCTATTTCATCCGCCGCAAATCGCGCGGCGCGCTCTATCGTCGGGTGCTGGCGCGCTATGTGGGCATGGCCACTGATGGCGGCGTCACGCAGGCGATGTTCCCCGAGGGCGGGCTGAGCCTGAATGGCGGCTTGCAGGAACCGCGCCTTGGCCTGCTCAAGTACCTTGTCGAGGAGCGCACGCCGGATGGACGTGATGTGGTCTTTGTGCCCGTGGCGCTGAATTACGACCGGGTGTTCGAGGACCGGCTGCTGGTTGCCGCCGATCAGGCGGGCGGCCGACGCTTTCCGGCGCGGATCAGCGTGGTGGCGCGGTTCATCCTGCGGCAGGGCTGGCTGCGTCTGCGCGGGCGCTATCATCGCCACGGCTATGCGGCTGTCAGCTTTGGCGCGCCGATGTCGCTGCGCGCCTATCAGGTGGATCACCCGTCGGGCGGAGTCGAGGGGCTGGCACGCGCACTGATGGCCCGGATCGGGGCCGAGGTGCCGGTGCTGCCGGTGCCACTGGTGGCGCGCGCGCTGATGCTCGCCGAGGAGCCGCTGAGCCGCGAGGCGCTCGATACCCGCATCGCGGCGATGCTGGCAGAGGCCCCGCGCGCGCATTTGCATCTGCCGCGCGACGATCTGGCCTATGCGATCCGCTTTGGCATTACCGTGTTGCGCAAACGCGGGATGATCGAGGAGCGTCACGGCGCGTTTTCCGTCATTGAGGCCGAACGCCCGCTGCTGACCTATTACGCCGCCTCCATCGCCCATCTTTTTCGCAGTCGCAGCGCTGGATGAGCGATTTTTCTGCACTCGCTCGGTCATAAAATTACAAAATTTGCACTCCGTGCTATTGCAATATTACCAATCCCTCAGTATCCCAAGGTCAGAGCGCCGCGATTCTGCACTGCGGCACGCGATCACGAGGAGGCTGACTATGGCTTTGGACAACGAGACGGGCATCGCGCCCTATGACGCACCGGAAAAAGACCTCTACGAGGTCGGCGAGTTGCCCCCGCTCGGCTATGTGCCCAAGCATATGTATGCCTGGGCAATCCGCCGCGAGCGCCATGGCGAGCCGGAAACCTCGTTCCAGCAGGAGGTGGTCGATACCTGGGAGATCGACAGCCACGAGGTGCTGGTTCTGGTGATGGCGGCGGGCGTCAACTATAACGGCGTCTGGGCCGGTCTCGGCCAGCCGATCAGCCCCTTTGATGGCCACGGCGCGGACTATCACATCGCCGGGTCCGACGCGTCGGGCATCGTCTGGAAAGTGGGCGAGAAGGTCAAACGCTGGAAGGTCGGCGACGAGGTGGTGATCCACTGCAATCAGGACGATGGCGATGACGAGGAGTGCAACGGCGGCGATCCGATGTTCTCGCCCACGCAGCGGATCTGGGGCTACGAGACGCCGGACGGGTCATTCTCGCAATTCACCCGCGTGCAGGCGCAGCAGCTCATGCCGCGCCCCAAGCACCTGACATGGGAGGAAAGCGCCTGCTACACGCTGACGCTCGCCACCGCCTACCGGATGCTCTTCGGCCACGCGCCGCATGACCTCAAGCCGGGGCAGAACGTGCTTGTCTGGGGCGCCTCGGGCGGTCTGGGGTCTTACGCGATCCAGCTGGCCAACACCGCCGGGGCCAACGCCATCGGCGTCATCTCGGACGAGAGCAAGCGGCAGTTCGTTCTCGATCAGGGGGCCAAGGGCGTCATCAACCGCAAGGAATTCAACTGCTGGGGTCAACTGCCCACGGTCAACACGCCCGAATACAACGCCTGGCTGAAAGAGGCGCGCAAGTTCGGCAAGGCGATCTGGGACATCACCGGCAAGGGCGTCAATGTCGACATGGTCTTCGAGCATCCCGGCGAGGCGACCTTTCCGGTCTCGTCGCTGGTGTGCAAGAAGGGCGGCATGGTGGTGATCTGTGCAGGCACCAGCGGCTTTAACTGCACCTTCGACGTGCGCTACATGTGGATGCACCAAAAGCGCCTGCAAGGCAGCCATTTCGCCCATCTCAAGCAGGCGGCGGCGGCCAACAAGCTGATGGTCGAGCGCCGTCTCGATCCCTGCATGTCCGAGGTGTTCCCGTGGGACGAGATCCCGCAGGCACATACCAAGATGCTGAACAACGAACACAAGCCCGGCAACATGGCAGTGCTGGTTCAGGCGCCGCGCACCGGGCTGCGCACGGTCGAGGATGTGATCGAGGCCGGTCGGGGCTGAGCATCCCCGCCGCCAATGAAAAGGCCCGCGGGAGGTGTCCCCCGCGGGCCTTTTTCGTGGATCGTTCTGACTTCAGAGCGCGAGATTGGGGATGATCTGCTTCTTGCGGCTCATCACGCCGGGCAGCACCACGGCATCGCCCGAGACAGTCGCGCCAAAGCTTTTCTCGGCGAGCGCTTTGACCAGATCGTTCGGCACCAGCAGCGTCGCCTCTTCATTCAGGATATCCACTACGAACAAGAGCACCTGATCGACACCGTCCTCGGCGGCGACGGTGGTCATGCTGTCCATCAGGCTGGCCTTGCGGTCGAGCACGGTGGCCGGCGCGGTCGTCTCCAGAACGCTGACCCGGAATTTCTTGCCGCCGACCGCATATTCCTTGGAATCCATCCGCAGCAGTTCGGCATCGGAAAAGGCCGACACGTCGGATTTCGCGGCGAACATCTCGGCGGCGTAGTCGGGGATCGAAATCCCGAGATCGGCGGCGAGGCTCTCGGCCACGGCGCGGTCATGGTCGGTGGTGGTGGGCGAGCGGAATTCCAGCGTGTCGCTGAGGATGCAGGTCAGCGCCGCGCCCTTGGCCCAGTCGGGCATGCGGGCGGCGTCGTCGCCCATAAGGTCGACCATGATCGTCGCGGTGCACGCCAGCGGGCGGATGGTGATGTCGATCGGGCCCTTGGTCTCCAACCCGCCGACCAGCTTGTGATGGTCGATGATCGCCTGCACGTCGGCGCCGTTGATATTGGCGGGCAGTTCGGCGGGGTTGTTGGTGTCCACCACGACGCAAGCCTGACCGTCCTCGACATTCGAGATGATGCGCGGCTTGGGCAGGTCCCATTTGGTCAGCAGGAAGGCGGCCTCGGTATTGGGCTCGCCCAGCAGGACGGCCTCGGCGTCGCCACCTTTCACCTCGTTGAGATACCAGGCCCAGAGGATCGGCGATCCGGTGGAATCGGTGTCAGGGGATTTGTGGCCGAAAACAAGGGTGGTCATGATGCGTATCCTCAATGATCGTGAATGCTTCGGCGCGCCTTATAGGCGCGCTCGCGGGGTTTGTCACCCAGTGATGCTGCACTGCGGCAATCAAGGCGTTCCTTTCGGTCTTCCCGCTCCTCCGTCACCCTCGGACTTGATCCGAGGGTCTCTGGCGGCGGAGATCCTCTGGTCAAGCCAGAGGATGACGCGGAGCGAGGCACAGGCGAGTGGATCACAGCAGGTGGGGCGGGAGACTTTGGCCTTGAGTGGGTCATAGCACCCCGCCAGAAGGTGCGGCGTGATCGCAGGGCCGGGGACTGGCGATGCAACGTGTGTAGGAGGTACTTTATCCCGGCAAAACCCGTGTAACCCCAACACGTTGCACGCCCCCTCAAATCGCCAGGCCGCGGGACGGCCCGGCGATCGCGCGGCACCTTCGGTGCGTTTCGCGCGGGATGCGGCAACTGCAGCTCAAGGACAAATCCCGGCCTTGACCTCGGTTCGGCATCAGGCCGACCCGGCAGCCTTGATCCGACACCGACGATTTTCGTGATCAAGGGTGTTGACTCGGCCACGGCCTATCCCTACCTATGCGCCGTTATCACTCACCCGAGGGGAGTGCTAACGATCCCCGCGTAGGGATCATAGGGAGTAACTTTGAGCCAAGGAGCCTCAGAGATGGCATTTAAACCGCTGCATGACCGCGTGCTTGTCCGCCGCGTTGAAAGCGAAGAGAAAACCGCCGGGGGCCTGATCATCCCCGAGACCGCCAAGGAAAAGCCCCAGCAGGGCCAGGTCGTCTCCGTTGGTGACGGCGCGCGCAAGGACAATGGCGAGCTGATCGAGATGGCCGTGAAGGCCGGCGACACCATTCTGTTCGGCAAATGGTCCGGCACCGAAGTCACGATCGACGGCGAAGAGCTGCTGATCATGAAGGAAAGCGACATTCTGGGCATCATCGACGCCGACAAGGCCGCCAAGGCTGCCTGAACGCCGCGCTTCGTCTGATCCGGAACCCATAGAAATCAGGAGCATCTGAACATGTCTGCAAAAGACGTACGCTTTAACACCGACGCCCGCAACCGCATGCTGCGCGGCGTCAACACCCTGGCCGATGCGGTCAAGGTGACGCTCGGCCCCAAGGGCCGCAATGTCGTGCTGGAAAAGAGCTTCGGCTCGCCGCGCATCACCAAGGACGGTGTCTCTGTCGCCAAGGAAATCGAACTGGAAGACAAGTTCGAGAACATGGGCGCGCAGATGGTCAAGGAAGTGGCTCAGCGCACCAATGACGAGGCCGGCGACGGCACCACCACCGCCACCGTGCTGGCCCAGGCCATCGTGAAAGAGGGCGTCAAGGCCGTGTCCGCGGGCATGAACCCGATGGACCTCAAGCGCGGCATCGACCTCGCCACCTCCAAGGTCGTGGCCCACATCAAGGCCGCCGCCCGCAAGGTCGAAAACTCCGACGAAGTCGCCCAGGTCGGCACCATCTCGGCCAATGGCGAGGCCGAAATCGGCCGTCAGATCGCCGACGCGATGCAGAAGGTCGGCAACGAGGGTGTCATCACCGTCGAGGAGAACAAGGGCCTCGAGACCGAGACCGACGTGGTCGAGGGCATGCAATTCGACCGTGGCTATCTGAGCCCCTATTTCGTGACCAACTCCGACAAGATGGTCGCAGAGCTCGATGACTGCCTCATCCTGCTGCACGAGAAGAAACTCTCGAGCCTCCAGCCGATGGTGCCGCTGCTCGAGCAGGTGATCCAGAGCCAGAAGCCGCTCCTGATCATCGCCGAGGATGTCGAAGGCGAAGCCCTCGCGACCCTCGTCGTGAACAAGCTGCGCGGCGGTCTCAAGATCGCGGCCGTCAAGGCACCGGGCTTCGGCGATCGCCGCAAGGCCATGCTGCAGGACATCGCGATCCTGACCGGCGGCCAGGTGATCTCGGAAGATCTCGGCATGAAGCTCGAATCCGTGACCATGGACATGCTCGGCTCGGCCAAGACGATCAACATCACCAAGGACGAAACCACCATCGTGGACGGCCATGGCGAGAAGAAGGAAATCGAGGCGCGCGTCGCCCAGATCCGTCAGCAGATCGAGGACACCACCTCGGATTATGACCGCGAAAAGCTCCAGGAGCGCGTCGCCAAGCTGGCCGGTGGTGTGGCCGTGATCCGCGTTGGCGGCATGACCGAAACCGAGGTGAAAGAGCGCAAGGACCGCGTCGATGACGCGCTGAACGCCACCCGGGCTGCCGTGCAGGAAGGCATCGTCGTCGGCGGTGGTGTCAGCCTCGTGCAAGGGGCCAAGGCGCTCGAAGGTCTGACAGGCGCCAACAGCGACCAGAACGCCGGTATCGCCATCGTGCGCCGCGCGCTCGAAGCGCCGCTGCGCCAGATCGCCGAGAATGCCGGTGTCGACGGCTCCGTCGTCGCGGGCAAGATCCGCGAAAGCGACGATCTCAAGTTCGGCTACAACGCGCAGACCGATGAATATGGCGACATGTTCAAGTTCGGCGTGATCGACCCGGCCAAGGTTGTCCGCACCGCGCTCGAGGATGCATCTTCGATCGCCGGCCTCCTGATCACCACTGAGGCGATGGTGGCCGACAAGCCGCAGAAAGAAGGCGCCGGTGGCGGCGGCGGCATGCCCGACATGGGCGGCATGGGCGGCATGATGTAAATCATCCCCCGGCTTTGCAGCCAAGGAAAGGGTCGCGCACTGCGCGGCCCTTTTTCGTTGGGGTGCCGGGATTCTGAGTATTTTTGGAACAGTGAAAGGGCCGGTCAGCCCTCTTCGGCCAGAAGCGCGCGCAACCCGTGGCGATAGTCGGGATGGATCAGGCGCACGCCCAGATCCTCCTTGATGCGCCGGTTCGAGACTCGTTTCGATTCGGCGTAGAAAGAGCGCGCCATCGGGCTCAACTCGGCCTCGTCAAAGCGCACCTCCGGCGGCACGGCCACGCCCAGCAATTCGGCGGCATGGGCGATCACATCCTGCGGCGGGGCGGGGTCATCATCGCAGAGGTTGTAGGCGGTGCCGGGGCGCGGGGCCATGATCGACGCCTCCAGCACCTGCGCGATATCGTCGACATGAATGCGGCTGAACACCTGCCCCGGCTTGACGATGCGCCGCGCCGTGCCTTGGTGGACTTTCTCGAACGGGCCGCGCCCGGGGCCGTAGATGCCCGCAAGGCGAAAGATATGCAGCGGCAGGCCGGGGATCGCCTGCCACTCGGCCTCGGCCGCGACCCGCAACCGCCCGCGTTTGGTCGAGGGAGTGAGGGGCGTGTCCTCATCCACCCATCCCCCTTGATGGTCGCCATAGACCCCGGTGGTCGACAGGTAACCCGCCCAGGCGAGGCGTGGCGCGATGGCGGCGATTTCCCCCCGCCAACGGGCCAGCACCGGGTCGCCGTCCTCGGATGGGCCAGCGGAACTCAGAAGATGGGTGGCCTCGTGCAGGGCGGGTGCAAGGTCATCGCCGTCCCATAGCAGCGGCACCACACCCTCGGCACGCAAGACCTCGGCCTTGTCGGCATCGCGCGTGGTGCCATAGATGCGCCACCCCTGCGGCAGCAGCCGCGCCGCGAGGGCGCGGGCGCAGTAGCCATGGCCAAAGGAGAAAAGAACCTTGCTCATGCGTCCTACATGGCGCGACCCGCGTGGAATGGCAAGGTTTCGCCGGTGGCGGATGAAGCCTCTGGTATGGCGCGGCGCGCGCAGGCATTCTGCCCGCAAACCCATCTCGGAGCCGCCATGCCCCTTCCCTCGCGCCGCCTTGTCCTCGGCCTCCTCCTCGCAGCCCCGCTTGGCGCCTGCGCCGCACCTCAGGAGGTCAGCCGCAGCGCCCCCTCCGAGCTGCCGCTTCATCCCAACGAGACACCGGAGCTGCGCCACCTGATCAACCGCTACGCCGATCACTACGAGCTGCCGCGCAGCCTCGTGCATCGCCTTGCGATCCGCGAAAGCAGGCACCGTCCGGGGGCGCGCAACGGGCCGTATTACGGCCTCTTGCAGATCCTGCCACAGACCGCGCGCACCATGGGCCATCGCGGCCCGCCCGAGGCGTTGCTCGATGCCGAGACCAATCTGAAATACGGCCTCAAATACCTGCGCGGCGCCTATCTCGTGGCCGACGGCGACCCGGACGAGGCGATCGGCTGGTATGCGCGCGGCTATTATTACGAGGCCAAGCGCAAGGGGCTTCTGGTCAAGACCGGTCTGCGTTCGGCCTGACGCCTCACCAGTCCATCACCACCTTGCCGGAATTGCCCGAAATCATCGCGGCAAAGCCGTCCTCGAACGCGTCGATCCCGATCCGATGCGTGATCAGCCCCGAAACATCGAGCCCCGATTGCACCAGCGCGATCATCTTGTACCAGGTCTCGAACATCTCGCGGCCATAGATGCCTTTGATATGCAGCATCTTGAAAATCACCGCGTTCCAGTCCACGGCAAATTCGATGGGCGCGATCCCCAGAAGCGCGACCTTGCCGCCATTGTTCATCCGCGCGATCATCTGCTGCATCGCCGCCGAGGCGCCCGACATCTCAAGGCCTACGTCAAAGCCTTCGGTCATGCCGATCTCGTCCATCACGTCGCGCAACTGCTGATTGCCCACATCGACCACATGCTGCACCCCCATCCGCCGCGCCAGATCAAGGCGATAGGGGTTGATGTCGGTGATCACCACCTTGCGCGCGCCCACCTTTTGGGCCACCAGTGCGCCCATGATGCCGATGGGCCCCGCCCCGGTGACCAGCACATCCTCCCCCACCAGATCAAAGCTGAGCGCGGTATGCACCGCATTGCCGAACGGATCGAAAATCGCCGCGATCTCGTCGGGGATGTCCTCGGGGATCGGCACCACGTTGCTCTCGGGAATACAGAGATATTCCGCGAAACTGCCGGGCCGGTTCACGCCGACACCTTTCGTGTTGCGGCACAGATGCCCCCGCCCCGCGCGGCAATTGCGGCAGGTGCCACAGACGATATGCCCCTCGCCACTAACCCTCTGGCCAATCCGGTATTTCACCGCCGCAGGCCCACAATCGACGATCTCGCCGACAAACTCATGCCCCACCACCATCGGTACGGGCACGGTTTTGGCGCTGAACTCGTCCCATTTCCAGATATGCACATCGGTGCCGCAAATCGCCGACTTCTTCACCTTGATCAGCACATCTGCCGGGCCGGGCTCTGGCACCGGAACGTATTCCATCCATAGCCCCGGCTCGGGCCGCGCCTTTACCAGCGCCTTCATTTCATTCTGCATTGCCCTGCCCCCACAAATCGGTGCTCAGATATTTCAACCCGCTGTCACAAACCACGAACGCCACGCAACCACCCCGCTCCGGCCCTCGCAACAGCCGGATCGCCGCCGCCAGATTGGCCCCGGCGGAATAGCCGCCAAAAATCCCCTCGGTCCGGGCCAACAGCCGCGCATGCTCCGCCGCCTCTTCCCCCGTAACCGTCACATCGCCCGCCAGATCGACCCCGCGCAGATGCTTGAGGTCGGGCATCGAGTATCCGCCGCCCTGTATCGGATGATCGGCCCGGTCAGGATGCACCGCGTAGCAGCGCACGCCAAGTGGCGCAAAGAACCGCGTCGCGCCGCCGATGGTGCCGCCAGAGCCGACGAAATCGCAGAACGCCGTCACCGCATGGCCCGACTGCTCCCAGATCTCGGGCGCAGTGCCACGCGCATGCGCCTCCGGGTTGCCCTCTCGCGCGAACTGATCGGCCCGGAACGCGCCACGATCCGCCGTGATCCTCCGCGCCTCCTCCTCAACCAGCGCCAGATCCGCCCCCGATACCTCACCGGGCTTTGCGCCCTCGGCTTGGCGCACCAGCACCACCTCCGCGCCGAGGCCGCGCATCATCCGCGCCCGCTCCTCGGAATTGCCCTCGCTCATCACCGCGACAAAGGGATGCCCCAGCACCGCGCAGACAATCGCCAGCCCCGTGCCCATGTTGCCCGAGGTCAGTTCGACCACCACCTGCCCGTCGCGCAAGTCACCACTCGCGCGCGCCGCCTCGATGATCGCCCGCGCCGCGCGATCCTTCTTGGAAAACCCGGGGCTGAGATAATCGAGCTTGGCCAGCAACCGCCCCTCAAGGCCGAGCGCCGCGCCGATGCGATGCAACTCGATCAGCGGTGTGTCGCCAATCGCCTCGATCACTGACGGCAGCGGCGTCATGCAATGACCCCCAACTCGCGTCCCACAGCCTCGAACGCATCAATCGCCCGGTCCAGCATGTCGCGACTCAGCGCGGCGCTCATCTGCGTGCGGATGCGGTCCTGCCCTTTCGGCACCACCGGGAACGAGAACGCGGTGACATAGACACCGCGCTCGTTCAGCTTGGCCGCCATCTCCTGCGCCAGTTTCGGGTCGCGCAGCATCACCGGGATGATCGCATGTTCCCCGGGCAAGAGCTCGAACCCAAGCGCGCCCATCCGCTCGCGGAAATACGCCGCATTCTCCCATAGCCGCGCGCGCAACGTCGCGCCATCCTCCAGCAGGTCAAAGACCTTGAGCGAAGCGCCCGCAATCACCGGTGCCAGCGTGTTGGAGAAAAGGTAAGGCCGGGATCGCTGCCGCAGCCAGTCCACGACCTGTCGGCTCGCCGCCGTATAGCCGCCCGAAGCCCCGCCCAGCGCCTTGCCCAAGGTGCCGGTCAGGATATCCACCCGCTCCATCACCCCGAACCGCTCCGGCGTGCCGCGCCCGGTCGCGCCCACGAACCCCGTGGCGTGGCAATCATCCACCATCACCAGCGCATCATACCGCTCCGCCAGATCGCAGATCTCGTCAAGCGGCGCATAATACCCGTCCATCGAGAACACGCCGTCGGTGGCGATCAACCGATGCCGCGCCCCCGCCGCCTCCTTCAGACAGCGCTCCAGATCCGCCATGTCGCGATTGCCATAACGCCAGCGCTGCGCCTTGCACAGCCGCACCCCGTCGATGATGCTCGCATGGTTGAGCGCATCGCTGACAATCGCGTCTTCGGGGCCTAAAATAGTCTCGAACAAACCGGTATTGGCATCGAACGCGGCGGCATAAAGGATCGCATCCTCTTGCCCCAGAAACCCGGCAATCCGCGCCTCCAGCTCTTTATGCTCCTCCTGCGTGCCGCAGATGAACCGGACGCTCGCCATGCCGAACCCGTATCGGTCGAGCGCCGCATGCGCTGCCGCTATCACCTCAGGGTCATCCGCCAGTCCAAGGTAATTGTTGGCGCAAAGGTTCACCACCTCTGCCCCACCCGCAAGCCGCACCTCGCCGGATTGCATCGAGGCGATCACCCGCTCGGTCTTGTAGAGCCCCTCCTCGCGCAGCCCCTCGAGCCGCCCGGCCATATCCGCATCAAACCGATCCCGTGCCGTCATGGTCCCCTCCCATTCACCGTTCCCGAAATACTCCGGGGCGTGCGCCGCCCCGCGGCGACGGGGGCAGCGCCCCCTCTTTCAGACGGCGATCCGTGGCCGTCCACTTGCCTCTACCACAATCTCCGCTTCCAGAAACACCCGCCGTGCCTCGGCCTGCGCCTCTTTGACGTGGCGCGCGGCGGTAACGTGAATATCCACCGCCCCCGCCGCCTCGGCCTGGGCGCGGGTCTCGGCACGCAGCGCCGCCTCCAGCGCCGCCATCGCCGCGTCAGAGCCTGCATAATCCTCCGGCCCGCTGTCCAGATGCACGCGGTATTTGCCCTCCGACGGCGAGGTCACCGTCCCGCCGCGCCGGATCGTCACCCGGCCGACCACGGCACCGATGGCATTCGCCACCCCGGCATGTTCCGGCAGGATCATCTGACAGCCCAGCCGCGCGCCCACCGCCGGATAATAACAGGCGGCAGACGCTCCCAGCCCCACCACCGGCACGCCCAGCCCGGCGCTCAACCGCACCAACCCGTGATGCCCATCAAGGCCCTTCTGCATCAGCACATGCGCCGCCAGCGCCTCAGGCGGCAGGCCAAACTCCACGTCATCTTCCGCAAAAGCCGTCTCCAACAAGGCCAGACTCGTCTGATGCGTCAGACGGTCCACGATCATCCGCGCCAGCACCTCCGGCCCCTCAGCCAACCGGTTGCCCGATCCCGTCCGCTTGCGCGCCATCACCTCCAGCGCCATCCGCGCAGCCTCACCGTCCCAGCCTGCCTGCCGCCCCAGAACATGGCTCGCATCCGACGGCGTAACTCCGGCCACCTGCACCAGCCCGCGCCGCACCAGCCGCGCCAGCGCCGCATGATCCATCCGCGACCGCAGCACCTTGCCCACCGGCATCACTTCGTCCCTGATCCGGCCCAAAAGCGCCGTTTCCCGCTCGCCCAGCCCTCCGGACTCGATCCCCGGCACCGCCCGCACGAACCGCGCGTCATGCTCGCCCGGCGCACTCGCGCGCAGCTGATCCTCCAGCGCGGCATGCACCGCCGCACCCGCCTCCACCGCCATCAGGCTCACCGGCACCAGCCGGCGCGGGCCAAGGGTCACACCGCCCCGCAGCCCGGCATCCTGCACATGCACCTCGCTGTCGCCGCCCAGACCAAAGGTGCGCATCGCCACCGCCTCGACCATGGTGCGCCACGGTCCCACCCGCGCACCTTGCGGGTCAATCGCGGGCCGCCCGCCGGTCAGCACCGCCACATCGGTCGTCGTCCCGCCGATATCCGACACCAGCGCATGCTCCGCCCCGGTCATCCAGCGCGCGCCCACGATGCTCGCCGCAGGCCCGCTCAGGATCGTCTCTATGGGACGTTCCCGCGCCTGATCGGCACTGATCAAGGCCCCGTCGCCACGCACCACCATCAAGGGCGCAGTCATCCCCAGATCACGCAGCTTGCCCTCCGCCCGATCAATCAGCCGCGCGATCATCGCGATCAGCCGCGCATTCAAGAGCGCCGTCAACGCCCGCTTCGGCCCATTGAGCTTGGCCGACAGATGATGCGACAGGCTCACCGGCTTACCGGTGAGCTCGCGGATCATCGCCGCCGCCGCCAGCTCATGTGCAGGGTTACGCGTCGCAAAAAGCGACGCCACCGCATAGGCCGATGCGCCGGGATCGGTCTCTAACCATGCCAAAAGCGCGTCGCGATCCAGTGCTGCGGCCTCGCTCCCGGCATGGCTGTGCCCGCCCGCCAGCACAATCGACGGATCGCCACCCAGCGCCTCGGCCAGCCCATGCGCCTGCAAATCCGCCGCGCGAAACCCGATATAGACCAGCCCCGCGCGCCCGCCCTGTCCTTCGACCAGCGCATTCGTCGCCAGCGTCGTCGACAGCGACGCCAACCCGATCTCGGCCACGTCCACACCGCTCGCAGCCAGCACCGCCTCCACCGCAGCACCAATCCCGACCGCCAGATCATGCCGTGAGGTCAGCGCCTTGGCGCTCGCCACCACCTCGCGCTCATCCCGAATGAGCACAGCATCCGTATAGGTGCCGCCCGTATCCACGCCCAGAGCCAATGCCATGCGTCCGCACTCCCGTTCCGCCTTGCCAGCGGTGTACCGGGTTTCACGCGCTATGCCAGCCCGTTTGCGTCACGATCCAGTCGCTTGACCGCCCAACGCGCCGCATCCGCCACCGCCGCATCCGCATCCTCGCAATGGCCCTGCGCCACCGCCCGCAATGACATATCCCCCGAATTTCCGATCGCATAGAGCACGTTGCGCAGGAACCGGTCGCGCCCGATCCGCTTGATCGGATTCCCTGAAAACCGCGCCCGAAACCCGGCATCGTCCAGCGCCGCCAATTCCGCCAGCGTCGGGGCCACCAGATCCTCGCGCGCGTGATACTTCACCTCTCGCGCCTCGACCGCGAACTTGTTCCACGGGCAGACCGCCAGGCAATCGTCACAGCCATAGATCCGATTGCCCAGCAAGGGCCGCAGCGCCTCATCCACGGGCCCCTTGTGCTCGATCGTCAGATAGGAAATGCAGCGCCGCGCATCCAGTTGGTAGGGCGCCGGAAAGGCGTTCGTCGGACAGATATCCAGACAGGCCCGGCACGACCCGCAATGATCGACTTCCGCTGGATCAGTCTCTAATTCCAGCGTCGTGAACACCGACCCGATAAAGAACCAACTGCCCAGATCACGGCTCACCAGATTGGTATGCTTGCCCTGCCACCCGAGCCCCGCCGCTTGCGCCAGCGGCTTCTCGGGCACGGGGGCGGTATCGACAAACACCTTCACCTCGCCGCCCGCCTCAGTGATCAGCCAGCGCGCCAGCCGCTTCAGCCGCTTCTTGACCGTATCGTGATAGTCTCTGTTGCGGGCATAAACCGAGATATTGCCCCGATCCCGCCGCGCCAGCCCCGCCAGCGGATCCTCCTCCGGCGTATAGCTTTCCCCCAGCACGATCACCGTGCGCGCCTCAGGCCAGAGCACCTCCGGCGCGCCGCGCCAATGGGCACGCTCCTCCAGCCAGCCCATCTGCCCGTGATAGCCCTGCTCCAGAAACGCCGCCAGCCGCTCCGGCACATGGCCCACATCCCACGGACGACACAGCCGACAGGCATCGAACCCCTCGGCCCGCGCCTGCGCAACCAGTCTCTGTTTCAGCCCATCTTTCATCGTTCCGGCAAATACTCCGGGGGAGTCGCCGCTCGCGGCGACGGGGGCAGCGCCCCCAGACTAGAAGTCCAGATCGGCATAATGCGCCGGTGGCGGAAACCCGGAAACCTGATCCGCCAATATCCCCCGGAACGCCGGGCGCGACTTGATCTTGGCATACCAATCCTTGACCGCCTCAGAGCGGTGCCAATCCACATCCGAGATATAATCCAGCGACGACAAATGCGCGGCGGCCGCGAAATCCGCCAGCGTCATCACATCGCCGGCCAGCCAGCGCCGGTGATCCAGCAGCCAGGCCATGTAATCGAGGTGATACTTGATCGCCCGCGCGCCGTCCTTGACGTTCCGACTGTCGGGAAAGCCCTGCTTCATCACCTTCTTGTTGACCCGCTCATAGAGCAGCTTGGAGGTCACCTCGTGGTGGAACTTGTCATCGAACCACGCCACCAGCCGCCGCACCTCATAGCGCGCCTCGGCACTCTTCGGCATCAGCGAGGGCTCGGGATATTTCTCTTCCAGATATTCACAAATCGCCGCGCTTTCGGCCATGGTCTTGCCGTCGATCTTCAGCACCGGCACCTTGCCCGCCGGGTTCCGGCGCAGAAAATCCGGGTCCTGTTCCCAATAGCGTTCCTCGGCCAGTTCGCATTCGATCTTCTTCTCCGCAAGGCTCAGCCGCACCTTGCGGCAGAACGGGGAAAGCGGAACGTGATAGAGCTTGGCCATCGTCAGACTACCTCGAGGTTACGGAAACCGCCCCTCCATGCCCCCTTTGGGGGCGATTTTCAATCCTCGAAACAGGCGGCGCGCCCGTCCCGGTCAATTGTCGCCGCCCCGTCCATGATGCTGGCGGCGCGCTTGCGCAGCGCCGCACTCGGCGATGCGGCCGAGCGATCCTTGGGGTTGGGCAGCACGGCGGCGAGGCGCGCCGCCTGCACCGCGCTCAGATCGGCGGCGCTCACGCCAAAGTAATGCCGCGCCGCCGCCTCGACGCCGAACACGCCCGCGTCGAACTCCGCCACGTTCAGATAGACCTCGACGATCCGCCGCTTTGGCCACAGCGTCTCGACCACCGGGGTCATCACCGCCTCCAGCGCCTTGCGCGCCCAGTTGCGCCCGTGCCAGAGATAGACATTCTTCACGACCTGCTGGCTCAGTGTCGAGGCCCCGCGCCCGGACCCTTCGGCAATCGCGGTGCGAATCGCCCCCATGTCAAAGCCCCAGTGCTGGCAGAAATTGGCATCCTCCGCCGCCACCAGCGAGCGCGCCATCACCGGCGCGATCCGCGCCATCGGCACCCAATCGTGACTGATCTGCCCCAGCCGCCGTTCTTCCTGTCCCATGAAATAGGTGCGCGGCGGCTCGATGATCCGATGCGCGGCGATCACCCCGGTTACGACCAGCGCCGAAAGCAGCACGTAATACACCGCCCACCGCCGCAGCCAGCGCAGCGGTCGGATGCGTGCCCGCTTCGAAGAGCGGGAGGATGTGCGTGCCCGTGCCATGGGTAAGCTATACTGCGCGGCGAAGGGCGGCAAAACCCGCTTTGATCTTCATCACTCTGTTTTACCAGTCTGGATCAAGCCCCGAAGCCGGACCTCCTCTTCCCCGTCAAGCGGTGACTGGATCAAATGGCCCGTCTCGGGAAAGGCGGCAATCTCCTCTAGCAGAGCATCGGTATCCATGTCGCGCACCAGCAGGCAAAGCGCCGATCCGCCCTTGGGCAATGACTCGGCAATCTCTTTCAGGAATGTGCTGTCAATACCGGGATCACGGAACTGTCCCACAACCGCGCCCGTTGCGGCCCCGGCCACCGCGCCCGCGACCGGCACCAGAAAGGCCGCCCCCAGAACCAGACCCCAGATCGTGCCACCGACCACCTGCATCGTCGGCACACTGGCAGGCCCGTGAAGCTCTACCGCGCCGGTCTCATCACGGGTCGCCAACTTGATGTCCTGCGTTTCCAGCTTTTGCAGGCGGCGTATTCCACGCAGATGCGCGTCAAGCTCAAAGGCCCCGTCAGATGTCTCGAAGGTAATGATCAGAAGGTCAGACACGGGATCGTTCTCCTCTCGGCTGTGCGCGGCACGCAAAGACGGGGCGGATCAGCCCCGACACGTGCCCGCGTCGCCAAGAGTAACGCAGCAGGCAAGGACCGAAAACCGGTCCCTGCCTGTCACGCGCAACGCGTCCGCCTCATTCCGCCGGAATCGCCTCGTGTCTGATACCCAGCGGATGCTCCAGCTTGTCGAGCATTTCCTTCGGGCAGAACTGCACGAAGCGGTCCTTCTCGAGATCCCAGTATTGCAGGATATCCTGCCCGCGCTGCGATCCGGTCTCGGCCACGTGTCGCTCGATCAGACCCTTGAGCTCAGACTCCCAATGCGGCTCCGTCACCGGGCAACTTACCAGGGTTTCGCCGTTGACCAGCGTCTGCGCGCGACCCTCGGGGTCATAGACATAGGCCATGCCGCCGGTCATGCCCGCGCCGAAATTGGCCCCGATCTCACCCAAGATCACCGCCGCACCCCCGGTCATGTATTCACACCCGTTGGAGCCGCAGCCCTCGATCACCACATGCGCGCCCGAGTTGCGCACCGCAAACCGCTCTCCGGCACGCCCGGCGGCAAAGAGATAGCCTGCCGTCGCCCCATAAAGCACGGTGTTGCCGATGATCGTATTCTCGGCCGCCACCAGCGGGCTCGCCATCGGCGGGCGCACCACGATCGTGCCACCGGACAGGCCCTTGCCGACATAGTCATTGGCGTCGCCACTGACCTCGATCTTCAGCCCCGGCGCGGCGAATGCCCCCAGCGATTGCCCGGCACTGCCGGTCAGCTTCACCGTCAGGTGATCCGGTTGCAGCGTATTGCGCATCCCGAACTTGCGCACGATATGGCTCGAGACCCGCGTGCCCACCGTCCGGTCGGTGTTCTGCACCGCGTAATGCAGTTGCATCTTCTCACCGTCATTCAGGAACCGCTGCGCATCCCGCACAATCTCTGCATCCAGCGTGTCGGGCACCTCGTTGCGCGGGCGGTTGCGGTCATAGCGGATGTCCTTGGCCCCATCCACGGTGATCAGCATCGGGTTGAGGTCGAGATCATCGAGATGCGCCGAGCCTCGGCTGACCTGCGTCAGCAGATCTGCCCGGCCAATCACCTCATCAAGACTGCGCGCGCCGATGCTTGCCAGCACTTCCCGCACCTCCTGCGCGTAGAAGGTGATGAGGTTCACCACCTTCTCGGCGGTGCCGGTGAACTTCTCGCGCAACGCCTCGTCCTGCGTGCAGACCCCCACGGGGCAGGTATTCGACTGACACTGCCGCACCATGATGCAGCCCATCGAAATCAGCGCCGCCGTGCCGATGCCGTATTCCTCGGCCCCCATCATCGCCGCCATGACGATATCGCGCCCGGTGCGCAGCCCGCCATCGGTGCGCAGCGTGATCCGCTCGCGCAGGTTGTTCATGCTCAGCACCTGATGCGCCTCGGTCAGGCCCATCTCCCACGGCAAACCGGCATATTTGATCGACGTCGCCGGGCTCGCCCCGGTGCCGCCATTATGCCCCGAGATCAGGATCACATCCGCCTTGGCCTTGGCCACACCGGCGGCAATCGTGCCAACGCCGGACTGCGCCACCAACTTGACGCAGACCTTGACCGTCGGGTTGATCTGCTTGAGGTCATAGATCAGCTGCGCCAGATCCTCGATACTGTAGATATCGTGATGCGGCGGCGGGCTGATCAGCGCCACACCCGGCGTCGCATGCCGCAGCCGCGCGATCAGCTTCGTCACCTTCATGCCGGGGATCTGCCCGCCCTCACCGGGCTTGGCGCCCTGCGCGACCTTGATCTCCAACTCCTCGCAATGGTTGAGATACTCCGCCGTCACACCAAAGCGCCCCGACGCCACCTGCTTGATCTTGGCAGACGGATTGTCGCCATTCGCCTCCGGCGTGAAATGCGCCGGGTCCTCGCCGCCCTCGCCACTGTCCGAGCGTGCGCCGATCCGGTTCATCGCCACATTGAGGGTTTTATGCGCCTCGGGCGACAGCGCCCCCAGCGACATCCCCGGCGTGACAAACCGCTTGCGGATCGCGGTCACGCTCTCCACCTCTTCCAGCGGGATCGCCTCGCCCATCGGCTTGATCGCCATCAGGTCGCGCAGATGCGTCGGCGGGTTGTTCTGCATCGCCGCCGAATAGCGCTTCCACAGCTCATAACTCGCCTTGTTGCAGGCCATCTGCATCATGTGCATGGTCTGCGCGCCCCAGGCATGGGTCTCGCCCGACTTGCGCGCCTTGTAGAACCCGCCGATCGGCAGGATATCCTGCCCGCCCCGGAAGGCCCGGCCATGCACCTCTTCCAGCTTGCCCTGAATGCCCGACACACCGATTCCCGAGATCCGGCTCGTGAGCCCCGGGAAATACTCCGCACACATCGCGCGGCTCAGTCCCACCGCCTCGAAATTCAGCCCGCCGCGATACGAGGAAATGACCGAGATCCCCATCTTCGACATGATCTTGAGCAATCCCTGATCAATCGCCGAGCGATAGCGCGCCACCGCCTCGGTCAGGCTGCCCTCGATCAGCCCCCGGTCGATCCGGTCACTGATGCTGTCCTCGGCCAGATAGGCGTTGACCACGGTCGCCCCGGCACCGATCAGCACGGCGAAATAATGCGGGTCGATGCATTCAGCCGAGCGCACGTTCAGGCTACAGAAGGTCCGCAGCCCCTTTTGCGTCAGATGACTATGCACCGCCGAGGTGGCCAGGATCATCGGCATGCCGACACGGGCTTCCCCGAGGTTCTGATCGGTCAGGATCAGATGCCCGGTGCCCGAACGCACGGCATCCTCCGCCTCGGCCCGGATCCGCTCCAGCCCCTTTTGCAGCGCGGTCTTGCCTGCACTAAACGTGCAGTCGATCACCGCCACATCGGCGTTGAACTGCCGGATCATCTCATCCCATTGCGCATTGCCCACAAACGGGCTTTCCAGCACCAGGATCTCGGTCTGCGCGCTCGACTCATCCAGCACGTTCTTGAGATTGCCGAACCGCGTCTTGAGGCTCATCACCCGATATTCGCGCAAACTGTCAATCGGCGGGTTCGTCACCTGACTGAAATTCTGCCGGAAAAAATGGCTCAACGGGCGATACTGCTTGGACAGAACAGCACTCGGCGTGTCGTCGCCCATGCTGGCAATCGCTTCCTTGCCGTCCTCGGCCATCGGCGCGAGGATCTGCTCCAGCTCCTCCATGGTATACCCGGCCGCGATCTGCCGCTTGCGCAGCTCACCGCCCTTGTAGATCGGCACCTCGGTCACGGCGGCCAGCTTGTCATCCAGCTCGTTGATCTTGCCGACCCACTCGCCAAACGGCTGTGCATTGGCCAGTTTGTCCTTCATTTCCGCGTCGTGATAGAGCTTGCCCTCGACCATATCCACGGCCAGCAACTGACCGGGGCCAAGCGCGCCCTTTTCCTTCACCTTGGTCTCGTCGATTGGCACCATCCCGGCCTCGGACCCGGCAATCAGCAGCCCGTCACCCGTCACCACATAGCGCATCGGGCGCAGCCCGTTGCGGTCAAGACCGGCGCAGACCCAGCGGCCATCGGTCATGGCAAGGGCTGCCGGTCCGTCCCACGGCTCCATCACCGAGTTGCAGTAGGAATACATGTCGCGCCATGCCTGCGGCAGTTCCTCGCGTTGCTTCGACCACGATTCGGGCACCAGCATGGTTTTCGCCATCGGCGCATTGCGCCCGGCGCGCACCAGCACCTCGAACACCGCGTCGAGCGCGGCACTGTCCGACGAGCCTTGCGGGATGATCGGCTTGATATCCTCGGCCCGCTCGCCAAAGGCCGAAGACGCCATGCGAATCTCGTGGCTCTTCATCCAGTTGGTGTTGCCCTTCAGCGTGTTGATCTCGCCGTTATGCGCCAGCATCCGGAACGGCTGCGCCAGCCACCATTGCGGGAAGGTGTTGGTCGAATAACGCTGGTGATAGATCGCAAACGCGCTCTTGAACCGCTCGTCCATCAGGTCGGGATAGAACACCGCCACCTGCTCGGCCAGCATCATGCCCTTGTAGATGATGCTCCGGCAGGACAGGCTCGCGATATAAAGGCCGTTGATCCCGGCGGCCGCGACCGCCTTTTCGATCCGGCGGCGGATCACGTAAAGCTCGCGCTCGAACTCTTCTTCCTCCAGCCCCTTGGCATCGGAAATCAGGATCTGCTCGATCTCGGGCCGGGTCGCATTGGCCTTTTCGCCCAGGCAGGTGATATCGACCGGCACGTGCCGCCAGCCATAGATCGTGTGACCCATGCGCAGCACTTCGGTTTCCACGATGGTCCGGCACTGCTCCTGCGCGCCGAAATTGGTGCGCGGTAGAAACACCTGCCCGACCGCGACAAGTCGGCTTTCGTCCGGCTCATGCCCGGTGCGGCGAATCTGGTCATAGATGAACGACACCGGGATCTGCACATGAATACCCGCGCCATCGCCGGTCTTGCCGTCGGCATCGACAGCCCCCCGGTGCCAGATCGCCTTGAGCGCATTGATCCCCGCCTCGACGACCCGGCGCGACGGCTCCCCGTCAATCGACACAACGAGGCCGACACCGCAGGACGAATGCTCCTCCTCATGGGCATACATGCCGTTCGCGGCCATCCAGTCGCGCTTGGCCTCTTCCTTGGCCATCCAGTCCTGATCGAATTTTGTCATCGGTCTTCACCCTTCCTTTACCCGGTGGGTCAGGTTGTCTGTCTTATCGCCTCAAAGCACTCCGCCGGGGCACCGCCGCAATACCGACGTGATACCGACGTTTTACCGCTATTCCGCCGCAACGGCCTGCGCATCGCCCAGATACTCGAGAATCGCCGCCGCCGAATCGCGCCCGTCACGGATCGCCCACACCACGAGGGACGCCCCCCGCACGATGTCACCGACGGCGTAAACACCCTCCATCGCGGTCTGCCCGGTGGTGAACTCCGCCTTGACGGTGCCCCAGCGGGTGACCTCCAATTCCTTTTGATCCCAAAGGGTTGGCAGGTCTTCGGCCTCAAAGCCGAGCGCCTTGATCACCAGATCGGCAGGCTCGTCATGCTCGGCGCCGTCGATGGGTTCCGGGCTCTGGCGTCCCGTCGCATCCGGCGCGCCGAGGCGCATCTTCTGCACCTTCACGCTCGTCACCGGGTCACCGGCAAAGCCAATCGGCGCGCTAAGCCACTCAAACTTAACGCCTTCTTCCTCGGCATTGGCCACCTCACGCTGGCTGCCCGGCATGTTCTCTCGGTCGCGGCGATAAAGGCAGGTCACCGATTTTGCGCCCTGCCTTACGGCGGTGCGCACACAATCCATTGCGGTATCGCCGCCACCAACCACAACAATTCGCTTGCCCGAGGCATTCAACTCGCCGCTGTCATACTCCGGCACCGTGTCGCCAAAGCCGACGCGATTGCTCGCCGTCAGGTAATCAATCGCCCGCACGATACCGCCCGCGCCCGATCCGGGCCCTTGCAGATCGCGGCTCTTGTAGACCCCGGTGGCGATCATTACCGCATTGTGTTTGTTACGAATTTCCTCAAAGGTGATGTCCGTTCCGACATTGCAGTTCAGCACGAATTCGACGCCGCCTTGCTCCAGCTGATCGACCCGGCGCATGACCACGTCCTTCTCCAGCTTGAAGCCGGGAATGCCATAGGTCATCAGCCCGCCGCCCCGGTCATAGCGGTCATAGACCGTCACCTGAACGCCCGCCCGCCGCAGCACATCCGCGGCGGCAAGGCCCCCGGGGCCGGCACCGATTATACCAACGGATTCAACACGTTCCACCGCAGGCTTGATCGGCTCGACCCAGCCTTCTTCCCAAGCCGTGTCGGTGATGTACTTCTCCACCGCGCCAATCGTGACCGTGCCATGACCCGATTGCTCGATCACGCAGTTGCCCTCGCACAGCCGGTCCTGCGGGCAGATACGCCCGCAAATCTCGGGAAAGGTATTGGTCAACTGACTGATTTCATAGGCTTCCTTAAGGCGGCCTTGAGCGGTCAGCTGCAACCAGTCAGGGATATTGTTGTGCAGCGGGCAATGCGTCTGACAATAGGGCACGCCACATTGGCTGCACCGTCCGGCCTGTTCCTTGGCCTTGGCATCGGCATATTCGGCATAGATTTCATGGAAATCCTGCCGACGCGCCTCTGCCGCCCGTTTCTCAGGCATGTCCCGCCCGACCGTCACGAATTTCAGCATCGGTTGCTTTGCCACAACGTGCCCTCCCAAAGTCTTTGCACCGCACGTCTCTACTCCAACACTTACTGGATTAAAAGTCAGAAGATATGACCTATATGCATAAATACGACATGGAAGTTTTGATAAAAGTAAAAATTTCATGAATACTAGGTCCGATTCGGACTCGTATTGTCGATTGCGCCACAAACACAAAGGTTTATAGCTGCACTCGTAGTAAGCAGGGCCTTCAAGAATGACGTTATTTCACATCCTCCTCGTCGCCGTCATTCAGGGAATCACCGAGTTTCTGCCGATCTCCTCCTCCGGTCATCTCATTCTGCTGCCGAAACTCACCGGCATGGCGGATCAGGGATTGATGATCGACGTCGCGGTGCATGTCGGCACGCTCTTCGCCGTGGTGATCTACTTCTGGTCCGACGTACGGGGGGCCTTGATCGGCCTGCCTGGCGCGCTTGCGGGGCGGGCCGACACGCCCGGTGCACAACTGGCGCAGCTTCTGCTCGTCGCCTCAATCCCGGTGATCGCCTTCGGCGCCTTGCTCAAGCTCTCCGGCTATGATGAAAGCCTGCGCTCGATCGAGGTGATCGGCTGGGCCACGATCATCTTCGGGCTGGTGCTCTACTGGGCCGACAAGATCGGTCGACGCAAGAAAACCACCGAGGACTGGAATATCACCGATGCGATGGTAATAGGTGTCTGGCAGGCCATCGCCCTCATTCCGGGCACGTCGCGCTCTGGCATCACCATAACCGGCGCGCGTTTCCTCGGCTATCGGCGGCAGGAAGCAGCGCGCATCTCGATGCTGATGTCGATTCCAACCATTGTCGCAAGCGCCGTACTGCTCGGAACCGAAGCGGCGATAGAGGCCGATCCGTCTACCCTCATCAGTGCCGCGACCGCCGCCGCCTTCGCCTTTGTGGCGGCTCTCGCCGCACTCGGCCTGATGATGCGGCTCTTGCGGAGTGTCAGCTATACGCCCTACGTGATCTATCGGCTCGTGCTTGGTGTGTTCCTGCTGGGAGTAGCCTATAGCTGACAGTCAGAGACTGCGCAGGTTTCGGGCCGATTCCTTGATCGCCTCGTATTGCCCCGCAGGCCGAAAGCGCCAGAGATAATCAGGCAGCACGGCCTCGATCGCCGCAGGTGTGATACCCAGATCGGCAAAGCCCCTGGCCCCTTCGCTCACCACATTGTCCACCCGCAGGCTGCGTACCTGGTCGCGGGTGATCTGCGGCGGAACGAGACCGAATGTCACCGTCTGCACCAGTTCCATCGCCCGAGCCATCGCAGCGGCGACGCCAAACGGAATGTTCACGATCAAGCGCCGTCGGCGTATGATCTTGAGCATTACGCGCATCAACTCACTGAACGTGGCCACCTCCGGTCCGCCAAGCTCGTAAATGCCCGGTGCCGCCTGACCCTTCGCCCCTAGCGCTGCAGCATGGGCCACGTCATCGGCATAGACCGGCTGAAACTTCGTGTCGCCACCCACCACGGGCAGCACAGGGCCGAAGCGCGTCATTCCCGCGAA
Organism: Roseovarius sp. MBR-154; assembly: GCF_053628595.1. Lineage (NCBI taxonomy): Bacteria > Pseudomonadati > Pseudomonadota > Alphaproteobacteria > Rhodobacterales > Roseobacteraceae > Roseovarius > Roseovarius sp. MBR-154. Next base: position 207,522 of record NZ_JBRJGR010000001.1, read on the forward strand.
ACGATTGAAAAACTGATCCTCGGGGCCAAAGACGACCGACGGGCGCAGGATCACGGCCTGCGGAAAATGCGCAAGGATTCCGGCCTCTCCGGCGGCCTTGCTCTGGGCGTATTCGCTGTCGGATTGCGCATCGGCACCAATGGCCGACAGATGCACGAGGTGGCTTACACCCTCTTCGGCGGCCAGCCGCGCGATGCGCGTGGCTCCCTCGGCCTGCACGGCCTGGAAATTGTTACGCCCCTTGCGGTCGAAGGTGCCGACGCAATTCACCACCGCATCGGTCCCGTGCATCACCGCGCGCACACTGTCATCGTCGCGGATATTGCAAAAGACCGGTTCGACCTGACCGACATTGCCATAGGGTTTGACATGCATAGCCTCGTTGGGCCGCCGCACCGCCACCCGCACCCGCCATCCCGCCTGCGCCATGCGGCGCGCGATGTAACGGCCGACGAAACCTGATCCGCCATATATGGTGACGAGCTTTGACATGAGAAGCCTCCGGAATGCGCGCGTTCAACCCCTTTCCTATCCACCAACACGGCGTTGGACAAGATGATAAGACGATTGCGACAGATCGCGCAAAATCGCCGTTGACACCGGATCGGTCCGCCTCTAAACGCCTGCCTCACGACACCTGCCCAGGTGGCGGAATGGTAGACGCGCTGGCTTCAGGTGCCAGTGGCCGCAAGGCCGTGGAGGTTCGAGTCCTCTCCTGGGCACCACTAGTCAATCCTAAAACCCGGAATTTGTTGATTTTCTGAGGTTTTGGGTGAATGATTAAGAGAATTTGCCCCACACATTGACCCACACGCGCCCCGCCGACATGAAAGCCGACGAGGGGGATTTCTTCTATGATGACGATGGCAGTGGGCTGGTCACACGCGAAATGCGTACTTGATGTCCCGCTCCGGATCAGTGAGCCGCGCAGCGTGCCAGCTCAGCGCCGTGTCGAACTCCGGGCCGTAGTACGCTTCCTCGATTTCTGCGAGGGGCGCACCAGTCACGCAGAGAAGCTCATCCATGACGGTCTGCAGACGCAGCGTGAGGGTCCGGCCACCTTTGGTCGCCTGAACCTGTTCAGCGATTTCTCGAACGGCTGCTTGTTCGCCGACATCGGGATCCGCCCGGATCTGACGAAACACGCTGTCGAGGCTTTCGCCGTGGTCGTCGAGATAATCGAAAAGGCGATCCAGCACCGTGGATCGGAGAGCAGGGAATGTAGGAACGATGGTAAGCTGGTTCATTTTGGAACCTCTCGCGACCAGCTCGCGGCGGAGGCCACGATTGCTTGAATTGGCGCGGTCAGGGCAGCGGCATCGACGATACAATCACAGGCAGTTCTGCGGCCGACACGATCTTCGGCGGCGACGGTAACGACACGATCGAGGCCGTCGGCGGCGGCCTGATCGAGGGCAACGCCGGTGACGACACCTTCATCGTGAAGAACAACAACGTGGTCGGCGATACCGACACCCTGGAAGGCGACCTGTTCGACGGCGGCACTGGCACCGACCTCTTCGATGCCAGCAACGAGTTGTCCGCTGCCTGGGTGATCATTCTGGATGCCGGAACGGTGGATAGGGGTGCGTCCGGCGTTCGCACGGTCGCGCTGGCGAACTTCGAGCTGGCGAACTTCGAGAATGTCATTGGCAGCCAGCTTGGTGATTTGATCACCGGCGACAGCAACGCCAATGTGCTGCAGGGCATCGCGGGCGACGATACCATCAACGGCGGCGGCGACGTGATCGACGGCGGCACGGGTCAGGACACGATCGACGGCGGCGACGGGTTCGACCTGCTGACCGGCGGGGCCGGTGCGGATATCTTCGTGTTCCGCGACAACTTCGGCGAGGACGTGATCACCGATTTCGGCGGTGGCGACGTGGCGCGGGTGTTCGGGCTGACCCCGGGCTTCGACAGTTTCTCGGATTTCGACGTGACCGGGGACGGGGTGATCGACGCGAACGACGCGGCGCTGACCAGCAATGTCACCGCGACCGCCGATTTCCTCGAGCTGAGTTTCAACGCAAGCGGCACGCTGCGGATCCTGTTCGAGGATGTCACCAGCCTCGGCAGCAGCGATCTCGATCCGTTATCGTGACGAAAATGAAGCCGCAGGGCTCTTGGGAGATAGTCCCGCGACCCAAGCCCGGTTCTGTCCCAAATGGTACACGACTTGGTTTATGCGACGCCCTTTACGGGCCTCATTGGTCAGGTTGTTCCATGAGTTGAGGGCCTGATCGGGTTGATTGCGTATCCAGTTCCGCAGAGCATCGAGTCCGGTTCGAAACCAGGTCTTTTCGCGTCTGCCGTCGGCGTTGTCGAGACATGACTTTTCTGGCCATGGCGCGGATTGCGAAACGATAGGCCCATGTGACGTTGCGCGCGATGACGACCAGCAGGGTCGCACGCTTGTCGGAGACGCGGATATGAGTGTCTTCGATCTAGAGGGCACCCAAATATCCACATTAGACTGTTGATAGAGGCGAACAGAGCAAGGTATCCGAGGACACATTGAGCCAAGTTAAAAAGCGATTAATGTAAAAGACGAACAAATAAAAACAATATGAAACAATGATTTGCCCCGCATTCTGGGCATCAATTTCCCCGAACATAGCCGCTCATAACTACTTAAGCGGCGATAACCGCACCAGCCGCGACCATCGCCTCGATCTCTGTCGCGTCATACCCCGCCTCTTGCAGCACCTCACGGCTGTGCTGACCCAGAACCGGCGCGGCGCGACGCAGGCTGGCCGGGGTCTCGCTGAACTTGACCGGATGGCCCAGGGTCTTGATGCGGCCCGCCACCGGATGATCCACCTCGACGATCATCTCGCGGGCAAGAGCCTGCGGGTCGGCCTGCATTTCAAGTATATCCAGCACGGGCCCGGCGGGCAGTCCGGCGCGTTCCATCCGTTCCAGCCAGACTGCCGAGGACTCGTGACGCAGATAGCCGTTGAGGATCTCCTCCAGCTCTTTCAGATGCTGCATCCGGTCGTGGTTAGAGGCAAAGCGCGGATCGTCGTTCAACTCCGGTGCGCCGATCACGTCGAGAAAGCGCAGCCAGTTGCGCTGATTGGCGGCACCCACATTGATCCAGCCATCCGCCGTCTCGAAGGCCTGATAGGGGCCGTTCAGGGGATGCGCCGAGCCCAGCGGGCCGGGGGACACGCCGGTGGCGAAGGCAATCGCCGATTGCCAATAGGTCTGGGTGATCGCTGCCTCGAAAAGCGATGTGTCGACCTTTTGCCCCTCACCCGTCTGCAACATCCGCGCATAGGCTGCCGAGACGCCCATGGCCGCCACGATTCCGGCTGTGATGTCAGAGACCGGCGCGCCGGTCTTGACCGGGGGCCGCCCCGGTCCCTCGCCGGTGATCGACATGAGCCCCGACATGCCCTGCGCGATAAGGTCGAAGCCGCCGCGCTGCGCATAGGGCCCGGTCCGGCCAAAGCCCGAGATTTCGCAATAGATAAGCCGCGGATTGATCGCACGCAGGTCCTCATATCCCAGCCCCAGCCGTTCCATCGTTCCCATGCGGTAATTCTCGATCACCACATCGGCCTCTTCCAGAAGGCGGTGCAGCGCCTTGACCGCCTGCGCATCCTTGAGGTTCAGCGCCACTCCCCGCTTGTTGCGGTTCATCATCATGTAGGCGGCGGATTCGCCCTCAATCGCAGGCGGGACAAACCGGCGGCTGTCATCGCCATCGGGCTTTTCGACCTTGATCACATCGGCACCCATATCGGCCAGCATCAGGCCACAGACGGGCCCGGCCATGATATGCGCCAACTCGATCACCTTCATCCCCGCAAGTGGGCCTTGTTCCGTCATGTCCCACTCCATTCGGGTTTTTCCTTGGCCAGGAACGCCTCCAGCCCGTGGCGGAAATCCCGGCTCATGTAGCACATCTCGATCAGGTCGGCGTCCTCAACCCTTGTGGCTGCGCTTACCCGGCGCATTGCCTCTTTGGTGGCGCGCAGCGTCAGGGGGGCCAGCTGCGCAAGCGTGTCGGCCAGTTCCCCGGCACGGGCCATCAAGGCATCTTCGTCTTCCAGAACCTCGGTGACGAGGCCACAGCCCTGCGCCTCCTGCGCACCGATCAGGCGGGCGGTAAAGATCATCTCGCGCACGCGTCCTGCTCCCATCAGCGACGACAGCCGCGCCAGGTTGGCCGCAGCCAGGCAATTGCCAAGGGTGCGCGCGATGGGAAAGCCGAACTTGAGATTGGCGGTCGCGATGCGGATATCGCACGCCCCGGCAATCGCGGCCCCGCCGCCGGTGCAGGCCCCGTTTATGGCGGCGACCGTGGGCAACGGGCACCGCTCCACCGCCTCCAGCACGCTCTCGATCCGGGCCTCGTAATCAAGCGCATCCTGCGCCTTGTCAAAAGCGCGAAACTGCGTCATGTCGGTGCCCGCCGCGAACGCCTTGCCCCCCGCGCCGTGAATGACCAGGGCGCGAATGCTGCCATCGGTCGGCACCTCGCGGCACAGCGTGGCCAGCCCCTCATACATCTCGAAGGTCAGCGCATTGCGCGCCTGCGGGCGGTTGAAGGTGATCCAGAGCGTTTGGCCCCGAGCCGTCGTCGTGATCTCGCTCATGATAGCCCCTTACCGGTAAAAGTATTCGACGAGGAACAGCGGCACCGACGGCACATAGGTGCATAGCATCAGCACCGCTAGGAGCACCATGATGAACCAGATATTGACCTTGGACACTTCCCAGATATTGGCCCGCGCCACCGCGCAGGCGGTGATCAGCACGGAGGCCACGGGCGGGGTCTGTTGACCGATGGCAAGGTTCAGCGTGACCACCAGACCGAAATGCACCGGGTCGATGCCCGCCACCGTGATCAGCGGCATGACAATCGGGATCACAAGGATGATCGCCGCAGCCGAGTGCAGAAAGAACCCGATCACCAAGAAGAAGAAGTTGAGAATGAGCAGGATCGCCCATTGCTGATCTGTGATGTTGAGAATGCCCTGCGCCAGTTGCTGCGGGATCTGCGCGCGGGTCAGGAACCCGCCCATCAGCACCGAGGCCGCGACCAGCAGCATCACCACAGCGGTCTGCATGCCGCCATCCAGCATGGCCCGGCGCAGATGCGCGATGTCGATCTGCCGATACCAGATCGAGACCACAATGGCCGCGATCACTGCAAGGCCCGCCGCTTCGGTCGCGGTGACGAAACCGCCGAAGATGCCGCCGAGGATAATCACCGGCAGGGTGAAGGCGGGCAGCGCGTCGATGAAGGTCTCGCGCAGGCGGGGCATGTTGAACGCTTCTTCGGTGGGCAGGTTGTAGCGCCGCGCGAAGATATAGGCGACCATCATCAGCCCGAACGCCCCCAGAAGGCCCGGCACCACACCGGCGACGAATAACTGCTCTACCGAGGTGTTGGCCGACGCCGCATAAAGGATCATCGGGATCGACGGCGGAATGATGATCGCCAACGAGGCCGAAGAGGAGGTGACGGCGGCCGAAAGTTCCTTGGAATAGCCGCGTTTCTTCATTTGCGGAATGAGAATCGAGCCCATCGCCGCCACATCGGCCACGGCAGAGCCCGAGATTTCGGCAAAGAACAGCGACACGCCGATATTGACCATGGCGAGGCCACCGCGCACGAACCCGATGATCGCCGAGACGAAGTTGATCAGCCGGTCGGTGATGCCGCCCGCATTCATGATCGCCCCTGCCAGCACGAACATCGGGATCGCGATCAGCGAGAACTTGGTCGAGCCGTCATACATGTCGAGGGCGATGGTCACGAGGCTATCGGCCCCTTCGGTGGCCAGAAGGCCCATGACACCCGCAAGGGCCAGCCCGATGGCAATCGGCACATTGATGCAGATCATCGCCACGAGGGCCAGGAAAATCGCCAGCATCAGCATCAGCCGCGCTCCTTGTTCTTTTCCATTTCGGTTTCGACCTCTTCCTCGATCTCGGCATGTTCAAGCGATATGCCCTGCGCGGTCTTGGCCCAGTAATTCGGCAGGCTCAGCAATTGGCAGATGATGAAGAGGACCGCCCCGATGGGAATGACCGATTGGGTGAACTGCACCGGCACCCAGGGCAGCGAGGTCAGGCTGTCACCCTCCAGCACCTCCAGCACCTGAAAGCCCGCCCGCGCCATCAGGACGAAGAATGTCAGCACCAACGCCTCGCCCACCAGCACCGCCAGCATTCGCGCGCGTGGTGGAATGGCGAGCAGCACCGTGTCAAAGCCGATATGTCGCCGGTGCAGCGCCGCAAGCGCCGAGCCGTAGTAGGTGATCCATGCAAGCATGATCGCCGCCACTTCGTCATACCAGGAAAAGCTCTGCCCCATCAGGCGGGCGAGCACGGCCACGATCACGATGGCGGTAAGGCCGACCATCAGCAGAACGGTGGTCCATTCCAGAAGACGGCTTGCGATCCGGTTCGTTCGGTGAAGGAGAGCGTTCATTCGGGCCTGTCTTGCGCTGCATCAACCCCTCCCGTCACGCAGGCGCGCCGGGACCGGGCCGTCATTCATGTGTCAGGGATCATCCGGCGGCCCCGGTCAGGGCCACCGGACCGGCGCTCAGCTGGCGTTGCCGAGCGCAAGCACCTTGTCGATCATCTCCTGCCCGCCATCGACTTCGGCGGCAAAGGCCTCGTAGATCGGCTTGGAGGCGGTGATGAAGGCGTCCTTGTCGGCCTCGTTCACCTCGACCCCGGCTTCCTTGATCACGTCAAGCAGTTCGGTCTCAAGCTCCGCCGCCTTCTCATAGGTGAAGGTCTGCGTCTCTGCCGCGCAGTCGCTCAGCATCGCCTGCACCTCGGGGGAATGCTTGCCGAAATGCTTTTCCGAGGCGAGGATATAGGCGGGCGTGTAGACATGCCCGGTGATCGAGAGATACTTCTGCACCTCCTGGAACTTGGCCGAGGCGATCTGCGCATAGGGGTTTTCCTGCCCGTCGATCACGCCGGTCTGCAACGCGGTGAACACGTCCGAGAACGCCATCGGGGTCGGGTTGGCGCCGTACTCCTGGAACATCTTCACGCGCCATTCACCGTTGGGCGTGCGCAGCTTGATGCCGTTCAGATCCTCGGGCTGGTTGATCGGGCGGATATTGTTGGTGATGTGGCGAAAGCCGTTCTCGGCCAGACCGACGATATGATAGCCGTTGTCGTTGGCCGCCGTCTGGAACGTGTCCATCATCGCGTCCTGCACGCGGCGCATGTGGTCACGATCCTTAATGATATAGGGCATCTCGAAAATGCCGAACACGCTGTCGACCGAGGACATCACCGACGAGGGCAGCGCGAAATCGACCTGCCCCAGCTTGAGCTTCTGCAACAGCTCCTTGTCCTTGCCAAGTTGCGACGATCCGAAGGTCTGAACCTCGACCGAGCCGTCGGACTTGTCGGCCACACAGCCCGCGTAATGGTTGGCCGTCGCCTCGAAGAGCGAGCCCGGCGCGCCGACATGGCCGAATTTCAACGTCGTGTCGGCCGCCGTGGCGGGCACCGCCGCGAACGAGGCCACAACGGCTGCAATCAGAGTATTTTTCATTATCTTTCCTCCCTTGGTTTCAGTGTCCCGCACGGCTTCTTCCGAGCGGTGGTCTTTGCGTTGCCCGAATGTCTCGGGTGCGCTCCGCGCAAGCTCCTCCTCCCGCGCGGAACGTCCGCCGTCAGGCGGCGGCGCGATTGGCCTGGGCGGTCTGACCCAGAACCTCCATCGCGGCCTGAACCCCGCCCGCGCGATATGGCACGCCCGCATCGCGCAGGCCCATCTCCACACCGGCCAGCGTGCCGATCAGCATCAGATCGTTGAAATCGCCCAGGTGCCCGATCCGGAACACCCGGTCGGCGACCTTCGACAGGCCATTGCCGAGCGACATGTCATAATTGCGCAAGGTGACAGCTCGGAAATTGTCGGCCGAATGCCCCTCGGGCATCATCACGGCGGTCAGCACCGGCGAGCAGTCGGAGGGGGTATTGCACAGCACCTCCAGCCCCCAGGCCTCGACCGCTGCGCGCGCCGCAGCACCATGCCGCCGATGCCGGGCAAAGACGTTTTCCAGCCCTTCCTCGTGCAGCATGTCGATCGCCTCGTTGAGACCGTAGAGCAGGTTGGTCGCGGGCGTGTAGGGGAAATAGCCGGTGTCGTTCGGCCCGGCCATCTCGGCCCAGCTCCAATATGACCGGATCAGCCCCGCACTCTCGGACGCCGCCATCGCCTTGTCACTGACGGCATTGAAGGACAGGCCCGGCGGCAGCATCAGCCCTTTTTGCGAGCCGGAGACGGTGACATCCACGCCCCACTCGTCGTGCCGGTAATCGACCGAGGCGAGCGAGGAAATCGTATCCACCATCAAGAGCGCCGGATGCCCCGCTGCGTCGATGGCGCGGCGCACCGCGGCCACATCGGTGACAGAGCCGGTCGAGGTCTCGTTATGCACGACGCAAACCGCCTTGATGTCTTGGCCTGTGTCGCCGCGCAGATGCTCCTCGATGGCCGCCGCATCGGCCCCGCCACGCCAGTCGCCCTCGATGAAAACGGGGTTCAGGCCCAGCTTCTCGGCCAGTTTCTTCCACAACATGGCGAAATGCCCGGTCTCGTACATCAGTACCGTGTCGCCGGGCGACAGCGTGTTGACCATTGCGGCCTCCCACGCGCCGGTGCCCGAGGACGGGTAGATCACCACGCGGCCCTCGGTCTTGAAAATGCTCTTCATCCCTTCCAGCGCCTTGCGCCCGACATCGGCAAAGGCCGGGCCACGGTGATCCATCGTCGGATAGCCCATCGCTCGCAGGATGCGGTCGGGCACGTTCGACGGCCCCGGAATTTGCAGAAAATGGCGGCCAGCAGGCATGTCGTTCCTCCCCAAGATGACGGCACCTGCGCCCGCGAGGGGCCGAGTGGCGAAGACTCGGAGGCAGGTGAATTTTGTTGAATTGAATTCTGAATTCAATATTCTGTCAAGACATTATCTCAAGCCACCACCGGATCGGGGGACCATGCTGGACAGCGCCATTCAAGACCGCCTCAGCCGCGAGGTACGGGGCGAGACCCGCTTTGACGCCTTTTCACGCGGGCGTTATGCGACCGATGCCTCGATCTATCAGATCATGCCTGCGGGCGTGATCGTGCCCCGCGCGCCCGATGATATCGCCGCCGCTATTGAGGCTGCCCGTAGCGCTGAAATCCCGCTCACCATGCGTGGCGGCGGCACCTCGCAATGCGGGCAGACGGTGAATTCCGGGCTGATCGTCGATTGCTCCAAGCACCTCAATCGCATCCTCGAGTTGGATGTCGAGGGGCGGCGTGCCGTGGTCGAGCCGGGGATCGTGCTGGATGACCTCAACCGGGCGCTGAAACCGCACGGGCTCTGGTTTCCGGTCGATGTCTCCACCGCCTCGCGCGCCACCATCGGCGGCATGGTGGGCAACAATTCCTGCGGATCCCGCTCGCTGCGTTACGGCACGACGCGGGATAATGTCGCCCGAATCGAGGGCTATCTCGCCGATGGAACGCCGTTCGATTTTGGCCCCGGATCGGGCAATCGCGTGCCAGAGGCGCTCTTGCGGCAGATGCTCGACCTCGGCAAGCGCGAGGCCGAGGAGATCGCCGCGCGCTTCCCGCAGGTGCAGCGTCGCGTCGGCGGCTACAATATCGACGCGCTGGTGCCAGGCGACACGCCGATCAACCTCGCCCATCTTCTGATCGGCTCCGAGGGCACGCTCGCCACCTCCACCGCCATCGAGATCGACCTCTCGCCCCTGCCCTCCAAGACCAGCGTCTTGGGCGTGTGCCATTTCCCCACCTTCCGCGCCGCGATGGAGGCCGCGAAATCGCTGGTGGCGCTTGGCCCCACCTCGGTCGAACTGGTGGACAGCACCATGATCGACCTCGCCCGCGCGATCCCGCTTTATGCGAGAACGCTGGAGCAATTCGTGCGCGGGCAGCCAGCGGCGATGCTCTTGGTCGAATTCGCCGACAGCCCGTCTGAGAACGAAGAGAACATGGCGCGCCTGTCCGATACCATTTCCGATCTTGGCTATGGGTTCGGCAAGGGCGGCAACCACGAGGGCGGCGTCGTCGAGGTCTGGGACATGGCCCTTGCCGCCGAGATCGGCGAATTGCGCAAGGCCGGGCTCAACATCATGATGTCGATGAAAGAGGCGGGCAAGCCTGTCTCGTTCGTCGAGGATTGCGCCGTGCCGCTCGACCATCTGGCTGACTACACCGACCGGCTGACAGAGGTCTTTCATGCGCATGGCACCACCGGCACATGGTATGCCCATGCCTCCGAGGGCTGCCTGCATGTGCGCCCGGTCCTGAACCTCAAGCTGGAACACGATGTGCGCAAGATGCGCGAGATCGCCGAAGCCGCGTTCGAGATGGTGCGTGAGTATAAAGGCTCGCATTCCGGCGAACATGGTGACGGCATCGTGCGATCCGAGTTTCACTGCGCGATGTTCGGTCCGCGTATCCTGCGCGCGTTTGAGGAGGTCAAGGCGGCGTTCGATCCCGACTCGCGCCTGAACCCCGGCAAGATCGTGCATGCGCCGAAAATGGATGACCGCAGCCTGATGCGCTATCCGCCGGGCTATGATTTCGCCGATCTCAAGACCGGGCATGACTGGTCTGCCTGGCCCGGAAAGGGTGGCGGATTTCAGGGTGCGGTCGAGATGTGCAACAACAACGGGGCCTGCCGCAAGCTGGCCGGCGGCGCGATGTGCCCCAGCTACCGGGTGACGCGCGATGAGCGCGACGTGACGCGGGGCCGCGCCAACACGCTGCGCCTCGCGCTCTCGGGTCGCCTGGGCAAGGATGCGCTGTTCTCGGACGAGATGGCCGAGACGATGAAGCTTTGTGTGGGCTGCAAGGCCTGCAAGCGTGAATGCCCCACGGGCGTCGACATGGCCAAAATGAAAACCGAGGTGCTCTATCAGCGCGGCCAGAAACTGGGGTTCGGTCTGCGGGCGCGACTGATCGCCGAGATGCCGCGCTATGCGCGCCTCGCCGTCGCGCTGCGTGGCCTCATTGCCCTGCGCAACCGCGTGCCGTTTCTGGCCGCATTGGGCGAGCGCATCACCGGGCTGGCGCGCGCGCGGTCCCTGCCGATGTTTCGGGGGGATTATTTCCGCGATGCGGAGGTGAAGCGCGCCCGCGCCTCGACCAAGGCGGGCAAGGTCATTCTCTTCACCGATACGTTCAACCGCTGGATGGAGCCGGATATTCCCCGCGCCGCGCTGCGTGTGCTGTCGCGGGCAGGCTACGAGGTGATCGCCGCCCATGCCCCCGGTCGCCCTCTCTGCTGTGGCCGCACCTATCTGGCGGCGGGGATGATCGACAAAGCCCGCGCCGAGGCACGGCGCACGCTCGACGCGCTCCTGCCGCATATCCGCGCGGGCGTGCCTTTGGTCGGGCTGGAGCCCTCGTGCCTCCTGACCCTGCGCGACGAGTTCCTGACACTCTTGCCCGGCGAGGACGCGCGCCTCTTGTCAGATAACGCCTTTCTCTTTGAGGAGTTCATCGCCCGCGAATCCCGCGCCGGAAGGCTGAACCTGACGCTTTCCTCTCTCGGGCAGACCGCCCATGTCCACGGCCATTGCCATCAAAAGGCGGCAGGCGTGATGGGGGATATGGGCCAGGCGCTTGCCCTCATCCCCGAACTCGATCCGCAAAACATCGAGAGCAGTTGCTGCGGGATGGCAGGCGCGTTCGGCTATCAGGCGGAGACCATCGAGGTTTCGCAGAAAATGGGTGAATTGTCCCTGCTGCCCGCCGTGCGCGCGGCTGCCCCCGATGACCTTGTGATCGCCAACGGCACATCCTGTCGTCACCAGATCGCCGATGGCACAGACCGACGCGCGCTGCATATCGCGGAAATCTTCGACAGGGCGTCGGAAAATGCTGTAAGGGAGGTCCGCAACGATGGATGACCAAAGCCAAGAGACCCCGATGACCGCCCTCAAACCCGATCCGATCGGCCGCACCGCGCTCGCCGTCGAGATCACCAACCGCCTGCGCCAGATGATCCTCGAAGGCCAGTTGCAGCCCGGCGAGAAAATCAACGAAAAGGCCCTGACCGAGCAGTTCGGCGTCTCGCGCACGCCACTGCGCGAGGCGCTCAAGGTGTTGGCGGCCGAAGGTCTACTCGATCTCATCCCGCATCGTGGCGCGGTGATCACCCGCCAGAGCGAGGCCGAACTGGCCGAGGTGTTCCGCGTGCTGGCCGCCCTCGAAGGGCTGGCGGGGGAACTCGCGGCGGAACAGGCAGCGGATGCGATCCTGCAGGAAATAATGCGACTGACACAGGAATTACGCCGCACCTTCGAGCAGGCGGACCGCCCGACCTATTTCCGTATCAACCAGGCGATCCACAATGCCATCCTCGCGGCCACCGGTAATGACACGCTGCTGCGTTCGCATGAATTGCTGGCCTTCCGCGTCCAGCGGGCGCGCTATCAGGCCAATCTCACGCCGGAACGCTGGCGCGCGGCGGTCGAGGAGCACGAGGCCATCGCAGAGGCGCTCTGCAACCGCGATGCCGAGCGGTCGGGAAAGCTCATGAAGGAGCACCTGCTGCGCAAGTTCCATTCGATCCGCGGCAAGGCGCAGCAGGCCTGAACCAGCGCCGAGCGCGCACCGTGTGCACTCTGTCGCAGGGGGGCGAATTCATTTTTTCTAGAACTATGCTAAAGACGTGAACCCATACCGGAGGTCACGTCATGGACACGCTGCTCTTGTCGCGTATTCAATTCGGGGCGAATATCTCGTTCCATATCCTGTTTCCGACAATCACCATTGGGCTGGGCTGGATGCTGCTGGCGTTCAAGCTGGCGTGGCAGCGCACCGGCGACGAGAAGTGGATGGAGGCCTATCGCTTCTGGGTAAAAATCTTCGCGCTCAGTTTCGGCATGGGCGTCGTGTCGGGCATCACCATGTCGTTCCAGTTCGGCACCAACTGGCCCGGCTTCATGGAAACCGTGGGTAATATCGCGGGGCCGCTCCTGGCCTATGAGGTGCTGACGGCGTTCTTCCTTGAGGCAGTGTTCCTCGGGATCATGCTCTTCGGGGCGTCGCGGGTGCCGGTGTGGCTGCACACGTTGGCCACGTTCCTCGTGGCCTTCGGGACCACCATGTCAGCGTTCTGGATTCTCGTCCTCAACAGCTGGATGCATACGCCAGTGGGATTCGAGATGCGCGACGGCGTGGCGCATGCAACCGACTGGCTGGCGATCATCTTCAACCCCTCGATGCCCTACCGGCTGACGCATATGCTGTTGGCGAGCGGGCTGACCGTGGCGTTCCTGATCGCCGGCGTCTCGGCGTTGCGCTGGCTCTGGGGGGACCGCTCAGAGGCAGTGCGCGCGACGCTGCGCACCGGGGTTTTCGTCGGTGCGGCCCTCATCCCGCTGCAAATCCTCGCGGGCGATTTTCACGGCCTCAACACGCTGGAGCATCAGCCCGCCAAGGTGGCCGCGATGGAAGGCAACTGGGAAACGCGGGGCAACGTACCGCTGCTGCTCTTTGCCGTGCCGGACGAGGAGGCGCGCGAAAACCGGTTCGAGATTGGCATTCCCAATGGTGCCTCGCTCATCCTCAAGCATCACGCGGCGGGCGTGGTGCCGGGGCTCAACGATTTCGTCGGCGAGGATGGCACCGTCACCCATCCGCCCGTCGCGCCGGTCTTTTACAGCTTCCGGGTGATGGTTGGCAGTGGCATTGCCATGCTGTTTCTCAGCTGGGGTGCCGCGATCCTGATGACGCGCGGCCGCGCCGGAGTCGAGGGGCTGCCGCGCCCGGTGCTCTGGGCGATGGTGCCGATGGCGCTGTCGGGCTGGGTCGCCACGCTGGCGGGCTGGTATACGACCGAGATCGGGCGTCAGCCCTGGCTTGTGACCGGCGTGCTGAGCACTGATCAAGCGGTGGCCGCCGTGCATGCGCCGATGGTCGCCACCACGTTGATTGCCTATCTCTCGGTCTATGCGGCGCTTTTGATCGCCTATATCAGCGCGATCCTTTACCTCGCGCGCAACGCGGCGCACGGGGACACGCTTGAGACCACCACCCCGCGCGGCCAGCCGATGGCCGCAGATGTTCCCGGAGAATGACATGACCTATTTCGGAGATCCCGCAGTCTGGCTGCCGCTCGCCTTTGCCGCGCTCATGGGCCTGTCGATCCTGATCTACGTGGTGCTCGATGGGTTCGACCTTGGTGTTGGCGTGCTGTTTCCCTTCGCGGAACCCGCCGAAAAAGACCGCATGGTTGCCTCGATCGGGCCGTTCTGGGACGCGAACGAGACCTGGCTGGTGCTGGCCATCGGCATCCTGCTGGTGGCCTTTCCGGCTGCACACGGCGCGATCTTGACGGCGCTCTATCTGCCAGTGGCGATCATGCTGATCGGTCTGATCCTGCGCGGTGTGGCGTTCGAGTTCAGGGCCAAGGCACCGCCCGCGCGTAAGGGATTGTGGAACCTGTCATTTTACGCGGGCAGCATGATGACCGCGCTGTCGCAGGGTTACATGCTAGGCATGTATATCATGGGTCTGGAACAACGCCCCGCGACATGGGCCTTTGCCGCGCTGACGGCGGTCTTTCTGACGGTGGGCTACAGCTTCATCGGGGCGGGGTGGCTGATCCTAAAGACCGAAGGCGCGTTGCAGCGCAAGGCGGTCGGCTGGGCCAAAGGTGGCATATGGGGGCTTATCCTGGGCCTTGGGGCAGTGTCACTGGCTTCGCCGCTGGTCAGCCCGCGCATTTTCGGCAAATGGTTCGCGATGCCCGAGGCGTTGTTTCTGGCCCCTCTGCCGATCATCTCGGCCGCGCTGGTGGCCCTTTTGTGGATTGCGCTGCGGCGGCTGCCCACAAGCGACGACAGTTTCGCGTGGTTTCCCTTCGCGGTCAGCATCGCGCTCTTCGCGCTGGCGTTCTGCGGCATGGCCTACAGCTTCTATCCATATGTGGTCCCAGAGAAACTGACCATCTACGAGGCCGCGAGCGCGCCCGAGAGCCTGTTCATCATCCTGATCGGCACGCTCTTCGTGCTGCCGATGATCTTGGGCTACACGGCACTGTCGTACCGGGTGTTCCGGGGCAAGGCGACGGCGCTCAGTTACGAGTGATCAGATCACCCGGATCACGTCCTTGTCGATGGCCAGCATGTAGCCGCGCCGCGCGATATTCTTGACCAGCAATTCGCTCACCAACTGATTGCCGAGGGTGTCGCGCAGGCGCTTGATCCGGGTGGCGCCTGCCGCCTCCTCGCAATCCTCGCTCTTGCGACCCGAGATCACCGCCTCGATTTCCGCCCCGGTCAGCACATCGTCATCGAGCCGCGCCTCGGCCAGAACGCTGAGCGTCTCCATCGCCGCATCGGTCAGCTTGAAGCCCATATTGTTGAGATAGACGGTCTTCTCGTCGCGGCTGATCAGCAGGGAGCTGACCTGAATGCCCGACCGCTCGATCTGCGCCATGCGGCGATTGAGTGTGATCAGCATCACCAGAAAGACCAATGCGGCCACCAACAGGGCGGTGGCAAAGACCAGCAGCACGAATATGACCATCCGGTAACTGACAAGTGTCTCCGAGAAGGCCGTGCCCGAGAGCGCGAGGATCTCCAGCAGCTTGATCTCGCCCTCGCCGGTCAGCGCGTCGTTCTCGATGAAAATCCGCTCGACCCGTGCGTTGAAGGCATTGGCGTCGGGCAGGCTGAGAAACAGGAACACAGCGGCGAGCGTCAGTATCGCGACAATCGCGATAACCCCGAAGACCACCACCCGGTTGCCGGAGCGGCGCGCATCCGCCGCCGTGGCATCTATCCCGCGCATCGGCGCACCCTTGCGTCACTCACCGTCACTTTTCCTTCTTCGACAACACCTTGAGCAGGGTCAACCCGCGCGCAGCCAATTGCGAGCGCAGCGCGGCCTCGGCTTGCGAACACGGTGCGTTGACCGTGGTCACATCATAGTAAAGCTCAAGCGGCTTGTCGCGCTTGGCCTTGTATTCCACCTGACAGGCGGCATGCGCTGCCCCGGCCATGAGCGACAGGCCAAGGGCGGCAATGGTGAGGCGTGTGATCTGTGTCATGGCGGCAAGATGCGCCGAACCCCGCGGCTATTCAATATCCTGTGACGGGAAATGAATCATTGAGAGCCTGTTATCTGATATCATTAGGCCGATATTGCCTGTCTGGGCAGACATGGCCCAGCTTCAGGGTACAGCGGACGGTCACTCGGGCCAGACGCAGGGACAAAGACCCAACATACCTGAAAGGAAAGACCATGCACCGAAAATTCATCGCCTTCATCATCGGTTCGGCCATGACGGTCACCAGCCTTGCCGCCTCGCCGGTCGAAGCCCGTGACCGGGGCGAGACCGCCGCCATCGTCGCAGGTGTTGCAGCATTGGCCATTGTCGGCGCCACGCTGGCCAGCGACCGCAAGAACAAAGGCCATGTCTCGCGCGGGCACGGATATCAAACCCGCCATTACGCCCCGCGCCAGCACCGCGGCTACCAGGCACCGAACTATCGGACGCATCAGAGCCAATCCTATCGCCCGTATCGGTCGCATGGCTATCGCCCGCAACGCTCGCATGGGGCCCGTCCCTACGGCTACCGCCATGGCGGCTACAATGCCTATCACCGCTACGGCTACGGTCGGTAAACACCTGGAAAAAAGGAAAGGACAGTCTCATGTTTGCGAAATTCACCTCTCTCCTGACGGCTGGCGCGCTTGTCCTCGGCACCGGTATGGCCGCGCCCGCCAGAGCCGACAACGATACGGCGGAAATCTTTGGGGCGCTGATTGCCGGTGGCGTGATCGGTGCGCTGATCGCCAATGACAGCAACAAGAGCCGGAACCGGGGGCATTCCGTCTCTCGCAATTATCGCAACGATGGCTATCGCGATGACAGCTTTCGGGGTGGGCATTCGCGGGGCCATGACACGGGTTACGGCCATAGCAAGAGGGTCAACCTGCCCGGGGCTTGCCGCGTGAATAGCGGCCATCGTTCGGGCTATTCGGGCAACTGTCTGCGCGGGTACAGTTACAGCCATGCCGCCCTGCCATCTGCATGCGCCGTGCATGTCGGTGGTCATCACCGGACCATTTATCGCGATCGGTGTCTGAACCAGTACGGCTATTACTGATCCATCCGCTTATGTGTCGAAGGGAAGGCGCCTGCGCCTTCCCTTTGCATTTTCCGGGGCGGCGTGCCATCTGCCTGATCCATGACAGGCCCCGATCTCTTGTACGAAACCGAGGCCCGCGCGGCGGGCTATTTGCGCATTGCGGGGGTGGACGAGGTCGGGCGCGGCCCGATTGCCGGGCCGGTGACCGCCGCCGCCGTGATCCTCGACCCCGCGTGCATCCCCGACGGGCTGAACGATTCCAAGAAGCTGAGCGCACCCCGCCGTGAGGCGCTCTGTGCCGCGTTGATGGGCTGCGCGCAGGTCTCGGTTGCGCATGCGACGGTCGCGGAAATCGACGAAATCAACATCCTGCGCGCCGCGCATTTGGCGATGGAACGGGCGATTGCGGGACTTGAGCCTGCCCCTGACATGGCGCTGATCGACGGCAATCTGATCCCGCGCGGCCTGACCCTTCCGGCGCGCGCGATCATCAAGGGCGATGCCGCGTCACTGTCGATCGCGGCGGCCTCGATTGTGGCGAAAACATGGCGCGATCAGCTGATGCGGGATTTGGCGCAACAGTTCCCCGGCTACGGCTGGGAGCGGAACGCGGGCTATCCATCGAAAAGCCACAAGGCAGCCCTTCTAAATCTCGGCGTGACCCCACACCATAGACGTTCCTTCAAACCGGTCCACAATATCTTGTATCAAGAGAAATAACTAACCCACTGATTCAAAAAAGAAATTGACGGCGAATCGGGTTTGACTCATCTTTGTCCCCAATAACACCAGAGCGCATGAGCGCCGGGACAGAGGCAGAAGATGAAAACGATGACCAAGAAAAAGAGCGCGCCTGCGCTCCCTCTCAACACGATTCTGGACGGTGATTGCATCGAGGTGATGAATGGCCTGCCAGAGGCCAGCGTCGATCTGATCTTTGCCGACCCGCCCTATAATCTGCAACTGCGCGGCGATCTGCACCGCCCCGACAACAGCCAGGTTGATGCCGTCGACGACGCCTGGGACCAGTTCGCCAGCTTTGCCACCTATGATCTGTTCACACGGCAATGGTTGACGGCGGCGCGGCGTATCCTCAAGCCCACCGGCGCGATCTGGGTCATCGGCTCCTATCACAACATCTTTCGCGTGGGCGCCGCGTTGCAGGATGCGGGCTACTGGATTCTCAACGACGTGGTCTGGCGCAAATCTAACCCGATGCCGAATTTCCGCGGCAAGCGTTTCACCAACGCGCATGAGACGATGATCTGGGCCAGCAAGGAAGAGGGCGCGAAATACACCTTCAACTACGAGGCGCTGAAATCGCTCAATGACGGTATCCAGATGCGCTCCGACTGGGTGCTGCCGATTTGCACCGGGCATGAACGCCTCAAGGATGACAATGGCGACAAGGCGCACCCGACGCAAAAGCCTGAAAGCCTGCTGCACCGCGTTCTGGTGGGATCGACCAATCCGGGCGATGTGGTGCTCGATCCGTTCTTCGGCACCGGCACCACCGGGGCCGTCGCCAGGATGCTGGGCCGCGACTATATCGGGATCGAGCGCGAGGCCGCCTATCGCAAGGTGGCCGAAAAGCGGCTCGCCAATATCCGCAAATACGACCGCGATGCGCTTCAGGTCTCGACCTCCAAGCGGGCCGAGCCGCGCGTGCCCTTCGGTCAGTTGGTCGAACGCGGCATGCTGCGCCCCGGCGAGGTGCTGACGTCGATCAACGGCAAGGCGGCCAAGGTCCGCGCCGACGGCACGCTTGTGGCCGATGGTATCAACGGCTCGATCCATCAGATCGGGGCGCATCTCGAAGGTGCCCCCTCGTGCAACGGCTGGACCTATTGGTGCTATCGCCGCGACGGCAAGACCGTGCCCATCGACGTGCTGCGCCAGCAGATCCGTTCGGAAATGGCCGATCGGCCGAACTGATCAAATGGTCACCACCGGTGCCCGAGGCCTGACTTGATCGGGCACCACTGACCTGCCCCGCCGCTATGGCGGGGCCTTTTTTGTGTCAGTAGCCGCGATCCGGATCGACGATATTGAACAGGCTTTCTCTCTTGCGCCAATGACCGAGGTTTTCGAGGAACAAGTCAAACGACTGCATCGCCCAATCGGCATGCACCGCCGAGCAATGCGGCGACAGGATCACCGAGTCGAGCCGCCATAGCGGGCTGTCTGCGGGCAGCGGTTCGGTCTCGAACACGTCGAGCGCCGCCCCCCGCAGGTGCCCCACGCGCATCGCGTTGACCAGCGCCGCACCGTCCAGGACACCGCCGCGCGAGACATCGACAAGGATCGCGTCCCGCTTCATCGCCATCAGGGCGCGGGAGTTCACGAGGCTGCGGGTCGAGGGCAGGAGCGGCACCGACAGCACCACGATCTCCGCCTTGCCCCAGAGGCCGGGCAGCGCCGTAGCGGGGTGCACCTCGTCGACATTCTCCATCGGCTGCGGCCGGGCGCGGGTGCCGATCACCCGCAAGCCGAACGCCTTGGCCCGTGCCGCAACTGCCTGACCGGTATGGCCCAGCCCGACGATCAGCATGGTCTTGCGCTTGAGCGGCGTCATCAGCCGATTAGGCGGCCAATACCGCGCGGCGCGATCTGTCGCCATTCCGTCGATATCGAGCGTGAAATGCAGCACCGCGCCGAACACGTACTCCGCGATCATCGCGGCGGCGACCCCGGCGGCATTGCTCACCGTCACAGCACCGCTGTCCCAAGGTGTCAAATGATCCACCCCGGCCCCGCCCACGGCGATCCAGCGCGGGCCATGCGCGCCCAGCAGGGCCTCGCGGGGATAGCCCCTGCGCCCGTGGAAGGCGACGGAATAGGCGATATCGGGCCGAAACTCGGCCAGCACCGGCTCAAGACCCTCGTAGCTGTCATGCCCGCGCGCCTCGATCTCGGGCGCGACCTCGGTCAGCCGTGCCAGCATCGGCGCGGGGTCGCTGGTATGGATGAGGATGCGCGGGGCTTCGGTCATGGCCTGTCCGGTTCGGGGTATACAAGGCACGCAAGCTGCGAGAATTCGGTGCCTTGGTCAAGCAATCGGTGGCGCATCGCCCACAGCGCCTCGATCCGTGCCTCAGAGAGCGCCCCCTCGGCCATCACCGATAGCTTGGCGCGAATATTGGCCTCGGGCATCGGTGCCTCGGGTCCGCCGCGCGCGTTGCAATCGCCCGAGAGCACCGCTCGACCGTCCTTGAGCCGCACCGTGACATCAGACCACCGCCCCTCGGGGAACCGTGCGGAATGGCGCGGCTCCTCGTACACGGTGATGCGGGCATGCATCGCCGTCACGCGCGGGTCGCGCAGCGCGTCTCCGGTGATCTCCTCCGGGCCGAGGCGGCCATGCACAAGCCGGGCCGCCAATGCGAAACCGAGCGAATACTGCGCCTCGCTCGTGGTTTTGGGGATGCCCGGAAACAGAGCGGCGGATTGCGCGAAAGTGCCCACCTCCAGCGCCTCGATCTGATCCGGGCTGACGCCCTGTTCCTCGACCAGAACCCGCAGGCATTCGAGCGCCCCATGCGCCCAGCGGCAGATCGGATAGGGCTTGATATAGTTGCGCATCACTGTCCAGTGGCGACCAAGATCAGCCCAGACATGCGCCACCTCAGCGCCCTCGACTGTGATCGCGGGAGCGCCGGTAAAGCCGCGTTCGGCCTGCAACAGAGACGAAATTCCGACAAATGCCCCCATGCCAGAACCATCATGCAACATCGTGGGGCTTGCGATCTCGCGCATCATCTGGCTGCGCGGACCGTGATATTCGGCGATGCCCAGCGCGTGGCGCAGCACACCCGCGTCGCAGCCCCGCAGATGCGCCCCGAGCGCGGCCACACCCAGCGCGTTCCATGCGCCGGAGGTGTGGTAATCGCTCACCGTGGCATGCAGCGCCACAGCAGCGCGCGCCGCCACCTCGTAGCCCATGGCAAGTGCTGTCAGCGCCTGCCGCCCGGTCAAATCGGGGCGCGCTTCGGCAAAGGCGAAAAGCGCGGGCACCAGCGCGCAGCCGATATGCCCCTTGGTCGCGTTCAGCCCGTCATGCGCGTCGAGATTGTCGATCTGCGTGGCCAGCGCCCAGGCCGCCCCCGGCATGGCACAGTGCCGCCCGTCGAAAAGCAGCGTCGCACGGTGGTCCTCGCGCGCCGCGCCATGAAAATCGCAGGCGAAATTGCGCGCGATCCGCCCCACATCGAGCGACGCCGCCCCTGCCGCGACCCCCAATGTGTCAATAAGCAAGGTCGCAGTCTGCGTCAGCACCTCTTCGGGCAAGGCCAGGGCGGGATCGAGTGCGAAGCGCGCGATCGGATCGAACTGTAACGGATTGGCAGCGTAGGACATGATCGCACCTTTCAGGATCGGCTCATCTCCATCGTGACGCAGGCTGCTGGTGTCTTGCGGGTGGTTTGCGACATTTCCTGTCCCGCTTTCCCCCTTGCGAGCGCCCATTCTGACTGTTACCTATTTGGCAACTCCGTTGGGGTGCCCGGGATGCACGGGCTGAGAGGCGATGCGCCAACCCATCGAACCTGATCCGGCTAACACCGGCGTAGGGAACGGACCGTCGCACGCCTCGCGCGCCCCCCGTCCGTTCCCGGCATAGACTGAGAGGAACGGCAGATGGTTGCCACAGCTTTGACAATCGCAGGCTCCGACAGCGGTGGCGGCGCGGGCATTCAGGCCGATCTCAAGACCTTTTCGGCGCTGGGCGTTTATGGCACCAGCGTGATCACCGCCGTGACGGCGCAGAACACACGGGCCGTGACCGATGTGCACCCTGTGCCCAACGCCACGGTCGCGGCGCAGATTGCGGCGGTTTTGGGCGATATCAGGGTCGATTGCATAAAGATCGGTATGCTGGGCGATGCCGCGCTGATCGAGACGGTGGCGCAGGCGCTTGAGGGGTATCGCGGCCCCGTGGTGCTCGACCCGGTGATGGTGGCGAAATCCGGCGCGCGGCTCTTGCCCGACGCGGCACGGGCGGCGCTGACAGCACATCTGGTGCCGCGTGCCGACCTGTTGACTCCGAACCTGCCCGAGGCGGCGGCGCTGTTGGGCGGCGCCGAGGCCGAAACCGACGCCGATATGCAGGACCAAAGCGCGCGGCTGCGAGGCATGGGGGCGCGAAACGTGTTGATGAAAGGCGGCCACGGGCAGGGTGAAACCTGCACCGACTGGCTGATCGCCGATGAGGTGACGCGCTTCGACGCGCCTCGCATCGCCACCCGCAACACCCACGGTACCGGCTGCACGCTTTCATCTGCCATCGCGGCGGGGCTGGCAAAGGGACTGACCTTGTCAAATTCCGTCGAGGCCGCCCATGACTGGCTGCACCGCGCGATCCTTGCCGCCGACCGGCTGGAAATCGGGCAGGGCCATGGCCCGGTGCATCATTTTCACGAGGTTTGGAGATGACCGAAGCTGTCACAATCCGCGGCGCGGGCATTGTCGGCCTGTGCGTGGCCATCGAACTCATCAACCGGGGCGTCCCCGTCGCCCTGCGCGATCCCGCGCCCGAGCCCGGCGCACATGGCTGTTCATGGTGGGCGGGTGGCATGCTCGCACCCTATTGCGAAGGATTCACCGCCGAAGAGCCGGTGGTGCGGCTGGGTCAACAGGCCGCCGATTGGTGGCAGGCCCAGGGTGTCACGGTGATCCGACGCGGATCGCTGGTGGTGACCTTGCAGCGCGACCGCCGCGAGCTCGACCAGTTCGCGCGGCGCACCACCGGGCATCGGCTGGTCACCGGCGAGGATTTGGCCGTGTTAGAGCCGCATCTCGCCGATCGTCACGACCGCGCGCTTTTTTTCGCAGACGAGGCGCATATCGACCCGCGCGCGGCGCTGATGCATCTGCGCAAGCGCCTGGAGGATACGGGTGCGCGGTTCGAGCAAGAGGATGCTGCCCCCACCGGCCCGGTGATCGACTGTCGCGGGCTGGCGGCACAGGACAGCCTGCCCGACCTGCGCGGCGTAAAGGGTGAGATGGTGGTGCTGCGCAGCCCTGATGTGACCCTGACACGGCCCGTTCGCCTGCTGCATCCGCGTTTTCCGCTTTATATCGTGCCGCGCGGCGACGGCATTTTTATGCTGGGCGCGACGCAGATCGAGAGTGAGGAGCGCGGCCGCGCTTCGGCCCGGTCGGTGATGGAACTGCTCTCGGCGGCTTATGCGCTGCACCCGGCCTTTGGCGAAGCCGAAGTGCTGGAGATCGGAGCGGACGCGCGCCCGGCCTTTCCCGACAACCTGCCGCGCGTCACCCGCAGAGGCGACACGATCCACGTCAACGGCCTCTTCCGCCACGGCTTTCTCTTGTCACCTTCGGTGGCACGGATGACCGCCGGGCTGGTGATGCGCGACAATGAAAAACCGGAGTTTTATCATGAAGATCACGGTTAACGGAACCGCGCAGGAGACCGCCGCCGAGACACTCGACGCGCTGCTGATCGAGCAGGGCTACGGCGAGGCCAAGGTCGCGACGGCGGTGAATGAGAATTTCGTTCCTGCCGCTCTCAGGCTGGAACAGAGACTGAAAGACGGGGATCGCGTGGAGATCGTGGCCCCGCGGCAAGGGGGCTGACATGCCGACGTATTACGACACTGAGGTCACATCGCGCCTGATGCTGGGCACCGCGCAATACCCCTCGCCCAAGATCCTTGCCGAGGCGTTCAAACGCTCCGGTGCGGGCATTGCCACCGTCTCGGTGCGCCGTGAGGCAGGGGGCGAACGCGCGGGACAGGCGTTCTGGGACATGATTGGTGACTTGGGCGTTCATGTCCTGCCCAACACTGCGGGCTGCCATTCGGTGCGTGAGGCCGTGACCACGGCGCAGATGGCGCGGGAACTCTTTGACACCAACTGGATCAAGCTGGAGGTGATTGGCCATGCCGACACGTTGCAGCCCGACCCGTTCGGGTTGGTCGAGGCGGCGCGCATCCTGACCGATGACGGATTTCAGGTCTTTCCCTATTGCACCGAGGATCTGGTGCTCTGCGAACGGCTGGTCGAGGCCGGGTGCCGGGTACTGATGCCCTGGGGCGCGCCTATCGGCACTGGACTGGGGCTCAACAATATCTACGGGCTGCGCAGCTTGCGCGCGCATTTCCCCGACCTGCCGCTGGTGATTGACGCAGGGCTCGGCGTGCCAAGCCAAGCCGCCCATGCGATGGAACTGGGCTATGACGCGGTGCTGCTCAACACGGCAGTGGCCAAGGCGGGTGATCCGGCGGCAATGGCCGAGGGGTTTGCCCGCGCGCTGGAGGCCGGGCGTCTAGGCTATGAGGCCGACCCGATGGAGCCGCGCGACATGGCCGCGCCTTCGACGCCGGTGCTGGGGAGGGCGTTTACCTGATGACCTTGCCGCGTTTCTACCCGATATTCGACAATACCGAATGGCTGCGTCGTCTGCTGCCGCTTGGCGTTGGGCTGGTGCAATTGCGGATCAAGGACCTGACCGGTGAAAAGCTGAAACAACAGATTGCGCAGGCACAGAGCCTGTGTCGCGAGACTAGTGCTATCCTTGTCGTCAACGATCACTGGCAGATCGCCATCGACCTTGGCTGCGATTGGGTGCATCTCGGGCAGGAGGACTTGGACACCGCCGACATCCCAGCCATTCGTCGCGCCGGGATCAAGCTGGGCCTCAGCACCCATGACCATGCCGAACTCGATCGCGCGCTGTCGCATGATCCCGGCTATGTTGCCCTCGGCCCGGTCTACCCAACCATCCTCAAGAAAATGAAATGGCACGAACAGGGTCTGGGGAAAGTGACGGAATGGAAGCGGCTGATCGGTGATATCCCTCTCATCGCCATCGGCGGCATGTCGGTGGAGCGGGCGCAGGGCGCGTTCGACGCCGGTGCCGATGTGGTCTCTGCCGTTACCGACATCACGCTGAACGCTGACCCCGAGGCGCGGGTGCGGCAATGGATCGAGGCCACGAAATGACCCGTTATGCTCGCCAGATCGCCCTGCCCGAGTTCGGGCCAGCCGGTCAGGATCGGCTGGCGGCGGCGCATGTGCTGGTTGTTGGCGCTGGCGGGTTGGCAGCACCCGTGTTGCAATACCTCGTGGGCGGGGGCGTGGGCCGGATCACGCTGATGGATGGCGACCGGGTGTCCTTGAGCAACCTGCACCGGCAGACGTTGTTTCGCATGTCTGACATCGGCCTGCCCAAGGCGCAGATCGCCGCCGTTCATATGGCAGCACTCAACCCGGAATCCGAAATTTCCGCCGTGTTAGAGCCGCTTGATCCGCAGAATGCACCCGAACGTGTCGCCGTCGCCGATCTGGTGCTCGACTGCGCCGACAGCTTCGCGGCAAGCTATGTGCTGTCCGACACCTGCCTCGAACAGGGCACGCCGCTCATCAGCGCGTCGGTGGTGGGCACATCGGGCTATTGCGGCGGGTTCTGCGGTGGCGCTCCGTCATTGCGCGCGATATTCCCCGACCTACCGAACCGTCTCGGCAGTTGCGATGCAGATGGCGTTCTGGGGCCCGCCGTCGGCGTCATCGGTAGCCTTCAGGCACAGATGGCCATGTCCGTTCTGGCCGGATTAGAGCCAGAACCCCTCGGGCAGCTCGTCAGTTTCGAGGCCATTGGCCACCGCTTTGGTGGCTTCCGTTTCGACGGCGCGCCTGAGCCCGACTGCGGCTTTGGATTTATTGCGTCTGCGCAAATTGCGCCCGATGACTGGCTCGTCGATCTGCGGGCAGAGGACGAATCCGGCCCTGCCCTGCCAAACGCGACACGGCGGACGGTCACCGATTTCGACCAACCGGACACCACTCCCCAAGGCCCACGCGCCGTGCTGGCCTGTCGGTCAGGCCTGCGCTCTTGGCAGGCCGCGACGCGACTGCGCGGTCACTGGGACGGAGAGATTGCATTGATCGCCCTCGGCGATGTTCAACAGGAGACACAGACATGAGATACATCACCCTGATCCTCGCGTTTCTGGCCGCCCCGGCCATGGCGCAGGACAAGATGACCCTGATTCTCGACTGGTTCGTGAACCCCGATCACGGGCCGATCATCCTGGCCGAGGAACTTGGCTATTTCGAGGAGGCCGGACTGGAGGTCGAGGTAATTGCCCCCGCTGATCCCTCCGATCCGCCCAAGATGGTCGCCGCCGGGCAGGCGGATCTGGCGATCTCCTATCAGCCGCAGCTGCACATGCAGATCGAGAACGGGCTGCCGCTGCGCCGGGTGGGCACGCTTGTCGCCACCCCGCTCAACTGCCTTCTGGTGCTGAAGGACGGCCCCGTAAAATCCACGGCAGACCTCAAGGGCCGCAAGGTGGGGTTTTCCGTGGCGGGTGTGGAGGAGGTGCTGCTCTCGACCATCCTCGCGCAGCACGGGCATAGCCTCGATGATATCGAACTGGTGAGCGTCAACTGGTCGCTCTCGCCCTCGCTGATGTCGGGGCAGGTGGATGCGGTGATCGGGGCCTATCGCAATTTCGAGCTTAATCAGATGGAGATCGAGGGCGTGCCGGGTCGCTGCTTCTATATCGAGGAAGAGGGCGTGCCCGCCTATGACGAGCTGATCTATGTCGCAAATCCCGACCGGATGAATGCCGACATGATCCGCCGCTTCCTCTTCGCTACCGAGCGCGCGACACAGTACATCATGAATCACCCGCAAGAGAGTTGGGAGATTTTCGCGGGCACGTCGCGCGAGTTGCAGGACGAGTTGAACAAGAAAGCCTGGGTCGACACTTTCCCGCGCTTTGCCACCCGCCCCGCCGCGCTCGATCACGCGCGCTACAAGCGGTTCGAGCAATTCCTGCTGGAGGCGGGAATGATCGAGAATGACACGCCCGTTTCGGGCCTCGCAATGGACCTGAACGCGGAATGACCCATGACTACGGACTGAGCTTTCCCCGCCTGCGCGATGCGGCGGGCAAGGTCTGGCAGGATTACACCCATCACGCCTTTGTCGAGGGGGTGCGCGCGGGCACGCTGCCGCGCGAGGCGTTTCTGGGTTATCTGGTGCAGGATTACGTTTTTCTCATCCATTTCGCCCGGGCCTGGGCACTGGCGGTGACCAAGGCCGACGCGCTTGAGGAAATGCGCGCCTGTGCCGCCACCGTCGATGCGCTGGTCAATCACGAGCTTAGCCTGCATGTAAAGACCTGCGCCGAGGAGGGGCTGTCAGAGGCCGACCTCTACAACGCCGAGGAACACCCCGCCAATCTCGCCTATACGCGCTACGTGCTCGATGCCGGGCACTCGGGGAATTTCCTCGACCTGCTGGCGGCGCTTGCGCCCTGCGTCATGGGCTATGGCGAAATCGGCGCACGATTGGGGCCGGTGCCTGACGATCACCCCTATGCCGATTGGATTGGCACCTATGCGGGCGACGACTATCAGCAGGTCTGCCGTGATGCGGGCGCGCTTTTCGACGGGGCGGTTGCGCGTCGTCTGGGCGATGACCCCACGGCCACCCCCGGATGGGACCGGCTCTGCCACCGCTTCACGACCGCCACGCGGCTGGAGGTCGCGTTCTGGGACATGGGGCTATCCTTCGGGTAGCGGCGCGGCGCGTTGTGCCTTCCCCACGCTCGGCCAATGGGTCAGACTGGCGTAAAGCCAAGGTGGGGGAGTGACCGGAACATGGTGAGGCTCATGCTGAGCGCGTTGCTGCTGGGTCTCACGACCGGCGCGGTCTGGGCGCATGCCTCGGAACAGGGCTTCGTTCTGCTCTTGCCCACCGATGTCTATATCGCGGCGGGCGGGGCGACGGTGGCGCTGACCGTGGCACTTCTGGCGGTGCTGCCGGGCGGTGTGGCAGGGGCGTTCTTTCGACCTGTGACGTTGGCCGCCTCACGGCCAAGGCCGCACCACATGCTCAGTCTTGTGGCAACCGGTGTCCTATTGTGGCTGATCTGGCGGGGTCTGTCAGGGCCGCGCGATCCGATGCTGAACCCGCTATCGCTGAGCGTCTGGGTGGTGTTCTGGATCGCGCTGGTCAGCCTTCAGGGGCTGATCGGCGATCTCTGGCACGAGATCAACCCATGGTCCGGTATGGCCACACTTTTTGCCCGGATCACAGGGTGTCGCGCGCCTATGCGCTATCCGAGGGTGCTCGGGCATTGGCCCGGCGTGTTGAGCTTTCTGGCCTTTGCGGGTTTTCTGCTGGCCGATCCCGCCCCTGCCGATCCGGCGCGGCTGGCACTGGCGGTGGCGGTCTATTGGGCGATCCACATGGCGGGAGTCCTGCTCTTCGGCGGCGCGTGGCTGTTGCGCGCCGAGGGGATGACGCTGCTGATGCGCAGCTATGCGCGGATGGGGCTTTTGGGCCGGGCGCGTGGGCGGCTGGCGCTGGGCCTGCCCGGCTGGCAGGTGCTGGCCCGACCGATGCCATCACTCAGCCTTGCGGTTCTGATGCTGATCCTGCTCGGGAGCGGCAGTTTCGACGGGCTGAACGAGACCTTTCTCTGGATGGGCTGGCTCGGTCTCAACCCGTTGGAGTTTCCGGGCCGTTCCGCCGTAATAGGGTCTAACCTCCTTGGGTTGCTGCTCAACAATCTGGGGCTGATCGCTGTCTTTGCACTCTGTCTCTGGCTTGGTGCGCGGCTCGCAAAAGAGCAGGCGGGTATGGGCCTGCTCATCCGCCGCTATGCAGCCACGCTCCTGCCGATTGCCTTGGCCTATCATATCGCCCATTACCTGACGAGTTTCCTGCTCGACGGGCAATATGTGCTGGGCTGGCTGTCCGAGACGCTGGGCGCGGGGCATGTCCATGTCACGGCGGGGTTTCTCAACAGCCCCGGCCCGGTGCGGCTGATCTGGATGACGCAGGCGGGCGTGGTGGTCGCGGGGCATGTGATCGCGCTGCTGCTGGCGCATGCCATCGCCATACGCGCTGGTCAGAGCATGCGGCGCGCGACACTGGCGCAGGCCCCGCTTGCGCTCTTCATGGTGGGCTATACAGTCTTTGGCCTGTGGCTCTTGGCCACGCCGCGCGGGGCCTGAGGGCTAAAGGGCTGGACATGCAGGCCGCTGTTGCGCAATTTGCGAGCAACCGGGCCTTGCGGCCCTAGTTCTGACTGATCGGAGGATCGCCCATGACCACCCCGACGAAAAACGCCACCCGTCGCGGCGCGCTCAAGACACTGGCAGGCGGGGCCGCCGCCACCCTGCCGCTCTGGGCCCGCTACACCTACGCCCAAAGCGCCGAACCCATTCGCATCGGGTTTCAACAGCACCGCACCGGCATCGGCGCGGCCTATGGGCGCTGGTATGGTCGGGCGACCGAGGCGGCGGTGGAACTGATCAACGCGGATGGCGGCATCAATGGTCGCCCCATCGAAATCATCGCCGAGGATGACGGCACCGACCCCAAGCGCGGTGCCGAGGTGGTCGAGAAATTCGCCAATCAGCATGGCTGCGATGTGGGCTTCGGCACGCTCTTCAGCCATGTGGTGATTGGCTCCGCCCCCCGCGCCGGAGAGTTGAAACTGCCCTATTTCGTGGTATCGGAGGGCACGCATGTTTCGTCGGGCATGCTCAACCGCTACACGTTGCAGCCGGGCATTACGGATGTGCGCAGCCAGGTCATCGCCATGGCCTCCTTCATCACCGATACGCTGGGCAAGAAGGTCACGATGATCTTTCCCGATTACGGTTTTGGCTATGATCACCGCGATGCGCTTGCCCCGGCCATCAAGGCACATGGCGGCGAAGTGCTGGCCAAGATCGCCATCCCGCCTTCTGAGACCTCCTTTACCAAGTATTTCCCCAAGATCCCGCGCGACACCGAGGTGCTCTATCACGTCATGGTCGGACCTGCGGTGCTGACCTTCGTGAAGGAATTGGGCGAATTCTTCGGCGGGCAGGGGCCGCAGCTTTTCGGCTTCATCGACAGCCTCGAGGCGGTGGCGATCGACAGCCCCGGGCTCGACTTCCTCGAAGGCAGCCATTTCTGGGAAGGCATGTGCCGCCACCAACAGCCCGACGAGAGCGCTCATGAGGCGTTTTATCGCGAGGCTGTGGGTGTGGATGCGCGCGGCGCGTCGGTGAACGATCCGGCGGATGTGTCGACCTATGGCCACATGTTCGGCTGTTGGGAAACGCTGCACGTGATCAAGGCGGGCATGGAGGCGGCAGGCTATCGCGGCCCGAAAGATCGCACCGCGCTGATCGAAGCGGTCGAGGCTATGACCGATATGCCCCTGTCGCGCGCGCATCCCCAAGGGGCCAAGCGGTTCAACGGAAAGACCCATCAGGTCTTTGGTCATCAATATATAAGCCAGGTGCAGAATGGCGGGCTCGTGCGTGTGCATACCACCGCGATCGAGGATTCGGTCTATCCTGATATGGTCGATTACACCACGCAGGCGTTCTGATATGGGACTGGCGGCGCTCTTGCGGGGCATGCTGACGGGCACGATTCTGTTGCTCGCGGCCTGCGGCGCGCCGCCCCCGGCGCAGCCGCAAGAAGTCAGCCGCCTTGCTGCCGCGATCCGAAGCCTTGGCCCGGATGTGGACCCGGAGGAGGCCGACCAAGCCGCGCGCATAGCCTATCGGCACACCCATGATCTGGCACTCGAATACCAGATCACCGATCCGCCCATCGTGCATAACACCAAGGTGAATATGGGGCTCAAGCCCCGTGGTTTGTGCTGGCACTGGGCGCGCGACATGGAGGATCGGCTGGCACGGGAAGAGTTCCAGACGCTCGACCTGCATCGCGCGGTGGCCGGTGCTGACAATGCCTTTCGCCTCGAACACAGCACCGCGATCATCAGCGCGCGAGGCGACTCCTATGACGAGGGTATTGTGCTCGATCCGTGGCGCAAGGGCGGGCGGCTGACTTGGGTGGGCGTACGCGAAGACCGCATGTACGACTGGGAGCCGCGCATCGAGGTTGTGGCTCGCGCGCTCGAGCGCAGGCACGGCCAGATCGTGACGCTGACCGACGATCAACGACTCCTCGTAGGCGGGGTGGAGTACGCAGCGCAATGACACTGCGAGACCAGACAGCCTGATGGATCTTGGCCCCTATCTCGTGCTCGCCACACTGGAAGGCGCGGTGACGGCTGCGGTGCTGGCGCTGACCGCCGTGGGGCTGAGCCTCGTGTTTGGCGTGATGCGGGTGGTCAATATCGCGCATGGCGAGTTCTTCATGCTGGGCGCGGTGCTGGCGTGGTGGGTGGCGACCAGCATCGGCGGGCACCCGGCACTTGGCTTCGGAGCGGCGCTGATCGCCGCACCCCTGATCGTCGGCGCGCTCGCCATGGCGGCCGACATGACCATTCTCAAGCGGCTGGGTTATGACCCGGAGCGGACCATCGTCGCTACCATCGGCCTGCTCTACATCATCGAGCAACTCACCCTCATGGGCTATGGCCCCGAGGCGCGCCCGGTCGAGGCACCGTTCAACACGCGCCTCGCGATCCCGTGGTTTGAGCATGGCCCAGAGGGCTGGCAGATGATCTGGCCCTGGGGGCTGGGCACCACCTCTTACAAGCTGGCGGTGATCGGGTCGGCGGTGCTGCTCCTCTGCGGGGTCTGGGCGGTGATGGCGCGCACGCGCCTGGGCCTCGTGATGCGCGCCACGCAGGCGGATCGCGAGATGGCGCTGGCCTTCGGCATCCCGGTGGAGCGGGTCTATGCCATCACCTTCGGTCTTGGCGCGGGGCTGGCGGCGCTGGCCGGGGTGCTGATCGTGCCGATCCAGCAGGCGCATTACCTGATGGGAGCCGATCCGCTGCTGCTGTCGTTCATCGTGGTGATCATTGGCGGGCTGGGCAGCCTGCCCGGCACGGTGCTGGCCGCCGTGCTGATCGGGCTCAGCGACGGGATCATCTCGGTCTTCTTCTCACCGACGCTGGCCAAGATCATCGCGACGCTGCTGGTGGCGCTGGTGCTGGTGTTCCGCCCGCAGGGCCTGTTCGGGACGCGCGCGGCATGAGAGCGCTGGCACTGCATCTGGGCGTTCTGGCCGTTTTGCTGGCGCTGCATTTCGTGTTGCCCACATATCATCACGGCAATCTCGCGCGGATCATGGTGCTGGCAAGTTTCGCCATGGGGTATAACATCCTCTTTGGCTATACCGGCCTGCTAAGCCTCGGCCACGCGCTGTTCTTCGCGGCTGGGATGTATGGCATGGGGCTCTCGGTGCAGCATCTTGGGCTGAGCGCCGGGTCTGCAATGCTGATCGGAGTCCTCTCGGGCGCCGTGGTCTCGGGCGCGCTGGCGCTCCTGGCGCTGCGCACGAGTGGCGTGGCTTTCATGATCGTGACGCTGATGTTCGCGCAGGCGGGATACCTGACGATACTGCACTTCTCAGAGTGGACCCGCGGCGATGAGGGCTTCGTGCTGGCGCAGGCGGGGCGCATGTTCTGGGGGGTCGATCTCAGCGACCCGAACGCGCGCTATCTCGCGGCGCTGGCGCTCTTCTCGCTCTGCCTTATGCTCAGCCTCTGGCTGGTGCGCGCGCCCTTTGGCCGGGTGCTGGTGGCGATCCGCGAGAATGAGGAGCGGGTGCGCATGCTGGGCTACGACACCTTCGCACATAAACTTGCCGCACTGACAATCTCGGGCACCATGGCCGCGGCTGCGGGGGCCGCTTACGGCATCCTCTTCGGCTATGTCGGGGCCAGTTTCGCCGCCGTGCAATATTCGATCCTGCCGCTGCTTTACGTGCTCTTGGGGGGGGCGGGCACGGTGATCGGGCCGTTCATCGGCACGCTCTTCATGTTCTACCTGATTGACCTCAGTTCCGGGATCACCACCGCCTATATGCTGATTGCGGGCGTGGTGCTGGTGGTGCTGACGCTGTTTGCGCCGCAAGGGATCATGGGCGAATTGCGCCGCAGGCTGTGGAAAGGGCTGCCGTGATGCTCTTGTCGGTGCGCGGTCTCTCCAAGCGGTTCGACGGATTGCACGCGGTCGAGAGCGTCGATCTCGACCTGCCCGAGGGTGAGATCCGTGCGTTGATCGGCCCCAACGGCGCGGGCAAGACGACGCTGGTCGGCATGATCGCGGGGCGCATCACGGCAAGTGCCGGGCGCGTGATCTTTGAGGGCGAGGATATCACCCGTCTGCCCGCGCATCGCCGCATCGCGCGCGGCATGGCCTATACGTTCCAGATCACCTCGGTCTTTGCGCGGCTCAGCGTGGCCGAGAATGTGGGCCTTGCCGCGCGTCGTCACCTGCATGGCTCGGCGGCGCGCAAGGCTGTGGCAGAGGCGCTTGATCGCGTGGGACTGGGCGCGCGGGCAGAGCAGGAGGCGGGCGATCTGGCTTACGGGCATCAGCGTCTGCTGGAACTGGCCATGGGCATCGTGCAGCGTCCCCGCCTGCTCATTCTTGACGAGCCGACGCAGGGCCTCTCGGAGGGCGAGATCGAGGCGTTTCAGAGCCTGATCCGCGATCTGGCGCAGGAGACGACGATCCTGCTGATCGAGCATAACATGCGGGTGGTCATGGCGCTTGCCGATCGGATTACCGTGCTCGACGGAGGGCGGGTGCTGGCCGAGGGTACGCCTGAGGAAATTCATTCCAATGCCGCTGTGCAGGCTGCCTATCTGGGGGGGGCCGATGCTGCAGGTTGAGAGGGTCGGCGCAGGCTACGGGCGCGCGCAGGTGCTGCGCGACGTGTCGCTCGACGTTGCCCCGGGCGAAATCCTGTGCCTGCTGGGACGCAACGGGGCGGGAAAGACGACGCTGATGCGCACGGTCATGGGGTTGTTGCCGCTGATGTCGGGCGCGGTGCGGCTCGGGGGTGTGACGCTGAGCGATTTGCCGCCGCACGAGGTGCCGCGGGCGGGCGTGGGATACGTGCCGCAGGGGCGCAGGCTGTTTTCGGGTCTGAGCGTCGCGCAAAATCTGGAGATCGGGCTGATGGCAGGTGCGCAGGGTATGGCCACGCGCGAGGAGGTGCTCGACCTTTTCCCGCGCCTGCGCGACCGGCTGGGTCAGGCGGCGCAGACGCTCTCGGGCGGGGAACAGCAGATGCTCGCCATGGCGCGGGCGCTCTGCCTTGCGCCGCAGGTGCTGCTGCTTGATGAGCCGACAGAAGGTTTGCAGCCCTCAATGATCGCCGCCATCCGCGAGGTCATCACCACGATGCGCGCGCGCGGGGTGGCGGTGCTGCTGGTGGAACAGCGGCTCGATGCGGTGCTGTCGGTGGCCGACCGGATCGCCTTTCTGGAGGATGGGAAAAACGGCCCGTTGATCCCTGCCGCCACCCTGCGCGAAGACCGCACCATCGCCGCGCGCTATCTGGGGGTGTGACGGCGCTCAGCCGATGAAGCGCGCCGCTACGGATCCGGTCATGTAGCTGATGCTCCCGCCCGCCATGGTCGCCACGATGCGGCGGCTTGCCGGGTCGATCACCGTCAGGTCGGCGCGCAGGCCGGGGCGCAATTCGCCGCGATCCTCCAGCCCAAGGATCTGCGCCGGGCCAAGCGAGATCAGCCGCCAGGCGGAGGCCAGATCGCAGACTCCGCCATCGGCCAGCAGGAACGCTGCGCGCTTCAGCGACGGGTAGTGGTAATCCGAGGCGAGCGCGTCGATGAGGCCCATGGCGGCCATCTCGAGTGCGCTTGCATTGCCCTTGTGCGAACCGCCGCGCACCAGGTTGGGGGCACCCATGATCACGCTGTCGCCGCCTGTGCGGGCGGCCTCGGCCGCCGCCAGCGTTTCGGGGAATTCTGCGATGCGGATGCCGCGTGCGCGGTTTCTCGCGCGGTCGGCGGCGGTCGCCTCATCATGGCTGCCAAGGCGCACGCCCGCCGCGATGAGCCGCGCGCTGAGCCCGTCTAGCGCGGCCTCCGCCTCGTGCATCCGGGCGCGCAGGTCTTGCATGAAGGCGAGGTGCTTTTCGGGATTGCGTCCGATGCGCAGCGCCTGACCGGTCAGGCGGGGCGGGCGCTTTCCCTTGCTCAGCTCCTCATGCGGCAGGTGGTCGTTGAACACCACGTAGGGGATGGTGTGGCGGGCGATCATCTCTTCGACGGCGGCGTAGTCGTCGAGCATCGGGGTCTCGAAGCGCAACTGCACCAAGAGGTCGGTGTCCACTTGCGGGCGGATGGTGGCGAGCCCGGCGAAGACCTTCTCGGCAAACTCCGGCCCGCGCATGCCGCCTTCCCAGCTGTAGAATTGCGCCAGAGTGGCGGTGGTGATGCCGTTGGCGGCCAGTTCGGCCTCGGTGGCAATGAGGCCCTGATCCACGTCCTTCATCGCGCCGCGCCGGGGGGCGAGGTGCCGCTCGAACCCGTCGCCGTGGATGTCGACGATGCCGGGCAGGATCATGTAGCCCGACAGGTCAACGTTGCGGCCCGCGGGCGCGTCGGTGACACGGCCATCGGCGATGGTCAGGTCGCGCACCTCCGGCCCGTCGGGCCAGAGCACCTGCGCGCCCTGCAGGGTGAGGGCCGCGCTCATCCGCCGCGCCGCCCGAAAATCACATCGCCGAGGGTCAGGTCGTGATCGAACCGGCCATGCTCGAGAAATTCCTCGACCTGCGCGATCACCAGCGGGTTGTTCATCAGAAAGGTATGCGTCACCGGCAGGGTCAGGTGATCGGCCATGCCGTCCACCCTCGTCGATGCGACCGAAACCTTGCCATCGTCCGGACCCTCGATCAGCGACGAGTAATAGGGGTTGAGCGAGCGGGTGCCCGCGATCACGCCCAGCTCGAAATCGACCGGCGGCAGGTTCTCGGGCACGCCGCCCGGCCCGGTCTGAAGCTGCAGCCCCGCCGGGCCGTTCAGCCATTTGAACAGCTCCAGCCCGCCCAGTTCGTCCACCAGTTCGCTGCCGTGATTGGGCGGGGCGAGCATGACGACGCGGCCCATGGTCTCGGGTCGGTTCTCGGCCAGCCAGACCCGCAGCAGGATGCCGCCCATGGAATGGGTGACGAAATGGATGCGCGTCTCACCGCAGACACGCAGGGCGTAAGGCAGCGTTTCATCGGCCAGTTCCGCGATGTCTTCCTCGGTCGAGGGGTAATCGGGGCTGAAGACGTCATAGCCCTGCGCCTCCAGCACCTCCTGCATCACGAGGAATGAGGCATCACTGCGCGCCAGCCCATGCAGCAGCACGACGCAATCGGCCCGCGCGAGTGCGGGGGCGAGGGTCAGGACCATGATGAGGGCGAGACGGATCATGCGGGTGACATAGGCGGAAATGGACGGGCTGTGAATAGCGACGTTGCGGGTTGTGCCAGCGGCGGCCCGGTCGTTCCGAGTCTTATCCCTTCGCTACCTTCTCCAGCCCCGACGCGCGCATCTGGCTCAGCGTCATGCGCGGGGTCAGCGCCTCGGGCGAGATCGCGAGATCGAGCACCGCCCCGGTGGGCGAGGCGCAGGCGCGGGCGAAGGCGGCGGCGAAATCCTCGGTGGTTTCGACGCGTTCGGCATGAAAGCCGTAGGCGCGCGCGAGAGCCGGGAAATCGGGATTGACCATGGTGGTGCCCGACACGCGCGCGGGATAGTTGCGTTCCTGATGGGCGCGGATCGTGCCGTAAATGCCGTTGTTGAGGATCAGGATCACCGGCTGCGCGCCTGCTTGTGCGGCGGTGGCGAGTTCCTGACAGTTCATCTGGAAATCGCCGTCGCCCGCGAAACAGACCACGCGGCGCTCGGGATGCACGATCCTGGCGGCGATGGCGGCGGGGATACCATAGCCCATCGAGCCCGATTGCGGGGCGAGCAGTCGCATGTCGCGCCCGTATTTCAGGAACCGCCCGGACCAGATCGCGAAATTGCCTGCGCCGTTGGTGATGATCGCATCCTCGGGCAGCACCTCACGCAGATGGGCGGTGACGCGGCCCATATCGACGGGGGGCGGCTGATCGGGCAGGTCAAATGCGGCCTCGTAAGATTTCCGCCCCTCGGTGCGCCAGTCGGACCAGTCGCCGCGCACGGGGCCCGCCGCATCAAGCGCGCGGATGAAGGCGTTGGCACCGGCCTGAACGCCCAGTTCCGGCTGATAGACCTTGCCCAGTTCCAGATCAGAGGCATGGACATGGATCAGGCGTTGCGCGGGCTGCGGCACGCTCAGGGCGGAATAGCCATCGGTGGAATTTTCACCAAACCGATTGTTGATCGCGAGGATCACGTCGGCGCCGGTTATCAGCGCGCGGACATGGGGCATCATGCCCACCCCTGCCTCGCCGCAGAAAGAGGGCGAGTGATTGTCGAACTTGTCCTGGTAGCGGAAGATCGAGACGACGGGGATGTCGGAGGCTTCGGCAAAGGATTGCAGCGCCCCACGCCCCGCGGCGGACCAGTTGCAGCCGCCATAGAGGATGAGCGGGCGCTTGGCCGCGCCGAGCATGTCGCGGGTTCTGGCAATCGCCTCGGCGCTCGGCTCTGCCTCGGGATAGTGGCCGGGGCCGGTGAGGGGGGGCGTCGAGGTGGTGGCCGTCAGCATGTCCTCGGGCAGGGCCACGACCACCGGGCCGGGGCGGCCCGTGAGGGCGGTTTTCCACGCGCGGGCGGTGATCTCGGGGATGCGGTCGACATCGTCGATCTCGACCGCCCATTTGACCATGCTGCCAAAGACAGCGCGGTAGTCGAGTTCCTGAAACGCCTCGCGCCCCTTCATGGAGGTCGCCACCTGCCCCACGAACAGGAGCATCGGCGCGCTGTCCTGCATCGCGGTATGCACCCCGATCGAGGCATTGGTGGCACCCGGGCCGCGCGTGACCCAAGCGATGCCGGGACGGCCGGTCAGCTTGCCATAGGCGGCGGCCATGTAGGCGGCACCGCCCTCCTGTCGGCAGAGCGTGAAATCGAGCTGACCGGCGGTGTCATGCAGCGCGTCAAGCACCGCCAGATAGCTTTCGCCCGGCACGCCGAACGAGTGCCGCGCGCCAAGCGCCACGAGACAGTCCACCAGCAATTGCCCGCCATGGCGCGTGTTTTGGGTCATGCCCGATCCTTTCCGTTGTTGCGCGCAGGCTGGCCCAACGGGCAGGGGAAAGACAAGCCCCATTCCGGTCGGCTTGCCGGAGTGGCGCTGCGCGGTCATAGTCGGCGCGGTTCATGCCATGACAGGAGCGTCCATGCCCAGCCCCCGCCTTGCCGCCCGCGCCGTGATCGTCGAGCAGGGGCGGCTGTTGCTGGTCAATGCCTTTGCCGCCGCAGACAGCACGTTATGGTGTGCGCCGGGCGGCGGGGTGGAGGCGGGCGCGTCGCTGCCCGAAAACCTGCGGCGCGAGGTTCATGAGGAAACCGGGTTGGTGATCGAGGTGGGCCCGCCCTGCCTGATCAACGAGTTTCACGCTCCTGAGACCGGGTTTCATCAGGTCGAGGTGTTCTTTCGCTGTCGGGTATCGGCGGGCGCGCTGAGTGAGGAGTGGCGCGATCCCG
Organism: Roseovarius sp. MBR-154; assembly: GCF_053628595.1. Classification (NCBI taxonomy): domain Bacteria; kingdom Pseudomonadati; phylum Pseudomonadota; class Alphaproteobacteria; order Rhodobacterales; family Roseobacteraceae; genus Roseovarius; species Roseovarius sp. MBR-154. Next base: position 245,987 of record NZ_JBRJGR010000001.1, read on the forward strand.
AAGGGGTAGTCAGCCGCCGTCGTTGGGTCACGCATGACGAGATGGCGGGACTGCGGGTGAAGCCCGACAGCCTCTGCCGGGTCGCCTTTGCGCGGGGCATGGGATACGATCCGTTGGAGGTACTGGTCACGCCTTGAAAGGCAGCACCGAGATCGCGACACCGCCCAGAACCAGCACGCTGGCGAGGATGATTTGCAGGCTCAGGCTCTCGCCCAGAAAGACCATGCCGCCCGCCATCGCGATGACCGGCACGGTCAGCTGCGCCACCGCCGCGACCGATGAGGCGAGCCCCGGCAACACTTGATACCAGAGCGCATAGCCAAGCCCCGAGGTGACAGCCCCCGAGACGATGGCGAGCACGATTCCCTCGGTCCCGAGCAGCGTGCCCTGAGGCCCGAGGGGCAGGGCAAAGCCAATCAGCAACCCGAGCGGCGCGGCGAAGATGAAGTTGGCCGCCGTCGCCTGAAGCGCGTCGGTATTGAGCCGCCCGGTCAGCGAATAGATACCCCAGCCGACGCCCGCGGCGGCCATCATCAACCCATGCGGCACGCTGATCTGCGGTCCCGCGCCAGGCCAGAGCAGCCAGGCGAGACCGACGAAGGCCAGCGTTGCGCCGCTCCAGCGACGGGGCGGCATCGCCTCACGCGCGACAAGGCCGCCGACGAACATGGTGATCTGCACCACGCCGAAGAGAATGAGCGCGCCCAAGCCCGCATCGAGCACGGTATAGGCGGTGGAAAAGCCATACATGTAGACCAGCAGGGCCAGCACCCCCGCCACGCGCCCCGGTCCCTTTAAATGCAGACCCCCGCGCAGGACCAGGCAGAGCGCGGCCAGCATCACCGCCCCCGCGATCAGGCGGATTGTGCCGAAACTGGTGGCGTCGATACTGCCACCGGCGAGCGCCATCCGGTTCAGCACCGAATTGGCGGCAAACGCGATCATGGTGAGGGCGGTCAGAAGAAAGAGGCGCATGACGCAGGCATAACGCAGGCCGGGACGGACGTATAGTCACAGCTGAGTGTGGCCAGTCGCCACTCCATCACGCTTCGGGCCGTTCCACCGCTACCAATCCCAGCTCGCGCGCCGTTTCCAGCGAGAGAATGCCACTGTCGAACCCGCGCGGGGCCTGATAGCGCCGGATGGCAGCGCGCATCCGGGCGTCCATACGTCCTGTCACCGGCCCTTTGTAGAGCCCCCGCGCGATCAGCGCACGTTGGACCGAGGCGATGAAATCGGCGGTTTGCAGGTCGGCGCAAGGCACCTCCACCCAGGTGGCGGTACGTTCTTTGACGATCTCCTGCCGGGTCTCGGTTACGTAGCGTGCAGGGCGGATCACGCGGCCGGTCTCGTCCATCTCCGGCGGTGCGGTCTGGACCTGTTCGGTCACCGTCTCGATCACGGCCGGGGTCACATGCTTGCCCCAGCAGGTGCCGGGGGGTGCCCCCGGCGGGGCCTCGCCCTGCCGGGTGACGAGCGCGGGCTCTGACGGATTGGACAGGGTGCTTTGACAGCCGATGAGGAACAGCACGGTCAGGATGGCCAGAACGGCATGGAGGGAATGGCGTATCATCGGCTCGGGCCTCGGTGGGGCGGTCTTTTGCACGGAGCTTAACCGGTTTCGGCCCCTTGCGAAAGCGCGCAGTCCGGATCGCTCAACCGGTCGAGCAGCGGCGAGAGATCCTCGATCAGATCGGCCACCACATGCACCACGCCGTTCTGCCGCTCCACCCGCCCGGTCACCCGCAACAGCCGCCCGGCGATGATCGCACGGCGAAACCGCTCGAACACCTTGCGCCAGATCACCACGTTCACCACCCCGGTTTCATCCTCCAGCGTGACGAAAACCACGCCCTGCGCGGTGCCCGGACGCTGGCGCAACAGGACCAGCCCCGCCACCGTGACCCGCGCGCCCGGGCGCGGCGCGTCGAGCCGCGCAGCGACAAGGGCAGAGGGGGGGAGGGGCAAAGGATATGTCATAAGAACAAATATAGAACATACACGATTTGTCGCAACTCTTTTGCACCCGCGTCACAAATGGGGCTGGTCTCGGACGGGGCGCTTGGCTAGGTAGCCTCGTGACACGCGATGAAAGGGAGCATGCCGGGTATGGCCAAAATCACCTATATCGAGCACAACGGAACCCGCCACGAGGTCGAGGTCGCCAATGGCCTCACCGTGATGGAAGGCGCACGCGACAACAACATCCCCGGCATCGAGGCCGATTGCGGCGGGGCTTGTGCGTGCTCCACCTGCCATGTCTATGTCGCGCCGGACTGGGTCGAGAAACTGCCCGCCAAGGACGACATGGAAGAGGACATGCTCGATTTCGCCTATGAGCCCGACGCCGTGCGCTCGCGCCTGACCTGCCAGTTGAAGGTCAGCGACGCGCTTGACGGTCTCGTGGTGCAGATGCCCGAAAAGCAGATCTGAGCCAATGCGCGCGGCGGTCCTCATCGCCGCGCTCGGGGCCACGCTCGCCACGGCGGGCGCGGCCGGGGAGGCATGGGTCACCGCCCCCGGCGCAGGCATCGCCGCCGCGCGGTTTGAGGCCCCCGACGACAGCTATCCGCATCGCATCATGGGCACCATCCCCGAGCGCCGCGTGCTGGCGGTGCGCGATGCTACGGGCCGCGAGATACGGCTCGATCTGCGCGATGGCCCCGACCCCGACCATGTCTTCGAGGATATCGCACCGCGTGTCGTCGATGCCGATGGCGACGGGCAGAACGACGTGGTGCTGGTCGAATCGAGCCCGCGCCAGGGCGCGCAACTGGCCGTTTACACGCCGCGCCGGGGCGGCCTCGTGAAATTCGCCGCCACGCCGCATATCGGCACGCGGTTTCGCTGGCTCGCCCCTGCCGCGATTGCCGATCTCAACGGCGACGGCGTGACTGATATCGCCTATGTCGAGACGCCGCATCTGGGCAAGACCCTGCGCGTCTGGAGCTGGGCCCCCGGCGGGCTCACACAGATTGCCAGCCTGCGCGGAGTGACCAACCACCGGATCGGCGACGAGGTGATCTGGGGTGGCTTGCGCGACTGTGGGCAAGGGCCCGAGATGGTGTTGGCCGATGCCGGGTTTCACACCCTTGTCGCGGTCGAATTTGAGGGTGATCGTCTTTCACTCCGCACGCTGGACATCGAGGCGATACCGGACGGGTTTGACAGGGCGATGGCCTGCCGCTGACCAGAAAATCAGACGCCTAAAAACGACAAACCCCCGAAGCGGATGCCCGGGGGTCGTCAACTCGTGCCGCGAGAAACTGCGGGGAAAGCTCTCAGAGCATGCCTTCGCGCTGCGCTTTCTTACGTGCCAGTTTCCGGGCACGGCGAATCGCTTCGGCCTTCTCGCGCGCTTTCTTCTCGGACGGTTTCTCGAAATGTTGCTTGAGCTTCATTTCGCGGAAAACGCCTTCGCGCTGCAGTTTTTTCTTCAGGGCGCGGAGCGCCTGATCGACATTGTTGTCGCGAACACTAACCTGCATGTGGTGTCACCACCTTCCTAAGTTAAAGTTGCAAGATTGCAGGAAGCGTTCATATAGCAAAGCGTCCCGGAGTTGTCTAGGGTGCGCCGCAGAGAGGAAAACCGATGCCCGATACCGATCTGATGAGCCGTCTTCTGGAGGCCGCCAAGCCGCATGTGCCGTTTGACGGATGGAGCGAGACCACGTTGAGGCTGGCCGCGCAGGATGCCGATATCGCGCCTGGTCTGGTCACCGCCATCTGCCCGCGCGGGGCGGTCGACTTGGCGCTGGCCTATCATGCCGAGGGCGATGCCGCGATGCTCCGGCGGCTGGAGGAGACCGATTTGAGCGCGATGCGCTTTCGCGACCGGGTGGCGTTTGCCGTGCGCGCGCGGCTGGAGGCGGTCGAGGACCGCGAACTGGTGCGGCGCGGCACCACGCTCTTTTCCCTGCCCAATCACGCCGCCGACGGTGCGAAAGCGATCTGGCAGACCTGCGATCACATCTGGACCGCGCTTGGCGATACCTCGGGCGACGTGAACTGGTACACGAAACGCGCCACGCTGTCGGGTGTCTACGGGGCGACGGTGCTCTATTGGCTGGGCGATGACAGCGACGGCAGCGCGCGCACCTGGGAGTTTCTTGACCGTCGCATCGAGGATGTGATGCAGATCGAGAAATTCAAGGCGAAGGCGCGCGAGAACCGGGTCGTGTCGGGGCTGATGGCCGGGCCGCTGGCCTTTCTCGGCCGTGTGCGCGCGCCGCAGGCGCGGCAACAGACCGGCATGCCGGGGCGCTGGACCGGACCAAACTGAAGCAAAGAAGGACAGACGATGAGCGAGACCATGCAGGCAATCGAGATCACCGAGGCAGGCGGGCCGGAGGTGTTGCAGCCGACCACGCGGACTGTTCCTGCGCCGCGCGCGGGCGAGGTGGTGATCCGGCTGGCCTATGCCGGGGTCAATCGCCCCGATGCGTTACAGCGCGCGGGTATGTATGCGCCGCCACCCACGGCAAGCGATTTGCCGGGGCTGGAAGGCGCGGGCGAGATCGTGGCGCTTGGCGAGGGTGTCGGCGATTGGGCCATCGGCGATCAGGTTTGCGCGCTGTTGCCCGGTGGCGGTTATGCCGAGTACGTGGCCACGCCCGCCGCACATTGCCTGCCCATTCCGGCGGGATTGGGTCTGCGCGAGGCCGCCTGCCTGCCTGAGACGTTTTTCACCGTCTGGTCGAATGTCTTTCAGCGTGGCGGCCTGAAGGGCGGTGAGCGGTTTCTGGTGCATGGCGGATCAAGCGGTATCGGCACAACGGCCATCCAACTGGCCCGTGAATTCGGGGCGCGGGTGTTCACCACCGCAGGCAGTGCCGAAAAATGCCGGGTCTGCACCGATCTGGGCGCGGAACGGGCCATCAATTACCGCGAGGAGGACTTTGTCGAGGTGTTGAAGGCCGAAGGCGGGGCCGATCTGATCCTCGATATGGTGGGCGGCGATTATCTGCCGCGCAATGTCAAGGCGCTCGCCGATGACGGGCGGCTGGTGCAGATCGCGTTCCTGCAGGGGCCCAAGGTGGAATTGAATTTCGCTCAGGTGATGATGCGGCGGCTGACGATCACCGGCAGCACGCTGCGCCCGCAAAGCGACCTGGCCAAGGCGCGGATCGCCGAGGCCTTGCGCGCCCATGTCTGGCCGCTACTGGAGGCGGGCAAGGTTGCGCCGGTTATGGATTCCGAGTTTGCCCTGACCGAGGCGGCGGCGGCGCATGCGCGGATGGAATCGAGCGGGCATATAGGCAAGATCGTTCTGAAGGTCGGTTGATTTGGGCCTCGTGCCCCTGACAGTTCTGGGCCTTGCGGCGCTGAGCCTGTGCCTGACCGTGGTGGCGATCCTGCGCGACGCGCCGCTGGAGTGGCGCTTTGCCCTGCCCACACCGCTGCCCGTGGCGGTGCCTGCGCGCTTCGAGACCGTTTTCGAATACCAGGTGCCTGAGGGCGAGGCGCATGCGCCCGCCATCGTGCTGCGCGCGGGGGGCTTTGACGTGCTCTGGTTCCAGGGCAGCAAGGAGGCGGCGGCAGATGTTGATATCCACGGGGTCGAGATCCGGCAGGACGGGAGCGGGTGGCGCGCCTCCCCCCCGGGGCCGGTCCTGACGCGCGCCGGGCTGGAGGCCGCGTTCGACCCCTCGCAGCGTGTCGTGACCCTCGGCAACACCATCGAGAACGAGGGACGGGCGGGGCATCTTTATACAACGCCGGTCTCTCTTGGCGGATGGGCGATGGCCGCGATTGCCGATGTCGAGGTGGGGCCGGACGGGCCGCTGCGCGCCCGCAAGCTCAACCTCTCGCCGATGCTCAACCGCTCTTTTCTGGTGAAATCGCCGATGCTGGCCTATGAAGGCGGCAGTCCTGCCCTGCCCGCCTATTTCGAGATGGGATGGTGCCATGGCGTGCTGGTCCGGCTTGATGCGGCGGGGCGGGTGCGAGATCGTCGCCGCCTGCGCGCGCCGGGGGCGCGGCTCATACAGCCGATGATCGTGCCGCTCGACGCCCGCCGCGCCGTGGCCTTTCTGCGGGATCTGGGCGGGACTGGCGTGCTCTGGCGCAGTGTGACCGAGGATGGCGGGCAAAGCTGGACGCAGCCCATACCAACCGAGCGCGCCAATGCGCATGCGCCCGTCGCCGCGCTCTGGCTCGGGGCGGGGCGCATGGTGATGGTGGCGAATGACGATGCCGACGCGCCCGGCGACCTGGTCCTGTCGCTGTCCGAGGATGACGGGCGCTCATGGCGCGCGCTGCGCCGGTTTAGGGGGCCGGGCGCGCGGCGCTACCCGATGCTGCGCCGGGTGGGCGACAGCGTGGCGCTGACCTATTCCACCGGCACGAAACGCGGCATCGCCGTGCATCTGTTCAACGCGGCATGGGTGGCGGGGCAATGACCGGCGCACTGGAGTGGCTCGGGCTCGCCATCCTTCTGGGCTGGGTCGGGCAGGCCCTGACCGGGCCTTGGGCTGGCTCGGATGTGGCGCTTGGGATTGGGCTGGCGGTCGGTGCATTGACCCTTCTCGCGCGCCGGACCCGGCCGTTGGCCGGGCTGATGGCGCTCATCTCGCCCCTGGGTGTGATTCTGCCCGCGCTTGCCCTGCGGCAGGTGGCGGCGGCTTGGGGCGTGCCGGTAGAGGCGCTCGGCATCTGGGACCTGGCGGTGTTCCTGCTGGCCTACCTGGGGTTTCTCGCCTCGGTCCTGGGCGTGGTGCCGGTCGACATCTACCGTTTGGGCTATGCGCCTGTGCCGGTGGCGGTGATGGTCCTGGCTGTCTGTGCCTATGGGCTGTGGTCGGGCACTCTGTTCCTGCCACTGGTGGCGGTGTTGGGGCAGGCGTTATGGGTGGCGGGCCTTGGCAGCAGCAACTGGTTCGATCACGTGTTGCACGCGGGGCTGGTCCCGGTGGCGGGTGTGGTGCTTATCCTGCAGGTCTTGTGAGCCGTGGCTACGGGTGGGATTTGAGTATTTTGGCCATAAAGAAATCCTCAAGCAATTTCAGAAAAGTTTGAAACGCTTTAGGGAATGGGGGCGAAAAGCGCGTCTTTCATGCGGCAGTCGCGGATCACGTCGCGCCCGCAAGGCACCGGGGTGAGGTCGCGGGAGAGGCAGAGCCGCGCCTCTTGAATGCGGCCCGCGCGGCAGGTGATGGTCAGCATGTTGGCCTGCCATCCCGGGTTGGCCTTGAGAAACGCTTCTTCCACCACGCTGGCGGGCAGCTTCACCGGTTTTTTGAGGTTTCGGAATACCTCTGGCCGGGTGATGCGGGCGTAAGCCTCGCGCGAGAGCGTATAGTAACCGGGAGCGGAAAGACCGGAACAGGTGCCGTGTTTCTTCCATTGATGCCAGGCGAGGCCCGCGCTGCCCATGATATCGGCCATGTCACGGGTCATCGCGCGTGAGGGCGGGCGGTGAGGGCTCTGGCAATGCTCGGGCCAGCCGCGATGGTATTGCGGCCAGAGCCCGTGCAAGACCCAGCCGTGATCGGCCTGCGGGTCGCATTGAGCCGCGCCGCGTGCCGCGCCTTCGAGCGCGCACCAAGTGGGCGACCAGCTGAGCGGCAGCACATAATAGTCGAACACGCCTGCGCGATGTGTCTGTGCCGAGGCGGCCATGGCCGTGAGGGCCAGACAAGTCAGCAGGACAAGGCGCATTCTTTGGTCTTTCATTTTGCCGTTCAGGGCAGTATATAGCGGCCAAGTTCCCCGACAATGGAAACCGTTCCGGCCCGCCGGAACCGCCTTTCAGGCGCCGGGGAAGATTTGGGTAAAGGAGACCTGAGACATGTCATTGCCGATCATGGCCAAGGCCACAGCCGTCTGGCTGGTGGACAACACGACGATCAGTTTCAAGCAGATCGCCGATTTCTGCGGCATGCACGAGTTGGAAGTGCAGGGCATCGCTGACGGCGATGTGGCGGCGGGCGTCAAGGGGTTCGATCCCATTGCGAACAACCAGTTGACGCAGGATGAAATCAACCGCGCGCAGGATAATCCGCTGCACAAGCTCAAGCTCAAGCATTATGCCGCAGCCCAGGGTGAGGAAAAGCGGCGCGGTCCGCGCTACACGCCCCTGTCGAAGCGGCAGGACCGACCCAATGCGATCCTGTGGCTGGTGAAGTTCCATCCCGAACTCGCCGACAGCCAGATCGCCAAGCTGGTCGGCACCACCAAGCCGACGATCACCTCGATTCGCGAGCGCACGCACTGGAACATCTCCGCAATGCAGCCAATCGACCCGGTCGCCCTTGGCCTGTGCAAGCAATCCGAACTTGATACCGCCGTGCAGAAGGCCGCAGCGAAGAAGGCCAAGGAGGGGGCCGCGCTGAGCGATGATGAGCGTCGCAAGCTGTTGAGTACCGAGCAGAGCCTCGGGGCCGAGGCCGAGCCGCGCATGCCTACGGCGATCGAGGGGCTGGAGACATTCACCCTCGGTCAGGACAAGGATGACGACGAGGACGCGCCGGAAAAGGAATACAACGTCGATAGCGTCTTCAACCTGCCGGAGGGTGACGATGATGACGAGGACGAGGACGATCAGCGCTGAACGCGGCTGACCTTGGAGAGGTGACAGGCCCTGGCGCATTTGCGCCGGGCCTTTTCCTGTCTTGACGCGGGCGCGGCGGCGCGCTCGACTATGCGCGCAGCAAGCGGGAGGCGGGTATGAACGTTGCGGTCATTGGCCGGGGTTTAATCGGATCGGCGGCGGCGCGGCATCTGGCGCGCGCGGTGCAGGATGTGGTGCTGATCGGGCCTGACGAGCCGGAGCAAAAGGCCAGCCACCGGGGCGTTTTCGCCAGCCATTACGACGAGGGGCGGATCACGAGGGGCCTTGATCCCGCGCCGTTCTGGAGCCGGGTGAGCCGTGCCTCGATCGGGCGCTATGCCGAGATCGAAGCGGCGAGCGGTATTCGGTTTTATACCGAGCGGGGCGTCGTCATGGCGGGGCCTGAGGGCAGCGCGCCGATGGAGCGGATCGGTGAGGTCGCGGTGCGGGACGGCGTGCCGCATGACCGGCTGGATGATGCCGGGCTGGCGGCGCGGTTCGGATATTTCCGGTTTGCGTCCGGAACCTGCGCCTTTCACCAGACGCAGCAAGCGGGGTTCATCAGCCCGCGCGCCCTTGTCGCGGCGCAGGGCGTGGCGGCTGAGCGGGCCGGGGCGCGGATCCTTCGTGCGAGGGTCGAGGCGGTCGAGGAGGACGGGCAGGGCGTGCGCATCCGCAGCGAGGCGGGCGAAATCCGCGCCGACCGGGTGCTGATCGCGGCGGGAGGTTATACCAACACGCTGCTCGCCGATCCGCTGCCGCTGACGGTGATGGCGCGCACGGTAGCGCTTTTCGAGGTGGACGAGGAGGTGGTTGCGCGTCTCGCATCAATGCCGCCGCTGATCTACCTGCACGCGCATGACGACGGGCCATACCTGTTGCCGCCGATCCGGTATCCCGACGGGCGGGTCTATCTCAAGATGGGCGGTGATCCGGTGGATCGCGTGCTTGGATCGGGGGCAGAGATCAGCGACTGGTTCCGCTCGGGTGGTGATCCGGAAGTGGCCGCCGGGCTGGAGGCGCAGCTGCGCGAGCGGATGCCCGATCTGGCGATCCTGGGTGTGAGCCACGTGGCCTGCGTGACCACATTCACCCCCGAGGACGAGGCGCGGATCGAGATGGTGAGCGAGCGGGTTGGCGTGGCCACGGCGGGCTGTGGGCGGGGCGCGAAATGCAGTGACGAGTTGGGGCGTCTCGGGGCCTTTTTGATCACCGACGGTGTGGTCGGGGATACGCCCGCCATGGCGTGATATCCGCGGCCGTAGATTATTTTCGGCAGGCCTCAGAAATCTCTTGCGCGAGTCGGTGCAAAGCCCTACCTGCGATTTTCATAGACGCCAACGCACGCGCCTCTGGCCGGTGGTTCGCCACCCGTGTTTACGTAGCGACGGTAACGTCTCCTTTTGGAACTGGTCGGGTAAAAGCCCGGGTCTTGATCGGAGATGACCATGAACGCTTACGTAACCCCCGTCGCGGGCGGCGATGCCGTTTTTGCAGCCTCGCCCCTTGTCGATTTCATCCGTCATAACACGTTCGACCGCCCCACGCTGGTGCTGTCGTGCGCGATCGTGGCGCAGAACTACCGTGCGCTGAAGGCGGGGCTTGGCCGTGCCGATATCCATTACGCGGTCAAGGCCAACCCCGCCCGCGAGGTGATCGAGACACTGATTGCCGAGGGCAGCCGGTTCGATGCCGCCTCACGCGGCGAGATCGAGCTGTGCCTGAGCCTTGGCGCGCAGCCTGCGCATATCTCGTTCGGCAACACGGTGAAACGCGCCAGCGACATCGCCTTTGCCCATGCGGCAGGGATCACGCTTTTTGCGGCGGATTCGGAGATGGAGCTGGAGAAGATCGCCGAGCATGCGCCGGGCGCGCAGGTCTATATTCGCCTGCTGGTGGGGGCCACGGGGGCCGACTGGCCGCTCAGCCGTAAGTTCGGCTGCGCGCCGGAGCGGGCCGTGGAGCTGATGGATGAGGCCGCATCGCTTGGCCTGCGGCCCGTGGGGCTGTCGTTTCACGTCGGTAGCCAAACGCGGCGTTCGGAGATGTGGCGCGACACGCTCGATCAGGTGGGCGGTGTCTGGGCCGAGGCGCGTGCTGCCGGGCATGCGCTGTCGGTGATCAATATCGGCGGTGGTTTTCCGGCCTTTTACGGCGACGAGATTGCTGCCCCGGAGGCTTATGCCGCCCAGGTGATGGCCATGGTCGAGCCGCGCTTTCCCGGGGCCACCCGCGTGATGGCAGAGCCGGGGCGCGGCATGGTGGCCGAGGCGGGCATGATCGCCGCCGAGGTGCTGTTGGTCAGTCGCAAGTCGGACGAGGATCTGTGCCGTTGGGTCTATCTCGATATCGGGCGCTTTTCCGGGCTGGCCGAGACCGAGGGCGAGGCGATCCGCTACCAGTTCCTGACTGATCGCGATCACGAGGCGACGGGGCCCTGCATCCTGGCCGGACCGTCCTGCGACAGCGCCGATGTGCTTTATGAGAAACGCCCCGTCGCGCTGCCGGTGGGCCTGCGCGCCGGGGACCGGATCATCATCCGCGCCTGCGGCGCCTATACGTCGAGCTATTCCTCGGTCGGGTTCAACGGGTTTCCGCCGCTGGATGTGGTGGTGATCTGAAAGCGAGAACCGCCCAGAAGCATCCAGCGTCGGGGCGGTTTGCGTTTCAGCCGAACACGCGGGTCAGCGCGGCGTCGGTGGCCGACACGATCTGGTCGATGTCATCCTTGGTGGCGATGAGTGCGGGCGAATAGCACAGCGTGTTGTTGAAGCTCGGCAGCGAGCGGTTGGTCGCCCCGATCACCACGCCATTGGCCATGCAGTCGCCAACCACGGCCTGCACCATCTTCTCAGGCGCGGGTTCCTTGGTCGCGCGATCCGCGACCAGTTCGGCCCCGAGGAACAGACCCTTGCCGCGCACATGGCCGATGACCGCGTGCTTGTCCTGAAGCGCGCGCAGTTGATCGAGCATGTAATCGCCCATGGCGTTGGTGTTCTTGAGCAGGTTTTCCTCCTCGATGATCGCCATGTTCTCGAGCGCCGCCGCAGGCCCCGCCGTGCAGCCGCCGAAGGTGGAGATATCGCGGAAATAGTTCATCGGGTCGGTGGCGTCGTCCTTGAAGAGGTCGAACACCCGCTCGTTGGTGACGCAGCAGGCGATGGCGGCATAACCCGAGGCCACGCCCTTGGCCATGGTCACGAAATCGGGCTCGACCCCGTAATGCTGATAGCCGAACCAGGTGCCGGTGCGGCCCACACCGCAGACCACCTCGTCGATATGCAGCAGGATGTCGTATTTGCGGCAGATTTCCTGCACGCGGGGCCAGTAGCCCTCGGGCGGGACGATCACGCCGCCCCCCGCCGTCACCGGCTCCAGACAGAGCGCGCCGACCGTATCGGGGCCTTCGGCGAGGATCACCTCTTCTATGGCGTTGGCGGCGGCGATGCCGTACTCTTCGCCCTCCAGATCCCATTGCGCGCGATACTCAAGACAATGCGGCACCCGCACGAAACCTGGCGTGTAGGGGCCGTATTGCGCGTTGCGCTCGTCCTGGCCGCCGGCCGAGAGGCAGGCGATGGTGGTACCGTGATAGTCGCGGTCGCGGTAGAGGATCTTGTGCTTCTTGCCGCCATAGCGCTTGTGCGCGATCTGGCGGACCATCTTGAACGCCTTCTCGTTCGCCTCGGAGCCGGAATTGGTGTAGTAAACCCGGCTCATGCCCGGCATTTTCGAGATCAGTTTCTCGGAGAAGAGCGCGCCGGGGATCGAGCCCGCAGAGCCTGCGAAATAGGGCAGTTGAATGAGCTGGTCGCGCACCGCGTTGGCGATCCGCTCGCGCCCGTAGCCGACATTGACCGTCCAGACCCCGCCCGAGACGCCGTCGAGATGTTCGCGGCCCTTCTGGTCCCAGACGCGCATCCCGCGCCCCTCGATGATGATGCGCGGATCGGCCTTGGGGTCCGGCCCGGTCCAGGGCGCGTGTTGAATCAGGTGATGCCAGACATGGGCGCGGTCCGCCTCGACCACGTGGCTGATGTCATTGTCGCGAAGTTTACCGTCCATGGGGTGCTCCATCAGGTTGGGGCCCGGCGCAGGCGCGCGGAGCCAAGACTGTACCAGCGTTTGTTCATGCTTCATATCAGCCTTGAAATTTAGGCACGCAATAGGGCCAAATGTACGCATTAATTATATCCAGATTGTCTATATCTGCGGAGGATCCGCAATCAATCCCCTGAAAAAAAGCAGTTTTCCCCTTTCCCTCTGCCTCGACGCCCTCTTTCGGGCGATCCGAAAACCTCTTTTCGAATTTACTGAAATGCCTCTAGGCTTTGCACTATGGCGTTGATCGGGACGCATGGATCGGGTTCACTCTTTCATGCAGTGGGCGGTCCATGGGCCGGTCGGGCTCATCAATGCGGGTGTGTCGGGAAAACATGCCCCGGCGCGCCGGACAATTAAGAAGGCGCAAAGCCTGTCAACATAACCAACGGGAGACCACACACATGAACATTAAGGCAAAACTGATGTCCGCCGTCGCTGGCGCGGCGTTTGCGGCAAGCGCGGGTGCCGCGCAGGCGGAAATTACCGTCGCCTATTTTCTCGAATGGCCGATGCCGTTCCAGTATGCCAAGGAAAAGGGCATGTATGAAGAGGCCATGGGCATGAAGGTAAACTGGCGTGCCTTTGACACCGGCACGGCGATGAGCGCGGCGATGGCGAGCGGAGATATCCAGCTTTCGGTGAGCCAGGGGGTGCCACCCTTCGTGGTCGCCACCAGCGCCGGTCAGGATTTGCAGGTCGTCGATGTGGCGGTCAGCTATGCGGACAATGACAACTGCGTCGTCGCAGAGACGCTGGAGATCGACAAGGACAGTGCCAAGGAACTGGAAGGCAAGAAGGTCGCCGTGCCGCTTGGCACTGCCGCGCATTACGGATTTCTCAAGCAGATGAACCATTTCGGCGTCGATATCTCGACGATGGAAGTGGTCAACATGGCGCCGCCCGAGGGTGCCGCCGCCATCGCGCAGGGCGCGGTTGACATGTTCTGTGGCTGGGGCGGTTCGCTGCGTCGCGCAAAGGAGCATGGCAACGTATTGCTGACCGGGGCGGAAAAGGAAGAGTTGGGCATTCTGGTGTTTGACGTGACCTCTGGTCCCGCAAATTACATCGCCGAGAATTCGGACGTGGTGGCCAAGTTCCTGGCCGTCACGGCGCAGGCCAACGCGATGTGGGCCGACCCGGCGAATCGCGATGAGATGCTGCCGGTGATCGCCAAGGACAGCGGCATGGATGTCGAGGCCACCGCGGCCACGATCGACACCTTCGTGTTTCCAACCGTCGAAGAGCAACTGACCGAGAAATGGCTGGGCGGCGGCGCGCAGGAGTTCATGAAGGGCGTGGCCGAGGTCTTTGTCGAGGCGGGCAGCATCGATTCGGCGCTGGCCACCTATGAGAGCAACGTCAACACAGGACCGCTGGCTGCAGCCAACGGCATGTGACCCCAGAAGACACTCTCAACGAGGCCCGCCCCGCACGCGAGGGCGGGCCTTTGCCCAACAAACCCAAAGAACAACAGGGGGTGGGGATGTCGACACTATCAATCGAACACATCTCGATGCGGTTCGACCTGCCGAATGGCAGTCATGTTCAGGCACTTCAGGACGTGTCGCTCGAACTCAGGACCGGCGAGTTGATGAGCGTGCTGGGCCCCTCGGGCTGCGGCAAGACCACGCTTCTCAACATCCTCGCCGGGTTTCTTGCACCTACCGAAGGCCAGATCACGCTGAACGGTCACAAGGTCACCGGGCCGGATGCCGAGCGCGGCATGGTGTTCCAGCAAGGCGCACTCTTCGAGTGGATGAGCGTGCGCGACAATGTGAGCTTTGGGCCCCGCATGGCAGGCAAGCGTGAAAAGGAGTGGCGCGGCACGGTCGATCATCTGCTTGATGTGGTGGGTCTTCAGGATTTCAAGGACAAGGCGGTCTATGAGTTGTCGGGCGGCATGCAGCAGCGCGTGGCTCTGGCCCGGTGTCTCGCCAATGATCCCGACGTGATCCTTATGGACGAACCATTGGGCGCGCTTGACGCATTGACCCGCGAAAAGATGCAGGGCCTGGTGCTCAAGCTCTGGAAAGAGACCGGCAAGACCATCATCCTCATCACCCATTCGGTCGAGGAGGCGCTGCTTCTGGGCGAGCGTTTGCTGGTCATGGCGCCGCGCCCCGGCCGCATCCACCAGGAATACCGCCTGCCCTTTGCCGATGACGGCGTGGGCAAGGATCTGCGCGAGGTCAAGAAGAACCCGGAGTTCGGGGTCAAGCGCGAGGAGATCCTGTCGATGATCTGGGACATGGAGGAAGAGATCATGGGCCGCACAGAGGAGGCCGACGCATGATCATCCTCGTCATTTATATTGCGATCTTCGTTGCGGCATTCTTTGTCGTGCGCTTTGGCGTGCGCAAGTTCCGGCAGATGAAGGATTTCACCTCGCTCAAAACCGTCACCTTCGGGGACGAGAGCGCGGTGCGCCCGGACCGTTGGGCAAGTGTCATCTCCGTGGTCACGATCTTCCTTCTCTGGGGGGCGTTCACCGGTTCCAAATGGGTGCCTGTTCATGCCCCCGGCCCCTTCGTGGGCGATGCCGAGTTCACGTACACGCTGGAGTCCCCGAACGGCGAGCGCGACGACGCCACCGTGGTCGTACGGGTCTTCAGGGCAGGCGAAGAGGTCGAAGCCCCCGAGATCGAGCCGGGCGATGGGTTTGCCAAGAATGACACCACGGTGGTCGGCGCGTGGCGGTCGGAACTGATCCTGATGGACAAGAACGACGAGATCACCCGTGATGACGGGGCAAAGGTCGTGGCCATCGACGGGCAACCGGTGAGCGCGGGTGAGACCGTTTCGGTCGCGGCGGGCAAGGTCGCCGTCACCTCCAAGGGGTCGCTCAATTTCAGCCCCGCAGGCGGCATGCAGATGGAGCCGATCTGGCTGCCCCCGCCCGAGGACGTGGTCAAGCGCGTGGGCGAGATTGCCAGCGAGGGCTACCAGAATTTCACTCTGTGGGAGCATCTCTACTGGTCACTGTTCCGGGTAATCGTCGGGTTCGCGCTCGGGGCCGCTGTTGGCATACCCTTGGGCTATGCCATGGGGCTGTCGGACTGGTTCCGCGGCTGGTTCGATCCGATTGTGGAATTCATGCGGCCAGTGCCGCCTTTGGCGCTCATTCCGCTGGTGATCATCTGGGCGGGCATCGGGGAAACGGGAAAGATCATCCTGCTATTCCTCGCGGCGCTCTGGATCATGACCATCTCGGCGCGTGCGGGCGTGTCGGGGGTGGCGATATCCAAGGTGCATGCCGCCTATTCGCTCGGGGCCTCGAAGTGGCAGTTGATGCGACACGTGATAGTGCCCAACAGCCTGCCCGAGATCTTTACTGGGGCACGCGTTGCCATGGGGGTCTGCTGGGGCACGGTGGTAGCCGCCGAACTGGTGGCTGCCGAAAAGGGCGCAGGCATGATGATCATGGTGGCCTCGCGCTTTCAGTTGACCGATATCGTGCTGATGGGGATCATCCTGATCGGGATCATCGGCTATGGCATCGACATCCTGATGCGCAAGGCGGAAAACTGGCTGGTGCCGTGGAAGGGCCGGGTCTGATCCGCTTGCCCCGAGCAGCATGTGGGCAAAGGGGCTGTATCGCGGCTCCCTTGCCATTTTTGGTTGAAATCAGCGTGATCCGCACGTGAGGTGGATTGTGCGCGCCCCGGCATAAGCCGTAGAGTCGGTGCATGGATGACAGCGCCACCCCAGCACATGCCCCACCCGTGCCCCCGCCAGTCAAGATCGGGTTGGCGCGCACCTTGGTGCGGCTGGTGCTGATCGCGGTCCTAGCGGTAATTCTGCACAGGGTTTTTGTCTGGGCCGAAGGCTGGATTTTGCAGAGCGAGTATGGCTGGGCGATGCCGGGTCTGCTGGTTGCAGTGCTGCTGATCTATGCGCTGCTGATCGCCATCCCCTTCGTGCCCGGTGTCGAGATCGGGCTGAGCGTGCTGGCGGCGGGCGGGCCCGAGATCGCACCGCTGGTTTGGCTGGCAACGGCCACCGGCCTGACGCTGGCCTATATGGTAGGCTGTTTCGTGCCGCTGCGATGGTTGCACCGGTTCCTGCTCGATCTGCACCTGACCGGGGCCGCCGATATCATCGCCCGGTTCGAGGCGGTGCCGCCTGCGGAACGCGCGGCCTTCGTCCACAGTTTTCTGCCGGAGCGCTATTGCGGCTGGATCGTCAAATACCGCTATGTGAACCTCGCCGTGCTGATCAACGTTCCCGGCAATTCGGTGATCGGCGGTGGCGGCGGAATTGCCTTGATCTCGGGTCTGTCGGGAGTCTTCCGCTTTCCGGTCACGGTGCTGACCATCGTGATCGCCACAGCGCCGATTCCGCTGGCGATCTGGCTCTTCGGCTGGCAGATGCCGCGGCTCTGAGAGAGATCGGCGTGCGATGCCGCGCCGTGGCCATTTTCTGACGGTTGCAGGCTGTTCGATCCCACCATATGGCTTATGTTCCGCGCAAGTCACCGATCCGCGTCAGCAACAGGAACAGCCAGATGTCCACCGATCCTCTCGTCGTGTTCACCCCCTCGGGCAAGCGCGGACGCTTTCCGAAGGGCACACCGGTTCTGACCGCCGCGCGACAATTGGGGGTCGATCTCGATTCGGTCTGCGGCGGGCGGGGGATCTGTTCGAAATGCCAGATCACGCCGGGCTATGGCGAGTTTTCCAAGCATGGCGTGACGGTGCAGGAGGGGGCGCTGTCGGAGTGGAACAAGGTCGAGGAACGCTATGACCAGAAACGCGGGCTGAAACCGGGGCGTCGTCTCGGTTGTCAGGCGCAGGTGATGGGCGATGTGGTAATCGACGTGCCGCCCGAAAGCCAGGTCCACAAGCAGGTGGTGCGCAAGGCCGCCTCGGCCCGGGTGATCGAGATGGACCCTGCGACCAAGCTCTATTTCGTGGAGGTCGAGGAGGCCGACATGCACGAGCCGACAGGTGACATGGAACGGCTGGCGCGGGCGCTGAAAGCTGAATGGGGCATCGACGCCATCCGCGCCGATCTGACGCTGCTCTCGAAGCTGCAACCGGTGCTGCGCAAGGGCAAGTATCAGGTGACGGTGGCCCTGCATCGCGGCCACGCCGATGACCCGGCGCAGGTGCTGGAAATCTGGCCGGGGCTGCACGAGGACGGGCTCTATGGTCTCGCCATCGACCTTGGTTCCACCACCATCGCCGCGCATCTGACTGATCTGGTGACAGGCGAAGTCAAGGCCTCTTCGGGCATCATGAACCCGCAGATCCGCTTTGGCGAGGACCTGATGAGCCGGGTCAGCTATTCGATGATGAACCCCGGCGGCGACAAGGAGATGACGGCGGCGGTGCGCGATGCGATCAACACGCTGGCCGAGGAGATCGCCAAGGAGGCGGGGATTGATGCGAGCCTGATCGTCGAGGCGGTGTTCGTCTGCAACCCTGTGATGCACCACCTGCTGTTGGGGATTGATCCGGTGGAACTGGGGCAGGCGCCCTTTGCGCTCGCCACTTCGAGCAGCATGACCTTGGGCGCGAAAGAGCTTGATCTTACCGCCGTCAACCCGCGCGCGCAGGTCTATATCCTGCCCTGCATCGCGGGCCATGTGGGGGCGGATTGCGCGGCCGTGGCGCTCAGCGAAGAGCCGGGAAAATCCGAGGATCTCGCGCTCATCGTCGATGTGGGCACCAATGCCGAGATCCTGCTGGGTGACAAGACACGCGTTCTGGCCTGCTCTTCCCCCACCGGCCCGGCGTTTGAAGGCGCGCAGATTTCATCGGGGCAGCGTGCAGCACCTGGGGCGATCGAGGCGATCCGCATCGACCCGGCAACCAAGGAGCCGCGCTTTCGCGTCATCGGGTCCGACAAGTGGTCGGACGAAGACGGCTTCGACGACGAGGTCGGCGAGGGCGGCATCACTGGCATCTGTGGCTCGGGCATCATTGAGGCGGTGGCGGAACTGCGAATGGCGGGGCTCTTGGACGAAAGTGGCCTGCTCGGTTCGGCAGAGGCCACCGGCACCGCGCGGATGATCCCCGAGGGCCGCACCCATGCCTACCTGATCCATGACAGTACAGAGCATGGCGGGCCTCGCATTACCGTGACACAGGGCGATATCCGCGCCATCCAGCTTGCCAAATCGGCGCTTTATGCGGGCGCGCGTCTGTTGATGGACGAACGCGGGGTGGACAAGGTGGATCGCGTGGTGCTCGCCGGGGCCTTTGGCGCGCATATCTCGCCGCTGCATGCGATGGTACTGGGGATGATCCCGGATGTGCCTCTGGCAAAGGTCACGTCTGCGGGGAATGCCGCCGGAACCGGCGCGCGTATCGCGCTCTGCAACGTCGCCGCGCGGCGCGAGATCGAGCGCGTTGTGGGCGAGATCACCAAGGTCGAGACCGCGATCGAGCCGAAATTCCAGGAGCATTTCGTCGCCGCCAACGCGATCCCGCACAAGACCGACCCGTTCCCGGAACTGGCCAAGATCGTGTCGCTGCCCAACCCGTCCTTCAACACCCATGGCGACGGCTCTGGCGGTGATGGCGGGCGGCGCAGACGCAGGCGGGCGTAAAAGCGGCGCGCCTTAGCTTTCGACCTTTTCACGGGATTGTGAGCGGGCTATGGGCTGCCCACTATCCTCCTGTTGAAAAGGTAAAAAGTCATGAAGACTGTCATTGTCCCGGCACTCGTCGCGGTCATGGTTCTCTCGGGATGTGCCGGGCGCAAGCCTGACCCCGTGACCGAGGTCCAGCCCGGAGACGCGGCCCTGAACTGCGCCGAGCTGCGCAACGAGATCAACGCCAACACCAAGGCGATCCAGGGGCTGGTAGAGGAAAAGAACCAGAAGACCGCGCAAAACCTTGTCGCCGGGACAACCGGGGCGTTCTTGCTGGTGCCGTTGTTCTTCATGGATCTCAAGGGTGCGGCAGGCGACGAGGCGCGGGCCTTCCAGCGCCGCAACGAAGGTTTGGTGACACGGTACAACGGCAAGGGCTGTGAGCCGGAAATCCGCCTGCAAAAGATCGAAGACAGCACCGAGACCGAGGCTGTCGCAAAAGACTAGGGACGGTCTGCTGGAGAGGGGGCCGGGGGGTATAGCCCGGCCTGCGGGCTTGCCCTCTGGCCCCTGCCGCGCGACAGTGATTCGCGGCAAATCGGAGGGTACATCATGGCGGAACTGGAAGAACGGATCGCGCAAGGGCGGGGCGACGCGTCCGCCGATCTGGTGCTGCGCGGGGGCGAGGTGTTCGACCTCATCACCGGCGCGATGATCGCGGGCGACGTTGCTATCTGCGGCGACACCATCGTCGGCATCGGGGCCGCGTATGAGGGCCGTGAGGTGATCGACGTCTCCGGTCTCATCCTCGTGCCCGGCTTTATCGACACGCACCTGCATATCGAAAGCTCGCTTGTCACGCCGTTTGAGTTTGATCGCTGCGTCACCCCGCGCGGGATCACCACCGCGATCTGCGATCCGCACGAGATTGCCAATGTGATGGGGCTTGACGGCATCCGCTATTTTCAGGCCGCCTCCGAGCACACGGTGATGGATATCAAGGTGCAGCTTTCGTCCTGCGTGCCCTCGACGGACATGGAGACGGCGGGGGCCGAGATCGGCGCTGACGACCTGCAGGAGGTGATGGGCCATCCCTCGGGCATCGGGCTTGCCGAGGTGATGAACTATCCCGGTGTGATCCACCGCGACCCCGGCATGATGGCCAAGCTACGCCTCTTCGAGGGGAGGCATATGGATGGGCACTGCCCGCAGCTCTCGGGCCGCGATCTCAACGCCTATTGCGCGGCGGGTATCCGCACCGAGCACGAGGCGACGACGGCGGAGGAGGCGCGCGAGAAGCTGCAAAAGGGCATGCGCGTGCTGATCCGAGAAGGTTCGGTCAGCAAGGACCTGGAGGCGCTCAGCCCCCTGCTCTCGGACATTACCGCGCCCTACATGTGCCTCTGCACCGATGACCGGAACCCGCTCGATATCGCCGAGGAGGGGCATCTCGATCATATGATCCGGGTGCTGATCGCGCGGGGCGTGTCGCCGCTTGCCGCCTATCGCGCGGCGTCTTTGTCGGGGGCCGAGGCGTTCGCGCTGCGCGACCGGGGGCTGATTGCGCCCGGGCGGCGGGCGGATATCGTCGCCGTCGGATCGCTGGAGGCGTGCGATGCGCGGCTGGTGCTCTGTGGCGGCGTGGTGGCGGATGACGCAGCCTTTGCCGCACGTGGAAGCATCGCGCCGGTGGGTCGCCATTCGGTCAAGGTCCCCAAAGTGACGCCACAGGATTTCCGCCACACCGGCAACCGCGCCGAAACCGACGTGATCGGCATTCTCGAAGGCAAGATCCTGACCGAGCATCTGCATGAGGAGATTGCACCGCAGGATGGCGACAAGCGGCCTGATCCCGCCCGCGATCTGGTGCGCATCGCGGTGATCGAGCGGCACGGCCGCAATGGCAATATTGCCACCGGGTTCGTTCGTGGTTTCGGGTTGCAGGCTGGGGCCATCGCTTCGACAGTTTGCCACGATCACCACAATATCGCCTGCGTGGGGGTAGAGTATGACGACATGGCCCTCGCCGTGAACCGGCTGTCGGAGATTGAGGGCGGCTTTGTCGTGGCGCATCAGGGCCGGGTGCTGGCCGAATTGCCGCTGCCGGTGGCGGGGCTGATGAGCCTTGCGCCGTTCGAGGAGGTGCGCGACCGGCTGAAAGAGCTGCGAGCGGCGTCGAAATCGCTTGGTGTCACGTTACAGGAGCCGTTCCTGCAACTTGCGTTTCTGGCGCTGCCGGTGATCCCGGCGCTCAAGATTACCGACCGTGGGCTGGTTGATGTGACGCGGTTCGAGTTGATCGGCTAGGCGCTGCGCAGCGCGAGCCGCATCTGCTTTTCAATCTCGATGAGCGCGAAGAAGACGAGGCCGGTGCCGAAGATCAGCAGCCCGTCGAATAGCGGCACCGCATGGGTGCCGAAGATCCGTTGCAGCGGTGGCAGGTAGGTGACGGCGAACTGCGCGGCGGTCACCGCGACGACGCATGTCCAGACCACCCGCGTGCCCCGGACCGCTTCCCAGGTCAAGGAGGTGCCGTGGATGTTGCGGATGAAGAACAGGTGAAAGATCTCCAGCACCACCAGCGTGTTCATCGCGATGGTCTGGGCGAGCGCCACCGGATAGCCCCGGTCGATGGCATAGAAATACATGCCGAAGACCGCGACCAGGAACAGCCCCGAGACCAGCACGATATGCCAGACCAGGGTGCCACTCAGCAGCGGCTCATCCCTTGGGCGGGGGGGCCGCCGCATGGTGCCGGGCTCGGACGGCTCGAAGGCGAGCGCCAGCCCGAGCGTCACGGCGGTGATCAGGTTGATCCACAGGATCTGCACGGCGGTGATCGGCAGGGCCATGCCGAGAAAGAGCGCGAAAACGATCGTCAACGCCTCGCCGGCATTGGTGGGCAGGGTCCAGCTGATCACCTTCTTGATATTGTCATAGACCGTGCGCCCCTCGCGCACCGCCGACGCGATCGAGGCGAAATTGTCGTCGGCGAGCACGAACTCGGCCGCCTCTTTCGCCGCAGCGCTGCCCTTGTGCCCCATGGCGATGCCGGCATCGGCGCGTTTGAGCGCGGGGGCGTCGTTCACACCGTCGCCGGTCATCGCGACGGTCAGCCCGCGTGATTGCAGCGCGGTCACCAGCCGCAGCTTGTTCGTGGGCGAGGTGCGCGCGAAGATATCCGTCTCCATCACCGCCTCGGCAAGCGCCGCGTCCTCCAGCGCCTCGACATCCGATCCGGTCAGCACGCGGTCATGGTTTCTCAACCCGATCTGCTCGGCGATGGCGCGGGCAGTGGCGGCATGGTCGCCGGTGATCATCTTCACCCGGATCCCGGCGGCGTGGCATTCGGCGACGGCGTCGATTGCCTCGACCCGCGGTGGGTCGATCAGGCCGATCAGGCCGATCAGGGTCAGGCGTCCGTCGATATCCTCGGGCGTAAGTTGTGCGTGGTTCGATGGCATGCGGCGCGTTGCAACCGCGAGCACCCTTTGCCCGTCGCTCGCCAGCGCCTCCAGTTGCCGCTGCCAGCCACCCGCGACAAGCGGTTCGGTGCCGTCGCCTGCTGTGCGTTGATCGGCGCAGAGCGCGAGCACCGCCTCGGGCGCGCCCTTGACATGGATATGGGCTTGCCCCTGCGCATCCTGGTCGAGCGTCGCCATATAGCGATGCGCGGTGTCAAACGGGATGGCATCGGTGCGTGTCCAGCCGTCGAAGGCCGTCGGCCCCGTGACCTTGCCCGCAAGTGCCAGCAGCGCGCCCTCCATCGGATCGCCCTCGACCTGCCAGCCCGTATCGCCGTGCAGCAGCGACGAGTCGTTGCACAGCGCCGCGATCCGGGCGATCTCGGTCAGATGCGGTTCCTGGGCCGGGGCGGCCGTATCGCCATCGCGCTGCAATACCCCCCCGGGGGCATAGCCCGTGCCCGTGACGTGATAGACCTCACCGGCGGCAATCAGGGCACGGACCATCATCTCGTTCCGGGTCAGCGTGCCGGTCTTGTCTGAACAGATGACCGAGACCGAGCCAAGCGTCTCGATCGCGGGCAGACGGCGTACGATGGCATTGCGCCGGGCCATCGCCTGCACCCCGACCGCAAGGGTGATGGTCAGCACCGCAGGCAGCCCCTCGGGGATCGCCGCGACCGAAAGGCCGACCACCGCCATGAACAGCTCGGAAAACGCGAGATGCCCGACGAAATGGCCATAGACCAGCAGCGTTCCGGCCACGATCAGGATGAAGACCGTAAGCCACCGGGCAAAGCGATCCATCTGCGCCACGAGAGGTGTGGTCAGCGTCTCGACTCGGGACAAAAGGCCGCTGATCCGGCCGATTTCGGTGTGCGTACCCGTCGCGGTCACCACGCCTCGCCCGGTGCCTGCCGCGACCAGCGTGCCGGAAAACAGCATCGGGCTGCGGTCGCCCAGGGCCGCCTCCTGCGTCACCGGGGCTGTGGCCTTGTCCACCGCCACGGATTCGCCGGTCAGGATGGCCTCCTCGGCCTTGAGCCCGCGCGCCTCGATCAGGCGCAGATCCGCCGGGACCCGGTCGCCCGCCTCGACCAGGACGATGTCACCGGGCACGAGGTCGGCTGCATCGGTGCTCTTGCGCTGACCGTCGCGTATCACCGGGGAGCGCGGCGCAAGCATCCCGCGAATCGCGGCCATCGCCTGTTCGGCCCGGCCTTCCTGCGCGAAGCCGATGATCGCGTTGATGAGAACGACGGTCAGGATCACACCGGTATCGACCCAGTGGCCCAAAGCGGCGGTAACCGTCGCCGAGCCAATGAGGACATAGATCAGGACGTTGTGGAACTGCGTCAAAAAGCGCCAGAGCGGGCCGCGCGACGGCGGCTGCGGCAGTGCATTTGACCCGTAAATGCCGCGCCGACGCGAGGCCTCGGCCTCGCTCAGCCCTTCCTGAGCTGCGGCGAGCGCGGTCAAGGCCTCCTCACAGGTCAACGCGTGCGGGTCTTTCAGGTCCTGATTATCCTGCACTGTTACGTCCCTTTCAGTCGCGCGCGGCGTCATCCCTCGCCAGCAGCGCCTGCAGGATCACCGCCTCCTCGTCGGTCGGGATGGTTGCGGCGACGACCCGGCTGCCCTTGGCGGAGATCACCTGCGCCTGCGCATGGTTCGCGGCCTCGTCCGGCAGCAGACCCATCCAGCCCAGCCCGGCCATCACCCACGCCCGTATTTCGGCCGCATGTTCGCCGATCCCGGCGGTGAAGACCAGCGCGTCCAGCCCGCCAAGGGTGGCGGTGAGCGCGCCGATCTGGCGCAGGATCATATGCACGAAGAGCGCCACGGCCTCCACCGCCTCGGGCGCGGGGCTGGCCAGCAGATCGCGCATGTCGGGACTGATCCCCGAGACGCCCAGCAACCCGCTCTCACGACCCAGAAGCCGCTCCAGCCCCTCCGCATCCATGCCGTGTTCGCGCATCAGGTGGAGCAACACGCCCGGGTCGATCTGGCCACAGCGGGTGCCCATCATCAGCCCGTCCAGCGCGGTGAACCCCATCGTGGTCTCGACACTCTTGCCGCCGTGCAGCGCGCACAGGCTCGCCCCGCTGCCCAGATGCGCCACGATCACCCGGCCCGGTGCCAACCGCTCGCCCAGCACGTCGGGCAGACGCCCGGCGATATAGGCATAGGACAGCCCGTGAAAGCCGTAGCGCAGGATGCCCGCGTCGCTCAGCGCGCGGGGCAGGGCGTATAGCTGAGCCACGCGCGGGCGGCTCCGGTGAAAGGCGGTGTCGAAACAGGCGATCTGGCGCGTGCCGGGCCAGTGCCGCGCCACCGCCTCGATCCCGGCAAGATTGTAGGGCTGATGTCCCGGGGCCAGCGGGCAGAGCGTGCGCAGCTTTGCCATCACCGCCTCAGTGATCTCCGTGGGGGCCGCGAACTCGCGGCCGCCATGCACCACGCGATGCCCGGCACCTGCAACCTCCATCGGCCCGACCGCGTCGCTCAGCACCGTCAGCAGCCAGTCGATCAGCGCCTCTGTTCCAGCATCCTCCGCAAGGTCAGGGTGCACCTCCTGCGTCTCTCTTGCGCGGTGCAGGATGAGACGCGGTGCGCGGCCCACGCCGTCGATCAGGCCATGCGCAAGCCGGGTCTCGCCATCGTCACTGTGCAGCGCGAACTTGATGGTCGAGGACCCGGTATTGAGGATCAGCAGGGCGCGCCGCATCAGCTGGCCTCGACCGGCTCCGCAGCCGCCGCCAGCAACCGCGCCAGCGCCGCCGAGGCGAGCCGCGCCGCCGCGCTGTCCGAGCGGCTGGTCAGCATGATCGGCACCCGCGCCCCAAGCGCCACGCCCGCCGCCTCGGCATCGGCCAGGTGGATCAATTGCTTGGCAATCATGTTGCCGCTTTCGAGATTGGGTGCCACGAGAACATCGGCGCGCCCCGCCACCTCCGACACGATCCCCTTGGCCGCCACCGCTTCGGGAGAAATGGCGTTGTCAAAGGCCAATGGCCCGTCGACCAGCCCACCGGTGATCTGGCCCCGGTCATGCATCTTGCAGATCGACGCGGCCAGCAGGGTCGAGGGCAGTTTCGCCGTCACCGTCTCGACCGCTGAGAGGAGCGCGGCGCGCGGCACCTCGATGCCGAGCGCGATCGCGAGATCGAGCGCGTTCTGCACGATATCGGCCAGCGCGGGCAGATCAGGGGCAATGTTGATCGCCGCATCGGTGATGAACAGCATGCGCTCGTGATCGGGCACGTCGAGGGCAAAGACATGGCTGAGACGGCGTTCGGTGCGCAGACCGTGGGCGCGGTCCAGAACCGCCTCCAGCAACTCGTCGGTATGCAGCTTGCCTTTCATCAGCGCCTTGGCGCGGCCTTCATGCACCAGTGCCACGGCGGCACGGGCGGCGGCGTGGCTGTGCGGCGCGTCGATGATCCGGTCGGCGTCGAGCGTGACACCCGCCTCCGCTGCGGTGGCGAGGATCTTGGCCCTGGGCCCAACCCAGAGCGGCGCGATCAAACCCGCGGCCTCGGCCTGCAGCGCGCCGGTCAGGCTCAGCGCGTCGCAGGGATGCACCACCGCCGTGGGCAGCGGCGGCAGGGCCCGCGCCTGATCGACCAGCGCCCGGAAGCGCGCGCCCGGATTGTGCAGGCGCACCATCGGTAAGGCGGTGACCGCGCGGCTGACCTTTTGCCGGGGCGCAAGTACCTCGGCCTGACCCTCGATCACCACCTGCCCGTGCTGATTGCGGCACTGGCAATCGAGCGTCACATGGCCGCTTTCAAGGTCGATCTGCGCCACGCTCACCCGCACGGTGATGCTGTCGCCGATGGCGACGGGCCGCCTAAAATGCAGCGATTGATCGGTATAGATCGTGCCCGGCCCCGGCAGTCGCGTGCCCAGTACCGCCGAGATCAGCGCGCCGCCCCACATGCCATGCGCGATGACGTGGTGAAGCGGGGTGTCACCGGCATAGGCGGCATCGAGATGCGCAGGGTTCACATCGCCCGACATCACCGCGAAAAGTTCGATATCCTCCTGCGCCAAGACGCGCACCATCTCGGCGCTCTCACCGATGCGCAACTCGTCCAGCGTGCGGTTCTCGATCATCTGGGGTTTCGCGTCACATCCTGACATGGCGTCCTCCGTCGATATGGGTGATGGTGCCGGTGACACCTGATGCGCCCTCCGAGGCGAGAAAGGCCGCGACCGCGCCGACCTCGTCTATCGTGACCAGCCGCCGTTCGGGGGCGCGGCTGCGGGCATCCTCCATCAGCTCATCGAAATCCTCGATCCCCGAGGCGGCGCGGGTCGCGATCGGCCCGGGTGAGAGCACATTGGCGCGGATCGCCTGCGGCCCCAGTTCCGCCGCGACATTGCAGGTCACCGCCTCCAGCGCGGCCTTGACCGGGCCCATGATGTTGTAATGATCGACCACTTTCTCGGCCCCGTAATAACTGACGGTGAGCAGGCTACCACCGCCTTGCATCAAAGGCTCGGCCTTTCGCACCAGACGCAGGAAAGAGTGGCACGAAATGTCCATCGCCTGCCCGAACCCGGTCGCCGAACAATCCACCACCCGCCCATGCAAATCATCCTTCGGGCAGAAGGCCACGGAATGCAGCAGGAAATCAAGCCGCCCCCAGAGCGCGGTGATATGATCGAACACCGCATCAAGCTGCGCGGGCTGCGTGAGGTCGAGCGGCAACAGCGCCTCGGCCCCGACCGCCTCCGCCACCGGCTCCACATGCGGCAGGGCGCGGTCGTGCATGTAGGTCAAGGCCAACTGCGCTCCTTCGCGCGCAAAACCCGCAGCACAGCCCGCCGCGATGGAGCGATCATTGGCCACCCCGACCACGAGACCGACCTTATCCTTGAGCATCATGGCCTGTTCTCACCTCTGAAACACATAATTGCCGCGTGCGTCGCAAAGCGCCTCATATCCCGCCTCGGGCCGCCCCATCGGTGGCGGTGCGACGCGCGCGCCCGAGCGAGCCTGAAGCCAGTCGGCCCAGCCCTTCCACCATGACCCCTCTTGCGGGGCCACGGCGTCAACCCACGCCTCGGGATCCTGATAGCGCCCTTCATGCGGATGGGTGGCGATACGGTAATGGCGGTGGCGGTGGCCGGGTTCAGAGATGATCCCGGCATTATGCCCGCCGCTGGTCAGGGCAAAGGTGACATCGGCGTCCGTGAGGTGATGGATCTTGTAGACCGACTTCCACGGGGCGACATGATCGGTCTCGGTGCCCACGGCAAAGATCGGCAGATCGAGATCGGTCAGCGACAGGGCCTGCCCGTCGAGCCGGTACTTGCCATGTGACAACCGGTTTTCCAGAAACAACCCGCGCAGGTATTCCGAATGCATCCGGTAGGGCATGCGTGTTGAGTCGGCATTCCATGTCATCATGTCATTCGGCTCGGATTGCTCGCCCATCAGTTTTTCATGGATCATCCGCGACCAGACCAGATCATTGGAGCGCAGCATGGTAAAGGCCCCGGCCATCTGATCGCCGGTCAGATAGCCCTGATGCCACATCAGATCCTCCAGCAGGGCCACCTGCGCCTCCGACACGAACAGCGCCAGTTCTCCGGCCTCCGAGAAATCGACCTGCGCCGCCAGTAGCGTCATCGAGGCAAGCCGGGAGTCGCCCGCCTTCGCCATCGCCGCCGCCTGGATCGACAGCAGCGTGCCGCCCAGGCAATAGCCCGCCGCATGGACGCGCTCCGCCCCGGTGATCGCGCCAATCGCGTCAAGCGCCATGCGCGGCCCCTGATCCAGATAGCCCTGCATCCCCAGATCGCGATCCTCGGCCCCCGGATTGCGCCAAGAAATGACAAAGACCGTATGCCCTTGCGCCACCAGCCAGCGCACCATCGAATTATGCGCCGAAAGATCGAGAATGTAGTATTTCATGATCCATGCGGGCACGATCAGGATCGGCTCGGGATGCACCGTGTCGGTGGTCGGGCTGTATTGGATCAGTTCCGCCAGATGGCTGCGCCCCACGACTTTGCCGGGCGTCGCCGCGATCTCTTTGCCCAGCCTCAGATCGGTCGATGCCCCCTTGGGGGCCGCGACATCGGCAACTATGTTCATCAACCCCTGCATGACGCTGCCCCCCTGCGTGTCGCGGGCGCGGGCCAGAACCTCGGGGTTGAGGAGGGGAAAGTTGCTCGGTGCCAGCGTATCGAGCGCCTGCCGCACCGCGAAACTCAGCGCCGCCTCGTTGGCGGGGGTCATGCCGCGCACATCGGTGGTCGCGGTCTGCCACCAGTCCTCGGTCAGCAGGAAACTGTCACGGAGCAAGGCGAAAGGAGGATGATCCCAGAGGCCGGAGGAAAACCGCCTATCCTTCGGCGTATCCGGCGCGGTCTCGGGGTCGAGCAGCCGCTGCGCCACCAGCGTTGGCGCGCGCATCGCCTTTTCGGCCAGCAGCGCCTGCTTGCCCGGCGAGGCCGCAAGGTGACACGACCAGTCGGTCATAGCTGTCCAGACCGTCGAGGGGGCCATGCCCCCCGTCAGTTGCGCAATCGAAAGGCGCCAGACGCGGTCTGCGAAGTCGTGATAGTCGCTGCGGGGTTCACTTAACTTCTGTCTTGCGAACATGACCTTCCTCTCGTTTCACTTGAGGTCGTCCCCTCGCAGATCAATGTAACAACGACAATGCAGGTGCAGAAAATTGAGGCGGACTCCCGCAGTTTCATCTGTGCATTGGGTGTTTTTGGGGCAGCAAGCGCTGACGTGGCGTCAATCCGTGCTATCTTGACGCCGGTCAAAAGGAGGGTCGCCCATGTTTCGACTGTGTCTTGTGATTCTGATGCTTGCCGCTCCGGCCTCCGCGCAGGACCGTCGCCCGAGTCATTGTATCGCGCTTGCGCAATCCGCGCCGGGATTTCAGTACCTGCACAAGGCCGGATTTCGCGATCCCCTGCCCGACTTCACCGCGCGCATCCGGTATATCGCGCATGCCTCCTTTCTGATTCAAGCGGGCGGATACAATGCCGTGACCGACTTTACGGGCTTTGTAGGTAATGCCGATTTCATTCCCGATATCGTCACCATGAACCACGCCCATTCGACCCATTGGACGGCCAATCCCGATCCGGCGATTCCGCATGTGCTGCCGGGCTGGGGCGAGGAATTCGGTCAGGGCATCGACCATCACCTCGATCTCGGCGGCATGCTGGTGCGCAATGTCCCGACCGATATCCGCTCGGGCGGCGGGATGGAGCCGAAGGGCAATTCGATCTTCGTCTTCGAGGCCGACGGGCTGTGCATCGCGCATCTGGGCCACCTGCATCACGAGCCCTCGGACGATCAATATGCCGCGATTGGCCGGATGGATGTGGTGATGGCCCCGGTCGATGGTGGCTTTACCATGAATATCGAGAACATGATGAACGTGCTGCGCCGGGTGCGCGCCAGCGTGGTGATCCCGATGCACTGGTTCACCGACAGCACGCTGGAGCGGTTTCTGGCCGGGATGGAAGGGGAGTTCGCGATCACCCGTCCCGGGGTGAGCGAGATCGAGGTCTCGCTGCGCAGCCTGCCGGACCGCCCGACCATCGTGGTTCTGCGCCCGGCCTATCTGCGCGAGGAGGAATAGCGCGTCTGTCTGAGGTGCGTGCGTCAGCTGACCCGCACGAATTATGGGCAGGCTTCGATCCTTAGTGCGTTAACTTACATACAATCATGATTGTAAGTTGAAAGAATCGGCGAGCTGTGCTGTGCTTCCTCCGAAAGGGGACCGCATGAAGCCGAGTCGGAGCGATATTGAACAACAGGGCAAAAAGACCGCGCCCCGCCGGACCCAGGACGAACGCTCTGCCGCGACCACCGAGAAGATCTGTGCGGCGACGGTCACCCTGATCGCGGAAGTTGGCTATGCCAATATTACCATGACGATGATCGCGGATCGCGCCGGTGTGTCGCGCGGGGCGATCCTGCACCACTTCGACACGAGGGCGGATCTGGTAAAACGCGCCACCGGTGGCATGTGGGCGTCGGTGGTCCAGGCGTCTGCGGGCATTCGCGCGGATCACCGCGAGCGCACCCTTACAGCAGAGCAGTTCATCGAGCGGGCATGGACCGGGCTGATGACCGATACCTATGTGTCGGTCACCATCGACATGATGACTGCGTCGCGCGGCGATCCGGATCTGCGCCAGCATGTCGAGGGCTGGATGCGCCGCATGTTCGCGAGTTACCGCGAAACCGCGCGCGAGGTGTTCGGCGCGGCGGGGCCGCGCCGTGACGAGGCCGAGACGCTGATGCTGGTGGTGACCTCGTCGCTGCGCGGGTTGCGGGTGGGTCAGATGATCGAGCCTGACGCAGCGCAGGCGCGGGCGGCCCTGGCCCTCCTGGCAGACCTGATCCGGCAGCGCCTTGCGGACGGGGGCCGGGCATGAGCCCGTTGCTTCATGCCCGCGCCATGAGCCGCAGCTTTGGCGGTGTGCAGGCGGTGCGCGACATGTCGATCGAGGTGGAGCGGGGTACGATCACCGGCCTGATCGGTCCCAATGGCGCGGGCAAGTCGACGCTGTTCAACCTGCTCAGCGGCGTTGTCCGCGCGGATGCGGGCGAGGTGCGCCTTGATGGGCAGGACATCACCCGGCTGGCCCCGTGGCGGCGGGCGCGGCTGGGTCTGATCCGCACGTTTCAGCTTGCGCGCGAGTTTCAACGCATGACCGTGCTGGAGAACCTCATGCTGGCTCCGCAGGCGCAACTGGGCGAGCGGTTATGGCCGATCTTCCTGCGCCCCGGCGCGGTCCGCACGCAGGAGGCGGAGGTTTACCGCCGCGCCTGCGAGGTGATGGAGATCGCCACGCTGACGCATCTGCGCGACGATTACGCCGGTGATCTCTCGGGCGGGCAGAAGAAACTTCTGGAACTGGCGCGCACGCTGATGATCGACTGCGACCTCATCCTGCTCGACGAGCCGGGGGCGGGGGTCAACCCGGCGCTGATGAACACGTTGACGGACATGATCCGGCGCCTGAACCGCGAGCACGGCAAGACCTTTCTCATCGTCGAGCATGACATGGACATGATCGCGCAGCTTTGCGACCCGGTGGTGGTGATGACGCAGGGCAGTCTGCTGGCCAAGGGCCGCTTTGACGATCTGCGCCGTGATCCGGCAGTGATCGAGGCCTATCTGGGGAGTGTGGTGGATGGCTGAAACGGTGCTCGCCACGCGCGACCTCATCTCGGGCTATGGCAAGGCGGTGATCTGCCAGGATGTGACGCTCGACCTGTGCGCGGGGCAGATCACCTGCATCATCGGGCCCAATGGCGCGGGCAAGTCGACCCTGCTCAAGACCATCGCCGGGGTGGTGCGCCCCATGTCCGGCAGCGTGTGCGTTGCGGGGCGCGAGATTGCCGGATTGCCCGCCGCCACCATCGCGCGCTCGGGCATGGCCTATGTGCCGCAGGAGGCCAATGTCTTTCGCCAACTGACCACGCATGAAAACCTGACCATGGGGGCCTGGACCGATCCGCGCCGGGCCGAGGCCGCCTGCGCGCGGGTCTACGCGATGTTCCCCGATCTGGAGCCGTTGCGCCGGGTGCGGGCGGGCAACCTCTCGGGTGGGCAACGGCAGATGGTGGCCTTCGGCATGGCGATGATGCTGGACCCACGGGTGCTGTTGCTGGACGAGCCTTCGGCAGGGCTGTCGCCGCTGATGGTGCGGCAGATGTTCGACATCGTGCGCCGGGTCAACGCTGAAGGCGTGGCGATCCTGATGGTCGAGCAGAACGCCATCGAGGGCCTGCGCATCGCGCATCGCGGCATCGTCATGGCGGCGGGCCGGGTCGCGCTAGAAGGGTCTGCCCGATCTCTGCTTGCCTCGAACGAAGTATCGGACCTCTACCTGGGAACGCGCGCATGAGCCTTCAGATGATCGTCAACGCGCTGGTCAACGCCGCCCTGATCGCGCCGCCCGCGATGGCCTTTTCGCTGCTCTTCGGCATCCTGCGGTTCCCGAATTTTGCGATCGGCGGGTATATCACGGTGGGGGCCTTCGCCGCCTATACGCTCAACGTGCCGCTGGGCCTGCCGCTGCCGCTGGCGGCGGCGGGGGCGATGGCGTTCACCGCTCTGGTCGTCTGGGGCGCGCATGTGGCGGTGTTCCGCCCGATGCAGGGTCAGTCGGCGATCACGCTTCTGGTGGTGTCGGTCGCGGTGACGCTGATCCTAGAGAACGTGGTCCGGCTGTTTTTCTCGGCGGATGTGCGCGGCTTTGACATCCCGCTGCAACGCCCGTGGAAGGTATTCGGCGCGCACATCACCCCCGAACAGGTGGAGATCATCGGCTGGAGCCTGGCCATCGGGGTCATGCTGCACCTGCTGCTGGCGCATACCCGCATCGGTCGGGCGATGCGGGCGGTGGCGGACAACCCGATGCTGGCGGCGATCCGGGGGGTGAACGCGGCCCGAGTCACGGCTTTCACCACCGCGCTTTGCGGCGCGCTCTTCGGGCTGACGGGGGTATTTGCCGGGCTGGATCTGGTGATCGAGCCGCTGGTGGGCTGGAACCTGACGATCCCGATCTTTGCCGCGGCGATCCTCGGCGGCATCGGCTCGCCCTATGGCGCGATCCTGGGTGCCGTATTGGTCGGGCTGGCCGAGGAGGCGACGATTCTCGTGCTGCCCTCGACCTACAAGATCGCGGTGGGTTTCGTCATCATCGCGGTACTGCTGCTGGTGCGCCCGCAGGGCCTCTTCGGGACGGCGGAGATCAAGAAATGAGCGCCTATCTCATCTCCATGGGCACCTATGTGGGGTTCTTCATGATCCTGGCGCTGGCGCTCAACCTGCAATGGGGCATCACCGGGATGGTAAATTTCGGCATCGCCGGGTTCTATGCCCTGGGTGCCTATACGTCGGGGCTCTTGTCGGTAAAGCTGGGTGTGCCGGTGGGATTTGCCATCAGCGCCGCCTGTGTGGCGGGTCTGATCATGGGGGCGGCGGTGGCGCTGCTGTCAGTGCGATTGCGCGAGGATTTCCTTGCCATCGTGACGCTGGGCGTGGGCGAGATGATCCGGCTCATCGTGCTCAACGAAGATCAGATCACCGAAGGCCCGCGTGGGCTGCGGATCGAGGCGCGGCCATTCGGCGAAATCATCGGCCCCGACCTTTACCCGCTCTTCTATCTCGGCCTTGTCGCGGCCTTTGTGCTGCTGACCTATGCGGTCTGCGAGGCGATCCGGCGCGCGCCGATGGG
Source organism: Roseovarius sp. MBR-154 (assembly GCF_053628595.1). NCBI lineage: Bacteria > Pseudomonadati > Pseudomonadota > Alphaproteobacteria > Rhodobacterales > Roseobacteraceae > Roseovarius > Roseovarius sp. MBR-154. The sequence continues at coordinate 279,879 of NZ_JBRJGR010000001.1, forward strand.
GCGCACCCTGCGCGCGATCCGTGAGGATGACGTGGTGGCCGGGGTGCTGGGCAAGAACGTGCTGTTGCACCGGGTGCAGATCTTTGCCGTGGGCGGGTTCTTCATGGGGCTCGCGGGCGCGCTCTATGCCCATTACGTGCAGAATATCAGCCCCGAGGTGTTCATGCCGGTGGTGGCCATGTTCATCTGGATGTCCGTCATCGTTGGCGGCGCGGGCAACAATCGCGGCATCTTGCTCGGCGCGGGGGCGGTGATGGTTTTTCTCGAAGGCACCCGCTTTGTCGGCGATTTCACCGATGCGCTGGATGCCGAAAAGATGTCGGCGCTGCGGATCATCGCGATCGGGCTCTTGCTGATCGTAACCCTTCGGCTGCGTCCGCGCGGCCTTCTACCGGAGCGTAAATTCAAGGTTTCTTCCGATTGAGGCGCCCGGCAGAAGGCGCATGACCCCATCCAACAAGGAGATATACATGAACATCGAATGGACAAGACGAACCCTGCTCGCCAGCGGCGTTGCCGCGTTTGCAACGCCGTCGGTCCTGCGCGCGCAGGACGGCGAGATCGCTATCGGCTCGCTCACGCCCAATACCGGCGGCGGCGGGCCCTTTGGCCCCAATATCACCGCCTCGCACAAGCGGGTGGCCGAGGCGGTGAATGCCGCGGGCGGCATCTTGGGTCGGCAGATCCGGCTCTATCAGGAGAACTCCGAGACCAACCCGGAAACAGCCGTGCGCGCCGCCGACAAGCTGATCAACGTCAATCAGGTGCTGGGGATCATCGGCACGTGGTCCTCCTCGGTGACGCTGGGGATCATGCCGAAATGCCAGAGCGCGGGCGTGATCCAGATGTGCACCTCGTCAAGCTCCGACATCCCGGTGGCCGACGAAAAGGGGCTGGTGTTCAATTTTCAGCCGCTGTCGCCGATCTGGGGCCGGGCGATCGCCGATCTGGTGCTGAGCCGGGGCATCGAGAGCTATGCGCTGATGGCGCTCAACAATGATTTCACCCGCTCGATGATGGAAGGCTTCATCGAAAAGGTGGGGCAGGACGCGCTCGTGCAGGAGCCGTTCTACTACAATGCCGGGCAATCGTCCTATCGCTCGGAGGTGACGCAACTGATCGACAAATCACCGCAGGCCGTGTTCATCCCGTCCTACGTCACCGATTTTACCGCCGTCTACAAAGAGCTGTTCCGACAGGGCTATGAAGGGGCGGTCATCACCACCTCGCTCTCGACCGGCGATCAGTTCAAGGACACGGTCGGCGCCGCGGGAGACGGGGTGATCCACGGCTTTCCCGTCCCTGCCCTTTCCTCACCCGCCTACAAGCAATACCTGGGAGAGGTCGGGCTGGAGGACACCGGCTCGGTGCAGCACCCGTTCGGCACCGCCGGGCGCGATCAGATGTCGGCGCTGCTGCTGGCTATCGAAAAGGCCGGGACGACCGACCGCGCCGCCGTGGCCCGCGCCGTTTGGGACGTGACCACCGGCGAGGGCAAGACCACAGTCTACAACATCGCCGATGGTCTGGCGGCGCTGCGCGCGGGTGAGGAGATCAACTATTCCGGCGCGTCCGGCAGCCTTGAATTCGACGAGGAGGGCATGGTGCTCGGCCGAGATTTCCAGCTCTCTGAAATTCAGGATGGTAAGGATGTGGTCCTGCAACGCCTTGAATTCTGAAATCCCACGGGAGAGGGGCGCGACCCCTCTCTCACAGCTAAAATGGAGGTAACATGGCCCGTGTCAGAGATGTCGAGATCGACGAGGTGCCCGAGGAGGTGCGACCCATCTACGAGCGCTACGCGCGCGACTACGGCCCCTTTCTCAATCAGGTGAAGGTGTTTGCCCACCGGCCGCCCGCCGTCAAGCATATCATGGGGCTCCTGCTGGAGCTGCACGACGAGGCGGTGCTGCCCAAGCGCTACCTCGAGATTGCGCTGGTCACCGTCTCAACCATCAACAAATGCGAGTATTGCATCGGCCATCACGCGCCGCGCGCGGTGTCGCACGGGCTGAGCGCGGCGGCGGTCGAGGATATTCTCGCCGATGAGCCTGAAGGGTTCGACGCGGTCGATTTGCTGGTGCGCGACTATGCCGTGCAGGTGACCAACAGCTTCAACACCATGAAGGATGCTATCTTTGACGAGTTGAAGCGCCATTTCACTGAGGAGCAGCTCGTCGAACTGACCCTGCGCATCGCGCTGTGCGGCTTTTTCAACCGGTTCAACGATTCTCTTCAGATCGAGACCGAAGAGGGGGTCGGGCAGATGATGGCCTAAAGGGCCGTGGCAAGGGAGGACCGGGATGACAGATAAGCTGAACGAGGGGCTCTGGGCCTGGAAGCAGAGCGAGAACAACAACCGCATGATTGCGCGACAGCAGGCCGCGCCCGCCGAAGGGCCGGTGCGGCTGGCCTATTTCGGCGGCTCGGCGTTCCGGATCACCACACCCTCGGGGCTGACGCTGATGATCGACCCGTGGCGCAACCCGCCCTGGGGCACGTGGAACTGGTATCTGTTCGATTTCCCCGAGGTCGAGGTGGATATCGGTCTTTCGACCCACGCCCATTTCGATCATGATGCCCTGCACCGCCTGCATGCGAGCACCTTGCTCGACCGGCTCATCGGGCGCTATGAATTCGCCGATGTGGCGGTCACCGGGATTGCCGACAAGCATGTCTCGGACACCGCACACGCGGATGTGGACTGGGCCGGTCTTACCCGCAAGCTCACCCCGATGGAGACTGTGCCGCCCGACAACTGGCGCTCGTTCGACAACACGCTGCTGCTGATCGAGACGGGGGGACTGCGTATCCTGCATTGGGGCGACAACCGCCCGGACCCGCCACCAGAGATCTGGGACCGGCTGGGCCGTGTCGATGTGGCGCTCTTGCCCATCGACGGCTCGCAGCATGTGCTGGGCTATGAGCAGGTCGAGACGATCCGCGAGCGGCTGCGGCCAAAGGTCATCGTGCCGCATCACTATTTCATCTGGAACGTGACGCATCGCGCCTCGACGCTGGGGCCGCCCGATGACTGGATGGCAGGGCAGGCGCAGCAGCAATGGACGCAGAGCGGTGAAGTCACCCTGGCGGCGGACTGGGTGGCGCGACAGAACGATCTGGCGCTCTGCTTTGGCGAGCAGGTTTGTTTTGATCCGCCAGATCTCGCGCAGGCACCGGACAGACAGGACAGGGCCTGATCGGCAGGCCCGCATCGGCTGATTGAACAAACTTGGGCCTGCGGCATTCACGTCATGGACAATCCCGAACCCGGCGGTATGATCGCGGGCATGATCGGCCTGCGTCCAATCATATCGCGTCTGGTGACGCTCATGCTGGTGCTCGCAGTGTTCGTGGGCGACCTTGGGCTTGGTACCATGAGCCATGCAGCGCCGCAAAGCGGTGATGTACATTCACACCATCAGATGCACGACATGGCAGGCATGACGCATGACACGCAGGGCAGCACAGGCGGCATGCAGACCATGGATGCCGATTGCGCGATGGCCGTCTGCTGCTTTGCGGATGTCGAAGAGCCTTGCGCGGATCATTCGGGCGTAGCGATGACTGCACATTTTGCCGGTGTGGCGGCCAACCCCGCCTTGCAGCCTGCCCCTAACCGCGCCGACAAACCCCCAAGACGAACCTGATCTTTTTCCCCACCGCCTGAGTGCGCCCCGCGCGCCTTGGCATGGTTTGGCCGTGGCCTGTGGTCCCGGCTGGTCTGAAGACAGGTATATGACATGCGTGGACGATACGCGGCGCTGACCGTGCTGGCACTCTTCACCGGACTAGGCGTCGGAATCGGGATCGAGCGCGAACGCGCGGTCGGTGCCGGAACAGGCGATGAGGGCGGGCCGGAGATCCTCTACTGGGTGGCCCCGATGGACCCGAGTTTCCGCAAGGACGGGCCGGGCAAATCTCCGATGGGGATGGAGCTGATCCCGGTCTATGAGGGCGAGACGACCGCAAGCGACCCATCCGAGCTGCGGCTGAGCGCGGTGGAGGTCAATGCCATCGGTGTGCGCAGCGCCGTGGCCCGCGTCGAGGAGGTGGCGCAGCGCGTCGAGACGGTGGGCTTTGTCACCTATGACGAGCACGCAACAAGCCATATTCACACGCGCGTCGAGGGCTGGATCGAGCGGCTGGCGGTGCGTGCCGTGGGCGATCCGGTCGCCGAGGGCGATCTTCTCTTTGACCTGTTCGCGCCCGAGATCACCATTGCGAGCTCTGAGTTGATGCGCGCCACGCGGCGGCAGAACGCGCAGGAAATCACCATCGCGCGCACGAAACTCCGTAATTTCGGAGTAAGCGCGCGGCAGATCGAGGAGATGGCGCAGGCAGATATTCCGGCGCAGCGCATCCGCTATTACGCGCCGCAGGACGGAGTGGTGATCGCTCTTGCCGGGGCTGATGGCATGTTCCTACGGCCCGAAACCCGAGCGTTGTCGCTGGGCGATCTGTCCTCGGTCTGGCTGATCGTGGATGTTTTCGAGCGCGACATGGGACGGATTACACCGGATATGCGCGCCGAAGCGCGGATAGAACATTTGCCGGGGCGGGTCTTTACCGGCGAGATCGATTATATCTTTCCCGAGCTCGATCCCGAGACGCGCACGCTCAAGCTGCGGCTGCGGTTCGGCAATGTCGAGGGGCTGCTTAGGCCCAACATGTTCGCCAATGTGGCGCTTGTCCCGTCCGAGGGTCGCGAGGCGCTGACCGTGCCGTCGGAGGCGGTGATCCGCACCGGGCGCGCCGAGCGGGTGATTCTGCGCGGCCCCGAGGGCACGTTCCGGCCCCGGCTGGTAACCACGGGTTTGCGCGGTGGTTTCGGCGCGGGGGGACGGACGGAGATCGTGCAGGGGTTGGAGCCGGGCGAGGAGGTCGTGGCCTCGGCGCAGTTCCTCATTGACAGCGAGAGCGCGCTCAAAGCGGGCATGATGCGGTTCGCGCCGACCGAGGCCGAGCCTGTCGCTGGGCGGGGAGTGCTCGTGTCGTTTGACCCTGAAACCCGGCGCGCGCGCATCCGCCATGACGTGATCGAGGCGCTTGACTGGCCCGCGATGGAGACGGTGTTCACCGTGCGCGCCGATGTGGCGATTGAGGGGCTGGCCCCGGATGACGCGCTGCGCTTCGAGATCGTGCGCGGGGCCGATGGCCTCATGGCTTTGACCGATCTGGGCCGCGACGACGGCATCGCCGCCACCGGGCGCGGGGTGGTGCACGCGGTGACCGCGGACGGCAAGCTGACAATGAGCCACGATCCGATCCCGGCGCTCGGCTGGCCCGAGATGCGGATGGACTTCGACGTGGCGGGCGTCGATCCGGCGACCGTGCCGCTGGATGCGACGGTCAGTTTCGATCTGGCCAAGGGCGCGGACGGGATGTTCGTCATCGTGGCCCTGCGCGCCGAGGACGGGGCCGGGGCGGAGCCCGAGGTGCCAGAGACCGAGGCCGCGCCGATCACCGTAACCGGCACGATCAACGGCGTATCGGACGGCATGGCCAACATCACCCACGGCCCCATCGCCGCCATCGGAATGCCCGGCATGACGATGGAGTTCGCGCTGGCCGATGGGCTTGATCCCGCAACGCTGCCCATCGGGCGCGAGACGGTGATCGAGATGGCGCAGGGCGCGGATTTCTCGCTCACCGTGCTGGGTATCCGGGAGCTCAGCCAATGATCCCCGCGCTCATCCGCTGGTCGCTGGCCAACCGTTTCATCGTGATCGTTCTGGCGCTGATGCTGGCGGCGGCGGGGGTCGTGTCGCTGCGCAACACGCCCGTGGATGCGATCCCGGATCTCTCGGACGTGCAGGTGATCATCAAGACGCCCTATGCGGGCCAGGCGCCGCAGGTGGTCGAGGATCAGGTGACCTATCCCATCGCCACCGCCATGCTGGCAGTGCCGGGGGCGGTCGATGTGCGCGGCTTTTCGTTCTTTGGCGACAGTTTCGTCTATGTCGTCTTCGAGGACGGCACCGATCTCTACTGGGCGCGGTCGCGGGTGCTTGAATACCTCGCACAGGTGCAATCCGACCTGCCGCGCGGCGTCAGCCCCGAACTTGGCCCCGATGCGACCGGGGTGGGGTGGATCTATCAATACGTGCTCATAGACCGCACCGGCGGGCATGACCTGTCGCAGTTGCGCAGCCTGCAGGACTGGTTCCTGAAATTCGAGTTGCAGACGGTCGACGGCGTCTCGGAGGTGGCGACCATCGGCGGCATGGTCAAGCAGTATCAGGTGGTCGTGGACCCGGGCAAGCTGCGCGCGTTCGACATTCCGCTGGCCCGTTTGCGCACCGCCATCGAGGACGCCAATTCAGAGACTGGCGGCAGCGTAATCGAGATGGCCGAGGCCGAATACATGGTCCGCGCCACGGGTTACGTGGACGGCATCGATGATCTGGCACAGATCCCGCTGATAGTGAACGAACGCGGCGCGGCGCTGACCCTTGGCGACGTGGCCGAGATCCGGCTGGGCCCGCAAATGCGTCGGGGCGTGGGTGAGTTTGACGGGATCGGCGACGCCGTGGGCGGTGTCGTCGTCATGCGCTGGGGCGAGAATGCGCTCGCCACCATTGAGGCGGTGGAGGAAAAGCTGAAGAGCTTGCGCGCCTCGCTGCCCGAGGGTGTGGAGATCGTCACCACCTATGACCGCTCGGGCGTGATCGAGCGGGCCATCGACAATCTGCAGAAGAAGCTGACCGAGGAATTCATCGTAGTCGTGCTGGTCTGCGGTGCGTTCCTGTTGCACCTGCGCTCATCTCTAGTGATCGTGCTGTTTCTGCCCCTGGGCGTGTTGGCCGCGTTCACCGTGATGCGGCTTCAGGGGATCAACGCCAACATCATGTCGCTGGGCGGGATCGCGATTGCCATCGGTGCCATGGTGGATGCGGCCATCGTCATGATCGAAGCGATGCACCGCAAGATGGAAGGCAAGCGCCTGAGCGCTGAGGAGCGCTGGCGCGCGGCGGGCGAGGCGGCGGCCGAGGTGGGGCCAGCGCTCTTCTACTCGCTCGCTATCATCACCGTGAGTTTTCTGCCGGTCTTCGTGCTCGAGGCGCAGGAGGGGCGGATGTTCAAGCCGCTTGCCTTCACCAAGACCTATGCGATGGCGGCGGCGGCGATCCTGTCGGTGACGCTGGTGCCGGTGCTGATGGGCTACCTTATCCGGGGGCGGATCGTTCAGGAGCGGCGCAATCCGCTCAATGTGGTCACTCAATGGCTCTACCGTCCGTTTCTCGATGCGGCGGTGGCTTGGCCCTGGGCGACGGTCCTGCTGGCGGGGATCCTGGTCGGCTCGATGTTATATCCGGCACAGCGTCTGGGAACCGAGTTCATGCCGGAGCTCAACGAGGGCGATTTCCTCTACATGCCGTCGCTCTATCCCGGTGTCTCCATCGGCAAGGCGCGCGAGGTGTTGCAACAGACCAACCGGATGATCGCACAGGTGCCTGAGGTCGAGACGGTGCATGGCAAGCTGGGGCGCGCCGAGACGGCGACAGACCCCGCGCCCCTGACGATGATCGAGACCACAGTGCAGTTGAAGCCGCGCGAGGACTGGCGGCCTGATGTGACGATGGAGGATATCCGAAATGAGCTCGATGCGCGTGTGCAGGTGCCGGGTGTCACGAATGTGTGGATCCAACCGATTAAGAACCGGATCGACATGCTGGCCACAGGCATCAAGACGCCAGTGGGCGTCAAGATATCCGGTGCCGATCTTGATGTGATCGGAGAGATCGGCGTGGCGGTGGAGCGCGCGGTGGCGGGCATCCCCGGCACCAGTTCGGCTTATGCCGAGCGGCCCATCGGCGGACGGTTCATCGAGATCGACATCGACCGGATGGCGGCGGCGCGCTATGGCCTGTCGATCGCGGACGTGCAGCAGGTGGTGCAGACCGCCATCGGCGGGCAGACGATTGCAGAGTCGGTCGAGGGGCTGGAGCGGTTCCCGATCAACCTGCGCTACCCGCGCGACTGGCGAGACAGCCCGGACCGGCTGACGGATCTGCCGATGGTGACGCCCTCGGGCGCGCATATCCCGCTGGGATCGGTGGCCGAGGTGCGGCTAGCGGACGGACCGGGCATGATCCGGTCCGAGAACGCGCGGCGCACCGGCTTTGTCTTTATCGACATCGCGGGCCGCGATCTGGGTGGTTATGTCGAAGAGGCGCGCGCGGTGGTGGCCGACGCAGTCGATCTGCCCCCAGGCTATTCGCTGACATGGGCGGGGCAATACGAATATGTCGCGCGCGTTCAAGAACGGTTGAGCATGGTCGCGCCCGCGACCTTGCTGATCATCACGCTGATGCTGTTTCTGGCCTTCAACCGGGTGACCGAGGTGGCGATCATCCTGCTGGCGCTGCCCGTGGCCCTGGCGGGTGGGATCTGGCTGATCTGGGTCTTGGGCTATGCCGTGTCGGTCGCGGTGCTGGTGGGGTTCATCGCGCTCGCTGGTGTGGCGGTGGAGACGGCGATTGTGATGCTGCTCTATCTCAACCTCGCCTGGGACCGGCGCCTGCTGGCGGCCAAGGACGAGGGCCGCGCGGTGACCCACGACGATATCGAGCAGGCGGTGTTCGACGGCGCGCTTTTGCGGCTTCGGCCAAAGCTGATGACCGTCGCCACGATCTTCGCCGGGCTGATCCCGATCATGTATGGCGACGCCACCGGATCAGAGGTGATGCAGCGCATCGCCGCCCCGATGATTGGCGGCATGGCCACGGCGACGCTGCTGACGCTGTTCGTCATCCCAGCGACTTTCGTCATCTGGAAGCGGCTGGCCTTGGCCCGGATCAACCGGCAGGACTTGCAGCCCATCCGCCCCTTTTCTACCCCACAGCCCGGTGAATGACCGGGCTGTTCTTTCGCGCTCAAACATGGAGGACACCATGCGCAAATTTATCCTGACCCTGGCCTTGGCCGCTCTGCCGGCCCCCGCGGCACTCGCCCAGAGCAATATGAGCGGTCACGGCATGACCATGGGCGATCACGCGACCATGGCCGATGACGTGCATGCCGAGGCCACATTGAACAGCCTGTCGGAGGGCATGGCGAATGTCAGCCATGGCCCCATTCCCGATATCGGTTGGCCTGCCATGACCATGGACATGACTTTGCTCGACGGGGCCGAAATGGACGGGGTCACGCCGGGTGACAAGGTGATGATGATGCTGGAAAAGGGCCCCGACGGCATGTTCGGCATTCGCGCGCTCCTGCCGATGGAATGATCGAGCGGGCGCGGACCAGCCCCCGAACCTGCCGGAGATCTTGGACACGAACGCTCTACGCTTCAGGCCCGCATGTCGGGCACCCAGCCTGCGGCATAGAGCTCGACCAACGGTTTGGGGGTCAACACGCTGACCTCCTCCGGCAGATTTGAGTCAATGGGGTGATAGCCTGCAAAGCTCCACCGCAGGAAAGCGCCGTCCCAAATCAGAATTGGGCCATCCGGGTCGGCAAGGATCGTACCGTTCGGAAGGTCGGCCAGTCTTTCCCGAAAAATGATCTTTCCCCGTTGCCTCGAAATCCGCGCGACATGCAGCGCCCTGTCGATAGCCTGCGGCGCGGATCCTCCGCCAGTCGGAGGGCCGTGCACGTCGCACCAAGCATCGACGAATGACCGGTACCGCGAGCGCCTGCATGTAGCACAGGGCCGGTGCCCGGCAGCTAGCGCCGTCGCCTCGTCGAGAAAGAACAGCTGGGTGTAGTGTCCGGGTGCCATCAGGCTCTGTTTGCGGCCCTTGAATTGTAACGCGCAGGTCACCCAGTTACAATGCGCGTGGGTTCTGACGATCCGACCGTCCGCGTCGTGAAGGATACCGCGATTAACCATCAGCGTTCCCTTGGACGGGACGGCGTGTAGCGCGCCCGTCGGCGCGACACGGTTCTGAAATGGCATGAACTCCCTCCGTTTCCTGCAAGACGTCTGTGGATCACGCCGTCCTGCGTCCATGTGCTATCGCGCAAACTGACCGGCATTTCGGCAAGGTCGCACCCATTCGAATGCGGATCACGGTCCGGCCATCATCGTTATCTGCATCGCGATGGCACTGGCATAGATTCCGAGCAGCGCCACGCTTTCGGCCCCGATGCGGGCTGGTCCGACGCGTTGGCGCAGGACCAGCCCGCCCAGCAGGACTGCGGTCATCAGAATCGCAGTGAGGGTCCAGACCTGGTCGCCCGCGCCTGCCGCGTGATAGAGCGAGCCGTCGCGGAACGAGACGTCTGCCGCGCTGAGAAATAACGTGTCAAAGCTGTTGCCGCCGATGATGCCGCCGACCGCCAGTTGCAGCGCGCCGCGCCGCACGGCAGCGACCGTGGTCACGAGTTCGGGAAAGGATGTCACTACGGCGGTCGCCAACGCCCCGACCAGCGATTCGGACAGCGACAGGCGCCCGGTGATCGCACCGGCCGTCTTGGCGATGACCCAACCCGCGCTGCCCATGACGAGCATCAGCAGGGCCAGTTCGAGGAAGAGCCGGCCGGTGCTTTTCCGGCGGTCGGTCTCGGTCTCTTCTTCGGGGCGGTCCTCGCGTGTCTCGGTGGTCGATACCGGCTGCCACATCGGCTTTTCGCGCAGCGCACGGGTGGCGAACAGCCCGCTGATATAGACAACCGGAATCAGCAGCGATACCGGATGAACGGCAAACGGGGCGGTTTCCGTTCCGCTGGCTGCGAGCAGCGGCAGCGTCAGCAGCACTATCAGCGTGATTGACTGGAAAATGTTGCCGAGATCGGCTGCCGCATGTTCCAGATTGGCCTTGCGATAGACCAGGTCGGCGATAGCAAGAAAGGCGGTCTGCGCGGCAATGCCGCCGATCGCGTTTGAATAGGCAAGTGACGCCTGCCCATCAAGCGCGGCGGTGATCGACACGATGATGCCGCTCAGGGAGGTGGCCGCGCCCAGCAGAACGGCACCTGCGAGGGCCTCGCCGATACCGGTCCGGTCGGCCAGTTTGTCTACGAGACGGGTGATGCGGAGGCCACTGACCAGCACGATCACCGCTGCCAGCAGAAACCCTGCGCCCAGATACGGGATCGACCAGCTGGCAAACATCGGGCGCGGTCCTTTCTACGTCTCACGCGTGGTCAGGCCTGTGCGGCGTCTTCGCTGCGATCGCAACATGGCTTGACTGTATCATCCCTCAACGTCGGCTTGAAGATCAGTGCGCTCCCGATTTTTTGCAGGCCGCACGCATGTGCATTTTTGCGCTGACCGGTAGCGAGTGGGTGTGCGCGAAACCCTGACCTGACAGGAGCTTGCAAATCATGCCGTTACGCCGTTGCAGCGGTATCGTCTTGGACGATGGATGATCCTTGAGTACACTCAGGGGCATAACGGCGAAGATCCGCGTCACACCATCCCGTTGCGCAGGCCTCACGCCTGCTTTCGCGACAGCCGGTCACGCCGGTTCCTATAGCGTTGCTGGTTGGGGGCGATTTCGGCAGCGCGGTCGAGGGCGGCGACGGCGGCGTCCTCCTCATCCATCCTGCGGCAGACCTCCGCGAGATAGGCGTGCAGTTCGGCGGTGCTGTCATCCATCGACGAGGCCTGTTCGAAGTAGGTGCGCGCCGCAGCCATGTCACCCGCCTGTTCATGAATTTGCCCGATCAAAAAATGCCAGAAGGCATGATCGGGTGCATGGGCACGGCAGGCGTCCATCTCGACCAATGCCGTCTCGTGATCGCCGCGCAGCAGCAGGATCTCCGCCTGCCGCTTGCGCACCAGCGGATCGTTGGGGGCCTGCGCCACCGCCTTGGTATTGCGCGCAAACGCATCATCAAGCCGCCCCATCCGCGCCTCGAGCAGCGCGCAAAAGCTGAACGGCCCGGCCCCCGGCACGCAGGTCTCATGCGCCAGAAGCCGCTTACGCATCGCTTCCAGTTCCTGCGTCGACTGCAACAACCGCCCGGTTTTGCCATCGAGCGGGAACCACGGCCATTCGATGGCGATGGTCGACAGATCCGCCGCGCGACGCCGCAGGATCTTGCCCTGCTGCACCACGATGTTGGTCTGCTGATAGCGCACCGGCAGGGCCATCAGCGTGGCACGGTCAAACGGCAGCGTCGCGCCGGGCTTGAGCCGCCCGCGCTTGATCATGAACGACCCCAGCACCGTCACATCCGGCAGCATCGGCTTTTGCCAGAAGGCGCGCAGGAACGACCGCCGCGCGGCGAACCGCTTGCCCAATGCCCCAAGGATATGCGCCCGGATGGCGAGGCCGGAGATATAGTTCTCCTGCCACTGGTTCGGATGCGCAAGGGCGGTCTCCACATGCGTCAGCGCCTCATCCCATTTGCTGAGATAGATGCCGTTGGTGGCATGCATCAGCGCCATGAAGGCATTGTCGGCACCCGCATCCAGAATGCTCTGACCGATCTCCCATGCCTCGGCCTCGCGCCCGGTTTCCTGCAGGCGGCGGGCGAGTTTCACATAGACATGCGCGGCCTCGCTCGGGGTGATGAAATTATCCACACCGGCGTTGAACCGGGTCACCAGATGCTCATAGGCGGCGTCGCGTTCCGCAAGGGTCATCACCTCGTGAAAGCATTTGCGCTCCTGTCCGCTCAGGCGGGCAGCGGCGCGGCTGAAGGCGCTGATCGGCGGGGCCACGATCTCGGAGGCGCGCGACATGGCGAAGAGCTCCAGAAAATCGCGCTGCACCGGCTTGCAATCGACCAGATCGACCAGATCGGTGATGCTGCGCACGTGGCTCTGCGCGGTGGTAAAACGCGCGATGCTCTCGGCCTGATCGGAGAACACCAGCGCGCCTGCGCCTGCGTTTTTTTCCAGGTAGGCCGAATAAAGCTCATCCGGCTCGATTTTGGCGGGCCATTCTTTGTGCTTCCACGGGTCTTCATTGAGGATGTCACCGCGCCGGATGTGATAGGCCACGACGCGCCCGCTGCCCTGCGCCATCGCCGCTTCGATCGCCTCGATATGGCGCTGCACCACCGGGTTAAAACCGATATGGGAGATGAAACCGCGAAACCGACCGCGCAGGTCGGCCTCATCCTCCCACGGGAAGGCCACGATCTCGAACCCCTCGTCGAGCAGGACATGCCCACCCTCGGCCAGATGCGCCTCCAGCCGCTTGGGCGTCTTGTCCTTGAGAAAGGACCACAGCGGTTTGGTCAGGCTGTCCAGCGCCTCGAAGCTCTCGTTGTCGATGAAATGCCGGTCGATGAATTCCTGCGCGAAAAGATCCGACGGCGTGTCGAGTTTCGGGGCCATCGCCCCGCGCGGGAACCAGTTGATGCGGAAATCAGTGCCGTAATCCTCGGCCAGGCGGATGCTGTTGAGCATCATCAGCAGGCGCGCGCCCAGCTGATCCTTGCGCAACCCGATGAACCACCCGCGCCCGTTTTCGGCACCCGTCGACATAAATCAACCTTTTCTATATCATGGAAATTTTATACACTCACTGGAAACAGTCGCAAGCGCTCCCGCTGCCGGGCCGTGGCGAAGGAGTTGGTGAGTTCATGACAACCGGGCCGAAACTGGTGCTGAGCGCCTATGTGGCGCAGCCTGATGCCTGTTTTCTGGAATGGCTGGCCTATCACCGCGCGATTGGCGCAACCGATGTCGTGGTGTTCACGGATCGGCGACAATCCGGCAAGCAACCGCTATTTGACGCGCTTGCGGCGGCGGGTGTGCTGCGCATCGTACCCGTCGCGGTCGATCCCGACATGAAGGAAGAGATCCATAATTCCGCGTTGCGCGCCGGGCGCCTCGAGGCCGAGGAGAGCGGCGGTTACGGCCTCTACCTCGCGGCGGACGAGTACTTCTGCATCATGAGCAGCGCCAAAAGCGTCCAATCGCTGATGCGCGCCTCGGGTGGGGCGGATGTGCTCTCGACCCCGGTGCGGGTGGCGGGCGTAACTGAGGCAGAGGAGCCTGGGTCGGTCCTCTTCGATGCGCGCATGGCGGCGCCTGTGACGTCCGATGCACCGCTGCGCAGCGTGGTCCGGCTTGGCCTGTTTGGCGCACGCAACCCCGAGGTGCCGACCGGTCCGGCGCAAGGTAAACAGGCGCTCAAATGGAGGAATGGCGACAGCGCGCCGATGCCGGAACCGCACAGCCGCCTGACATGGATCGGAGATGCCGCGACGCGCGGCACGGCAAAGGCGACGATCCTGAAAATTCCCGCGCCGAGTGCCGCAACCTATCATCTGAGGCAAGAGGCTCTGCCGACCAAACAGCGCCCGGATGCCGAGGCTCTGCGTGACCGGCTGGAAAGCTATCGCGCGATAAAGGGCGAAGGCCCTGACCTGTCGCCGCATCTGGCAGAAACCGCGCGCGTGCTGGGAACGCTGATGGCCTTGCCCGGTCTGGCCGAGGCGCAAGAGGCGCTCTGCGCCGAGGAGCGCGCTCTGGGCGACCGGCTGCACGAGGCCACTGCCTCCGACGCACCGGTCGAGGCAGCCCCGCCTGCGCCGCGTCCCGAGGCGAAGGAGGATGGCATCGAGCCCGATGACGACATGCGCCCCGAGGCCTCCGCCGCTCTGCCGCCATGGTTCGCCGAAATCCATACCGGGGGCGAAAACGAGGGTTTCTATACCAGGCTGCAAAATCACGCGCTGGTCTGCATCCGGCGCGATCCGTCGCGCCTTGTAGTGAGTTTCGACAACCTCTCGAACGTCAACGATCTCTCGCCCGAGCGCGAACCCTGGGCCTATAAATTCGTGCGCGACAATGGCTGGTCGCACATGGCGGTGATGGCGCGGCGCAAGGATTGGTATCGCTGCCCGCAACTGATCGCCCATCTCGAAAAGCTGGCCGCGGACGGGGTCTTTGCCGAGTTTGAAAAGGTAATCCTGACCGGCACCTCAATGGGTGGCTTCGCGGCGCTGGCCTTCGCCTCGTTAGCGCCCGGTGCCACGGTCGTCAGCTTCAACCCGCAGACAACGCTCGACGAAACGTTGGTGCCCTGGGAAAAACGCTTTGGCATGGGACGCGCGCGCGACTGGTCGCTGGCCCATAGCGATTGCGCCTTCGAGATCGACGAGGTCGAAAAGGCCTTCGTGCTCTACGATCCGTTCTTCGAGCCCGACCGCCGCCATGTCGACCGGCTGGAGGGCGACAACGTGATCCGGCTCAAGACCTGGTGTTCGGGGCATTTCTCGCCGGTGTTCCTGCGCCGTGCGGGGCTGCTCAAGCCGCTGATGCAGCACGCGCTCGACGACACGCTGACGCCGCAGGTCTTTTACAAGATGTATCGCGACCGCCGCTTTCTGCCGTGGTATCGCAAGGCGCTGCAAACCAACCTGCAAGAGCGCGGCCATGACAAGCTGGCGCGAATCGTCAGCCCCGCCTTTCGCAAACTCAAGAGACAGGCCGCCGAATGACCAAGCCCGGAGCGATCACCGCCGCCCTTCCCGTCCCCGCCCTTGGCGGCAGCCATGTCGTCATGACGACGATGAAGAACGAGGGGCCCTTCCTGCTGGAATGGATCGCCTATAACCTGACCATCGGCTTCACCGGCTTCGTGATCTTCACCAATAATTGCGACGACGGCACCGACCTCATGGCCGAGCGGCTGGAGGAGCTGGGCTATTGCAGTCACCGGCCCAACGACGTCTCGGACGGCTCGCCGCCGCAGCACAAGGCGCTGCGCCGCGCCACCGCCCATCCGTGGGTCACGGGGGCCGAGTGGCTGATCTGTCTCGATGTGGACGAGTTCATCAACCTGCGCGAGGGCGTGCAGACGCTCGATGAGATGATCGCCGTCATGGGCGATTGCGATGCGGTGTCCTTTGTCTGGAAACTGTTCGGCTGTGGCGGGGTCGAGGAGTACGCCGACACCCCCGTGACCGATCAATTCTTTCTCACGGATATCGAGGATGATCCGGCCAACGGGCGCGCCATCGGCTTCAAGACGATGTTCCGCAACAACGGCCTCTTTCGCAAATACAACCCGCACCGCCCCAAGGGCGTCCCCGAGGGGCGCGAGGATGCGGTGCGCTGGTCCGATTGCGGCGGCAACCTGCGCCCGATGGGGCAGATCGGCTGGCGCGCATGGTCGGGGTTCAGCAACCGTTATGCACGGCTGCATCACTACTCGGTGCGCTCGCTCGACAGCTTCTTGGTCAAGCGCGACCGGGGTCGCACCAATCACATCGCCCGCGAGCAGACCGAACATTACTGGTCCGATATGAACGTCAACCGCACGGAGGATCGCAGTATCCTGCCCCATGCCGAACGCGCACGCCCGGTGCTCGACGCGCTCAAGGCCGATCCGGTTCTGAGCCGCCTGCACCGCGAGGCCTGCGACTGGCACCGCGCCAAGATCGCCGAATTGAAGGACCGCCCCGGCTGGGACGAATTCCTCGGGTGGCTCAAGGTCAACAAGATCGAGACAAAGGACGAGGTCACCGAGAAAGATTATTGACAAAAACGCGGGCCTGCCGGCTTGATGAGATGCCGGGTGATCTTGCGGTTTACAAGCGTGACAACCGGCGGGCAGCAGTCGTGAGGGCGCGGCATCGCGTCCCGGACATTTTACAGGACCATTCGCATGAACGCAGATCCAATGCTTCATCCCAAGAAGAAACACCGCGACAAGATCATCGCCAAGGGCGGACCGATGGGGGCTGTGGCGCGGCTGTCGAAATATTCCGAGCGTCGCGGCGCGGTGCTCGATGTCGGCGTCAATCGTGGCACCATGGCGCTGCCGTTGTGCCGCCTCTTCTGCGACATGCCGATCTACCTGATCGAGCCGATCCCGGCGCAATGCGACTACGTGCGCGAGCGTTTCTCTCGGTTTCCGACGGTCGAGGTGCATCAGTTGGCCCTCTCGCACGAGACCGGGCAGAGCGATTTCCACCTTGCCGATCATGTCGGCAGTTCATCGCTCTTCACCAATACCGGCGAGGAGGCCGCGCAGCATTCCGGCCACTCCGCCGCCGAGACGATCACCGTCGAGACCAACCGCCTCGATGACTGGTGCGCGGCGAACGCGGTCGATCACATCACCTGCATGAAGCTCGACACGCAGGGCAGCGAATTCAACATCCTCATCGGGGCGCAGGATCTGCTGTCGCGCGACGCTATCGACATCATCATGCTCGAATGGTTCGCCATTCCGCATTATGACGGCGTGCCCCTGCTGGACGAAATCCTGACCCTGATGCGCGGCCATGGCTACCTTCTCTACGACATCTTCCCGTCACGGCGGCTGAAGAACGGGCAGTTGCGGTTCGGCGATGCGGTGTTCATCTCCGAAACCTTCCGCAAGACCCGCCTGCCCGCCGCACAGGGCACCTGACGTGCGGCCCGGCACTCTCTGACCGAAAGGACGGCGCATATCCGATGGGACGCTTTGTCATTGTCACCCCGATGAAGAACGAGGGGCCGTTCATTCTGGAATGGGTCGCGCATAATCTGGCCATCGGCGTGGACGAGATGGCGATCTTCTCGAACGATTGCACCGATGGCTCGGATGCCCTGCTCGACCGGTTGCACGAGATGGGCAAGCTGCATCATGTCGATAACAGCTCGAAAAAGCCCGCGCCGCAGCGCCGCGCCTATCGCCGGTTTCTCAAGATGGATCTCGCCGGACCCGAGGATTGGGTGATCCCGATCGACGCCGACGAATACATCAACGTCAAGACCGGCGATCACACGTTGCGCGCCCTGACGGGTGCGTTACCGCAAGCGCGCACGCTGTCGATGACATGGCGGCTCTTCGGCAATGCCGGGGTCGCGGCTTATGAGGATGCCTTTCTCGCCGATCAGTTCCAGATGGCGGCCGCCGACATGACCCGACGCCCGCCGCAGGCCTGGGGGCTGAAAACCATGTTCCGGCGCGACCTGTGGGGGCATATCGGCGTGCACCGGCCCAAGCGGCCCACGGTCGACACCTTTGCCGAAACCCATTGGTACAACGGCTCGGGCGAGCCGATGCCCGAGCGTTACATGGAAGGCAGCTGGCGCTCGGGGCCGGATTCGCTCGGCTATGATCTGGTGCAACTCAATCACTACGCGCTCAAATCCTGCGAATCCTATCTGGTGAAAAAAGCCCGGGGCCGCGCCCATCACGGCGGCGAGGCGCTTGGCCTCGACTACTGGAACAAGATGAACCACAACCGGATCGAGGATCGCAGCATCGATGGCATCCGCCCGCGCAAGGCCGAGATTTACGATAACTTGCTGTCCGACCCGGCCCTGCGCCGCCTCCACGAGGCCTGCTGCGACAATCACCGCGCGCTGATCGCAGAACTGCGCGAGCGTCCCGATTTCAGCGATCTGGTGCAGGGCCTCTTGCCAGAGACGGCGGTCTAACCGTCAGAACGGGTTGGCAAACGCGCCGATGATCTGGGTCAGGTCCTCGCGCGGCAGGGCCATCTTCTTCAACTCGAACCGGGCCATCCGTCCGCGCATCTCGACCGGCTTGGCAAAGCGTTCCACCGCATGATAGCGCGGCCGGTCGCCGTAATCGTCGAACAGCACCACAGTCTTGCGGGTGCAGCGCAGCATCACCGCGTAAAAGCACGCCTCGCGGAAACGCCCGTCGATGAGCACCGTATCGGGGGCCTGAAACTCGGGGTGATCCCAGATATCGAGCGCATATTCGTGATAGCGCCGATAGCCGCTGCTATCCACCGGGCGGCCCCATTTGCCGGTCTTGCCGATCGGGGTATAGTGCAGATGCACCGGCGACGGCGCGCCCGCCTCATCGAGATAGGCCTGCAGGCGGCGTGTCCAGCGGCGGTCGCTCTCGACCGAAAAGACCGTCTTGCCGGTCATTTCCGAGGCCAGCACGGTCGAGCCGCCGCTGCCATATTCGAGAATGACCTTGGAGGCTGCATAGGTCTCGCGCACCCAGTCGCCCACCTCGGGCGAAAACGTCAATTCGGGGCGTTCCAGAACCGCCTTGTCCATCACTTGCACTCCTTCACCGGGTCACGCATCCACCGCCCCGGCAGTGCGAGGGCGGGTTTTCTGGGGTTGTGCCGCCGGTCGAGCGGATGCGGCAGCGCGGTCGCCGGGCGCAGGCCCTGCGCCCTGTCACGTCGCAACAGCGTCGCCTCGACCACGCGCGGGATCGGCTCGCCATCGATCTCGACACTGCCCGACACGTTGTTGGGATGCAGATGCACCGTTACAAAATCCTCGCGCAGCTTTTCGATCGCGGCCAGCGCCGGGCCCATGAAGCGCGGCTTGGTCAGGATCGAGGGCAGGTGGTGCCATTCGATCACGATCATCCGGAACCGGCGCAAGAGGTCACGCGGCGCGGCAAACAAAGTGGCATATTCCGCCCCCTCGATATCCATCTGCAACAGCAGGTCCGACCCGGGGTCGGGATCGGTCGCCGCCACCCAAGAGGCCAGCGTCATGACCTCGCCCTCATCCTTGTCGCCAAGGAATTTCCGCAGGAATTCTGCCCCCGGCACGTTCAGCGGGGGCCGCTCGACCGAGGCGTCGGCCATGAAGGACGCAATGCCCCGCTTGGCCATGTCCATCTCGAAACTCGCCTGCTCTGACACGCCGGGTGAGTAGCACGCCGCGATCCCGCGCAGATCATCGGGCAACAGGTAGCCGCCATCGCCAAAATCGCCCATCCGGATCAGCGGCGTGTCAGTCTCATAAGGGCGCATGAAGGCGTCGATCACCGCCGCCCCCTCCGCATCGTGGACGGATCGGGTAACGGAGGCTTGGGTGCTCATGACGCGGGTCTCTGTTCTGGTAACGGCCTGTGGGTGGGTGGCGGGGCATGCCCTGCCACCTCTGTTATCTGCTATTCACGCGACAATAGCACATCCGCGCGGCATTACAGCCCTGTAAATGCCGCCTCAGACGGCCCGGTCGCGCATGCCGCCCTCTGCCGCCCCGGTGGGCACCAGCGCGCGCACCAGTTTCTGCATCTCCAGCGCGCCCACCTGTTGGCCGTCGCGCATGACGCGGTAACACAGCCCGGTATTGCCCTCGGAAATCGCAATGACCGATTCCAGCGTGTCGTCAGGGCCGACCTCGCCCGCGAACTCGCGGTCCTGCGCCTTGGTTTCCTCCATCACCGACCGCACCCGCAGCACCCGTGCGCGGTTAATGTCGCTGATGAAATCCACGATGTAAGGGTCGTTGGGATGCAGCAGGATCTCCTGCGGCTCGCCCTGCTGCACGACCTGCCCGTCCTTGAGAATGACCAGGTGATCGGCCAGTTTCAGCGCCTCGTCGAGGTCGTGACTGATGAACACCACGGTCTTCTGCAATTCCTCCTGCAACTCCAGCAGCAGGTCCTGCATGTCGGTGCGAATAAGCGGATCGAGCGCCGAGAACGCCTCGTCCATCAGCATGATCGGCGAATCCGAGGCCAGCGCCCGCGCGATACCGACCCGTTGCTGCATTCCCCCCGACAGTTGATGCGGATACTGCCCGCCCTGCCCGCCAAGACCCACGCGATCCAGCCATTTGAGCGCATCGTCCTGAAAATCGGCCTTGGTCTCACCGCGCACGGCGCGGGCCATTCCGGTGTTCTCCAGCACGGTGCGATGCGGCAGCAACGCGAAATGCTGAAACACCATCGACATCTGCTCGCGCCGCAGGCGGCGCAGGTCACGCTCGCCATAGGCCAGCACATCCTCGCCATCGAGCAGGATCTGCCCCGCCGTCGGCTCGATCAGCCGGTTGAGGTGGCGGATCAGCGTCGATTTGCCAGATCCCGAGAGGCCCATGATTACGGTGATATCGCCGCCGCGCATATCGACATTGATGTCCTGAAGGCCCAGCACATGGCGGTGCTTCTCCATCAGGTCCGGCTTGCCCATCCCGGCGCGCACATGCTCCAGCGCGCCCTTGGGGTCCGACCCGAAGATCTTGTAGAGATTGCGGATCGAAATCTTGACGTCTTTTTCCATTGCAGCGGCCCCGTTCATGAGTTTCTCTGCACCGCACTTGCAGCATTGACACGGGCCAGCGCCGCCTTGGTCACCCGGTCAAGGATCACCGCCAATAGCACGATGCCCAGACCGGCGATCAGACCGACGCCCAGTTCCAGATTGCGAATGCCGCGCAGCACCAGCACGCCCAGACCCGGCGCCGACACCAGCGAGGCGATCACCACCATCGCAAGGCTCATCATGATGGTCTGGTTCACCCCCGCCATGATGTTGGGCAGCGCGAGCGGGATCTGCACCCCGTAGAGCTTTTGCCGGTCGGTCATGCCGAACGCCTCGGCGGCCTCGATAACCTCCTTGTCGACCAGCCGGATACCCAGATCGGTCAGGCGGATCACCGGCACGATGGCATAGAGGATGATCGCGATACCGTAGAGTTTCGGCTCGGTCACCGAGAAAAGGAAGATCAGCGGAATGAGATAGACGAAGGGCGGCAGCGTCTGGAGCATGTCCAACACCGGGATCGTCAGCCGTTGCATCGTGTCGCTGCGCGACATGGCGATGCCTATGGGCACGCCCAAGAGCACACATAGAAAAGCGCAGACAAAGATGATCGCCAGCGTTTGCATAGCGAAATTGTAATGGTCGATGAAGGCGAGGAAGAGGATCGAAAACGCGACAAATCCCACCAGCTTCACGGATTTCGACGCGAACCAGACGATCCCCAGCAGGATCGGGATCATGATGAACCACGGCGTGTTCTGGAAGGCGTAGAGTGCGCCTTCGAGAAACCAGCTTAGCGGTTGGGTGATCGGATCGAGCACCACCTTGAGCGAATCCTTGATATCCAGAAAGCTGGTCTCGACCCCCTTGGTCAGGTCGCGGGTCCGGGCAATCGCCGGGCAAGCCTCGTTCAGCGCATCGAGAGAGGGAAAGGGCAACTCCCAGATGGGGGTGCTTTCACCGCCGCCCGAGCCCTGGGCGAGAAGGTCGGCCATGCTCATCGGGCCGGTGGTGGCATCCTTGTCGCACCACTCGCGCAAGCCGAGCCCGTTGAAGATGAAATCATATGTCGCCATGTCGGCTCTCCCTGCGCAGGCCCTTGGCGGGCCTTGTCGTGCTTATTGGGCAAACGGGGCCGCGCATGTCGCACGGCCCCGCCCGAAGGCATCGTTTACTTGATGATGCCGCTCAGTTTCTCGGCAGCGGCGTCATTCACCCAACCTTTCCATGTGTCGCTGTTCTGCGTCAGGAAGTGGACGGCGGCCTCTTCTGCCGAGGCGCTGTTATCCGCCTGCCATGCCAGAAGGTTGCTCAGCTCCTGCGTGCCAAAGGAGATGTTGCTCACCAATTCGAACACTTCAGGGTTCCGCTCCGCGAAATCCGAGGTGACGACGGTCAGCACCGGGGCCGCAGGGTAGGCGGATTTGCCGGGATTGTCGCAATCCTGCGTCTGGTTGCAGGCATGCACCTCGGGCTTGTGCGGACCCATGTCCACGGCCACCATGTTGTAGCGGCCCAGAACGGCGGTCGGGCCCCAGTAATAGCCGAACCACGGTTCCTTGTTCTCGTAGGCCGAGGCCATGGCGGCGGGCAGCGTGTCGCCCGAGCCGTGGTTGAACACCTCGATGCCGTGGCCCTCGAAGTCGAACGCCTTGACGAGGTTGTCATTGGCAATCCGGCAGCCCCAACCGTCGGGGCAATTGTGGAAGCGACCGCCCACGAGTTCTGGATTGGCCAGCACGCCCCCGATGGTGGCCAATTCGGGGTGCTCTTCCACAAGGTAGTCAGGCACCCACCAGTTCTCGCTGCCGCCCTCGGAGAAGACATCGGCGGCCTTGACCACCTTGCCCTCTTGCTCAAGCTTGAAATAGGCGGGGGCGGAGTTGACCCAAAGCTCCGGCACGACGTCGGGCTCGTTGTTTTCGGCGAGCGAGGTGATGGCGGTGGTGGTGGCCGAGGGCACGAGCGTCACGTCGCAGCCATAGCCCTGCTCCATCAGGAACTCGGTGATCTTGGAGATGATCGAGCCCGAGGCCCAGTTCATCTCGGCGACGGAGACTTCGCCGCAGTCTGCATGCGCCATCGCGGGCGCGGTCAGCGCGCCGAAGGCCAGTGCAAGTGTCAGTTTTTTCATGGTCTTTTCTCCCGGTTGAGTGATCGTTGTCATGGTAGGTCGTTTGATCGCGGGTCAATCATTGTCATCCCCCGCAGCCCCCGCCCCGGCGCGCGAGGCGTCCGAAGGCGGGACGGTGACGCGCAATGCCAAAGCATCGAGCGCCTGCCAGTCGGTGAGTGCGATGCCTTGGACGGGCACGCCGTAAACTGTCGGTATTGCGTCGGTATCGCGTCGGTCCGGAGTGACGAGGCGCAGATCGGCGGGGGCCTCGTGCTCTTGCCCTAGGGACAGGGTGAGCGGCTCTGTGCCCGCCGGTCGGAGCGTGATCTCAGCGCCCCTCCATCCGATCCGCAGCGGCAGGTCAAGCCGCGTGGCCGCGCGCGCGGCGAAGGGCAGGATGAGGCGCGGATGCGCGACGGTGTCGATGCGCAGGCCGTCGTTGCCCGGCCCTTCGGGCAGCGCCGCAAAATCGGCAAGAGCCAGCCCCGTGCGCAGCGGGCAAAGCGGCCCCATGCGGGCCTGCCAATGGCCGGGCGCGGGCAGGGGGCGGGCCAGCGTGGCGCAGTCCTGCACCCAGTGCAGCATGATCGAGGGTCCGGGCAATCCTGCGCGCGTGAGCCAGGCGGCGGCCCATCCCGCCTCTTCCGCCTCGCCCCAGCTCAGCCCGGACCCGCGCGCCGCCTTGAAGCACAGCGCGTTGATCTCCGACAGCGACAGGCAGACGCGCGCCGGGTGCTGCATTTCGGGGGCCGAGGCAGAGCGGGTGGGATCGTTGGGCGACATCATCACGGCGCGTCCCCCCGGTTCAGGTCGTCGGGATAGGGCGCGCCCTGAAACAGGCTGATGCGCACCCATCGGTCCGAGCGCGGATCGAACCGCGTGGCCCCGAAGAAGGCCAGCTTGCAGCGCAAGAGGTCGATGGGCAGCATGTCCGCGTCGATCAGGTTGTCGCGGATTTCCGCGAACGGGTGCCGCACGGTGGTCTGCACACGGCGCACCATCAGGCGATGCTCGGGATGGGCCAGCAGGAAGTGCGCAAGCGGGCCATCACCGTCCTCCTCCTGCAAGGCGTGCCACAGCGCCGCCGCCTGCCGCCCGGTATCGAGCGGGAGTTCGCGGCTTGCGTCCTCCTCCTCAAACCGCTCGCCAAGGCGCGGCTCGAGCTTTTCCTCGGAGATATACCAGAAGCGGGCGCAATGGGCGGGGTCGCTGTAGTCGGTGTCGATGGCCCAGTCGTACTGCGCTTGCAGGATGTCGCGCAGTTCGGCCACGCGCATCGCGCCGTCAATGCCGAAATGCGCCTCTTCATCGGCCTGCATGCATTGGCCCAGCCCGTCGATCAGCGGCCCGTGCGGCTCCAGCATCGCGGCGAGCAGCGCCTCCTGCGCCTCGAGCGGCAGGTCGGCCTGCCCCCAGTGCCAGAGCGCGTCCCAGGGCTGCGGCGCGCTTGCGTCCCAGCCCTCTGCCACGAAGCGATCCAGCCGGGCCAGACCACCCCGCAGATCGGTCAGCTTGGCCTGTTGGATGGGGTGCGCGGTCTGCCAGTCGGTCGCGTTCTGCACCGCCGCCGCCAGCGTCGCGCGAAAGCCTGCCAGCGTCATCTCATCCGCCGACGCTTGCGCCCGCACCCGCGCCAGCGCCTCTTCGCGGGCCATCATCCAGTTGTTGAGCAGAATCGGGTGCCGCACCAGAAACGGTGCCATGCCGAGGCCGGTGGAATTGCCCACGCCGAGGCCCCGGCGCAGATCCTCGCGCAGCGGCACCGCCGCCGCGCCGCCGCGCGCGCGTGCCAGATGCTCGACCAGATCGACGGTAAAGGCGCGGGTCAGCCAGACCGACAGCATTTCGGCCTGAAACGGGGAGCTCAGAGCAGGCCGCCCGGCGATCATCGCGCGATCCGCTGCCCCGAACTTGCCCGAGCCATAGACGGCGGTGGTCCGCATCAGATAGCCGGTTTCGCGCAGCATCTGCGCATCGGGCTGCTGCCCCGCCGCCAGCCGCTCGACCACGTGATCGAAGAGCCGCACCGAGCGGTTGGCGCGGCTGAGCGACAACTCTTTCGGGCTGACGCGCCCGGCCTCCTGCAGCGGCACATTGGCCTGCAACCGGTCCAGATCATCGGCATCCGGCGTGCCGTCGAACAGCGCGAATGTCGCGTCCCACGCGGTCGCGATCACCCGGTCGGAGCGTTGATCGGCGGGCAGGTCATGGGCAAAGGCCACGAGGCTCAGGCTGCCGCCGTCAAAGCGCATCCGGTAGACCGCCCGCCCGACGCCATGCGCGTCCATCTCCCACACGGGACGGTCGAACACCCAGCCCTCGGCCTCGATCCGGCGCAGCAATTGGCGCAGGAACGACAGCCTTGTGGGGTGGCTGCATCCCATCCGGTCGAGGCGCATCACTTCAGCGGGCGGCCGCCGGAACGCTGCCGCCTGCGGCATGGGGTTCCGGCTCTCGCAACTCACTGCGCGGCCTCCTTGTAGCGGGGCGCAACGCTGCCGAAACTTTCGGCAAAGAACCGTGCCCAGTTGCCGCCCATGATGCCCGCCACCTCTGTATGGCTCATGCCGGTAGCGCGCAAACCCTGCGCGATTTGCCCAAAATCGCGATTGTCGCGGAACCAGTCGGGCATCGGTGGAAAGCCGGGCCTGTCGGCACTGCCCTCGCCGAAATCGACGGTCTTGGTCCAGCGACCAGAGCGCATCCACTCGACCACGCTGTCGGGCTGATCCTGGCACAGGTCCGAGCCGATGCCGAGCCGGTCGATGCCCATCCGCTCGGCGGTGCGGGCGACCATCGCGCAGAATTCCGTGAGCGTGCAGTCGCCGCCGCCACGCAAGTGATGCGGGTAGAGCGAAAAGCCCAGCATCCCGCCGCTTTCCGCCAGCGCGTCGAGCACGCGGTCGGACTTGTTGCGCCGGGCGGGGTGCCAGCCTGCGGGGTTGGCATGGGTGACGGCGATCGGGCGCGTCGAATGCTCGATGGCCTCAATCGTGGAACGCTCAGAGGAATGGCTCATGTCCACCACGAGGCCTACCCGGTTCATCTCGGCCACCACCTCGCGGCCCATGCGGGTGAGGCCGGTATCCTCGGCCTCGTAGCACCCGGTCGCGAGCAGGGATTGGTTGTTATAGGTCAGTTGCATGAAGCGCAGGCCGAGCCGGTGCAGCACCTCGACAAGGCCGATATCGTCTTCCATGCAACTCGGGTTCTGCGACCCGAAGAAGATCGCGGTGCGGCCCGTGGCCTGCGCAACGGCGATGTCGTCGGCGGTAAAGCCCTGAAAGATCAGGTCGGGATACTGCTCGAACCAGCGGTTCCACGCCTCGATATTCAGCACCGTCTCGCGGAAATTCTCGTGGTAAGTGATCGTCACATGCACCGCATCGACAGGGCCCGCGCGCATCTGCCGGAAGATATCCTCCGACCAGTTGGCATATTGCAGGGCGTCGATCCGGGGTGGTGTCATGCGGGGACCCCCGAATGGATGTAGGAGGTCTTGACCGTGGTATAGAATTCCTGCGCCAAGCGGCCCTGTTCGCGGGGGCCATAGCTCGATGCGCCGCGCCCGCCGAAGGGGACGTGGTAATCGGTGCCTGCGGTGGGCAGGTTGACCATCACGCAGCCCGCGCGCGCGTTGCGGCGGAAATGCGTGGCGCGGGCGAGATCGCGCGTCATGATCCCCGCCGTCAGGCCGAATTCGGTGTCGTTGGCCATGCTGAGCGCTTGCGTATAGCTGCCCGCCCTGAGGATGCAGGTGACCGGCGCGAACATCTCCTCGCGGTTGATGCGCATGGCATTGTCGGTGCCCGCAAACACGGCGGGGGCCATGTAATAGCCACTCGTCGCGCGCTCCAGCCGGGTGCCGCCGCAGAGGAGGTCTGCGCCCTCGGATTGGCCCAGCCTGATGTAATCGAGGTTGCCGCTGAGTTGCCCATCGCTCACCACCGGCCCGATCTGCGTGCCCTCCTCGAGCGCGTGACCGACCTTGAGCGCCTGCGTGGCGGCGACGAGTTTCTCGACGAAGGCGTCGTGGATGCCCTCCTGCACGATCAGCCGCGAGGCGGCGGTGCATTTCTGGCCGGTGCCGCCGAAGGCCGCGTTCGTCGCGTGGGCCACCGCCAGATCGAGATCGCAATCGTCGCAGATCACCATCGGGTTCTTGGAGCCCATTTCCATCTGGATCCTGGTCATGTTGACCATCGCCGCCGCCGCGATGCCACGCCCCACGGGGACCGAGCCGGTGAAGCTGATGGCGTCAACTTGCGGGCTTTCGACCAGACGCTGCCCTACATCGCGCCCCGGCCCCATCACGAGGTTGAAGAGGCCCTCGGGCAGGTCCTGCCTGGCTATGATCTCGGTCAGCGCCACAGCACTCGCCGGCGTCTGGTTGGCGGGCTTCCAGATCACCGCGTTGCCGAAGGCCAGCGCCGGCGCGATCTTCCACGCAGGCGTGGCGATGGGGAAATTCCACGGGCTGATGATCGCCACCACGCCCACCGGTTCACGGCGCACGTCGATCTCGATATCCGGGCGCACGCTGTCGGCGGTCTCGCCAAGCTGGCGCAGCGCCTCGGCGGCGAAATAGGTAAAGAACTGCCCGGCGCGATAGGTCTCGCCCTTGCCCTCGGCCAGCGGCTTGCCCTCTTCGCGGGCAATCATTGTCCCGATTTCCCCGGCGCGGGCCATGAGCTCGGTGCCGATCGCCATCAGCACATCGTGGCGCCTCTGCGGGCCGGTGGCACCCCATGTCGCTTGCGCCGCGCGCGCGGCAGACAGGGCCGTGTCAAGCTGCGCCGCATCGGCCTGCGCATAGTGGCCGATCACGTCCCTTAGATCCGACGGGTTGCGGTTTTCCACGGTGGCGGCACCGTCTTGCCATTGGCCTGCGATGAAGTTGCGCGTCTCCAGTGTCATGCCTGTCCTTTGCCCTGCGCCGCCGACCACCGCGCGGTGCGCAGGGTCGCGGTAAATCTCAGGCACGCAGCTTGCGAGGCGCAGATGATTAAATCAATCGCAAATTTCTTTACAAAATTTCAGATTTCCTGAAATTCAACGCCGCCGGTAGCGGAACACGCCCGTGCCCGTGGCGATCACGCTGCCGGTCTCGTCGCGCACCGTGGCTTCGGCGAAATAGGTGCTCTTGCCGCCGCCCGTGCGCCGTGCCTCGGCAATCAACAGCGCCCCCCGCGCCTGCCCGAGGTAATTGACCGTGAGCGAGAGCGTCAGCGCCATCTGCGTCCGCTCCGGATCACCGGTATAGCACCCGGCAAAGCCCATCGCGGTATCGAGCAGCGTCGCGTGCATCCCGCCATGTGGCAGCCCCTGCCGGTTCATCAGCACAGGCGTCAGCGGCAATTCCACCCGCGCGAAATCCGTGCGCCATTCGGTCAGGCGATAGCCCAGATGGGTTTGCAGCGCCGACGGTTCCTCCAGCAGCGCGGGGTCGATCTTGTCGCTCATGTCTCATCCTTTGCTGTCCGCAGCCCGGCGCGCGCGAATTCCGGCACATATTCTCCAAGCGCCAGACCGCGTGCGGGGTCCGAGGCGTTGCCGTCCATCGCGCGTTTCTTCACCCCCTGCAGGATCGCCGCCATGCGAAAATAGGTGAAGGCGAGGTAGAAGTTGAACCCCTCGATGGGGGCCAGCCCCCGCCGCGCGCAATAGCGCGCGATGAAATCCTCATCCGACCACAGGCCAAGGGCGGCGCGATCCACCCCCGCCAGCCCCCGCCCCTCGGTCGTGGCGGGCATCGACCATTGCATGATGACAGCAGCAAGGTCCGCATAGGGGTGGCCGATGGTCGACAACTCCCAATCCAGCACCGCGACACAGTCTGTGCCGTCGGGCGCGAAGAGCAGGTTGTCGAGCCGGTAATCGCCATGCACCAGACAGCGTTGCCCGTCCTCCGGCGGTACATGACCATCCAGCCAGACGATCAGCGCCTCCATCTCCCGCAGGTCCCCGGTGGCGGTGGCGTGATACTGCGCCGTCCAGCGGTCGATCTGACGGCGATAGTAATTGCCCGAGGGGCCGTAATCGCTCAGCCCCGTCGCCTCCAGATCGACGGCATGGATCGCGGCCAGAACCTTGTTCATCTCGTCGATCACGGCAGCGCGCTCGACAGGCTCCAGCCCGGGCAGCGACGGCGCATCGAAGGTGCGGCCCGGCACCGCGTCCATGATGTAGAAGGGCGCGCCGATGACGCTCTCATCCTCGCACAGCACATGCATCCGCGCGACCGGCACGTCTGTGCCCGCCAACGCGCGCTGCACGCGAAATTCGCGCTCCACCGCATGGGCGGATTTCAGCAGCACTCCGGGCGGTTTGCGGCGCAGCACGTAATTGCGCGCGGGCGTCTTCAGCAAATAGGTCGGGTTCGACTGCCCGCCGCTGAACTTCTCGGCCTCGACCGGCCCGTCGAAACCTGGCAGGTGTCCCGCCAGCCAGTCTGCGACGCGGGCGGTGTCCAGGTCCGCGCTCATGCGCCGTCCCCGCGCAGGTCGGGATGGACGTAGTCGGCGAGTTGCCTGCGCAGGGAGAGCTTGGAGATCTTGCCGGTTGCCGTGAGCGGCAGGCTGTCTAGCCAGACGATGTCATCCGGCAGTTGCCAGGCAGGAAACTGCGCGGTCATCTGGCGGCAGATTTCGTCGAGGGTGGGGCGTTTCTCAGCCGCCGCCACCGCGACCAGAACCGGGCGCTCGTCCCATTTCGGATGCGGCACGGCGATGACCGCGCAGGTCCGGATACCGGGATGCGAGAGGGCGGCGTTTTCAAGGTCGATGGAGCTGATCCACTCGCCCCCCGATTTCACCAGGTCCTTGGCCCGGTCGCGGAGCATCAGACGCCCCTCGGGGCTGATCGAGGCCACATCGCCGGTGCCGAACCAGCCCTCGGGGTCCATCGCGTCGCGCGTCGCATGCGGATTCTCGAAATAGCCGCTGATCACCGTGTTGCCCCGCACGTAAAGCTCTCCGCTCGCCTGCCCGTCATGCGGCATGCGGTGGCCATCATCATCCGCGATCTTGAACTCCACCCCGAAAAGCCGCTGCCCGGCCCAGCATTTCGCGGCGATGCGCTCGGACTGCGGGGCGTCGTCCAGCGCGGCAGGCAGCATGCCATGGGTGCCGATGGGGCTCATCTCGGTCATGCCCCAGGCTTGTGCTACATTCACGCCACGCGCCTCGTAGGCCTCGATCATGACCTTGGGCGCGGCAGAGCCACCGACCACAAGGTCGCCAAACCCCTCGGGCACGCGATCCTGCACCTCGATTTCATCCAGCAGCCCGGCCCAGACCGTGGGCACCCCCCAGGCCGACCAGACCCGCTCCGCCTCCATCAGCCGGAACAGGCTCGGCCCGTCGATATGCGGCCCCGGCATCACCAGCGTCATGCCGGTCAGCGGCGCGGTATAGGGCAGGCCCCAGGCGTTGACGTGAAAGAGCGGCACCACCGGCAGAATACGCGCGCCCGCGCGAAAACTGCTGGTCTGGCAGAGCGGCACCTGCATCGCGTGCAAGAGCGTCGAGCGATGCGAATAAAGCGCGCCCTTGGGGTTGCCCGTGGTGCCCGATGTATAACAGAGGCCCGAGGCGGTTTCCTCGGGAAGTTCGGGCCAGTCATGGCTTTCGGGCTGGCCCTTCAGCACCTCCTCATAGCAGAGCGCATCTAGCACCGTTTCGGGCATATGCGCGCGGTCGGTCATCAGCACGAACCGCAGGCCCTGCGGCAGATCGGGCGCCAGCGCCTCGACCAGCGGCACGAAGGTCAGATCGAGAAACAGCACCCGGTCGCCCGCATGGCGGATGATATAGAGCAGTTGTTCCTGCGCGAGACGCGGGTTGATCGTGTGACAGACCGCCCCCATGCCCGCGACCGCGTAATACAGCTCTAAGTGCCGATAGCCGTTCCACGCGAGCGTGCCGATGCGGTCGCCCATGCCCACGCCCAGCCCCCCCAGCGCATGCGCCAGCTGTGCCGCGCGGGCCAGCGTCTGGCCGTAGGTTTGGCGGTGAATATCCCCCTCGACCCGGGCCGACACAATGCCCTGATCGCCATGCGCCTCAGCGGCATGGGTCAGGATGTCGATGATCCGCAGGTCGCGGTGCATCATCTGGCCCTGCATGCTGCGCTCCTCTCTCGTCCCTCGCCCAGCGACGGTTGCATGAAAGGCGAGAGGGATCAATCGCGTGGTCCGTCATCCTCCGGTCAAGCCGGAGGGTGACGGATAAAGGGACACGGCAACCGGGCCGCTCTTGACCTTCCCGGCCCGAGCGCGCATTTCCCCCACATCCAGCCGTGAGAGGAGCCACGCCATGACCTTCACCCGTTCCATCAAGATCGCACCGTCGATCCTCTCGGCGGATTTCGCCAATTTCGGGGCCGAGATCCGGGCGATCGAGGATCAGGGCTGCGACTGGGTGCATGTCGACGTGATGGACGGGCATTTCGTGCCCAACCTCACCTTCGGCCCGCCGCTCTGCGCCGCCATCCGCCCGCATATCAAGACGGTGATGGACGTGCACCTGATGATCGCGCCGGTCGATCCATATATCGACGCCTTCGCACAGGCGGGCGCGGACGTGCTGACCGCGCATCTCGAGGCCGGGCCGCATACCCACCGCACATTGCAGGCCATTCGTGGCGCGGGCTGCAAGGCGGGGCTGGCGCTGAACCCGGGGACCGGGGTTGATGCGGTCGAACACCTGCTCGACATGGTGGATCTGATCTGCGTGATGACCGTGAATCCGGGCTTCGGCGGGCAGAAATTCATCCATAGCCAGATCGACAAGGTGAAACGCCTGCGCGCGATGATCGGCGACCGGCCCATCCATATTGAGATCGACGGCGGCATCACGCCCGAGACCGCGCCCCTGATGGCCGCCGCCGGGGCCGATGTGCTGGTCGCAGGATCGGCGGTCTTCAAGGGTGGCAGCGTGGACAACCCGGGCGTTTACGGTGAGAACATCCGCAGCATCCGCCAAGCGGCAGAGGCCGCGACCGGCGCGATGGCATGAGTCGCGCGGTCATTTTCGACCTCGACGGCACGCTGATCGACAGCGCGCCCGACATCCACGCCGCCGCCAACACCCTGATGGCGCGGCACGGTTTCGCGCCCTTCACACCCGCCGAGACGCGCAGTTTCATCGGCAGCGGCGTGCCGCATTTCATCACCTGCTGCCTGCGCGCCCGCGACCGGGCCGGGGATGCCGCGCTGCGCGCGCAGCTGATCGCGGAGTTCATCGAGCTTTACGAGACGGCGGTGACGCTGACGCAGGTCTATCCCGGCGTCGCCGACGCGCTGACGGCGCTCGCCGCCGAACCCTACGCGCTTGGGCTTTGCACCAACAAGCCGGTCGGACCGACGCGCGCAGTTTTGGCGCATCTCGGGCTCGATGCGCATTTCCCGGTGGTGATCGGCGGCGACAGCCTGACGGTGCGCAAACCCGACCCGGCCCCGCTGCGCGCGGCGGTGGCAGGCCTTGGCGCGCGCGACGTGGTCTATGTCGGCGACAGCGAGGTCGATGCCGAAACGGCGGCGCGTGCGGGCCTGCCCTTCGCGCTTTATACCCAAGGCTACCGCAAGGGCCCGGTGGCGGACATCGCCCATGACCGCGCCTTCGACGATTTCGCCGAATTGCCGGGGATCGTCGCGGACCTCTTGTCCTGAGCCTCGCCCTGGGCGCATACTGCGCCCATGCGCACCCGTCTCACCGATGCCTTTGACCTGACCCATCCGATCGTCTCGGCCCCGATGGCCTTTGCTGCGGGCGGGCGGCTCGCGGCTGCCGTCAGCCATGCCGGGGGGCTGGGCCTGATCGGCGGCGGCTATGGCGATGCCGACTGGCTGGATGGGGCCATTGCCGAGGCCGGGA
The DNA here is from genome assembly GCF_053628595.1 of Roseovarius sp. MBR-154. NCBI lineage: Bacteria > Pseudomonadati > Pseudomonadota > Alphaproteobacteria > Rhodobacterales > Roseobacteraceae > Roseovarius > Roseovarius sp. MBR-154. The sequence continues at coordinate 312,717 of NZ_JBRJGR010000001.1, forward strand.
ATGCGCGGGTCGGCTGCGGGTTCATCACCTGGAAGATGGCCGAGAGACCGGAGGTGCTCGATCAGGTTCTGGCATACGATCCGGCAGCACTGTGCCTGTCCTTCGGCGACCCCGCGCCCTTTGCACCCCGCATTGCCGAGGCGGGCGTGCCGCTGATCGCGCAGGTGCAGACCCTGCGCGACGCGCAGCGCGCGGCGGAGTGCGGCGCGCGGGTGATCGTCGCGCAGGGCTCCGAGGCCGGCGGCCATGGCGAGCGGCGCGGCACGATCACGCTGGTGCCCGAGGTGGCCGACTGGCTGGCGGGCCACGCGCCCGATGTGCTGCTCCTCGCGGCGGGCGGCATTGCCGACGGGCGCGGGCTGGCGGCGGCCCTCATGCTGGGGGCCGATGGCGTGCTCGTCGGCTCGCGCCTCTGGGCCTCGGCAGAGGCGCAGGTGAGCGCGGCGATGAGCGATGCCGCGATTGCCGCCACCGGGGATCAGACCATCCGCTCCACCGTGATGGATGCCGCGCGGGGCCTGCGCTGGCCCAACCGCTACACCGCGCGGGTGCTGCGCAACCCGATCACGGACCGCTGGCATGATGATCCGGATGGCTTGCGCGCCGACCGGGGCGCACAGGCCGACTGGGCGGCGGGCTGGGCCGAGGGAGACCCGGCGCGCGCCAATACCTTCGTCGGCGAGGCGACGGGGCTGATCCATGACCGCCCGCCGGTGGCCGAGATCATCGCAGCCATGGTGGGGCAGGCCGAGGCGCTGCTGCGGCAAAGGACAGGGCTGGGGTGAGACCGGGCAAGATGAGTATTTATGCCATAAAGAAACCGGCTGTCATGGTCATTATGCGCGCTGGTGCTATCTGCCCGGCGGAGGTGAGGCGATGACCCTCAAGGACCGGCTGAGCAACGAGATCGCGGCGCGCGAGGCGGATCTGGTGGCGCTGACGCAGGACCTGATCCGCATCCCGACGCTGAACCCGCCGGGCGTGAACTATCGCGAGATCTGCGACTATCTGGACCGGCGGCTGACCAAGGCAGGCTTCGCGACGGAGATGATCCGCGCCCATGGCGCACCCGGCGACAGCGACCGGCATCCGCGCTGGAATATCGTCGCGCGACGCGAGGGCACGCGCCCCGGCGCTTGCGTGCATTTCAACAGCCATATCGACGTGGTCGAGGTTGGCCATGGCTGGACCGTGGACCCCTTTGGCGGTGAACTGCGCGACGGCCGTATCTACGGGCGCGGGTCCTGCGACATGAAGGGCGGGCTGGCGGCGAGCATCGTGGCAGTCGAGGCGTTCCTCGCCACCTGCCCCGACCATGCCGGGGCGATTGAAATCAGCGGCACGGCGGATGAGGAATCGGGCGGCTTCGGCGGGGTCGCCTACCTGGCCGAGCGCGGCTATTTCAGCCCCGACCGCGTCGATCACGTGATCATCCCCGAACCCCTGGGCAAGGATCGGATCTGTCTGGGTCATCGCGGCGTCTGGTGGGCCGAGATCGAGACCCTTGGCGAGATTGCCCATGGCTCCATGCCGTTTCTGGGCGATTGCGCGATCCGCCACATGGGCGCGGTGATCGAGGCGATGGAGGCGCGGCTCTTCCCCGCGCTCGCTGCGCGCCGCACCGAGATGCCGGTGGTGCCCGAGGGCGCGCGGCACTCTACGCTCAACATCAATTCCATCCATGGCGGCGAGCCGGAACAGGACGCCGATTATACCGGCCTGCCCAGCCCTTGCGTGCCCGACCGCTGCCGCATGGTGATCGACCGGCGGTTCCTGATCGAGGAGGATATCGGCGCGGTCGAGGCGGAAGTGCGCGCCGTGCTCGAGGCGGTGCGCGATGGACGGCCCGGCTTTGACTACACGATCCGCGAATTGCACCGCGTCCTGCCCACCATGACCGAGCGCGACGCGCCGGTGGTCGCGGCGGTGGCGCGGGCGGTGGCGGAGGTGTTCGGCCACGCGGCTGATTACGTGGTCAGCCCCGGCACCTATGACCAGAAACATATCGACCGCATCGGGCGGCTGAAGAACTGCATCGCCTATGGGCCCGGCATTCTCGATCTCGCGCATAAGCCGGATGAATATGTGGGCGTCGATGACATGGTGCAATCGGCGCGGGTGATGGCCTTCGCCCTGCAAGACCTGTTGAGCGGCTAGCCGGTTTTCGCGGTTGCGGGCGCGCAGGTGATCCTGTTTCATAGCCGCGTTTGGAAACTGTGAGGTGTGACATGCGGCGGATGATGACGGCGGGCGCGTTCTGGGCGTTGACGGCGGGCGGGGCAGCAGCCGCCTGCGGCGGCGATTTCAACGCCTTCGTCGCGGATTTGCGCGAGGAGGCGCAGGCGCGGGGCCATGACGCGGCGACGGTGCAGCGGTTCTTTTCCGGTGTCCGGCAAGACCCGGCCGTGCTGCGCGCCGACCGGCGGCAGGGCGTGTTCCAACTGCCCTTCACCGAGTTCGCCCGCCGTTTGATCAGCGCCGACCGGCTCAACCGCGGGCGGCAGATGGCCGAGCGTTACGACAGCACCTTTGACCGGATCGAGCGTGACTATGGCATCAGCCGGGGCGTGCTCCTGGCCTTCTGGGCCTTCGAGACCGATTACGGCGCGGTGCAGGGCGATTTCAACACCCGCGATGCGCTCGTCACATTGGCGCATGACTGCCGCCGCCCCGAGATTTTCCGCCCGCAGATCTTTGCCGCGATCGAGCTCTATGCACAAGGCGATTTCGACCCCGCCCGCACTACAGGGGCCTGGGCCGGGGAAATCGGCATGGTGCAGATGCTGCCAGAGGACATTCTGGAGCACGGCACCGATGGCGATGGCGACGGGCATGTGCGGCTGAAAACCTCGGCCCCCGATGCGCTCTTGTCCGGGGCGTCGATGCTCTCGGGGCTGGGCTGGCGCGCGGATGAGCCGTGGTTGCAGGAGGTGACGTTGCCGCAGGGTTTCGACTGGGCGCAATCGGGGCTGGAGGTGACGAAGGGCGGTGCCGGCTGGGCCGCCATCGGCCTGCGCCCGCGCCATGGCGAGATCGCGGACCTGCCCGCCAGCGTGATCCTGCCGCAGGGCAAGGGCGGGCCGACCTTTCTCGCCTATCCCAATTTCCGGGTCTATTTCGAATGGAATCAGAGCTTTACCTACGTGCTGACCGCCGCCTATTTCGCCAACCGGCTGGAGGGCGCGCCGGTGTTTGACGCGGGCAATCCCGCGCCGGGCCTCTCGGGCGAAGAGATGAAGGCGCTGCAACGCAAGCTCACGGCGCGCGGCTATGACGTCGGCGGGGTGGATGGCATCCTCGGGGCCAATACCCGCGCGGCGGTGCGCGACATGCAGGCCAAATTGGGCCTGCCGGTCGATGCCTGGCCAACGCGGGAGTTGCTGAGCCGTCTCTAGTCTCATGATAACTAAAAGCTATTGTTTTGATCAGAAAAGACAACTTCCCCTAATGTTGCGCATTCGTTAGAATGATTCTATATCCTGTGGTCAAAGCGACGGGCACGCCTGGTGCGCAGCAGCGAATACCGCAGACCCAACCTGAATTGGAGGACAAGATGGACGGCAACGATATGGGCAAATGCCCTGTCATGCATGGTGGGCTGACCGTGAGCGGCACGAGCGTCACAAGCTGGTGGCCCAGCACGCTCAATCTCGACATTCTGCATCAGCATGACAGCAAGACCAACCCGATGGGGCCGGACTTCGACTATGCCGAAGAGGTCAAGGATCTGGATTTCGACTCGGTCAAGGCCGATGTCAAGGCGCTGATGACCGAGAGCCAGGACTGGTGGCCTGCGGACTGGGGGCATTATGGCGGGCTGATGATCCGTCTCGCGTGGCACGCGGCGGGCACCTATCGCCTGGCTGACGGACGCGGTGGCGCGGGCACTGGCAACATCCGTTTTGCGCCGCTCAATTCCTGGCCCGACAACGGCAACCTCGACAAGGCGCGGCGTCTGCTGTGGCCGGTGAAGAAGAAATACGGCAACAAGCTGAGCTGGGCCGATCTGATCATTCTGGCGGGCAACATGGCCTATGAGTCCATGGGCCTCAAGACCTATGGTTTTGCGTTTGGCCGCGCGGATATCTGGCACCCCGAAAAGGACATCTACTGGGGCGCGGAAAAGGAATGGCTGGCCCCGTCCGACAGCCGCTATGGCGACGTGAGCAAGCCGGACACGATGGAAAACCCGTTGGCCGCCGTGCAGATGGGCCTGATCTACGTCAACCCCGAAGGCGTCAACGGCCAGCCCGACCCGCTCAAGACCGCCGCGCAGGTGCGCGAGACCTTTGCGCGCATGGCGATGGATGACGAGGAAACTGCGGCGCTGACCTGTGGCGGGCATACCGTCGGCAAGGCGCATGGCAACGGCGATGCAGCCACGCTCGGGGTCGAACCCGAGGGCGCGGATGTCGAGACGCAGGGCTTTGGCTGGGTCAACCCCAACCTCGGCGGCAAGGCCACGAACGCGATCACCTCGGGGATCGAGGGCGCGTGGACGACCCATCCGACGCAGTGGGACATGGGCTATTTCAAGCTGCTCTTCGGCTATGAATGGGAGTTGACCAAGTCCCCCGCAGGCGCGTGGCAGTGGCAGCCCGTCGACATCCGGCAAGAGGACATGCCGGTCGACACCACCGACACTTCCAAGCGCGTGATGCCGATGATGACCGATGCCGACATGGCGATGAAGATGGACCCGACCTATCGCGCCATCTGCGAGAAGTTCATGGCCGACGAGGCCTATTTCTCGGAGACCTTCGCGCGGGCCTGGTTCAAGCTGACGCATCGCGACATGGGCCCCAAGGCGCGCTATATCGGCCCCGACGTTCCGGGCGAAGACCTGATCTGGCAGGATCCGATCCCGGCAGGGGCGACCGACTACGACGTCGCCGCCGTCAAGGCCAGGATCGCCGATAGCGGGCTGAGCCTGTCGGACATGGTCAACACCGCATGGGACAGCGCGCGGACCTATCGCGGCTCTGACATGCGCGGCGGTGCCAATGGCGCGCGCATCCGTCTGGCGCCGCAAAAGGATTGGGAAGGCAACGAGCCCGAGCGTCTGGCCCGTGTTCTGGGTGTGCTGGAGCCGATTGCGAAGGAGAGCGGCGCAAGCCTTGCCGACGTGATCGTGCTGGCCGGCAATGTCGGTGTCGAGCAGGCGGCCAAGGCCGCCGGATTCGATGTCGAGGTGCCGTTCCATCCCGGACGTGGCGACGCCACGGACGAGATGACCGATGCCGACTCCTTCGACGTTCTGGAACCGCTGGCCGATGGCTTCCGCAACTGGGTCAAGAAGGACTACATCGTCACCCCCGAGGAAATGCTGCTCGACCGGGCGCAACTGATGGGCCTCAAGGCGCATGAGATGACAGCGCTGATCGGGGGCATGCGGGTCATGGGCACCAACTACGGCGGCACGACGCATGGCGTGTTCACCGACAAGCCTGGTGCGCTCTCGACCGATTTCTTCACCACGCTCACCGACATGGGCTACAAGTGGGAGCCTGTGGGGGATGGTCGCTACAACATCGTCGACCGCAAGTCGGGAGAGACCAGGTTCACCGCGACCCGCGTCGATCTGGTGTTCGGTTCCAACTCGATCCTGCGGGCCTATGCCGAGGTTTATGCGCAAGACGACAATGCCGGGAAGTTCGTGCAGGACTTCGTCGCCGCCTGGACCAAGGTGATGGAGGCCGACCGATTCGATCTGACCTGATCGGGCGTCACAGCCCGAGATGAAACCCTGCCGCGCGGCCCCGACACGGGCCGCGCGGCTTTCTTTTGGGGAGCGTGGAGATTGACCTTGAGCTGTCGTTGCCGCGAGCCGCGCATCGACGGGCCGCGGTGCGGCGATCCAACGTCAGTTTTGTAGCGCTTTATCTCAGCCAAGCCCAAAAAACCTCTGAGCGCACAGCAGGTTGCAGCCAAATCGCCGTGCCGGGGGGCGGCCCGGCGATGCGCGGCGGGCTTCGCCCTTGATTCCGCGCAGGGGCACAACGGCAACGGCAGCAACACGCCATTTTCGCCGCGCTTCAGCTCTCGCGCCGGATCAGTTTCAGGATGGCGCGCACCGCGTGCTGAAACTCCACCACCTCGCCCGCATGGCCGCGCGGCGGATGCTCTGGCAAATCGGCGCGCGCGGGAAAGAGCCTGTCGCGATCCGGGAAATACCGCTGTCGCATCACCGCGTTGCGCGCCTCCAGCGTGTCGTTGATCTGCTGGCGCTCGTCCGGTGTCAGCACGTCGCCACTGGCAAAGAACCTCGGGTCTTCGCTCTGCTGTAGCAGCCGCCCGATGCGGCGGCGCGCTTTCTTGTCATATCCGGCGGCCCGCTCGTCGAAGAGACCGAGCGCCTCGCTGGCGAGACGTGACAGCGACCGGTTGGCGGCGACGCGCGGCAGGGTCACAGCCTCGGGGTCGACGCCCAGAACCGACAGGAAATCGGGTATCACGTCCTGCCCTGCCATCTCGTCGCGCAGGTAGAGGCGAGGCCGGATCTCGGCCCCCGGTACCTGCGCCTCAATGCGCGCGAAGAGGCTGGCGAAATTCATGTAATCGGGATCGCTTTCAATCTGCTCCAGCCTCCGGGCCACGAAGGCATCGACCCCGCCGGTCTGCATCGCGTTCTTGGCGCGTTGCTTGTAATCGGCCTCGATGAAATCATCGAAGCGGCGGAGATAGAGGATGATGCGCACGGGCGCGTCGATTCGGCTGAGGAAACGGTCCTGTAGCGGTGTCAGGTCGCGGCCGAAGAACATCTCGCTCGAGAGGATGCAGTGCTGTGCGTCTTGCCCGGCATATTCTGCGGCAAAACCCTCGGGTTCCTCTTCGGGCGCATTCTGCCAGCCGCGGCTCATGTGAATGGCCATGGCGTTGTGGCAGATCAGTCGCGCTTTCCCGGTGCCCCGGTCGCGGCCTGTGGTCATGTAGCGGATACCGTGACCCTCCAGAAACCCCGGCTGCGCATGCAGATACCCCTGAAGCGCCGTGGTGCCCGTCTTGGGCATGCCGATATGAAGCCAGAGCATGCGTGTTGACCTCACTCCACCGTCACGGATTTCGCGAGGTTGCGCGGCTGGTCCACATCGGTGCCCTTGGCGATGGCGGTGTGATAGGCCAGCAGTTGCGCGGGCAGCGCGTAGAGGATGGGGGCCAGCACCGGATCGACATCTGGCAGGGTGATGGCCTGCCATGTCTCCTCGCCCGCCGCCGCGACGCCCTTGGCGTCCGAGACCAGCAGAATCTGCCCGCCGCGCGCCATTACCTCCTGCATGTTCGACACGGTCTTGTCGAAAAGCGCATCACAAGGGGCCATGACGATCACCGGCAGTGTCTCGTCGATCAGAGCAATGGGCCCGTGCTTGAGCTCGCCCGAGGCGTAGGCCTCGGCATGGATATAGCTGATTTCCTTGAGCTTGAGCGCCCCTTCGAGGGCCAGCGGATACATCAGGCCCCGGCCCAGGAAAAGCGCGCTCTGCGCGCCCGACAGATCGCGCGCGGCGGCGCGGATGGCGGGGCCGGTCTCCATCGCGGTGTTCAGCGTGGCGGGCAGGGCGCGCAGTTTCGACAGCATGTCGGCCAGTCCGTCGCTGCTCATCCGGCCGCGCAGATGCGCCGCCTTGAGCGCCAGGAGCAGCAGCACCGTCAGCTGACAGGTGAAGGCCTTGGTCGAGGCAACGCCGATCTCGGCCCCGGCAAGGATCGGCAGCGCCAGATCGCTGTCGCGCGCGATCGAGCTTTCGGTGACGTTGACCAGCGACACGATCGCATCGGCGCGCCCCTTGCAGTAATGCAGCGCCGCAAGCGTGTCGGCGGTCTCGCCCGACTGGCTGACAAAGAGTGCCACGGTCCCCGGCACCAGCGGCGGCTCTCGGTAGCGGAATTCCGAGGCGATATCGACATCCACCGGCAGGCCCGCCAATTGCTCGAACCAGTATTTCGCGGTGAGGCAGGCATAATAGGCGGTGCCGCAGGCCACCAGGCTCAGTCGCGGAACCTCGGCCAGATCGGGCATGCCCTCGGGCAGCACGATGTCGCGCCCGTCCGCGCTGAGGTAATGGGTGATCGCCGTGCCGATCACCGAGGGCTGCTCGGCGATCTCCTTGGCCATGAAATGCCGGTGCCCGCCCTTGTTGACCTGCGCATCAAAACTATCGATGGTCTTGACCGGGCGCGTGACCTGTGCGCCGGTCGCGTCGGTGATGGTCACGCCTTGCCGGGTCACGACCGCGATATCGCCTTCCTCGAGATAGGTGATGCGGTCGGTCATCGGCGCAAGCGCGATGGCATCCGAGCCCACGAACATCTCGCCCTTGCCATGACCCACAGCGAGCGGGCTGCCCTTGCGCGCGGCGATCAGCAGATCGGGATAGCCGTCGAAGAGGAAACACAGCGCATAGGCCCCCTTCAGCCGGGCGACGGTGGCGCGCGCGGCGGCCTCCGGGCTCATGCCCTGCGTCATGTGGTGATGCGCGAGCAGCGCCACCGTCTCGGTGTCGGTCTCGGTCTCGTGTCCGATGCCGGCCTCCGTGAGTTCGGCGCGCAGCTCGCGGTAATTCTCGATGATGCCGTTATGCACAACGGCGACCGGCCCGGCCTTGTGGGGATGGGCGTTGGCCTCGGTCGGCGCGCCATGCGTGGCCCACCGGGTATGCCCGATCCCGGCCTTGCCCGCGAGCGGGTGATGCACCAGCAGATCCGACAGGTTCACCAGCTTGCCCACGGCGCGCCTCCGGTCGAGACGCCCGTCGTTCAGCGTGGCGATCCCGGCGCTGTCATAGCCGCGATATTCCAGCCGCTTGAGCGCCTCGACCAGCGTCGGTGCCGCCTCGTGGTTGCCGAGGACCCCGATGATTCCACACATTACCCGCGCTCCTTGTCCTGTCGCGCCTTCTTGGCCCGCAGCATCTCCATCAGCTTGCGCCCGAAACCGGGCTTGTCGACCTGTTTGGCGCGTGCGATGGCGAGCGCGCCGGGGGCCACATCCTGCGTGATCACCGAGCCCGAGCCGGTCATCGCCTCATCGCCGACCGAGACCGGGGCGACCAGCATGGTGTTGGAGCCGATGAAGACCCGCTCGCCGATGCGAGTCTCGTGCTTCATCACGCCGTCGTAATTGCAGGTGATGGTGCCCGCCCCGATATTGCTGTCGCGCCCGACCTGCGCATCGCCGATATAGCTCAGGTGATTGACCTTGGCCCCCTCGCCGATGAGCGCGTTCTTGACCTCGACGAAATTGCCGATGCGGCTGTCCTCGCTCAACTCGGTGCCGGGGCGCAGCCGGGCATAGGGCCCGACCACCGCGCCGCGCGCGACGTGACAGCCCTCAAGATGGCTGAAGGCGCGGATATGCGCGCCGGTCTCGATGGTGACGCCGGGGCCGAAGACCACGTTCGGCTCGATCAGGCAATCGCGGCCGAGATGGGTGTCATATGCGAAAAAGACAGTCTCGGGCGCGACCAGTGTCACGCCGTTTTCCATCGCCTCGGCGCGGGCGCGGGCCTGAAAGGCGGTCTCGGCCATGCTGAGCTCTGCGCGGCTGTTGATGCCCATGGTTTCGGCCTCGTCGCAGGTGACGGCGGTGGCCGAGAGACCGCGCGCGCGGGCCAGCCCGACTATGTCGGTGAGGTAATACTCGCCCGAGGCGTTGCCGTTGCCGACCTCTGCGATCAGATCGAACAGCAGGGGCGCGGGGGCCATCACCACGCCGCTGTTGCACAGCGTGATCGCGCGCTCTGCCGGGCTTGCATCCTTGAATTCCACGATCCGCGTGAGCGCGCTGCCCTCGACCACAAGCCGCCCGTAGCGGGCCGGATCACTGGCCTCGAACCCCAGCACCACCACGTCATGCGCGGTGCGCGCGGCGGCCATCTTTTCCAGCGTCTCGGGCCGTATGAATGGCGTGTCGCCATAGAGCACCAGCGCATCGCCGGTGAAGCCCGCCAAGGTCTCCCGCGCCTGCGCCACCGCATGGGCGGTGCCCAACTGTTCCTCTTGCAGCACGATGCGCGCCGTCTCGTCATGTTCTTGCGCTGCTTCGGCCACCGCCTCGGCCTCGTGCCCTGCCACGATCACGGTATGGTCGGGATCAAGCGCGGCACCGGCCTGCATCGCATGCACCAGCATCGGGGCCTCGGCGATCCGGTGCAGAACCTTGGGCAGATCGGAGTTCATCCGCGTCCCCTTGCCCGCCGCCAGAATGATGAGTGCAATCGACATGAGGACTCCTCTGCGCTCTCAAGACGCATTCGTTGTATCGGGTCACCGCTCAGGTGCAAGAGTGCGCGCAATCACGATGCTTGACCAGCCCCGTCGCGGGGTGGTGTCAACGATAGGTCCGTGCTTCTATCGGTGTTTCGTCGATCCGCCGCAAGAGCCGGTCGAGCAGGGACTGTTCGGCGCGGTTGAGCACCGCCCGCGGGTTCCAGACCACATGCACATCGACCGCCGCCGTCTGGTCATAGGGCGGCAATTGCCAGAGCAGCCCGTCGCGCACATCGCGCTCGGCCACGTGCAGCGGCAAGGGCCCGATGCCGACCCCCGCGATGATCAAGCGCCGCACCTCCTCCAGGTGGCTCGACGTGGCGATGATCTGGTCGCCGAGTTCCGCCTGCGCGCGCATCAGCGTCACCGGCTTGAGCGCGTCCTGCAGGCGGTCGGTCTCGAAACTAACGGCGCTTTGGCCCGCCAGATCGGCGCGGGTCAACTCGCGACGACCAAAGAGGGGATGCGGCGGGCCGCAAAAGAGGCCGAAGAATTCGCGGTAAAGCCGCAGATACTCCAGCTTGGGGTTGCGCTGATGCACGAGGCAGATGGCGAAGGAGGCTGACCGCGCCGAGACCGTTTCGATCGCCTGCGCCGAGGAATGCACCTCGATCGAGAGGGTGGCGCGCGGGTTCTCGGCGTGGAATTCGGCCAGCACCTGATCAAAAAGCGGGCAGATGACATGGCTTGCCAAGGACACCCGCACATGCCCTGTCACCTCGTCGGTCATGTTGCGCATCAGGGTCGAAAGCCGCAGGATCGAGCCCTGGATATCCAGCGCCTCGCGATAAAGCACCTCGCCCGCCTCGGTCAGCTCGAACCGCCCAGGCGAGCGGTGAATGAGGCGCTTGCCCACCCGATCCTCCAGTCTTTTCAAGGCGGTAGAAACCGAAGGCTGCGTCAGGCGTAGCCGGTTTGCGGCATCTGTGACCGACCGTGATTGCGCCAGCACGACGAAGGTGCGCAAGAGGTTCCAATCCATCTCGCGCATGATTCGTTCGGGGCTGTGGCGGCTATCCATAGATTTCATCTATTGTCACAATTCCTCTTATCTATTTGATTAATGATTGCCCGCTTTGCACCCTGCTCGCAAGCCCGCACTGAACGGGACGCGCAGGAAAGGGAGACGCATGTCGGTCGAAGCCCGCGAGGCAAGACAGCCGTGGATATTGCTGTCACCCGCCCTTGGGGCGGTGCTCTTTCTGCTGATCATCCCGCTGATGTTCATCGTGGTCTATTCGTTCTGGCTGCGCTCGGCGATGGGCGCAGATCAGGTGGGGTTCTACCTCGACAACTGGCAAAAGGCGCTGAGCGACCGGTTCTATCGCGACATCCTGCTCAACACGCTGAAGATCGCGGCGATCACCACGCTGATCTGCGGGCTGATGGGCTATCCGGCGGCGTATTTCATCGCGCGGTCCAAGGGCAACAAGATGATCCTGCTGCTCTTGCTGATGCTGCCCTTCTGGATCAGCTACATCATCCGCACGATGAGCTGGATCAACATCCTCGGCACGTCCGGCGCGCTCAATACCTTGCTGATGACGCTGGGGATCATCAGCGAGCCGATGCAGATGCTCTATAACGAGGCGACGGTGATCCTCGGCCTCGTGCATTTCCTGCTGCCCTTCATGGTGCTGAATGTCTATGTCAGCTTGGAGGGTATCGACACCAATCTCGAAGACGCCGCCACCTCGCTCGGAGCGACCCGTTGGGAGGCGTTCACCCAAGTCACCCTGCCGCTGTCGCTGCCCGGTCTGGCGGCGGGCGGATTGCTGTGCTTCGTGCTGGGCGCGGGCACCTATATCACCCCGGTGATCCTCGGTGGGCCGACCGATGCGATGTTCGCCAACCTGGTGTTCGAGGCGATCATCACGCAGCTCAACTGGCCGCTCGGCTCGGCGCTGTCGCTCTTGCTGCTGGCGGTGCTGGGCGTGCTGGTGGGCATCTACAACCGCTATCTCGGCATGGCGCAACTGGCGAAGGGGCTCGGGTGATGGGCTGGCAGGCGATCCGCATCTGGACCGTGCTGGTCTATGGCTTCATGTTCCTGCCGGTGGCGGTGGTGGTTCTTTTGTCGTTCAACGCCAATCAGTTCGGCAGTTTCCCGATGACCGGCATGTCGCTGCGCTGGTTCGTGGAATTGTGGAACAACGACGCGGTGATGCGGGCCTTTCAGACCTCGATCGTGCTGGGGCTGATGACGGCGGTGATCTCGACCACGCTGGGTATCCTCGCGAGCCTTGCGCTGGTGCGCTACAAGATCCCCGGCCGCAACACGATCACCACGCTGCTGATCGCGCCCATTCTGGTGCCCGAGGTGGTGCTGGCGGTGGCGCTGTTGCTGTTTCTCAACTGGCTCGGTCTGGGCAAGAGCTTTGCGCTGCTGCTGGCGGGCCATGTGATCTTTACCCTGCCCTTCGTGATCCTCGTGGTGCAGGCGCGTCTGGTGTCGATCAAGCGCGACGTGGAAGAGGCGGCGCTGAGCCTCGGGGCGTCGCCGGTGCAGACGTTTTTCTCGGTCACGCTGCCGCTGATGCTGCCCGCGGTGGCCGCCGGCGCGCTCTTTGCCTTCACCATCAGCTTTGACGACATCACCGGCACGCTCTTCTGGAAGCCCGGCGGGGTGGAGACCGTGCCGACGCAGATCTTCTCGATGCTGCGCAATTCGATCAGCCCGGAAATCAACGCGCTTGGCACGGTGATGATCGTGATGACCGTGGGTCTGCCGCTGCTGGGTGCGGCGGTGGCCCGCAAACTCGCCATGAAAAGCGGCACTTAAGAACCGCACCAACCCTCAACAAGGAGATATGAAAGATGGACAATACAAAACGTTATGAACGACTTCTGGACCGCTATCGCAACGGCGATCTGGACCGGCGCAATTTTCTGGGGCTGATCGGGGCTGCGGGCCTGGCTTATGGCGTGCAGACGCCCTTTGCCAAGTTCGCCCATGCGCAGGACGTGCAAAAGGTGCGCTTTGACGGCTGGGGCGGCGTGGTGTCCGAGGCGTTCCGCGAGCATGCGTTCGAGCCATACACCAAGAAGACCGGCATCGAGGTTGTGGACGGCACCTTTGCGGGCAGCGACGAATATCTGGCGCAGGTCCGCTCCAGCCAAGAGGGCGAATACAACATCGCGCATCTGTCGGGCGTGTTCGATTACGCCCGCTACGTGAATTTCGGCCTGACGGTGGAACTCAACCTCGACAACATCCCCAACATGTCGCTGGTGATGGATGCGCTGACCAATGCGTTCCGGGGTGTGACGCCGGATTACCTGTCGGCTGTGCCCTATGACTATGGCACCACGGGGCTGGCCTATAACCGCAAGTATATCTCGGACGAGGAGATGAAGGAGAAAGGCGCCAGCATCCTGATCGACGAAGCCTATAAGGGCAAGATCGGTGGTTGGGGGGAATGGCGCACGCGGATCTGGTATGGCGCGTTGCAGACCGGGCAGGATCCCAACAATATTCAGGACATGGAGGCGGTCTGGGACGCGATCCGCAGCCACCGCGATCTGGCGCTGAAATACTGGTCGTCGGGCGCGGAACTGATGAGCCTTCTGGCGGAGGAAGAGATCTACGTGACCGAAGGCTGGTCGGGTCGCATCGCCGCCTTGCAGCAGCAGGGCCACGATATCGGCTATTACGACGCGCCCGGCAGCTTTGCGTGGCAGGAATGCCTGCATGTGCTCAAGGGCAGCCCGGTCGAGGCCTGCGAGGAACTCTTGAACTTCATGCTGGCGCCCGAGACCTCCATCGCCGTGGCCGAGGGGCAGAACTATCCGCCCGCGCTTGACGGCACCAAGGTCGATCTGGGCGACAAGATCCCCACCCTGCCGGCCTATGATCCGACCGGCACGCTCGACTCGCTCACCTTCGCCGATCCGAACTACTGGAACGGCAACGAGGCGGACTGGTCCGAGACCTTCAGCCGCGTGCAGCGCGGCTACTAAGTCAATGCCCCGCCCCGGCATCGCCCGGGGCGGGGTCTTTTTCCTGACAGGAGTCCGCAGATGAGCGCCGTCACCCTGCAAGACATCGTCAAGCGTTTCGGCACGTTCACCGCCGTGCATCGCACCACGCTGGAGATCCCCGAAGGAGCGTTCGTAACGCTGCTGGGGCCGTCGGGCTGTGGCAAGACCACGAACCTGCGGATGATCGCCGGGCTGCTCGACCCAAGCGAGGGCGAAATCCTGATCGGCGGCAAACGCGTCAACGACGTGCCCATCCACAAGCGCAATCTCGGCCTCGTCTTTCAGAACTACGCGCTCTTTCCGCACAAGACCGTTGCCGAAAACGTGGCCTTTGGCCTCAAATACCGCGACGTGCCGAAATCCGAGATCCCGGCCAAGGTGCAGGCGGCGCTGGAATTGGTGCAATTGCCCAATGTCGGCGACCGCTACCCCAAGGAGTTGTCGGGCGGCCAGCAACAGCGCATCGCCCTCGCCCGTGCCATCGTGATCGAGCCGGACGTGCTGCTTCTGGACGAGCCGCTCTCGGCGCTCGACGCCAACCTGCGCGAGGATATGCGGGTGGAGTTGAAGCGCATTCAGGAGCGTATCGGGGTGACCACCGTTTTTGTCACCCACGACCAATCCGAGGCGCTCGCCATGTCGGACCTGATCGTGGTGATGTCCGAGGGGCGGGTGGAGCAGGTGGGCAAGCCCGAAGAGGTCTACAACACCCCCGCCTCCGAATTCGTCGCCAATTTCCTCGGGGCGTCCAACATCACCGAGGCGCACTGTATCGAGCATGGCGCGAGCGTGGTGGTCGAGGATGCGACCTTCGGCAAGGTGACGGTGCCTGCCGCCAAGGCCCCCAATCTGACCGGCACAGGCGCGGCCAAGCTGGTGGTGCGCGCCGAGAAACTGTTGCTGTCGAAAACCGCCGCCCCCGAGGGCGTGATTTCGATTCCCGCCACCGTGGAAACCGTGGATTATCAGGGACAGGCGGTGCGCTATTTCGTCCGCGCGGGCGAGGCACAGCTGCAAGCCATCAACATGATCGACGAACACCCCTTTGCTGCGGGCGACACGGTCCATCTGCACTTGCGCCCGCAGGACTGCGCAGCACTTCCGGGATAAGACAATGAACGTGAAACCCTCTCATCTTTTCTATCAGGGGCGCGAGCGCAAGCCGGTGCTCGATCAGGCGCGCGGCGTCTATATGTGGGACGTGGATGGCAAGCGCTATCTGGATGGCTCAAGCGGCGCGATGGTCTGCAATATCGGCCATTCAAACGAGAACGTGCTCGAGGCGATGCGCCGTCAGATGGAGAAATCCACTTTTGGGTATCGCCTGCATTTCGAGACCGAGGCGTCCGAGAAACTCGCCGCCAAGACCGCCGCCTTGTGCCCTGCGGGCCTCAACCGCGTGTTCTTCGTCTCGGGCGGGTCCGAGGCGGTGGAATCGGCGCTGAAGCTGGCGCGGCAATACGCGCTCGCCACCGGCGAGGGCAGCCGCTGGAAGATCATCAGCCGCGCGCCGTCCTATCACGGCTGCACGCTCGGCGCGCTCGCCATCACCTCTTATGCGCCGCTGACCGAGCCATTTGCGCCGATGATGCAGGCCATGCCCAAGGTGCCCGCGCCCCGCGCCTATCTCGACGGGCTCGACCCCGAGGACGAGGCGACCGGCCACCATTACGCCGACATGCTGGAGGCGAAGATCCTTGAGGAAGGCCCCGAAAGCGTGCTGGCCTTTGTGGTCGAGCCCATCGGCGGCGCCTCGACCGGCGCGCTGGTGCCGCCGCGCGGCTATATGGAGCGCATACAAGAGATTTGCCGCAAATACGGCGTGCTCTTCATTCTGGACGAGGTGATGACCGGTGCAGGACGGACCGGCAAATTCCTCGCCTCAGAGCATTGGAACCTCGCCCCCGACATCGTCGTCATGTCCAAGGGCTTTGCCGCCGGATACGTGCCGCTTGGCGCGATGGTGGCACACGAACGGCTGGTCGAGGCGGTGCTGGACGCGGGCGGTTTCCTGCATGGCTATACCTATGCCGGCAACCCGCTGGCCTGTGCCGCCGGTCTGGCCGTGATCGACGAGATCGAGCGGCAGGACATGGTGGGCAACGCCGCGCGCATGGGCGTGAAACTCAAGGAACGGCTGGAGGGGCTGATGCAGCGCTATGCCATCATCGGCGACGTGCGCGGCAAGGGGCTGCTGACGGCGTTCGAATTCATGGCCGACCGGGGCAGCAAGGCGCCACTGCCCAGGCACCTGCAAGCCTTCAACCGCTTTGTGCAGATCGCCTATGACAAGGGTCTGATCGTCTATTCGCGGCGCACCCGCGACGGGGTGGAGGGCGACCATATCATCGTCGCCCCGCCGATGATCGCGACCGAGACGCACTTGGACGAGATTACCGAGATGCTGGATGCCTCGCTGGCAGAGTTTACAGACGAAATCCGCCCCGCGCTGGAGCAGGCCGTGTAATGCGCGAGATTATCATTACCTGCGCGCTGACAGGCTCGATCCACACGCCCTCGATGTCGCCGCACCTGCCGATCACGGCTGGCGAAATCGCCCTCGCCGGGATCGAGGCGGCAGAGGCGGGGGCGGCCATTCTGCACCTGCATGCGCGTGATCCGCAAACCGGGCGGCCCTCTGCCGACCCCGCCCATTTCCGCGCCTTTCTGCCCCGGTTGAAACAGGACTGCGATGCGGTGCTCAACCTCTCGACCGGGGGCAGCGCGACCATGACGCTCGATGAACGGCTGGCCGCGCCCATCGAGGCCGCGCCGGAAATGGCCTCGCTCAACATGGGCACTATGAATTTCGCGCTCTACCCGATGGCAGAGCGGATCACCGACTGGCGGCACGACTGGGAGCAGCCCTTTCTCGAAGGCTCGGATGATCTGGTGTTCAAGAACACCCCCCGAGACATCGCCCGCATCCTGACGGAACTGGGCCAGGAACGCGGGGCGCGGTTCGAATTTGAATGTTACGACCTGAGCCACCTCTACATGCTGCGCCATTTCGCGGATCGCGGGCTGATCCGCGCGCCTTATTTCATCCAGTTCGTCTTTGGTGTCTTGGGTGGCATGGGCGCGGACCCCGAGAACCTCACGCATATGGTGCGCATCGCGGACAAGCTCTTTGGTCGGGATTACATGTTTTCCGTGCTGGCCGCCGGGCGGCATCAGATGCCGATGGCGGCGCAGGCGGCGGCAATGGGCGGGCATGTGCGCGTGGGGCTGGAGGACAGCCTGACGATTGCGCGCGGCACGCTGGCGCGCTCGAATGCCGAGCAGGTGGAGAAAGTGCGCGGCATTGTCGAGGCCATGGGCCGCGAGGTGGTGGATGCCGAGGGCGCGCGCCGCCTGCTGCGCCTCAAGGGCGCGGATCGGACGGCGATCTGAGACATGGTGACGGAGTTTCGCGCGGTGAGAACGGAGGCGGATCTGGTCCTGCTGGATCGCGCCCTGCGCGCGCTCAGCGATGATCTGGGCGATACGCACCGGGCAGGGCTCGACGCCTTGCGCGCGGGGCTGATGGGCGATACGCCAGCGGCCTACGGGCTTCTGGCGGTAGAGCGGGACGTGATCGGCGCGGCGCTCTACAGCCCGGTTTTTTCCACCGCGCAGGGGGCGGCGGGGGTCTATGTCTCGGACCTCTGGGTCGATGCGGCGACCCGTGGGCAGGGGGCCGGGCGGCACCTGCTGGCCGAGGTGGCGCGCCGGGCAGGCATCCAGTGGGGCGCAGCGTGGATGACGCTGGCGGTCTATGGCCACAGCACCGCCTCGCGCCGCTTCTACGAGCGCCTCGGCTTTGCGCCGCAGGACCGCGTGACGCAGATGCGCCTGCCACGGGCGGGCTTTGACAGACTGAAGGGAGAGGGCAGATGAAGGCCATTTTCGACGACCGCCAGTGGCAGCACGACCCGCAGCATTTCATGGCCAACGGCGTCATTAAGCCCAGCCCGGAACAGCCCGAGCGTATCGCGCGGTTGACTGACGGTGCAAAGGCGGCGGGCTGCGAGATGATCGCCGCCAATGATGCCGGGCTTGGCCCCATCGCCGCGCTCCATTCGCCGGAATATGTGACCTTCCTGCGCAACATCCACACCCGCTGGCAGCGCATCGACGGCGGCGGGCCGGAGGTGATCCCCAACATCCACCCCGCCACGCGCGGCGATGGCTACCCCAAATCCGCCGTTGGGCAGGCGGGCTATCATCAGGCCGATACCGCCTGCCCCATCGGCGCGGGCACGTGGGAGGCGGCCTATTGGTCGGCGCAGAGCGCCGTGACGGGGGCCGATCTTGTTCGCGGCGGCGAGCGCGCCACCTATGCGCTCTGCCGCCCGCCGGGGCACCATGCCTTCGGCGATCTGGCGGGGGGATTCTGCTTTCTCAACAACGCCGCCATCGCCGCCGAACGGTTGCGTATGGCGGGGTTGCGCACCGCCATCCTCGACGTGGATGTGCATCACGGCAACGGCACGCAGGGCATCTTCTACGACCGCGACGACGTGCTGACGGTCTCGATCCATGCCGATCCCGAACGGTTCTACCCGTTCTTCTGGGGCCATGCGTCCGAGCGCGGCGCGGGGCGCGGCATCGGGTACAACCTAAACCTGCCGCTGCCGCGCAAGACCGGCGATGACGACTATCTGAGGACGCTGGATCGCGCATTGGAGCGGATCGTGAATTTCGGGGCCGATGCGGTGGTCGTGGCGCTTGGCCTCGATGCCTATGAGGGCGATCCGTTCCAGGGGCTGGCGATCACCACGCCGGGCTTCGGGCGCATCGGTGCGGCCATTGCGGGCCTCGGGTTGCCCACGCTGTTCGTGCAGGAGGGCGGCTATCTCTGCGAGGAGTTGGGCCAGAACCTGACCGCCACGCTGACCGGTTTCGAGGAGGCGCAGCTATGACCGATATCATCGTCATCGGCGGCGGCATCGCAGGGGTCAGTGCGGCGGCGGAATGCGCCCGCGACGGGGCGCGCGTGACCGTCTTGGAGAGCGAGCCGCAGATCGGCTATCACGCGACGGGGCGCTCGGCGGCGATCTTCATCCGCAATTACGGCAATGCCACGCTGCGCGCCCTCAACGCCGTGGCCGAGCCGATTTTCGAGCACCCCGGCGAGATCAGCGACACACCGATCCTCAGCCCGCGCGGCGAATTGATGGTTGCCTCTGAGGAGGAGTTGCCAGTGCTCGACGCCTATCTCGACGGCGCGGTGGGGGTGGAGCGGCTGACAGGCCGTGAGGCCGCCGAGATCGTCCCCATCCTGCGCCCCGAGCGCATCGCGGGCGCGATGATCGAACGCGACGCGCGTGGCATCGACGTGGATCTGCTGTTGCAGGGCTATGCACGGATGCTGCGGGGGCGCGGGGGGCAGATCGTCACCGGCGCGCAAGTGCAGGCGCTGCGCCATGAGGCCGGGCAATGGCACGTGGACACGGCGCAGGGCACCTTCAGTGCGCCTACCGTGGTCAACGCCGCAGGCGCATGGGCCGATGAGGTGGCGGCACTGGCCGGGCTGCCGCGCCTCGGGCTGCAGCCCTATCGCCGCTCCGCCGCGATCATCCCGGCCCCCGAGGGCCATGACACCGAGCGATGGCCGATCTTCGGCTCCATCGCCGAGACCTGGTACGCCAAGCCCGAGGCGGGCAAGCTGATGGTCTCGCCCGCCGACGAAGATCCGGTCGATCCGCACGATGCCTGGCCCGAGGACATGGTGCTTGCCGAGGGGCTGCACCGGTTCGAGCAGGCGGTGACCCATGAGGTCACGCGGCTAGAGCATAGCTGGGCCGGCCTGCGCACCTTCGCCCCCGACCGCACGCCGGTGGCGGGCTTCGATCCGCGCCGCCAAGGCTTTTTCTGGCTGGCGGGGCAGGGCGGCTATGGCGTTCAGACCGCGCCCGCGCTATCGCAATTCAGTGCCGCGCTGCTGACTGGCGGCGCACCCGTGCTCGACGCGGCCACCCGCGCCGCGCTCGCCCCCGAGCGTTTTTGTTGATCCAACCGAAAGGACCCACCGATGAGCGATATCACCCGCCACCATACTGGCCAGCGCATGAGCCAGACCGTCACCCATAACGGCACCGTCTATCTGGCCGGGCAGGTCGGCAATCCGGGCGACAGCGTGGCAGACCAGACCCGCACCTGCATCGAGAAGGTCGAAAAGCTGCTGGCCGAGGCCGGATCAGACGCCACGCGCATCCTGCAATGCGTGATCTGGCTGGCGGACATGGGCGATTTCGCGGAAATGAACAGCGTCTGGGATGCCTGGGTTCCCGAAGGCCATGCCCCCGCCCGGGCCTGTGGCGAGGCAAAGCTGGCCACGCCCGAGTATAAGGTGGAACTGATCGTGACGGCGGCGCAGGGATAACGGCAGTCGGCCGCCCGCCGTCCTGCATGTCGGACGCGCGCCCTTGGGGGGCGGACAACCATCACGTGGCGCCAAAACGAGTATTCGAACCCGGAATTCGATCCCAAGCGGACCGAGGCGCTTGATATCTTGGCTCCCGGCGCCCGTTGATGGCTGAACTGGAAGAGATACGTCACGATAACGGCGAGATCGTCCAGCCCTGCTGGTGAGGGCTGGCGATCCATCATACTGACGCGGTGAATAACCGCCCGCGGCACCCGCTGTACAAGATGCACCTCGAAAAGCTCTGGCTCGACGCCTGGTCGAGAAGAAGCCCCTGCCCTCTCCGATGAACGCTGTCTCCGAAGTCTCGCCCTTGGCAGACATGATCTGGCGGGACGACTCTGCCTGATCCGTCACATCTGTTCTGAATAATCCAGGATGCGGTCCCTGTGTTTGCTCCGGAAATCAGAGGGCGTCACGCCGTAGAATTTCTTGAAGCTGGTGGACAGCGTTCCTGTCGAGCCGAAACCGGTCGCGATGGCGATGTCGATGAGGGGCAGGTTTGTTTCCTGGACCAGCCGATGCGCCCGCCGGACGCGCAATTGCTTGTAGTATTGGCCAGGTGAGGTTTCGAGCACCGCGCGAAAGCGCCGTTCAAGACAGCGCTGTGAGGTCTCGACATGCTCTGCGATATCGGCGATCGACAATGGCTCGGAGAGGTTCGCTTCCATCAACGCCAGGGCATCCGACACGGCCTTGTCATAGAACTTTTGAAAGGCGGTATGGGCGAAAGGCTGGGTGCTGGAACTTGTCCGGATGCTCGGCAACAAGAGGTGCCGACCGATATCGGTGATCTCGGACACGGTTAGTTCGCCCGCCAGAAGGCCAAGGATCAACTCTGGCGTGGCCGTGCGTCCGGCAGCCGTGATGATGCCATTGGACATTTCCGACAGGTTGCTTGTCAGGCGCGGCAGGTCCTGGGTCTCGCGCAGGACCACGGCATCAGCCCAATGCGTTGTCACCGCCCCGGTCTCGGTCTGCGTGCGCGAGATGAATTGCGTCGCAGCATCGGCCAGCAGGATCACGGCCTTGCCAAGGCGCCGCATGCTGCGAACACGCGTCAACCAGACAGAAGGATCCCGCTTTTTCGACGCGATCACGATCAGATAATCCGCTAGGCAGTGGTCTGGAATGACCGGCGCGGCGCGCACGAGGCAGACCCCGGCCCCCTGCACGAAACCGGGCTTGTCCGAAATGATCCGCCAGTCGTAACGAGAGCTGCCGAGCACCATGTTCGCTGTCTGCAATGTGTGGACCACCGCAGCCAGTTCGATATCACAGAAGTGTTTTTGCACGAGAATCTCGAAAACCGTCGTGCGGTGCTTGGCGATAGTCACGTTTGCCTTTCAGACTCTGGGCTGTTCGGACGGGTCCTGACGTTTTCGAAAGATCCGGCCCCTTGATGGGCCATGCAACATTAACCTCGATGTCACCCAGTTTGTGCAGCTTTTCAAGCGCGGCGTCAAACGCCTCAGGACAGTTCCGCATGCCGAGTTTACCTGCGCTCCAGCTTCTGAATGCACGCCGAGCGCACCGATCACGGGATCGACCTATCCATGACGGACAGCGCAGCCGCGCGCGCCAGCCGATCTGCCGAAACCGCGCGAGGAAAACTGTCGGGAGTGAGAACCGGATCGCTACAGCGCAGTTTACGGCTTTTACTGATAGGCTTTCAATTATTCCGGGGGATGTCCCGGCTCCGCATGGCATGGCATAAGACGCGCAACACAGGATCACGAAAGGCCCGAGATGCACCCGCCCCGCTACCACGCCCCGAAGGGCGGCTTGCCACCGCAGACCCAGCTTTTGACCGATCGTGCCGTCTTTACCGAGGCCTATGCCGTCATTCCCCGGGGCACGTTCAGCGATATCGTCACCAGCCTCCTGCCGTTCTGGGACAAGGCGCGTTTCTGGGTGATCGCACGGCCGCTATCAGGCTTTGCCGAAACCTTCTCGCAATATATCGCCGAGGTGCAGCCCGGCGGTGGCAGCCACCGCCCCGAGACCGAACCAGGCACCGAGGCGGTGCTCTTCGTGGTCGAGGGAGCGCTGCGGCTGACCATCGAAGGCCAGACGCATGACATGGCCGAGGGCGGCTATGCCTATATCCCGCCCGGTGCCACATGGTCGCTGCGCAATCACGGCGATCAGGCTGTCCGCTTTCACTGGCTGCGCAAGCGGTATCAGTGGGTCGATGAGCTCGACGCGCCCGAACCGCTGATCCTGAACGAGCGCGACATCGCCCCCACGCCGATGCCCGACACAAACGGGGTCTGGGCCACGACCCGCTTTGTCGACCCCGAGGATCTGCGCCATGACATGCATGTGACCATCGTCACCTTTCAGCCCGGCGGCGTCATCCCCTTTGCCGAGACCCATGTGATGGAGCACGGGCTCTACGTCCTCGAGGGCAAGGCGGTCTACCGGCTCAACCAGGATTGGGTCGAGGTCGAGGCCGGCGATTTCATGTGGCTGCGCGCCTTCTGCCCGCAGGCCTGCTATGCGGGCGGGCCGGGGCCGTTCCGCTACCTGCTCTACAAGGATGTCAACCGCCACATGGCCTTGGGGTCAGTGTCAGGCCCTTAGCGCGGCCGCAGGAGCATCGCCTTTTCGCGCGCGGGGCATATGCCCTTGAGGCCGCCCGGCACCTCCTCATCCGCCAGTTGGGAGATTGTGAATCGCGCGTCGTGACAGGTGCGCACCTCCGCCTCGCTCAGCGAAAAGGGTGGCCCCGGCATCACCGACTGGTCGTATTCGAAGGTCACCAGAAGCTGTGGCGCGCGTTCCGTGATCTCGGCCAGATGCGCGGCATAGCGACGGCGCATCTCCTGCGGCAGGGCCACGAGCGCGGCGCGGTCATAGACCGCATCCACCGGGCCAAGCTTTTCGGCGGTCAGATCGAAGATATCGCCCGCGAAAATCTCGACCCCCTGCGCCGCGTAGCGCCGAAGCGCGCCCGTGTCGGTGACCTCCGGCGTCACGCCCATCTCGGCAAAGAGGTCGCGCACCGCGATCTCGCTCAACTCGGCCCCGGCCACGCGATAGCCGCGCGACAACAGCCAGGGAATATCGACCGCCTTGCCGCAGAGCGGGACAAAGATCCGCGCCCCCTCGCCCAGCGCCAGCGCGCCGATATGCGCCTCCAGCATCCGGTTGACCGTGCCCTCGTGAAAGCCGAGCCGCCCCTCTTGCCAGCGATCGTGCCAGAACTTCGCGTCCATTGCCTGCCTCTCTTGTTGCATCGGTGATTCGACGATCCTAGACAGGATTAGCATGCCGTGAACATGGGGGACGGGCGATTGACGATGACGAATGATCACATTGCCGGGCGGGGCTGACATGCGCATCGCCATGTGGTCCGGGCCACGGAACCTGTCCACCGCGATGATGTACAGCTTTGCCGCGCGTGGCGATTGCGCCGTGGTGGATGAGCCGTTCTATGCCGCCTATCTCGCGCAGACCGGGCTCGATCACCCGATGCGCGACGCGATCATGACCGCGCAGCCGCGAGATCCCATGCGCGTGGTAGAGCGGCTGTTAGGCCCTGTTCCGGCGCAAAAGCCGCATTTTTATCAGAAACACATGGCCCAGCACATGATCCCAGGCATGCCGCGCGACTGGGTGAATGAGCTGACCAACGTCTTTCTCATCCGCCACCCGGCGCGCGTCGCCGCCAGTTTCTCGGCCAAGTATGACAACCCGACACTCGCCGATATCGGCTTTGTCCAGCAGGTCGAACTTTATGATCAATTGGTAGCCGTGGGGCAATCGCCCGTCGTCATCGATTCCGCCGATATCCGCCGTGCCCCCGAGACCATGCTGCAACGGCTCTGCGCCGCCATCGGCCTGAATTGGACGCCCGCCATGCTCGCGTGGCCGCGCGGTGGCCATGCCGATGATGGCGTCTGGGCGGCGCATTGGTACGGGGCGGTGCATGACAGCACCGGCTTTGCCCCCGCCGAGGGGCCACCGCCCGCGCTTGATGGTGCGCGCGCTGCGTTGGCCGAGGCGGCGATGCCCGCCTATGAGCGGTTGCGCGACGTGGCCCTCAACCTTTGAGACGCCGGTTGCGCGCGGCCAGCAATTTCAGGCGCAGCGCGTTCAACTGAATGAACCCCGCCGCGTCCTTCTGGTCATAGGCTCCGGCATCCTCCTCGAAGGTCACATGTGCCTCGGAATAGAGGCTGTGATCGGACCAGCGCCCGACGGTCGTCGCCGACCCCTTGTAGAGCTTGAGCCGCACCGTGCCGCTGACATGTTCCTGGCTCTTGTCGATGGCCGCCTGCAACATCTCGCGTTCCGGGCTGAACCAGAAGCCGTTGTAAATCAGTTCCGCATAGCGCGGCATCAGCGAATCCTTGAGATGCCCCGCGCCACTGTCGAGCGTGATCTGCTCGATCCCGCGATGCGCCTCAAGAAGGACAGTGCCGCCCGGGGTCTCATAAATGCCGCGCGATTTCATGCCCACGAACCGGTTTTCCACGAAATCGAGCCGCCCGATGCCATGTTTGCCGCCCAATTCGTTGAGCTTCGTGAGGATCGTGGCCGGGCTCATCGCCTCGCCATTGATGGCCACGGCATCACCCTTCTCGAACGTCACCTCGATGAATTCCGGGGTATCGGGAGCCGCCTCGGGGCTGACTGTGCGCTGATAGACATAGTCCGGCGCGGCCTCTGCCGGGTCTTCCAGCACCTTGCCCTCGCTTGACGTGTGCAACAGGTTCGCATCGACCGAAAACGGTGCTTCGCCGCGCTTGTCCTTGGCGATCGGGATCTGGTTTTTCTCGGCAAACTCAAGCAGTCGCGTGCGGCTGGTCAGATCCCATTCCCGCCAGGGCGCGATCACCTTGATATCGGGGTTGAGCGAATAGGCCGCCAGTTCGAACCGCACCTGATCGTTGCCCTTGCCGGTTGCACCATGCGCCACGGCATCGGCCCCGGTCAGGTGCGCGATCTCGACCAGACGCTTGGAAATCAGCGGCCGGGCAATCGAGGTGCCCAGCAGATAGAGCCCCTCATAGAGCGCATTGGCACGGAACATCGGAAACACGAAATCGCGCACGAATTCCTCGCGCACATCCTCGATATAGATGTTTTCCTCTTTGATCCCGAGGAGTTTCGCCTTTTCCCGCGCCGGCTCCAGCTCTTCGCCCTGCCCCAGATCGGCGGTAAACGTCACCACCTCGCAGCCATATTCGGTCTGCAGCCATTTCAGGATGATCGAGGTATCGAGGCCCCCGGAATAGGCCAGAACAACTTTCTTGGGCGCGGACATGTGTTTCCCCTCTCTCGCGGATATCGCAGCGCGCTTAGCCGGTTTTCCGTGCCGGGGCAAGGTGCGCCCCTTGCCAGCACGCCCCGATTGCGGCACTGAAACGGGATGACCGAGTTTCAGGATAACGCCCGCACCGCCGAGGCCGCCATGCGCGCCGTGTTCGAGCCGACGCCGCTGCAACGCAACGATCACCTGTCGGAACGGTACGGGGCCGAGATCATGCTCAAGCGCGAGGATCTGAGCCCGGTGCGCTCCTACAAGCTGCGCGGCGCGTTCAACGCAATGCGCAAGGCTCTGGCGGCGCGGCCCGAAACCACGCAATTCGTCTGCGCCAGTGCCGGCAATCACGCGCAGGGCGTGGCCTTCATGTGTCGGCATTTCGGGGTCAAGGGCGTGATTTTCATGCCGGTGACGACACCGCAGCAAAAGATCGGCAAGACCGAGAAATTCGGGGGCGATGCGGTGTCGATCCGCCTGACCGGCGATTATTTCGACGATACGCTGCAGGCCGCCCAGGCCTATTGCGCCGAGGTGGGCGGGCATTTCCTGTCGCCGTTCGACGACGAGGACGTGATCGAAGGGCAGGCCAGCGTCGCCGTCGAGATCGAGGCGCAGTTGGGCGGCATGCCTGATCACCTGATCCTGCCGGTGGGTGGTGGGGGGCTATCGGCCGGGGTGCGCGGCTACATGGGCGATAGCGTCAACCTCACATTGGTCGAGCCTGCGGGCGGTGCCTGTCTTGCCGCGGCCCTTGCCGCCGGGGAACCGGTGCGCCTGCGCCATGTCGAGAATTTCGCCGATGGCGCCGCCGTGGCACAGATCGGTGTGCGCACCTTTGCGCGGCTCGCCGATCTTGATCCGGCGCAGGCTCGGGTGATCGACGAGGACCGGCTGTGCACCACGATGCTGGAAATGCTCAACATCGAGGGCATCGTTCTGGAACCGGCGGGGGCGCTCGCCGTCGATGCGCTCAAGGACATGCGTGATACGATCCGGGGCAAGACCGTGGTTTGCGTCACCTCGGGCGGCAATTTCGATTTCGAACGCCTGCCCGAGGTCAAGGAGCGCGCGCAGCGCTACTCGGGGGTCAAGAAATACTTCATCCTGCGCATGCCGCAGCGCCCCGGGGCCTTGCGCGATTTCCTTGAAATACTTGGGCCCGAGGACGATATCGCGCGCTTCGAGTATCTCAAGAAATCGGCGCGCAATTTCGGCTCCGTCCTGATCGGGATCGAGACCACGCGACCCGAGAATTTCGTTCATATCCTGCGCAAGCTGGACGATGCCGGATTCGATTACCGCGACATCACCCGCGACGAGGTGCTGGCGGAGTTCCTGATCTAGGCGGCGACCACCTCTGCCGTCAGCCCGGCGAGAAACGCCGTCTTGGACCGGTCAAAACAGTCGAGTATTTCCTCCAGGTTCACGTCGGCGGCCCTTCCCGTGCCGGCCGTCCCCTCGCCGCGGTGACAGAGATCCGAGAAATCGCCAAAGCCGAGATTGAGCGCGCTGCCCTTGAGGAAATGCAACTGTGCCTCGATGTCGAGCGTCTCATCCGGTGCGCGCAGCTTCTCTATCTCGGTCTCGACCTCTTCGATAAAGAGCGCGACAACCTCTTCGAACGCGTCGGTCCCGATTTCATCCCGCAAGTTTCGAACGCGGTTCCAGTCGATCATGATCCGCCCTCCTTTGATCGTGCCAAGATGCCCCGCAATCCCTTCCATAGTGTTAAATCATGCGTCGAAACCCGCAAAATTTTAACATTTACGCACCGTTAAGCCCGCCCGCGCTATCGCAAGCGAGAACAGGCCAAAGGAATGATCGTGCGGGTGCCGAGAACAGAAAGCGGACCGGTAGAGACGGGTGGAAACGTCATCCGTCGCGTCCTCGTGGTCGATGACAGCCGCGCGCAGCGCCGCATTCTGACTGCATCGTTGCAGCGATGGGGTTTCGATGTGCGCGAGGCCGAGTCGGGCGCCGCCGCACTCGATATCTGCGCTGGATATGTTCCTGATCTTGTGCTCAGCGACTGGATGATGCCGGGCATGACCGGGCTCGAATTCTGCCGTGCGTTCCGGGGCATGCCACGCGAGGCCTACGGGTATTTCATCCTGCTCACGTCGAAGAGCGACAAGGACGAGGTGGCGCTCGGTCTCGATGCCGGGGCGGATGACTTTCTGACCAAACCGGTCAACGCCGCCGAGTTGCGCGCCCGCATCGCCGCCGGGGCGCGGATTCTGCAAATGGAGCGGGAACTGACCGAGAAGAACCGGCTGATCACGTCCACCCTCGATGAATTGCAATCGCTTTATGATTCGCTCGACAGCGATCTGATCGAAGCCAAGAAGCTGCAGCAATCACTGGTCAGCGAACGCTATCGCGATTTTGGCACCGCCGAGGTGTCATTGCTTCTGCAATCGGCGGGTCATGTGGGCGGCGATCTGGTGGGAATGTTCCCGATTTCCGAGGGTCGGATCGGTCTCTATGGGATCGATGTGTCCGGACATGGCATCAGTTCAGCGTTGATGACGGCGCGGCTGGCGGGGTATCTGTCATCGTCGGTGCCCGAGCAGAACCTGGCCTTGCAGAAAACGCGCCGTGGCGGTTTTGCCCCGCGCCCCCCCGCCGAGGCGATCGGCATGCTCAACCGCGTGATCATGTCGGAGATGGAGACCGAACATTATTTCACCATCGCGCTCGCCGATGTGGATTTGCAGAGTGGCCATGTCATAATCGCACAGGCGGGTCATCCCTATCCCGCGCTGCAGCGAGCCTGTGGCGTGGTGGAGTTTATTGGTGAGGGCGGTTTTCCCGTGGGCCTGATCGACGGCGCCACGTTCCACCAATTCGAAACGATGATGGCCCCTGGCGACCGGCTCTTGATCCATTCCGACGGGGTCACCGAATGCGCGGCGCGCGATGGTTCTCTGCTCGACGAGGTAGGGCTGGCCCGCATCCTGCGCGACCTGCGCCAGACACGCGGGCGCGCTTTTCTCGAATCACTGATCTGGAAACTCTCGGAGTTTGCCGAGGACGCCGATTTTCAGGATGATATCTCCGCCGTCCTGCTGGAATTCAGACCAGACCCAATGCCCGGCTGACGAAGTGCCGGTCGCCTGAATTGCCAAGCTGCCTTGCCGCCTGCGCGGGCGTGATCCAGACCGCGCGATGCCCGGGCTCTGTCGGCGCGCCCAGGGCACGCACCGGATCGGCGCGGTAGATCATGCAGAGTTTCTCCGCCCAGAACCCATATTCCGGCATATAGGTGAACCGTCGAAACGCGCCGATCCGCCGGGGCCGGGCAATGATCCAGCCGGTTTCCTCATAAACCTCGCGATGCAGCGCGCGCAGCGGATGCTCGCCCGGGTCGATCCCGCCGCCGGGCAGTTGCAGTTCCGGCACCGGCTCGGCCTGATGCGTCACCAGCAGATGCCGCGCCTGCGGCAGGATCGCATAGACCCCCGGCCGCAACCGATAGCGGATATCGTGGCGCGGTGCCTCGCCGAATCTCCGGATCATGGCTTGCCCCCTTGGTGCCTTGTCTTGTCCTGCCTACATACACGCGATATGCCGAACCAAGGCGCATAAGGAAACCCCATGACTCTTGGACAGAAAATCGCCTGGGACGATACGATCCTGCCGTTCCAGCTTGATCAGGCCGATATCCGGGGCCGTGTGGCGCGGCTCGACGGGGTGCTCGATGGCATCCTGAAACAGCATGACTATCCCCCTCAGGTCGAGGCATTGATCGCGGAGATGGCGCTCTTGACGGCGCTGATCGGGCAGACAATCAAGCTGCGATGGAAGCTCTCGCTTCAGGTTCAAACCAAGGGCGCGGTGCGGATGATCGCCACTGATTACTACGGCCCTCCCCAGGATGGCGAACCCGCCCGCATGCGCGCCTATGCCAGCTTTGATCGTGACCGGCTCGACAACGGGACACCGTTCGAACAGTTGGGCGAGGGGTATTTTGCCGTGCTGCTCGATCAGGGTCAGGGCACGGCACCGTATCAGGGTATTACCCCGGTCGCAGGCGACGCGCTGCGCAGCTGTGCCGAGGCGTATTTCGCCCAATCCGAGCAGTTGCCCACCCGCTTTGCCCTCAGCTTTGGCAAATCGCGCGAGGCGGGCGGGGTCGAGCATTGGCGCGCCGGGGGCGTCATGTTGCAGCACATGCCAAAGGCCTCGCCCTTCGCCACCGGCGGCGGGTCGGGTGAAGACGGACTTTTGCAGGCACGCGATATCGTCGATGGTGACGATGCCGAGAACTGGAATCGCGCCAACATGCTGCTCGACACGGTCGAGGATCTCGAGCTGATCGGGCCGTCGGTGGCGCCCACGGACCTGCTCGTGCGGCTCTTTCACGAAGAGGCGCCGCGCGTCTTCGATCTGCAACCGGTGCGCTTTGGCTGCACCTGCTCCGAAGAACGCGTGCGCAACAGCCTGTCGATCTACTCGACCAAGGACATCGAAACGATGACCACCGATGACGGCATCGTGACTGCTGATTGCCAGTTCTGCGGCGCGCATTACCGGCTCGATCCCGCGACGCTGGGGTTCGATGCGCCAAAGGGGCCCGGTGACGGTGCGTGATCCGCTTGCCCCGATCCTCGCCGCGCTCGGATCCGGGCGCGCGGGGTCGTCGGATTATGATCTGAACCCAGAGGTGCGCCTGCCGCCCGGGCGCAAACTCCGCGCGGCGGGGGTGCTCGTGCCGGTGCTTTGCAGCGGGGGCGCGCCGCGTGTGATCCTGACCAAGCGGTCCTCCGCGCTCAAGCATCACCCCGGTCAGATCGCCTTTCCGGGGGGCAAGCAGGATGCGGGCGATCCCGATATCACCGCCACCGCCCTGCGCGAGGCGCAGGAGGAAATCGGCCTCGATCCGGCCCATGTCGAAACGCTCGGTTTTCTGCCCCGGCACGAGACGGTGACCGGCTTTGACGTGACCCCGGTTCTGGCCCGTATCTCCGTGCCCTTCACGCCCGTGCCAGAGGTCGGAGAGGTTGAAGAAGTGTTCGAGGTCCCGCTCGCACATCTGCTGGAGTTAGCCCGGTTCAGGGTCGAAAAACGCCGCTGGCGCGGGGATTGGCGGCGCTATTACGCGGTGCCGTTCGGCCCCTATTATATCTGGGGGGCGACCGCGCGCATCCTGCGCAACATGGCCGAGATGGCGGGGCCGCGATGAAAGTCTCGGGCAACTGGATCACCGCACCCGCCACGCAGGCGGTCTGCACCGCGCTGACAAAGGCCGGGCATCAGGCGCTTTTCGTCGGCGGCTGCGTGCGCAACGCGCTTTTGGGCGTGCCGGTCGCCGATATCGACATCGCCACGGATGCCCTGCCGCAAGCAGTGATGCGGCTTGCCACCGATGCCGGGCTGAAACCCGTGCCCACCGGTATCGACCACGGCACCGTGACCGTGGTTTCGGGTAGCAAGCCGCATGAGGTCACCACCTTTCGCGAGGACGTGGATACGTTCGGGCGTCACGCGCAGGTGGCCTTTGGCACAGACCTGCATGCCGATGCCCGCCGCCGCGATTTCACGATGAATGCGCTTTACGCCCGCCCCGACGGCAGCGTGATCGACCCTTTGGGCGGCATTGGCGATCTGATCGCCCGCCGCGTGCGGTTCATCGGCGATGGCGCGACACGGATCAAAGAGGATTACCTGCGCATCCTCCGCTTTTTCCGCTTTCATGCCTGCTATGGCGATGCCGAGGCGGGGCTTGATCCCGACGCGCTCGCTGCCTGCGCGGCGCATCTCGACGGGCTGGCCGGGCTCTCGCGCGAGCGTGTCGGGGCCGAAATGCGCAAACTGCTTGCCGCGCCCGATCCTGCACCCTCGCTGGCCGCGATGCAGAGGGCTGGCGTGCTTTCGGCGATCCTGCCGGGGGCAGATGCACGGCCGCTCGCGCCGCTCGTGCATCTTGAATCAGAGACGAATACGGCCCCGAACGCCCTGCGCCGTCTTGCTGCCCTGGGCGGAGAGGATATCCCAAACCGCCTGCGCCTGTCGCGGGCCGAGGCCAGGCGGCTCGCCCTCTTGCGCGACGGCGCGTCCGCCACCATACCGCCCGCCGAGATTGGCTATCGTTACGGCGTGACGGATGGCATGGATATGCTGCTCCTGCGCGCCGCACTTCTTGATACTCCGCTTGATCCGAAGGCCTCAGACATTCTCGAACGCGGTGCTCATGCCACGTTTCCGGTCAAGCCTGCCGATCTCATGCCGGATTACACCGGTCCCGCCCTTGGCCAAAGGCTGCAAGAACTGGAGGATCGCTGGATCGCCTCGGGTTTCACGCTGAGCCGTGAGGATCTGTTATGACGACCCATCAGATCACCCGCCTCGGCCATCAGGGCGACGGAATCGCCGAGGGTCCGCTTTACGCACCGCTCACCCTGCCGGGTGAGGAGATAACCGGCACGCCCGATGGCCAGACCCTGCGCGACATCCGCATTGTCAGCCCCTCGCCCGATCGCGTGACGCCGCCATGTCGGCATTTCAAATCCTGCGGAGGCTGTCAGTTGCAGCACGCATCGGAGGATTTTACCGCCCGCTGGAAACGCCAGGTCGTCGAAACCGCGCTCGCCGCGCATGGTATTTCCGCCGAGATAGGGCCTGTTCTGACCTCTCCACCCGGTTCCCGCCGCCGCGCGACACTGGCCGCAAGGCGCACGAAAAAGGGCGCGATGGCGGGCTTTCACGCGCGCGGCAGCGACACGATCATCGAGATCCCCGATTGCCGCCTGCTGCATCCCGGGTTGATGGCGGCCCTGCCGCTGGCCGAGGATCTTGCGCTGGACGGGACAAGCCGCAAGGCGCCGCTTGCCGTGAGTATCACGCTCTCTCTCGGT
Organism: Roseovarius sp. MBR-154; assembly: GCF_053628595.1. Taxonomy (NCBI): domain Bacteria; kingdom Pseudomonadati; phylum Pseudomonadota; class Alphaproteobacteria; order Rhodobacterales; family Roseobacteraceae; genus Roseovarius; species Roseovarius sp. MBR-154. The sequence goes on from NZ_JBRJGR010000001.1 coordinate 345,505, forward strand.
GGCCTCGACGTGGCGGTGCGTGGGGGCAAGCCGCTGGACGGACCGTTGCGTGTCACGCTGGCGGGGCTGGCGCAGAAACACGATGTGGCACGATTGGCTTGGGACGATGAGGTCATTGTCACCCGCCGCGCGCCGCAACACGAATTCGGCCCCGCCCTCGTGACACCACCGCCGGGGGCCTTCCTTCAGGCCACCGCAGAGGGCGAAGCCGCACTTTTGGCTGAAACAGAGACGATCTTACAGGGCGCGTCCCGCGTCGTGGATCTCTTTGCAGGATGCGGCACCTTTGCCCTGCCGCTGGCGCGTCGCGCACCCGTTCATGCGGTTGAGGGAGATCGCGCCATGACCGTGGCGCTCGACGCGGGCTGGCGACACGCGCAGGGCCTCAAACCCGTCACCACCGAGGCGCGCGATCTGTTTCGTCGTCCGCTCCTGCCGGATGAACTGTCCGGCTTTGACGGCGCGGTGATCGACCCGCCCCGCGCCGGGGCCGAGGCGCAGGTCGCCGAGATTGCCCGCGCCCGTCTGCCGCGCCTGGCCTATGTGTCCTGCAACCCGGTCAGCTTTGGCCGCGACGCGCGGCATCTGCTGTCACAGGGCTATCAGATCGGGCCGGTGCGCGTGGTCGATCAATTTCGCTGGTCGGCGCATGTCGAGCTTGTTGCAGGTTTTTCACTCGACAGGGCATAATCGGTGAAAAAATCGCTACCGCAGAACCGGCGAAACAGTGTAAAATGGTTGAAAACAACCGAGCAGTAACACGGTGACAGGCATGACACTCACACGACGTTTCGCACTACTCGCAGGGGCGGCGACGCTCGCGGGATGCGCGCAGAAATCCAAGTTCCGCAGCTATTACGGCCCGGAGGTGACCCAAGTCGTCGTCAACAAGGGCGACCGCGAGATGTTTCTGCTGCACCACCGAAAGGTTCTGAAACGCTACGAGGTCGATCTTGGCTTTGCCCCCGAGCGGCACAAGAACTTCGAGGGCGATGGCCGGACGCCCGAGGGCGAATACGTGATCGACCGGCGCAATCCAAACAGTTCATTTCACCTGTCGCTCGGGATCTCCTACCCGAACGAGGCCGATATCGCCTATGCCAAGGCGTTTGGCAAATCACCTGGCGGCGATATCTTCATCCATGGCGAGCCGAACGCGCTCGCGGTATTCGGCCCGGACTGGACGGCGGGCTGCATCTCGGTGAAAAACCGCGAGATGGAGGATGTCTATGCGATGGTCCGAACCGGCACGCCGATCCTGCTCCACGCGTGATCACTTGCCCAGCACCATCGTCCACCAGATCTTGCCGCCCGGTTCCTGTAGCCAGTCAAAGCCCATGCGCGTCGCGTCCGGGTTTAGGATCACGCGACGCGTGACCTCTTCCTCCATCCAGGCGGCGAGCGTCTGGAGTTCGGTCTCGTAGGTCTCCGATATCGTCTCGCCGACAAGCTCGCCCTCGTAACCGACGCGGCGGATGCGATCGACCGGCGACGAGCCGTCAGAGCCGAAATGCCAAGGCCGGTTCTGCACCGACATGTCGCGCGAATGGGTGGCAGCCGCAGCGGTTAGCTTTTCGTCAAGAATTAGAGGTCCGGCACCGGCGGCCTGACGCAGCGCGTTGACCGAATCGAGCATGCGAAACCGGATTTCGCGCTCGTCCCCGGCGCGGATCTGGTAGACGCGCGGCAGCGGCTTGCCATCGGCACCGATCTGCGGCGGCGGCGGCGGCGGTGCCGCACAGGCCGCAAGGGCCAACAAAGCCGACAGACAAATGATAAAGAGACGCGCCATAATGCCAAACCACCCTGATTGTTGCGTCTTCCGCTTTAGCCCGGCTTGCGTTGCACTTCAAACCCACATCAGCGAAACCACGCCCCGTGAACGCGGTTTGAATTGCGACTGCGGCCTTTCCGCCATATATTAGCTTGGTATCGAACAAGTTCGACGGGAGAGCAAAAATGACTTCTGATATCCGGAACGCATGGAATCGGCGCTCCTTTCTGGCCGGAAGCGCCGCCTTGATTAGTGCGCCCGCCTTCGCCCAAGACGTGGATGGTCCCGGGACCGTCGAGACTGAGCGCGACGTGACAACGACCGTGCGCCGTAATATTTCGGCGTTTCGCAAGCTGGAGTGGCAACCCTATTTCTCCAATCTCCGCAACGGAGCGATCCTTGTGGACATCGATTCGCGCGCCGTGCATTTCTGGAGCGAGGACGAGAGTGTCTACAAACTCTACCCCTCCTCCGTACCGCTGACCGAGGATCTCACCCGCCGGGGCCGCACCTCGGTAGTGCGCAAGGTCGAAGGTCCAAGCTGGCGTCCGACCCCCTCGATGCTCGAGCGTAATCCGGAATGGCCGCCTTACGTGCCGCCCGGTCCGGACAACCCGCTCGGGACCCACGCGCTCTACCTCAGCTGGACGTATTACCGGATTCACGGCACGCACGACACGCGCAAGATCGGTCGGCGCTCTTCGAACGGCTGCGTGGGACTCTACAACGAACATATCCAGGAACTCTTCGCTTTGACCAAAGTCGGCACACAAGTGTTGCTTATTTGACGAAAAAGCGCCCGGGCCGGTGCCCGGGCTGTCAAGATGCAATTGCAATCTTCACGAATTGCTGTTTACAAAAATAACACGAGGTAAGTCTTGGATGCCTGCCGTTGTGCTGTTGCAGTGTCAGGCCGATTTCTGGAGGATAATAATGAAGAAGCTCGTTCTCGCCACCGCCCTCTCCGCAGCCGCTTCGACCGGTTTTGCCGGTACGCTTGCAGAGCCTGTAATCGAGGCGCCGGTGATCGTTGAGGAAACCAACAACGGTTCGTCCGCAGCCGCAGTCTGGGTTCCGCTGGTTCTGCTCGCCATTGTGGCGGCTGTGATCGCGATCGACTGATCGTACCAGCACTGAATTGTTAAAAGGCAGCGGTTCACGCTGCCTTTTTTCGTTTCGTTGGTCTTGAGCAGCTCAGTCGAGCCAGCCTTTGAGGTTGTTTTCCACGATCGAGGACAGCGCCTTGATATGCGCGTCGTCATCATTGAGGCAGGGGATATAGGTGAATTCCTCACCACCGGCCTCCTCAAAGCTTTCGCGGATTTCCTCGTTGATCTCTTCCAACGTCTCGATGCAGTCGGCGGAAAAGGCCGGGGCCATCACCGCGATGCGTGTCTTGCCGTCCTCGCGGGCAAGCCGCGCCACCTCATCGACGGTGTAGGGCTTGAGCCACTCCTCGGGGCCAAAGACCGACTGGAAGGTGGTGGTGATCTCGGTATCCTCCCAGCCCAGCCGTTCCTTGAGCAGGCGCGTCGTTTTCTGGCAGTGACAATGATAGGGGTCGCCCTGCATCAGATAGCGTTTTGGCATGCCGTGATACGACACGACGAGGATCTCGGGCCGTTTCGCGATATCGGCATAGGCGCGCTCTACGGATTGGGCCAGTGCCTCGATATAGAGCGGGTTCTCGAAATATGGCTCGACCACGCGGGCGATCGGCTGCCATGTCTCGTCCATCAGCGCGCGAAAAAACTGGTCGTTGGCCGTGGCCGAGGTGGCCCCCGCGTAATGCGGGTAGAGCGGAAAGAACAGGATGCGCGTGCACCCCGCCTCGACCATCGCCCTCACCTTGGATTTGGTCGAGGGATTGCCGTAGCGCATGCAGAAATCGACCATCACCTGATCGCCGTAGCGCTCTTCCATCGCCTTGGCCATCTTCGCGGTCTGGTCGCGGGTGATGGTCATCAGCGGGCTTTCGCCCTTGTCCTCGTTCCAGATGGATTTATACGCCTCGCCGCTGGTAAAGGGCCGCTTGGTCAGGATGATAAGCTGCAACAGCGGCTGCCATTTCCACGGGCTGTAGTCGATCACCCGCCGGTCCGACAGGAACTCGTTGAGATAGCGGCGCATCGGCCAATAGCTGTAATGATCGGGCGTCCCGAGATTGGCCAGCAGCACACCGGTCTTGGCCCTCGGCACCTTGGGGTGATCGGCAGGGGCATGGGCGGGGCGTGCGGCATCACGGCTGGCATCGAGCATGGCTTTGGTCAATCCTGTCAGTCTCGGGTCAGGGGTGACATATAGGTTCGCAGGCCAAGGTCAATCTTTCAGCGGTTTTTCCTCGGCAGCAAGCGCGTCTGCCAGCCGTGCCTTGGCCGTTCCGGGGCGCAAGGGCTGCGGCTGGCTTTCGTCAGGCGACCAGCCCGTCAGGAAAATCATCTCGAAGGTTGCGGGAATGCGGCCAGCGCCCGTCCCGAATTCACGCGCGTATATGTCGCAGGCCCGGTTCAGGATCGCGCGCCGCATCATCCGCCTGGGCCTGGCGGTCATCGCGTTGGTCTCGCCCATGGCGCGCAGGTCGCGCATCAGGTGCCAGGGATCGCGATACTCGACGCTCAGCGGCAACCGGTCGGCAACCGGCAGGGCATAGCCCGCCCGCTGCAACAGCGCGCCGAGATCGCGGATTTCCCCCATCGGCAGAACACGTGGCGAGAGGCCCCCGGTCACATCCGCTTCGGCCTGCGCCAAGGCCGCGCGCAATTCCTGCAAACTGCCGCCCCCCAACAGCGCCCCCAGCATCAGCCCGTCGGGCCGCAATGCGCGCCGCATCTGAATGAGCTGTCCCACCGGATCGCTTGCCCAATGCAGGCACATGGCATGGATCACCAGATCATGCGTGCCAGGTTCCAGCGCCAGCGTGTCGTCATCAGCGATCACCCGCGCCTGTGGCAGGCGCGCCTGCCAGAATTCGGGAAAACCCGTCACCACGGCGGGCGCGGTAAAGGATTTGTTAACCACCGCCAGACGATCCTCGATCTCATCCGCCGCCACCTCGTGCAGGAACAGCGCCGGGGCCCGCGCCGCGCGCAGGCGGTTGCGGATCAGGGCAGGACGGTCGGTGAGCGGTGTCTGGGTCATAAGCAGGAGACTAGGGTGCACATAGCGGCATTTCAAACAGCGATCCGGTTGATCTATCCGTCGCGTTGTACGCTCTGCGGCGTGACTGTCGATAGCGATTTCGGCCTGTGCGGCCCCTGTTGGCGCGATACGCCATTCATTTCCGGGCTGGTCTGCGATGCCTGCGGTGTACCCCTGCCCGGCGAGGCGGGCGCGCAGGCCGAGTTCTGCGATGAGTGTCTCACCCATGCCCGGCCCTGGTCACGTGGGCGCGCGGCGCTGCTCTATCACGAGAATGGCCGCCGTCTCGTGCTCGCGCTCAAGCATGGCGACCGGCATGATGTCATACGACCGGCGGCGAAATGGCTGGCGCGCGCTGCCGCACCGCTCTTGCAGCCCGGCACCGTTCTTGCGCCGGTGCCGCTGCACTGGACGCGCATGCTGCGGCGTCGCTACAACCAATCCGCCCTGCTGGTGCAGGCGCTTGCGCGCGAGACCGGGCAGCCTCACTGCCTCGATCTGTTGCATCGCACCAGGCGGACGCAAACCCTCAAGGGCCTCGACCGCGCCGCACGCCACGCCATGCTCAGCGATGCAATCCGCGTCAACCCGGCACGCCGCGCTCTGATCATGGATCGTCCGGTGCTGATCGTCGATGACGTGATGACCTCGGGTGCCACGCTCTCGGCCGCAGCGCAGGCCGCTTTCGCTGCTGGCGCGCAGGATGTGTGCATTCTGACACTGGCGCGTGTCGCCAAGGATGCTTAGATTCCCGTCAAACAGAACGGGATTACCAGCATGCAATCAGTCGAAATCTACTCCTCGCCGCTTTGTGGCTTTTGCCATGCGGCCAAACGCCTGTTGAAGCAGAAAGGCGTGACTTTCTCCGAGATCAACGTTCTGGCGCAGCCCAAGCGCAAGGCCGAGATGATGCAACGCGCCAATGGCCGCCATACCGTGCCGCAGATCTTCATCGGAGAGACGCATGTCGGCGGCTGCGACGAGCTTTATGCGCTGGAACGCGCGGGCAAGCTCGATCCGATGCTCCAGGGCTGATCCGATGCGCGCGGCCCTCCTGCAACTGACCAGCAGCGACCAGCCGGACGACAATCTGGCCACGGTCCGCGCGATGATGGAGAGGGCCGTAGCGCAGGGCGCGGAATTTATCCTCACGCCCGAGGTCACGAATTGCGTCTCGACCAGCCGCAGCCACCAGAACGCGGTGCTGCATCCCGCGGAAACAGACCCTGTTCTGGCCAGATTGAGGGCAGAGGCCGCCCGGCATGGCGTCTGGCTCCTGATCGGCTCACTCGCGCTCAAGACCGATGATCCCGACGGGCGCTTTGCCAACCGCTCTTTCCTGATCGACCCGCAGGGCGGCGTTCAGGCGCGCTATGACAAGATCCACATGTTCGATGTCGATGTGACGCCCGAGGAAACCTATCGCGAATCCGATGGCTTTCGGCCCGGCTCGCGCGCGGTGCTGGCAGACACTCCGTGGGGCAAGCTTGGCCTGACGATCTGCTACGATATCCGCTTTCCCGCCCTGCATCGCCGCCTCGCCCATGCCGGGGCCGATATCCTGACCGTGCCCGCCGCGTTTTCCCCCGTGACCGGTGCCGCGCATTGGGAAACCCTGCTGCGCGCCCGCGCTATCGAAACGGGGTGCTTCGTGCTGGCCCCCGCACAAACAGGCACCCATGCCACCACAAGGGGACGGGCCCGAACCACGTATGGCCACAGCATGGCGATCGCACCCTGGGGCGAGGTTCTGGCTGATGGCGGCACCGATCACGGGATCGTGATGGTTGATCTTGACCCCCGGCAAGTGGCACAAGCACGCAGGCGCGTGCCTTCGCTGCGCCATGACCGCGTGTTTGATGGCCCCTGAATGGACGAGACAACCAGTAATTCCCTTGCGGTGGCGCTCTTTAGCGAGATCCTCACCAATGAGCAGCTGATCCGCAACCGGCTGAGCCGTGTGCTGCCTAAGGGTATGGAAATCTCGCATTTCTCGGTTTTGAACCATCTTGCCCGCATCGGCGATGAACGCAGCCCGGCGCAACTGGCCAAGAGTTTTCACGTCACCCGCGGCGCGATGACCAACACGCTGTCGAAACTGGAATGGGCCGGCTACGTGCATATCCGCCCCGATTGGGACGATGCGCGGCGCAAGATGGTGGCGATCAGCCCCTCGGGCCGTCAGGCGCGCGACGCGGCAATGGCGGCGATCACGCCTATGGTGTCGGACCTCATTCGCGATCTGGGCGAGGACCGCGTGCGCGCCAGCCTGCCGGTGCTGCGCGAATTGCGCATCAGGCTGGAGATTTGACGCTCGCCGTGACGTAATTCACGCTCAGATCCCGATCCGAAAGGCGCCATTGCCATGTCACCGGGTTGAACACGAAGCCCTTGCGATCCACCGGCGTCAGCCCGGCCTGCGAAATCAGGCCGCATAGCTCGTCCGGGGTGATGAATTTTGACCATTCATGCGTGCCCTTGGGCAGCCAGCGCATCACGTATTCCGCGCCCACGATGGCCATGGCGAAACTCTTGGGGTTGCGGTTGATCGTCGAGCAGACCATCAGCCCGCCGGGTTTGAGCAACTGCTGACAGGCGGTCAGATAGGCCAGCGGGTTGGCCACATGCTCGACCACCTCCATGTTCAGCACCACGTCAAACTGTTCGCCCTCGGCGGCCATGTCCTCAGCCGTGGTGTGGCGATAGTCGATCTCCAGCCCCGATTGCTCGGCATGCACCTGCGCCACGGGGATGTTGCGCGGGGCGGCATCGGCCCCCACGACATAGGCCCCAAGCCGCGCCATAGGCTCGCTCAGCAAGCCACCACCACAGCCGATATCGAGGATGCGCAAACCCTCGAACGGCGCATTCACCTGAAGGTCACGATCAAATTCCGCCGCGATCTGCGACGTGATATAGTCCAGCCTGCAAGGGTTCAGCATGTGAAGCGGCTTGAATTTGCCGTTCGGATCCCACCATTCGGCGGCCATCGCTTCGAATTTGGCGACCTCGGCGGCATCTATGGTGCTCTGCGCGGCTTGCATTCCGGTCTCCCTATGGCTCAATTGGTGACGTGCGATATATAGGACATTCATGGATAAAGTCTCGGGCCATAAAAGCGCAGTACAATATCTCTTTCCGCCGGTCGAACCCTTCGACCGGCAGATGCTTGATGTGGGCGACGGTCACACGATCTACGTGGAGCAGTCGGGCCGGGCTGATGGCCTTCCGGTCGTTGTCTTGCATGGCGGGCCGGGCGGCGGATGCAGCCCGGCGATGCGGCGTTATTTCGATCCCGAGATCTACCGAATCATCCTCTTCGATCAGCGCGGCTGTGGCCGCTCTCGCCCGCATGCCAGCGTCGAGGCCAACACCACATGGCACCTGGTGCGCGATATCGAGCAGATTCGCGAAACTCTCGGCATCGACCGCTGGATCGTCTTCGGCGGCAGTTGGGGCGCGACGCTGGCGCTGATCTATGGCCAGACCCATCCCGACCGTGCGCTGCATCTGGTGCTGCGCGGCGTGTTTACCATGACAGAAGGCGAGCTTGACTGGTTCTATGGCGGTGGCGCCGGGGCGTTCTGGCCGGAAACCTGGGTGCGCTTCGTGGCGCTCATCCCCGAGGAGGAACGCGACGACCTCATCGCCGCCTATCACAAGCGGCTTTTTTCCGGCGATCTGGCACAGGAGATCACCCATGCCAAGGCGTGGTCGGCCTGGGAAAATGCGCTTGCCACGGTGCAATCCACCGGTGTCGGCGGCGACAGCCCGGCGGATTACGCCCGCGCCTTCGCCCGGCTTGAAAACCACTATTTCAGGCATCGCGGCTTTCTCGAGGAAGACGGGCATATCCTTGCGCGCATGGACCGGCTGCGCGACGTGCCCGGCACCATCGTGCAGGGCCGCTATGACATGATCTGCCCGCCGATCACCGCGCATAAGGTGGCCGCGCTCTGGCCGAAATGCGATTTGCGGATGATCCCGGTCGCCGGTCACGCGCTGTCAGAGCCGGGAATCAGCGCCGATCTGGTGGGTGTGATGCAGAAACTCGCCCGCCGCGCCTGAGCATTCGCGCTTTTCCCGCGCCCTGCATCGCGATATTCCGAAGGGTATGGAAACGCTGCCCCAACTCTATGACCGCCTGGTGTCAGAGGGTGAATTGACCCGCGATGACGCGCAGGAGGCGGTCTTGCCGGAATTCGAGCGCATTCGCGCCGCCCTCGCCGATGCGCCGCGCAAGGGCTGGTTTCGCCGCGCGCCAGAGCCGCCCAAGGGGCTTTATATCTGGGGCGGGGTCGGGCGCGGCAAATCCATGCTGATGGACATGTTCGTCCAGACCCTCGAGGTGCCCAACAGGCGCGTGCATTTCCACGCCTTCATGCAGGAAATCCATGCCGGGCTGCACGCCGCGCGCGCCCGCAACGAGGCCGATGCGCTCGCCCCGGTTGCCGCCGAGGTCGCAAATTCCGTGCGGCTGTTGGCCTTTGACGAGATGCAGATCACCGACATCACCGATGCGATGATCGTGGGACGACTGTTCGAGGCGCTGTTTTCGGCAGGGGTGGTGGTTGTCACGACCTCGAACCGGGTTCCGGATGATCTCTACAAGAACGGCCTGAACCGCCAGCTTTTCCTGCCCTTCATCGCCTTGCTCAAGGACCGCATGGTCGTGCATGAAATGGTCGGCCCCACCGATTATCGCCAGGATCGCCTCGCCGGCAGCCAGACCTATTTCACGCCGATCAATTCCGAGAGTCGGGCCGCAATAGAGACGATATGGCAAGATCTCACCGGCGGCGAAGGTGGCCCGCATGACATCGTGGTCAACAAGCGCAAGATCGAGATCCGGGCATTTCACAACGGGGTCGCGCGGGCGACGTTCTACGATCTCTGCGCGCAGCCGCTCGGACCCGCCGATTATCTCGCGCTGGCCGAGGCGGCCCGCGTGCTGATCCTCGAAAACATCCCGGAACTCGGGCGCAGCAATTTCAACGAGGCCAGGCGATTCGTCACCCTGATCGACGCGCTTTACGAGGCGCGGGTGCGGCTGATCTGCTCGGCGGCGGCAAAGCCGGAATATCTCTATATCGAGGGCGAAGGCTCGTTCGAATTCGAACGCACCGCCAGCCGTTTGCAGGAAATGCAATCCGAAGGTTGGGGGGACGACCGCGCGCCCGCCTGACGCGATGCCAGTCGTGCGTCAGGCCTCCCCTGCCTTTGCCGCCTCTTCGATCCTCTGCCGTTCGGCGTCGCTTTCATAGCTGGCCCAAGGGCGGTCGGTGCCGGTGGGCGGCAGGTCGGCAGGCTTGTGCAACAGGTGGAGATGCGTCTTGGCGATGAAATGCCCGGTGATGGGTGCTGTCAGGAACAAGAACAGCGTGATCATCAACTCGTGAAACGAGAAATTCCCCACGACGAAGTAGAAGTAAAGCATCGAGGCGATCAGCGCGCCGCCCACCCCGAGCGTCGTCGCCTTGGTGGGCGCATGCAGGCGCATCATCGGATCGGGCAGCTTGATCAGGCCAAACGACCCCACCAGCCCGAAGATGCCGCTGATCACCAGAAAGACGGAAATGAGGATGTCGATGAGCATGATCTTTCCCCCTTATTCGATGATGTCGCCACGCAGCAGGAAGCGCGTGTAGGATACGGTCGAGATGAAGCCGGTCATGGCGATGATCATCGAGGCCTCGAAATAGACCGTCGTGCCCTTGTGGATGCCATAGAGCGCCAGCAGCGCGATCACATTCACCACCATCGTATCCAGCGCCAGGATGCGGTCGCCTACGGCGGGCGCGCTGATCACCCGGTAGATGTTCATCAAGAGGCCGAGACCGAAACAGGCGAAGGCGAAATAGAGCGCGTATTCGATCATTCGAAAATCTCCTTCAGCCGGGCCTCGTAGCGCGCCTTGATCTCGTCGCGCACCGCGTCCGGGTCCGGCGCGTCGAGGCAATGCACCAGAAGACTGCGCCCGTCGGCGGCGACGTCGCTCGATACGGTGCCGGGGGTCATGGTGATGGTGCCCGCCAGCACGGTGATCGCTTCGGGGGTGCGCAACTCGAGCGGGATGGAAATCCACGCCGGTTTGGTGTTGGCGTTAGTCTTGAACAGGATCACATAGGCGACCTGCACATTTGCTACGCAGATATCCCAGAGCACCACGAGGATGTATTCAACGATACGCGGCGCGCTGCGCAGCTTGGGCCGGTTGGGCCAGTAGGGCGAGGTGATGACCGGGATGAACAAGGCCAGAATAGTGCCGAGCAGCAGGTTGCCGAGGGTCAGCTTGTTGACCAACATCTGCCAGACAACGATCAGCGTGAGCGTGAGGAAGGGATGGGGCAGCAGTTTGCGGAGCATCGTCTTGTCCCTCCTCAGTTTATGCCAAGCACGGCGGCGATATAGCCACCCGGTGCATGCAGTTGCGTGGCCGTCGCCTCGATATAGCCCATCATCGGACCGGCGAAGACCGACAGAGCGATGATCGCCCCCAGCATCGCGCAGACCGCGACCAGCGGCAATGCGGGTTGCGGGGCCGGGGCCTCTTGCGGGGTGTCATCCGTGACCGGGGCAAGGTTCCAGAACACCATGCTGCCAGCCTGTGCAAAGCCCAGGATCGCCACCAGCGAGGTGGCGAGGATCACGGTCCAGATCAGCCAGACCTCGGGCATCTCGCGCACCGCATCGAGCACCAGGAGCTTGCCGATGAAGCCCGAGAGCGGCGGCATGCCCGCCGAGGCAATCGCCGCGCCAAAGAACAGCGCCGCGATCAACCCGTGTTGCGCCATTTTTGGTCCGGACCGCAGCGCGCCGCCCATCTCTCCGCGCCGCTCGCGCACCAGATCGACCACGAGAAACAGAAGCGCCCCGGCGAGGGTGGAATGCATCATGTAGTAGATCGCCGCTGCCGTCGTCTCGGGGCGGAACCCCGCGATAGCGATCATCAGCGTGCCCATCGAGCCGATGGCGGCGAAGGCCGCGAGCCGACCCAAACGTTTGGCCCCGAGGATGCCGATCATACCCACGGCCAGCGTGATGAGGGCAGTGTAAATCATCATCTGGTCGATGAGCTCCGCCGTGGCCCCCAGATCGGGGCCGAAGACCAGCGTGTACATCCGCAGGATCGCGTAGGCGCCAACCTTGGTCATGATGGCAAAGAGCGCGGCCACCGGGGCCGGGGCCTCGGCATAGGTTTCGGGCAGCCAGAAATGCAGCGGCAAAAGCGCGGCCTTGATCGCGAAGACCAGAAACAGCAGCATCGCGCCGACGCGCAAAAGCGCGCTGTCCTCGACCGGGATTTCGGCCGCGCGCACCGCCAGATCGGCCATGTTGAGCGTGCCGGTCACCGCATAAAGCGTGCCAAGCGCAAAGAGAAAGAGCGTGGAGCCGAGCAGGTTGTAGATGACATATTGCACGCCCGCCTTGAGCCTGCGCGCCCCGCCTGCGTGGATCATCAACCCGTAAGAGGCGATCAGCAGCACCTCGAAGAACACAAAGAGGTTGAAGGCATCGCCGGTCAGGAACGCGCCGAAGATACCCATAAGCTGGAATTGGAACAGCGGGTGAAAATTGTTGCCGCGCTGATCCCAGCCGGAGCCGATGGCATAGAGCAGCACCAGCCCGGCAAGCACCGCCGTCAGCAACACCATCAGCGCCGAGAGCCGGTCGAGCACCAAAACGATGCCGAAGGGAGCAGGCCAGTTGCCCAGCTCGTAGACCTCGATCGCGCCGGTGGCCGAATGCAACATCAGGCCAAGCGCCACCGCCAGCACCGCCCCCACCCCCGCAAGCGAGAAAACCCGTTGCAGGAGCGGATGGTGCCGCATGGTCAGGGTCTGTACCGCCGCGAGAACCGCCGGAAGGAGAACAGGGGCGATAATCCAGTGGTTCATGCCTCTTTCTCCTGATCGGGCGCGGCGCTGTCATCCATGTTCACACTGTCCTCGCGGCCAGATAGATACGCCCCGAGTGCCAGCATCACCACCACCGCCGTCATCCCGAAGGAAATCACGATAGCGGTCAGAACCAGCGCCTGCGGCAGCGGATCGGTATAGGTCTCGACCCCCTTGCGCAGGACAGGGGGCATGTTGACCACCAGTCGGCCGGTGCCGAACAGAAAGAGATTGACCGCATAAGTCAGCAGCGAAACGCCGATAATCACCGGGAAGCTGCGCAGGCGCAGCACGAGGTAGATCCCGGCGGCGGTCAGAAGCCCGATAGCACTTGCGAACAGAAGTTCCATATCAAGCCTCTCCCTCTTTCGGTGCGTCCTCGCGCGCGGGGTTGATGTCCATCGGGAAGACGTTGACCGTCTCGCCCGAGCGCCGCGCCATGCTCGACAGGCTGTTGAGCGCAAGCATCACCGCGCCCACCACCGTCAGGAACACGCCCACGTCAAAGGCCATGGCGGTCGCCCATTCGAATTCCTCGATGGGCGGAAAATGCAGATAGCCGTAATCCGATGTCAGGAACGGCCGCCCGTTCAGCCATGCCCCGATTCCCGTGACGGACGCGATCAGCACCCCAAAGCCGATGGTGGCGTGGTAGGTCACGCGCTGCCGCGACTCGGCCCAGGCAAAGCCAGAGGCCATGTATTGCATCAGGAAGGCGGTGGCCACGATCAGACCGGCGATGAAACCGCCACCAGGCTCGTTATGGCCGCGCAGGAAGATGAAGGCCCCGACCATCAGCGCAATCGGCATCATCACGCGGGTCGCGACCACCATCATCAGCGGGTGCCGGTCGCCCGCCTCGGCATAGCGATGCGCGTCCCAATTGGCGAGCCAGCGCCCGCCCGGACCTTTGAGCACGGTTTCCGTCAGCGCGTAGATCACCAGCGCCGCGATCCCCAGGACGATGATCTCGCCATAGGTATCAAAGCCCCGGAAATCCACGAGGATCACGTTGACCACATTGGTGCCGCCGCCGCCCTTGTAGGAATTGGCGAGGTGGAAGGCGGAAATGCTCTCCTGTGCAAAATCACGCACGAGGATGGCATAGGTCAGGCCGGTGACCGCCACGCCGCCGACAATGGCGATGCCTGCATCACGCAGACGGCGCGCCGGGCTGCTCTCGGCTGGCGTCTCGCGTGGCAGGAAGTTGAGCGCCAGCAACAGCAGGATGATTGTCACCACCTCGACCGAGATTTGCGTGAGCGCGAGGTCGGGGGCCGAGAAATAGACGAAGCCGATCGAGACCATCAGCCCGACAATCCCCATCAGCACCAAGGCGAGGAAGCGGTTGCGGTGAAATGCGACGAGGCAGATCGTCGCCAGCACCAGAAGCAGCCAGCCGATGGCCGGAATGAAGGTGATCGGCAGCGCCTCGCGGGTAGGGCCGAGCGAATTGCCGCCCGACCAGGCCAGCGCTCCGGCGATGATCACCGCGACCATGAAGACGGCCGCGTTGCGGGTGAGCGCGCCGTTGTGGATACCATCGGTCAGCGCGGTCGAGAGCGATGTCGCCGCGCGGGTCACCGCGTCGAACATCGCCTTGGCCTCGGGGCGCGGCGTGGCGTTCCACATCCGCATCAGCGGGCCATGCAGCGCCAGCAGCAGCGCGCCGCCCAGAACCGCGATCACCGACATCCACAAGGCGGGCACCAGCCCGTGCCAGTGGTAGATCTTGACGTAGGGATCGGCCTGCGTCACCGCCTGCGCCGTCACCTTCACCAGATCGCCCGCGAAGGTCATCGGCATGAACCCGATCAGCAGGACCAGCACGGTCAGGAAGGCAGGGGCCGCCCACATGCCGAAACCGGGGTCATGCGGCTTGGCGGGGTAATCGCTGCGTTCCTTGCCGAGGAACACATGCGCGATGTAGCGGAACGAATAGGCCACCGAGAACAGCGCGCCAAGCGTCGCCACCGCGCCCATGAGCCAGTAGGGGCCGACCCAATGCGTCTCGGCCACCTCGGCGAGCATCATTTCCTTGGACAGGAACCCGTTGAGCGGCGGAATGCCCGCCATCGACAGCGCCGCGATGGTGGCGATGGTGAAGGTGATCGGCATCAGATGCCGCAAACCGCCAAGGCGCTTGATATCGCGGGTATGCGCCTCGTGGTCGACGATCCCCGCCGTCATGAAAAGCGCCGCCTTGAACGTCGCGTGGTTGATGATGTGGAACACCGCCACCACCGCCGCCGCCTTGGTGCCAAGGCCCAGGAGCATGGTGATCAGGCCCAGGTGGCTGACTGTCGAGAAGGCCAAGAGCGCCTTGAGATCGTCCTTGAAAAGCGCGATCTTGGCGGCCATCACCATGGTGATGAGGCCCGTCGAGGCCACGATCCAGAACCATTCCGGTGTGCCCGCGAGCACCGGCCACATCCGCGCCATCAGAAACAGCCCCGCCTTCACCATCGTCGCCGAATGCAGGTAGGCCGAGACGGGTGTGGGCGCGGCCATGGCGTGCGGCAGCCAGAAATGGAACGGGAATTGCGCCGATTTGGTGAAACATCCCAAGAGGATCAGAATGAGCGCGGGCAGATACATCGGGCTCGCCTGAATGGCGTCCTTCTGCGTCAGGATCACGCTCAGGTCATAGCTGCCAGCGATATTGCCCAGAATGAGCATCCCCGCGATCATCGCCAGCCCGCCCAGGCCCGTCACCGTGAGCGCCATGCGCGCGCCCTGCCGCCCCTCGGGCAGATGCTTCCAATACCCGATCAGCAGGAAGGACGAGAGCGAGGTCAATTCCCAGAAGACCAGCAAAAGCAGGATGTTGTCACTGAGGACGATCCCCACCATCGCGCCCTGAAAGAGCAGCAGATAGGTATAGAACTGCCCCATCGGGTCCTCTCGCGAGAGGTAGAACCGCGCATAGAGGATGATCAAAAGGCCGATCCCGAGGATCAGCCCGGCAAAGAGCAGCCCCAGCCCATCCAGCATGAAATTGACGTTGAGCCCAAGCGACGGCAGCCAGTCGATGTGATAGGTCAGCACCTCGCCGCGCATCACGGCGGGAGCACAGAGCAGCAGCAATATAAGGGCGAGGCTGGTGGCCGACGCGGTGAAGGCGGCGCAGGTGTTGCGGCCCGCCTGAATCATCAACCCCGGAAAGAACGCGCCCAAGAACGGCAATGCCGCAATGATCGGCAAATAGATTGCGGCACTGTCCATGCGTGTCCTGCCCCCTGTCCCGTCCCTGTGGCCCGCTACCCGTTGCGCAGGTCATGCGACGCAGGTCAGGCCATCTCGATTGATCATCGGTAATATATTGAAGCTCCTGCCCGCAACAAGGCGATTCCGGTCGATTTCGGATCAGTGCCTTGCAAAACACGTATCATGGGCGCGGTCAGGGGGTTTGAGGCGCGCACATCCCGCCGCTGTAGCAGGTCTCGACCCGGCGCAGTGCTTCGGACGTCGGATCGGCATAGCCCATGCCGCCGCAGGGGTCGAGCGCGAGCAGGTAACCGGTCTCCGTGCGTTGCAGAAAGGCGAGATAAGAGGTGCCGGGGGAGGCACCCGCGCACCACGGCCCGAAGCATTGCGCATCGAGGGTAATCCGGCGATCGAACGGCAGATCGAACCCGGTCTTGGTCAGGGCCTGCCCGGTCATTCGGGCCGGAATCAGGGTATGCGGCGGGGTTGCCGCCTGATCCTGCCAATCGGTGCGCGGCAAGGCGTCAGCGTCAAATTCGAGCCGGCCATGCACCACGATATAGGCCTCGTCCGCCTCGGCAGCCTGCTGAAAGGTCCGGGCCACATCCGGCGGCAGACAGGACAGAGCGAGCGCCGGACCGGAGAGCGCGCAAAGCAGCGTGATGAGGCCTGCGCGGATCACAAGAGCGCCCCGAATTCGTCAAGCACGGCACTATAGACGGCGCGCTTGAACGGCACGATACTCGCCACCAGATCAACAGGCGGCAGCCAGCGCCATTCGGAAAATTCCGGGTGATCGGTGGCGATGTTCACATCCGTATCCTGCCCCAGAAACCGCATCAGCACCCATTTCTGCTGTTGTCCCCGATAGTGCCCCTTCCAGATGCGCGGCACGAGGTCATGCGGCAGATCGTAGTAAAGCCATCCCTCCGCCTCGGCCTCGATCCGGACCTTGTCGGCGGTGACGCCGGTCTCCTCCCACAACTCGCGCAAGGCGGCCTGCCGCGGGGTCTCGCCGGGGTCGATCCCGCCCTGCGGCATCTGCCAGGCGGGGGCGTCATTGTCGATGCGCTGCCCGACAAAGACATGTCCTGCACGGTTGACGAGCATCACGCCGACGCAAGCGCGGTAAGGTAGGTTCGCAATCTCTTCGGGGGTCATGGCGGGCCTTTCCTGAGCGTGCGAATCCTGCGGCGTCACGCGCCGCGCGTCAAGCAAGTGAAAGCGTCAGACCTCGCGGCTGACAACCATGCCCATGATCTCATAGGTCTGACGCAGGATCGGGGCCGCGATGGCGCGGGCCCGGTCCGCGCCATTCGCGAGAATGCGGTCGATCTCGGTCACGTCCTGCATCAGTCGCGACATCTCGGTCGAGATCGGCGCGATCTTCTCGACCGCCAGATCGGCCAGCCTCGGCTTGAACTCGGAAAACGGCTTGCCACCGGCCTCGGCCATCACCTGATCCACGCTCATATCCGCGAGGGCGGCGTAGATATTGATCAGATTGCGCGCCTCTGGACGATCCTCCAGCCGCTTGGCATCGAGCGGGAGCGGCTCCGGATCGGTCTTGGCCTTGCGAATCTTCCTCGCAATCGTGTCGGCATCATCGGTCAGGTTGATCCGGCTCATGTCCGAGGGATCGGATTTCGACATCTTCTTGGCACCGTCGCGCAGGCTCATCACCCGCGTCGCGGCACCCTCGATCACCGGTTCGGGAATCGGGAAGAAATCAACGCCGAAATCGTTGTTGAACTTGATCGCGATATCACGGGTCAGCTCGAGATGCTGTTTCTGATCCTCGCCCACCGGCACATGGGTGGCGTGATACGCAAGAATATCCGCCGCCATCAGCGCCGGATAGGCAAAGAGCCCCAATGATGCATTCTGCGCGTTCTTGCCCGCCTTGTCCTTGAATTGCGTCATGCGCTGCATCCAGCCCATCCGCGCCACGCAGTTGAACACCCAGGCCAGCTGCGCGTGCTCGGCCACCTGGCTCTGGTTGAACAGGATCGAGCGGGCCGGATCGAGACCCGAGGCGATGAACCCGGCGGCCAGTTCGCGGGTCGCGTGGCGCAGATCGGCGGGCTCCTGCCAGACGGTGATGGCGTGCAGATCGACCATGCAATAGAGCGTCTGAACCCCTTGGTTCTGCGCATCGGCAAAGCGTTTGAGCGCGCCCAGGTAATTGCCGAGATGCAGGTTGCCCGAGGGCTGGATTCCCGAAAATACGCGGGGGGTAAAGGCCGCCTCGGTCATGACTCAACTCCGTGGTGGATTTCTGTGCCCGCCTCGCTTACCCATGCGCCATTGCCCCGTCAAGGAGAGCCGCAATGCATGACCCAAAGCGCCCCAGCCCGCTCAACCCGGTGCCGCCCTTCTTGATCGCGCTGTTTCTGGTGATCATCGGGGTCGAGGCGATGTTCTCGCTCGGCGCGCGCGGCATGATCGGCGGACCCGAGGCAATCGGCTGGCGCGCGGGCGCGATCGAGGATTACGGGTTCAACGGCGATATCCTGACATGGATGATGCAGAACAACGTCTGGCCCACGGAACATCTGCGCCGCTTCGTGACCTATGCCTTCGTGCATGGCAGTTTCACCCACGCGCTCTTTGCCGGGGTGCTGCTGCTGGCCATGGGCAAATTCCTGAGCGAGGTGTTCCGCCACTGGGCGGTTTTGTTGCTGTTCCTGCTGAGCACGGTCGGTGGTGCGCTGGTCTTTGGCCTGGTGGTGCAGGATCGGCCGTGGCTGATCGGGGCGTTCCCAGGCGTTTATGGCCTGATCGGCGGCTTCACCTATATCATGTGGCTGCGGCTTGGGGAGTTGGGCAGCAATCAGGCGCGGGCCTTTACGCTGATTGGCGTGTTGATGGGGCTGCAACTGGTGTTCGGCCTGCTGTTCGGCGCGAATGCCACATGGGTGGCCGATGTCAGCGGCTTTGTCGTGGGCTTTCTCGCCTCATTCGTGCTCAGCCCCGGCGGTTTCGCCAAGCTGCGCGCGCGCATCCGGCACGAGTGACCGTGGCCGTTGGTCAGCGCCGCAACCGGGTCTGGATCTCCTGAAGCCGGAACGCCCCGAGGCCCTGACCGAAGAGACCATAGGCCGCCGTGCCGACGGCGATCAGCACCAGCATCGCCAGCCACCGCCACCCCGCCATGCCGAAGGCCGGCCCCAGAACTGCGCTCATGCCCCAAAGCACCGCACCCATCAGCGCCGAGGCCAGCACAATGCGCCAAAGCCTGCGCCGGAACTGGCTGTCGAACCGCGCCACGTCGCCAAATCCGTGCGCCCCGCGTGCCAATTGCCAGACCATGACCCAGGCGGCGGTGGTGGTCGCAATCGCTGCCGCGAGCCAGCCCACGACATAGGCAAGCCCGACCGCCAGAACCGCATTCACCACCATCGCCACAAGCGCGTAGTGAAACGGGCTCTTGGTGTTCTCGCGCGCAAAAAACAGCGGCTGGAGGATCTTTTGCAGCACGAAGGCGGGCAATCCGAGACCGTAGATCGTCACGGCAAGTGCTGTCGCGGCGGTATCCTCGGCGTTGAACGCCCCGCGCTCGAACAGGACCGAGACGAGCGGCAGCGGGATCACCACAAGCGCTACGGCGCAGGGGATGGTCAGGGCCAACGCCACCTCTCCCGCGCGCGACAGGGCATAGCGCGCGCCAATATCATCTCCGGCCTTGAGGCGGCGCGACAGATCCGGCAGCAGCACGATCCCGACGGCAATGCCCACCACGCCGAGCGGCAGCTGATAAAGGCGATCGGCGGAGTAGAGCCAGCTCACCGCCTTTTCGTAATTTGAGGCAACCAGCTGTCCTACCACAAGATTGACCTGCACCACGCCCCCGGCCAGCGCGGCGGGCACCGCGACCCGCACCAATTGGGCCATCTCGGTTGTCCAGCGCGGGCGCACCGGACGGATGCGCAGCCCGGCCCGCGTCGCGGCGTGCCAGACCAGCGTCAGTTGCGCCACCCCGGCCACCGGAATGGTCCAGACCACGGCCCGAACCACCTCGGTGCCGAGATACATCGCGCCCGTCATCGCCCCGATCAGCAACACGTTGAGAAGCACCGGGGCGGCGGCGGCGGCGCCAAATCGCCCGGCGGCATTCAGCACGCCCGAAAACAGCGCCGCAAGCGAGATGAAGAACACGTAGGGAAAGACGATGCGCCCATAATCCACCGTCATGCCAAAGCGCGCATCGCCCGCGAACCCCTCGGCGGTGGCCCAGACCAGCGCGGGCATGAAGATCATCGCTAGCGCGGTCACCACCAGCAGAACGAGCCCCAGGCCCGACAGCGCCAGCGCGGCAAAGGCCAGCGGGTCGTCCTCCGCCTCCAGTCGCTTGGAGAACATCGGGACAAACGCCGCGTTAAAGGCACCCTCCGCAAAGAACCGGCGAAACATGTTGGGCAGGCGGAAGGCCGCGACAAAGGCGTCCATCACCATGCCCGGACCGATCAGGCTCGCGATCATCACATCGCGCGCAAAGCCGAGAATGCGGCTCATCAATGTCCAGCCCCCCACGGTCAGGATCCCGGTGAGCAGGCGGACAGGTTTCATGCGGGGCAACTCCGGGGTGACGGCACGCGGCAGGCTTAGCCCATTCGGCGGCATCGGGAAAGGGGCCGGTCCACCGCCCGCGATCTGCTAGATCCAACCACCGCGCGACATCAGTCCCATCGCTTCGAGCTGCCGCCATCCGGTGATCCGGGTCGAGGCGTCACACCACAGCTCCGGGTCCCCGGTCAGCGCGTCGTAATAGCCTTCGTAAAGGGCACTGTTGGCAAAATGCTCCTGCCTTGCCTTTTCCTCGGCAGAGTGGTCCACGACCGTGTTCAGGAACTTGCTGTGCAACAGCACCCCCGAGGTCAACTCTCCCCCCTGCCGGTCATAGACGTGGTTCAACCGCCGGGGCAGCAGCGAATGCGCGGAACTGACATAGGCATAGCGCCGGTTCCACTTGACCAGCGGCACCTTGCCCATCGTGGGCGCGCGACGCGGATCGCTGGCAAAGAACATCCGCGCACGCGGCCCGCCCTGTATCCACAGGGTCTCCAAGTCCGGCTTGCGCCGCATCGAATAATTGCCGCCATCGAACCAGCACAGCCGCTCGAACGGATCATCCCCCGGCAGGTAAGGTTGCGCCGAGAGCCGCCCCTCGGGATACATGTCCAGCATCAGCGCCCCGAAGGACGCCCGCCCCTGCCGCTCCAACCAGTCACACAGCGCAGGCAGAGGCCGGGTTTCATGATAGGGATAGAGCAGACATTCATCGGCATCGAGCGTCAGGCACCAATGGCCATGCCCGTGCCGCATCTGCAACCAGGTCAGCCAATCGACCCCGAAACGCGACAGCTTGTAGCTCTGCGCCGCGCTCCAGAGCGAGACATCGGGCTGCGCGGCCAGATACTCGCGCGTGCCGTCGGTGCTGGCATTCTCGACGATCAGGAAATGCCGCACACCCAGTCGCCGGTGATGTTCAAGGAAGTATGGCAGCCGCAGCGCCTCGTTGCGCATGGTGCTGAAACACAGGATATCGCCGCGCCCGATCTGCGCCGTGCGGTCGGCAACCGCGCGCAACTGCCGACGCTTGCGGACACTGCGCCAGAGCAGGCGGCGGCGCTTCCACCGCAGGCGATAGGCCATCGCCATGTCGCGTATCCCGTCGCCTCTGCCCATGCGGCCCTCTTGATCCCCATCCGGCAGGGTCGGTGCTATTTCGCGTAATGTCCAGACTGATGCCAGCGCCAGGCATCTCCGATCATCTGCGTCAGCGTCGAGCGGGCGGGCTGCCAGCCGAGATCCGCCGTCGCCCGGCTGGACCCCGAGACAAGCCGCGTGCAATCGCCCGGACGGCGCGGCCCCTCGATGATGGGCACGGCGCGATTGGTCACCGCCGCCGATTGCTCGATCACCTCGCGCACCGAAAAGCCGCGCCCGGTGCCGAGGTTGAAGACCCGGCTGCCGCGTCCCTCTTCCAGCCAGTTCAGCCCCAGCACATGGGCATCCACCAGATCGCAGACATGCACGTAATCGCGGATGCAGGTGCCGTCAGGCGTGTCGTAATCGGTGCCGAAGATCGTCAGCGCGTCGCGCTTGCCATCGATCGCATCCAGCATCAGCGGAATGAGATGCGTCTCGGGCTGGTGAAACTCGCCAACCTCGGCCTCGGGATCGGCCCCCGCCACGTTGAAATAGCGAAAGATCACGTGGCGCAGGCCGTATGCCACCTCGAAATCGCGCAGCATGTCCTCGATCGCGCGTTTCGAGGCGCCATAGGCGTTGATCGGATGCTGCGCGCATCCCTCATCCAGCAGCACGTTGTCCTGATCGCCATAGGTGGCGCATGTCGAAGAGAACACCATGTCGAGACAGCCCGCCGCCACCGAGGCCTGCATCAGACTGAGCGAGCCCGCCACGTTGTTGTGCCAGTAAAGCTCTGGCGCGCGCATGCTCTCGCCGACCTGGCTGAGGGCGGCGAAATGCATCACCGCCCGCGGCCGGTAGGCGGCGAACACCCGGTCGAGCCGCGCGCGATCCGTGAGACAGCCCTGCTCGAACGGGCCGAACCTGACGGCGTCTTCCCAGCCGGTGCTCAGATTGTCATAAGTAACAGGCGTATAGCCTGCGCGGCTGAGCGCCTTGCAGGCGTGGCTGCCGATATAGCCCGCACCTCCGGTAACCAGAACATTCGTCAAAAGCCGCCCCCGTGCCTCAGTCTACTGCGCGGCCTTTTCGGCATGCACCACATCCGAGATGTAATTCCACAGATCGTCGCGCAGGTCGTCGCGCGCCAGCGCGAAGGCCACCGTCGCCTGCAGGAACCCGGACTTGGAACCGCAATCGAAACGCTGCCCCTGAAAGCGATAGCCATAGACCTCCTCGCCCTCCGCGCGCGCCGCGTCGATGGCATCGGTCAGCTGGATCTCGCCGCCCGCGCCCGCCTGCTTCTTGTTGAGCTTCTGCAACACCGTGGGCGTCAGGATATAGCGCCCGATCACCGCCAGATTCGACGGCGCGCTGCCCGGCTCGGGCTTTTCCACCATGCCTTGCGTCGACACGATGCTGCCCATGTCCTCCTTCACGTCGAGAATGCCATAGGACTGCGTCGCCGCATCCGGCACGTCCATCGCGGCGACCATGTTGCCGCCCACCTCCTCAAAGGCCTCGACCATCTGTTGCAGGCACGGCTTCTCGGCGGCGATCACGTCATCGGGCAGGATCACGGCGAAGGGCTCGTTCGCGATGAAACGCCGCGCGCACCACACCGCATGGCCCAGACCGAGCGGCTTGTGCTGGCGCATATAGGCAATCTCGCCGCTGTCCATATTGGTCGATTTCAGGATCTCGAGCAGCTCGTCCTTGCCTTTCTTGCGCAGTTCCTGCTCCAATTGCGGGGCGTTGTCGAAATAATCCTCCAGCGCCCCCTTGCCGCGCGAGGTCACGAAGATGAACTCCTTGATCCCCGCCGCTCGCGCCTCGTCAATCGCGTATTGCACCAGCGGACGATCCACCAGCGTCATGATCTCCTTGGGCACCGATTTCGTCGCCGGAAGAAACCGCGTCCCCAAACCCGCAACCGGAAAAATTGCTTTTTCGACTTTCCGACGCATCACCTGCTCCTCAAATCTCTGTTTTTCTTGTCATACATGAAGCCGCTTTGGTTTGTATAACGCTAAGGCAGAGAATTGAGTCTTTTTTTGGCCATGGCGGGGAAAATCGAAGTCGGCAGGCTGATTGGGGTCAGGCGCCGCGGTCGGTTGCGGCGCGGTACCAGTCACGCAAAACTCGCCGTTCCGATTCCTCCATGTAAGTCACGTTTGCCGGTGGCATGGCATGGCTCATCCCAGCCTGGAAGAAAATCGCACGGGCAGCGCCTGCGACGTCAGCCTCGGTTTCAAGCAGCACGTTCTTTGGCGCATGACGGATGCCCTCAAGGAACGGTTCACGTGCATGACACATCGAACAACGCCCCGGCACGATCGCCATCACCTCGTCAAAGCCGTCGGCCTCTGCAAAGACCCGCTCGCGCGGGGTGAGGGCGCGAGCGGCGCTGTCTTCGATCGCGTCATGGCGCATGGCTGCGGTCGAGAGCCAGACAATCGCGGCAAAGAGCAGCACCGTCGCCGCCCATGTCCACCAGCGATAACCGCCGCCCGCATGCATGGTGTTGAAGAAATGCCGGATCGTCACCCCCATCAGGAAAACCAGCGCCGCAATGATCCAGTTGTATTGCGTGGCAAAGGCCAGCGGGTAATGATTGCTCAGCATCAGGAAGATCACCGGCAGGGTGAGGTAATTGTTGTGGGTCGAGCGCAGCTTGGCGATGCGACCATATCTGGCCTCCGGCACGCGCCCGGCCTTGAGATCGGCCACCACGATGCGCTGATTGGGCATGATGACGAAGAACACGTTCGCCGTCATGATCGTGGCGGTAAAGGCCCCCAGATGCAGCATCATCGCGCGCCCGGTGAACACCTGCGTATAGCCCCAGCCCATCGCGACCAGCAGCACGAAGAGAACCAGCATCAACAGCGTCGGCCGCCCCGCCAGTCCCGATTTGCACAGCCGGTCATAGATCAGCCAGCCAAGCCCCAGAGAGGCCGCGGAAATCGCGATCGCCTGCCCCGTGCTCAGCCCGCTTTCGGGGGCGATCAGGTAGATCTCGGCCCCCGCCCAGTAGATGACCATCAAGAGCGCCGCCCCCGACAACCATGTCGAATAGCTCTCCCATTTGAACCAGGTCAGATGCTCGGGCATCCGCGCCGGGGCCACGAGGTATTTGCGGATATGATAGAACCCGCCGCCATGGACCTGCCATTCCTCGCCCTGCGCCCCCTCGGGCAGGTCATCCGCCCGCCGCAGCCCCAGATCGAGCGCGATGAAATAGAACGACGATCCGATCCACGCCATCGCCGTGATGACATGCAGCCAGCGCAGCGCAAAGCCGAGCCAGTCCCAGATGATGGCAGGATCGAGCATGTCGCGATCTCCTTGGTCTCTTCGCACCCCCTGCATGCCACAAGACGCGATTGCCCTGCATCCGGGAAAAATCCCTAGCTGTTTCAAGAATACGCTAATAATCTCGGCGCATGGCCTATCTGGAGAATATCAGAACATTCGTGCGCGTCTATGAATTGGGCAGCATGTCCGCCGCCGCGCGCGATCAGCGGATCTCAGCGGCGGTGGCCTCGGCACGCATCGCCGCTCTCGAAGAACATCTCGACATCCGCCTGTTTCAGCGCACCACGCGCAAGCTCAATGCGACAGAGCAGGGTGCGCTCTTCTATCACAGCGCACTCAGGATCATCGAGGCGGTGGACGAGGCCGAGGCCGAAATCGGGCAGGTCACCCGCAGCCCGCGCGGCACGCTGCACATTGCGGCCCCGCTTGGCCTAGGCCAAAGAATCATCGCGCCCGCCGTGCCTGACTTCAAGGCGCTCTATCCGCTGATCAACATCCGCCTGCGCCTGTCCGACCGCAGGCTCGATCTGGCAACCGAGGGGCTCGATGCGATGTTCTTTCTCGGCGTGCCCGAAGATTCGTCGCTCCGCATCCGCAAGATTGCCGATTGCGAACGCATCCTTTGCGCTGCACCCGCCTATATCGCGCGCAAGGGTCTGCCCGAATCCAGCGAAAGCCTCGCCTCGGGCGCGCATGACTGTCTGAACCTGCGCTATGCCGGCGCGCCCGAATTCCAGTGGCCGCTACGCACGCCCGACGGAGTACGGCGCATCTCGGTCTCTGGCCCTTTTGAGTCGGATCATGGCGATGCGCTGACGCAGTGGGCGCTCAACGGGCACGGCATCATCCTCAAACCCCGGTTCGAGGTGCATGACCATCTCGAGGCGGGCCGTCTTGTCCCGGTGCTGGAGAGTGAGTCGCCGGTGCCCATCCAGATGGCCTGTCTCTATCCGCATAAACGACGGCAGGACCCCAAGGCGCGGCTGCTGATCGAATTCATGATCGAGCGTATCCTGGCGGCGATGCCGGAGTGAATGTCGGCGGCGGCGCGCCGACACGCGGCTCAACTCCCCCGATAGGTCGAATACCCGAACGGCGACAGCAGCAGCGGCACATGGTAATGCGCGGCCTCCGCTATGCCGAAGCGGATCGGCACCAGGTCGAGAAACCGGGGGCCATCTGCAGCCAAACCCACCGCCTCCAGATAGGCTCCGGCATGAAACAC
Organism: Roseovarius sp. MBR-154; assembly: GCF_053628595.1. Taxonomy (NCBI): domain Bacteria; kingdom Pseudomonadati; phylum Pseudomonadota; class Alphaproteobacteria; order Rhodobacterales; family Roseobacteraceae; genus Roseovarius; species Roseovarius sp. MBR-154. The sequence goes on from NZ_JBRJGR010000001.1 coordinate 371,720, forward strand.
GAGCTCATAGGTGCCGGGCGCGAAGGCGTCCTCGGGGAGGATCGGCCCATCGGTGCGGCCATCGCCATTGGTCGTCAGCGTGCGGATATGCGTGCGCGTCTCGCCCTGCATCCGGAACAGCTCTATCGTCAGCCCGGCAGCGGGCTGCCCGCGTGCCGTATCCAGAACATGCGTCGTCAGATAGCCAGTCATCTCGACCCCCTTCGTCAAGTCGTAACATGGCTCAGGCCATGCGCCCTGCACAAGGTGGCGGCACGCATATTCGGAAACAACTCTTTCAAGTGATATTGGAAAGTGCTTTTGATCTGCTTGCCCTAGACTGACACCGCCGGGCACCCGGCGCGCAACAACCGGTGGAGACTGATGCAACGTTACCCTCGTGATCTTCGCGGCCACGGCCCGAACGCCCCCGATCCGCACTGGCCGGGCGGGGCGCGCATCGCCGTGCAATTCGTCCTCAACTACGAAGAGGGCGGCGAGAATTGCGTGCTGCATGGCGATCCCGCCTCGGAGGCGTTCCTGTCGGATATTCCCGGTGCCGCCCCCTGGCCCGGACAGCGCCACTGGAACATGGAATCGATCTACGACTACGGCGCGCGCGCCGGGTTCTGGCGGCTGCATCGCCTCTTCACCGGCGCGGGCATTCCCCTGACGATCTACGGCGTCGCCTCGGCCCTCGCCCGCAGCCCCGAGCAGGTGGTGGCAATGCAGGAGGCCAATTGGGAAATCGCCAGCCACGGCCTGAAATGGGTCGAGCACAAGGACATGCCCGAGGACGAAGAGCGCGCGGCCATCGCCGAGGCGATTCGTCTGCACGAAGAGGTCACCGGCACGCCGCCACGCGGCTGGTATACCGGGCGTTGCAGCACCAATACCGTGCGGCTGGCCGCCGAGACAGGGCAATTCGCCTATATTTCCGACGCCTATGACGACGACCTGCCGCATTGGGTAGACGTGTCCGGGTGCGGTCAACTGATCATTCCCTACACGCTCGAATGCAACGATATGCGTTTCGCCACCTCGCCCGGCTGGATCACCGGCGAGCAGTTCGAAAGCTATCTACGCGACACGTTCGACACGCTCTATGCCGAAGGCGTGGCGGGCGCGCCGAAGATGATGACCGTGGGCCTTCATTGCCGCCTGATCGGACGGCCCGGCAAGATTGCCGGGCTACGCCGCTTCATCGAGCATATCCAGGGCTTCGACGGCGTCTGGTGCCCGCGCCGCATCGACATCGCCGAGCATTGGGCGCGCACGCATCCGCCCGCGCACCCCGAACGCCCCAGCGAAATGGATCAATCCCGCTTTGTCGCGCGCTTCGGCGGAGTATTCGAACACTCGCGCTGGGTGGCCGAGCGCGCCCATGCGCTCGAACTCGGCCCGGCGTATGATTGCGCGGCGGGGGTGCATAACGCGCTCTGCCGCGCGTTCCGCAACGCCAGCCACGAGGAACGACTTGGTGTCTTGCGCGCGCATCCCGATCTGGCGGGAAAACTGGCCGCCGCCGGGCGAGTGAGTCCAGAGAGCGCGGCAGAACAGACAGGCGCGGGCCTCGACCGGCTCAGCGATGCGGACCGCGCCGCCTTCGAACGGCTCAACGCCGATTACATGGCGCGGCACGGCTTTCCCTTCATCATCGCGGTCCGTGACCACGACACCGCAGGCATTCTCGCCGCGATGGAGCGGCGGTTGGTCCAGGACAGCGAGGCCGAGTTCGCCGAGGCCTGCCGACAGGTCGAGCGCATCGCCGCCCTGCGCCTGCGGGACATGTTGACATGAGCGACCCCATCCCCCTCACCGCTGCGCCATTGACAGCTTGTGACTTCGCACCCTTCGGCGACGTGATAGAGCCCCGGGCGACGCCGACCGCGATGATCAATCAGGGCCTCTGCGCGCGGCATAGCGATCTGGCGCAGCTCGATTTCAGCGACGGGCGGGCAGGAATAAGCCTGTTCGACGCAGAGGCCCGCCACCTGCCGCATGTCGTGGAGATGGTCGAGCGGCACCCTTTGGGCAGTCAGGCTTTCCTCCCGCTGGGGCCGTTGACGTGCCTCGTGATCGTGGCAGAGGATGCAGAAGGAGCGCCCGGCGCGCCGCGCGCCTTCATCACCAAACCCGGGCAGGCGATCAACCTGCATCGCGGCGTCTGGCACGGGGTGCTGACCCCGCTGAATGAGGCAGGGCAATTCGCCGTTATCGACCGCATCGGCCCCGGTGCCAACCTTGAGGAATTCTGGTTCGAGACTCCCTACATCGTCACATCCACCTAGCGCAAATGTGCCGCCTTACCGCGTTTCCCGCTGGATCAGAGCGTTGTAGAGTTCTTGAATGCGGCTGGTCATCGGCCCTTGCCCGCCATCTCCGATCTGCCGCCCGTCAATTTCACTGACCGGGGTTTGTGCCCCGAACGTGCCGGTGAGAAACGCCTCATCCGCACCATATGCCTCGACCAGGGAAAAGTTCTTCTCGTAAACCGGGATGGCTTCCTCGCGACAAAGGTCGATCACCTTTTGCCGGGTGATGCCGTTCATGCAGTAATCCCCCGTGGACGTCCAGACCGCGCCCTTGCGCACGATGAAGAAGTTGCAGGCGTTGGTGGTGTTCACGAACCCGTGGATATCAAGCATCAGCGCCTCGTCGGCGCCGGCCTTTTCCGCCGCAATACAGGCGAGGATGCAATTGAGCTTGGAATGGGAATTGAGCTTGGGGTCCTGCGTCATCGGCAGTCCTCGGATATGCGGCACGGTGGCAAGGCGAATCGACCGGGTAATTTTCGGCTGTGAGTGTTCCATGATGATGGTCACCGTCGGGCCCTGCTGGCTGAGCGACGGATGCTGGAAGGGCCGCGTCTTGATCCCCCTTGTGACCATGAGGCGCGCATGGGCATCTGTGGTCATGCCATTTGCGTGCTGTGTGTCTGTGATGGCCTGAAACACCTCATTCCGGGTCATACCGACATCGAGATCTATGGCGCGCGCGGCCTCGAAGAGGCGATCCAGATGCTCGTCGACGAAGGCCCATTTGCCGTTATAGAGGCGCATCCCCTCCCACACGCCGTCGCCCAGCATGAAGCCGCTGTCATAAACACTCACCAGCGCCTCGGCCTTGGGGACAATGCGCCCGTTAAGCCAGATCAGAATCTCTTCATTTCGCGCGTCCTCTTGCGCGGCATGGGTCGTCTGGTGGTCGGTCATCGTGGTCCCCTCACGGTTTTCGGTGCAGCGTATGTCCGCCGAAATCCGGTGCCAAGGGCGAAATATCGCTCAACAGGGCGTGACCTCACAGGCTCGTCGATTGGTGTGAGGCCGGTTTTGCGTCAGACTGAAGGCGAACAGGAGGGCATTTCAATGGTGGCATATCTTCGGGAACTCAAGGCGGCGACACTAGCGGCGCTGATCGTGGTCGGCCTCTGCCTGCAAGCGAAGGAGGCGCGCGCGGCAGACACGCAAACGCTCGTTGTGGCGGGCGGCTGCTTCTGGTGCGTCGAGGCCGATTTCGAGAAGGTGAAGGGCGTGATCGAGGCCGAGTCGGGCTTTGCCGGCGGCACGGTCGAGAATCCCACCTACAAACAGGTGACCAGCGGCGGCACCGGCCATCTGGAGGCGGTTCGAATCACCTTCGACCCCACGCGGGTGACGCGCGAACAACTGCTCCACCTCTTCTTTCGCTCGGTCGACCCGACAGATGACGGCGGCCAGTTCTGTGATCGGGGCGAGAGTTATGAGACCGGGGTCTTCGTCTCTGATCAAGCAGAAAACAGGCTCGCAAAAACGGCAAAGGAGAATGCGACCGACGCATTGGGCCAAACCATTGTCACACCCATCCTGCCGCTCGATCGCTTCTGGCCAGCCGATGCCTACCATCAGGATTATTACAAGAGCGGCAATATCGTGCTGACGCGGTTCGGGCCCCGCACCAAGGCGAGCGCCTACAAGCTCTACCGTGACGCCTGCGGACGCGATGCGCGAGTGAAAGAGCTTTGGGGTAATGAGGCGCCCTTTGCCGGTCAGTCCTGAGCGGCAAGAAAGGCATCAACCTCCGCTGCGGTCGGAATCGCCACCGACGCGCCGGGGTGCTGGACCTGAAGCGCCGCTGCGGCAGAGGCGCGGCGCAACGCCTGACTCGGCGCAAGACCAGCGGCGAGGCCCGCCACCGCATATCCTGCGAAACAGTCGCCGGCGCCGGTCGAATCAATCGCAGTAACGGAAAAGGCGGGAACGAATAGTGTTTCATCCGATGTCGCGTTGAACAATTCCGCACCATCGGCCCCTCGGGTCACGAGCATCAGCGGCACGTCAACCGCGCCAAGCTTCTGTGAGAGCTGTCCGGCCTCGATCGCGTTTAGGATGAGGAGCGACACAAAAGGCAGCACGGCGCGCACCGCCGCCACATCGAACGGTGCGGCGGAATAGGCGACATGCAGACCCAGGGTGCGGGCACGCTGTGCGGCCTCGACCTGGCCGCTCGTTTCGTTCTGCATCAGCAGCCAGTCGCCGGGCCGTGCGTGGCCTAGCGCGGCCTCGATCAACGGGACCGGCACCCTGCGATTGGCCCCGGGATGGAGCACGATGGCGTTTTCGCCGCACGCATCGACCATGACCACGGCATGACCCGACACGGTATCGAGCGTAACGAGGTGGTCCACACTCACCCCTTCTGTTGCGAGCGTTCTGCGCATCCAGTCTCCGTCTTGCCCGACCGCTCCGATATGCACCACAGATGCACCGGCGCGGGCGGTGGCAATGGATTGGTTGGCGCCCTTGCCGCCCAAGACGCGTGTGTAGGTATCCGCCGCCAGCGTCTCGCCCGGGGCGGGCAAGCGCGACAGGCGATAGACGTGATCGACATTGATCGAGCCGAATGAATAGATCATGCGTTACCCTACATCATAAAGCTGATCTTATGGGCGCCAACCGGGTTCGGATCCGTTTTCCACATCTTCGAGCCCAGGCTTGACCAAGCTGTATCCTGCATAGCGAGGGCTTGCGCGGCGCTCAACCGAAACGCGGTTTGGGCTTTCGCGCGTGGCTGCGGGTTTGTAAGGTCAGCCGCAAGCAGATCAGGGGGCAAAAGTGACCAGCGCAGCCGCGGCCGTGACGCCAATGATGGCGCAATATCTGGAGATCAAGGCCGAATATCCAGGGGCGTTGCTGTTCTACCGGATGGGCGATTTCTATGAGCTTTTCTTTGATGACGCAGCGGCGGCGGCCGAGGCGCTTGATATCGCGCTGACCAAGCGGGGAAAGCATCTGGGCGAAGACATCGCCATGTGCGGGGTGCCGGTGCATTCCGCCGAGGGCTATCTGCTGACGCTCATTCGCAAGGGATTTCGGGTCGCGGTCTGCGAGCAGATGGAGGACCCGGCGGAGGCGAAGAAACGCGGCTCGAAATCGGTGGTGCGGCGCGAGGTGGTGCGGCTGGTGACCCCCGGTACGCTGACCGAGGAAAGCCTGCTTGACGCGCGGCGGCACAATTACCTTGCGGCCTTCGCGCAGGTGCGCGGCGACGGGGCGCTGGCCTGGGTCGATATTTCCACCGGTGCGTTTCACGTCATGCCGCTATCTGCCGCGCGGCTTGGGCCCGAACTGGCGCGATTGACCCCGCGGGAAGTGGTTGTGTCGGAGGGAGATGAGGCGAACTTGGCCGATACGGTGTCTGATTGCGGTGCGTCGCTGACCGCTTTGGGACAGGCCGCGTTTGACAGCACGGCAGGTGAGAAGCGGCTTTGCGCGCTTTTTGGCGTCGGTACACTGGAGGCCTATGGGCAATTCACCCGTCCCGAGACTGCGGCGATGGGGGCGATTGTCGAATGGCTGGAGATCACGCAGAAGGGCAAGCTGCCATTGCTGCGCCAGCCGGTCCGAGAGGTGCAGGCACGGGTTATGCAGATTGATGCCGCAACCCGGCGGAATCTGGAACTCACGCATGCGCTGGATGGCAAGCGAGCAGGATCGCTGCTGACAACGATTGACCGGACGGTGACCGCGGGCGGCGGGCGGCTGCTGGAGCGGCGGCTCTCAAGCCCGAGCCGGGAGCTGGAGGTGGTACAGGACCGGCTGGAGGCGGTGGGTTTTGCTGTGGAACAGGGCCGCATGTCGGCAGATTTGCGTGAGACGTTGCGCCGGGTTCCAGATCTGGACCGCGCGTTATCTCGGCTGGGTCTGGACCGGGGTGGACCGCGCGATCTGGCGGCGGTTCGGAGCGGGCTGGGACAGGCGGCGGAGATCGCGGAACGTCTGGACGGCATCGAGTTGCCGCCCCTGCTGGCCGAGGCCACCTCGGCTCTGACCGGGCAGGACGCGCTGATTGATCTGCTGGATCGGGCGCTTGTTGCGGAACCGCCACTGTTGGCGCGCGATGGCGGGTTCATCGCGCCGGGATATGACACCGATCTCGACGAGGCACGCAAGCTGCGCGATGAAGGGCGCAGTGTGATTGCGGCCATGCAGGGCGACTATATCCGCGAGACCGGGATCAACTCGCTTAAGATCAAGCATAACAACGTGTTAGGTTATTTCGTCGAGGTCACGGCGACCCATGCGGAGAAGATGCTGGCGGCACCGCTGAACGAGACGTTCAAGCATCGCCAAACCACGGCCAATCAGGTCCGCTTTACCACCGTGCCGCTGAGCGAGATGGAAACCCGTATCCTCAATGCCGGAGGGCGGGCGCTGGAGATCGAGAAGCGCCTCTTTGAAAGCCTGAAGGGCGCGATTCTGGAGCTTTCGCCAAAGATTGCGCAGGTTGCGCGTGGCTTGTCCGAGCTCGACCTTGCCACGGCATTGGCTGATCTTGCGAAGGCCGAGCAGTGGTGTCGCCCCAAGGTAGATGGGAGCCGTGCGCTGGAGATCGAAGGCGGGCGGCATCCGGTGGTTGAGCGGGCCTTGCGAGCGCAGGGTGGCGCGCCGTTCATTGCCAATGATTGCGCTCTCGGCGGAGAGAGTGATATCTGGCTGCTGACCGGGCCGAACATGGCTGGTAAATCGACCTTTCTGCGGCAGAACGCGCTGATTGCGCTCTTGGCGCAGATGGGCAGCTATGTGCCCGCGCGATCGGCGCATATCGGAATGGTCAGCCAGCTTTTCAGCCGGGTGGGCGCGTCAGACGATCTGGCGCGCGGGCGCTCGACCTTCATGGTGGAAATGGTCGAGACGGCAGCGATTCTAAATCAGGCGGACGATCATGCGCTTGTTATCCTTGACGAAATCGGGCGTGGCACGGCAACCTATGACGGGCTCAGCATCGCCTGGGCGACGCTCGAACATCTGCATGACGTGAATGGCTGCCGGGCGCTTTTTGCGACCCATTACCATGAGCTGACCAATCTGAGTGACAAGCTCGAGCGGGTGGACAACGCCACCGTGGCAGTCAAGGAACATGACGGCGACGTAATTTTCCTGCATGAGGTGCGGCGCGGCGCGGCGGATCGCAGTTACGGGGTTCAGGTGGCGAAACTCGCTGGTCTGCCCGAGACTGTGGTCGCACGGGCGCGGGTGGTGCTTGACGCGCTTGAGAAAGGCGAGCGGGAGGGCGGTAGTGCGCAAAAGGCGCTGATCGACGATCTGCCGCTCTTTGCCGCGACGCCGCCCCCTGCCCCGGTGCCGCTGCGCCGTTCGGAGGTGGAGACGCGGCTGGAGGATATTCTTCCCGACACGCTCAGCCCGCGTGAGGCGCTGGATCTGCTTTATGAATTGAAAGGGTTGGCGGCCAAGGCGGGGTAATGCCCCGCCCTGTCGTCAGTCGCGATTGGACGATACGCCGACTTGCGCCGGGCGCAGGATGCGATCATACAGCATGAAGCCCTGGGCTGAGACCTGAATGATCTCCCCCGCCTTGGTACCAGGCAGCGGGGCCTCGAACATCGCCTCGTGATGCTGGGGGTCGAACCGGTCGCCAACCTGCGGGTCGATGACGGTGATGCCATGCTTGGCAAAGACGTTGCGCAACTCACGCAGGGTCAATTCGATCCCCTCGAACAGGGCAGCGGAACCGGCACGCTGGTCCTCGGTTACCGTGTCGAGCGCGCGCTTGAGATTGTCATGCACGGGCAGCATGTCGCGTGCGAGCTTGGAGCCGCCGTAATTCTCGGCCTCGCGTCGGTCCTTCTCAGAACGCTTGCGCGCGTTCTCGGCATCGGCGAGTGCGCGCATGAACTTGTCCTGAAGTGCGTCCCGCTCGGCCCGGAGCGCATCTATTTCCGCAGCCTCATCGGAGATTTCGCCTCCGGAATATTCGTGCTCTTCTGCCGCCGCCTCTTCGATATCGTCAAGGAAGCTGTCTTCTTTCGGCTCTGCCATTTATCACCTCTAACTCCGGTCGGAGATCAGTTTGCCTACCAGTTGTGCGGTGTAGTCCACGATCGGCACGATCCGCCCATAATTCAGGCGCGTCGGGCCGATGACCCCGACTGCACCAATGATCTTACGGTCAGCGTTCATATATGGAGAGACGACCAAAGAGGAACCCGAAAGTGAGAAAAGTTTGTTCTCCGAGCCAATAAAGATGCGCACGCCCTCGCCTTCCTCGGCCAATTCGAGAAATTCCGCAATGTCGCGCTTGCGCTCCAAGTCGTCAAATAGGATGCGGATGCGGTCAAGCTCTTCGTCCTCGGCCCCGGCACCGAGGAGATTCGCGCGTCCGCGGACGATCAGGCGCTCGTAATTGTCACCCTCGCCGTCCCAGACCGCAAGACCACTATCGACCATAGCCTGTGCCAATGTGTCGATTTCCTGGCGGCGTTTATCGATCTCGGACGCGATGACGCGCTGAACATCCGAGAGGGTACGCCCCTCGATCAACGCGTTTAGAAAATTCGCAGCCTCTCGCATCGAGCTGGGCGTTTGGCCGGGTGGGGGCGTAAAGATTCGATTCTCCACATGTCCGTCGGAAAACACCAGCACGACCAATGCGCGGTCATGGGCGAGGCTTACGAATTCTATGTGCTTGATCGGGGCCTCGTGCTTGGGTGCCAGAACCAGAGATGCGCCACGCGTAACCCCCGAGAGCGCCGAACCGATTCGATCAAGAATGCCCCCCACATCTTGGGAATTGCTGGTGACGGTGGCGTCGATCATGCGGCGGTCAGAGAGTTCGAGGTCAGACACCTCGAGGAGGCCATCAACGAACATGCGTAGCCCCTCTTGGGTCGGTACGCGCCCGGCGCTGATATGAGGACTTCCAAGAAGACCCATATATTCGAGATCCTGCATCACGTTGCGAATCGTTGCCGCGCTGACTTTTTCGCTGAAGTCTCGAGTCAAAGTACGGGAGCCTACCGGGTCGCCATGGGCGAGATAAGTCTCGACCACACGCCGAAACACCTCGCGCGAGCGGTCGTTGAGCTGATCCAGAATCTTGCTGGCGTCGTTCATTCGGCACGGTTCCTGTCTGACCCGCCATTAAAGACGGGCTGCGGCAAAGGTCAATCGGGCTTGCCTTCCGGGGCCCGCCGCATGTATCCCCGAGCCAAAGCGAAAAGGGGAACGAAATGCGGCCTTCGGGTAGAGATTTAAGTGAAATGCGGCCAGTTTCAATCGATACCGGCGTGTTGAAGCATGCCGAGGGCTCTTGCCTGATCAAGATGGGCGACACGCATGTTCTGTGCACGGCGACAATCGAGGACCGGGTGCCGCCCTTCGTGAAGGGAACAGGATTGGGCTGGGTGACGGCGGAGTATGGCATGCTTCCGCGCTCCACCGGGAGCCGCATGCGGCGCGAGGCGACGGCTGGCAAGCAGGGCGGCCGCACGGTTGAAATCCAACGGTTGATCGGGCGCTCGCTGCGTGCCGGAGTGGATCGTGTGGCACTGGGCGAGCGTCAGATTACCGTGGATTGCGATGTCATTCAGGCGGATGGGGGCACGCGCTGTGCGTCGATTACCGGCGGTTGGGTTGCACTGCGTCTCGCGGTCGCGAAACTTATGAAGGCAGGGGATGTGATCAGCGATCCGATGGTCGATCCGGTGGCGGCGGTTTCCTGTGGAATTTATGCCGGTCAGCCTGTCCTCGATCTTGACTATCCGGAGGACAGCGAAGCGGGCGTCGACGGAAATTTCATCATGACCGGAACGAGGCGACTGATTGAGGTGCAAATGAGTGCTGAAGGAGCGACTTATAGTCGGGATGAAATGAACACGTTGCTCGACCTGGCGGAATCCGGAGTGAGTAGTCTTGTCGCAAAACAGCGCGAGGCGACCGGTGCGTAAGTTTACCGAAGATGCTCTTCTGGTGGCCACACATAACGTCGGCAAACTCGAAGAGATCATAACGCTTCTGGCTCCCTTCGGCGTCATGGTTAAGGGTGCCGCCGAGATGGGGCTGAGCGAACCGGAGGAAACCGAAGCGACCTTCGTCGGCAATGCCAGGATCAAGGCCCATGCGGCCGCTAAGGCCACCGGCCTCCCGGCCTTGGCTGACGATTCCGGCATCATGATCGACGCCCTTGGCGGCGCGCCGGGAGTTTATACCGCGAATTGGGCTGAAACAGAGACTGGCCGTGACTTTGTCATGGCAATGACGCGGGCTCATAACGAGCTGGTGGCAGGCAAGGCGCCTCAGCCTTGGACGGCGCGTTTTTGTTGCACGCTCGTACTGGCCTGGCCGGAAGGAACGGATGAAGTCTTCGATGGGTTCGCTGAGGGCTGGTTCGTGTGGCCGATGCGCGGCAAGGAGGGGCATGGGTATGACCCGATTTTTCAACCGCTGGGTCATGAACTGACTTTTGGCGAAATGGACGGCCACCAGAAGAACCGCATAAGCCATAGGGCCGATGCGTTCTCGAAATTCGTGGCGGCTTGTTTTGGCTGAGGACTGGCAGAACGGGGGTTTTGGGCTCTACCTGCATTGGCCGTTCTGCGAGGCAAAATGCCCCTATTGCGATTTCAACAGCCATGTCGCGCGTGAAATTGATCAGGCACGCTGGCGGGATGCCTATCTTGCTGAAATCGACCGATATGCGGACGCGCTTTCAGGCCGCGTTCTCGGATCGGTCTTCTTTGGGGGTGGAACACCCAGCCTCATGGACCCGGCAACCGTCGCAGCGATTCTGGAGCGCATCCGTAAACGCTGGCCGGTCGCGAACGACCTTGAAGTGACACTCGAGGCCAATCCCGGTTCGGTGGAGTCAGGTCGATTCCGTGCCTATGCATCCGCAGGCGTCTCTCGTGTGTCGTTGGGGGTGCAGGCCCTAAATGATCCGGATCTGAAGAGGCTTGGACGATTGCACTCTGTTGCAGAGGCAGAGAAGGCGCTGGATGTGGCAGCGGCACATTTCGAGCGGGTGAGCTTCGATCTCATCTATGCCCGCCAGCACCAGACATTGGAAGATTGGCAGGACGAGCTTAGACAGGCGTTAACCTTGACTGGTGAGCATCTGTCACTCTACCAACTGACCATTGAGGACGGTACCGGTTTCGGGATGCGTCACGCCGCTGGAACCCTGAAAGGTTTGCCTGAAAACGATCTCGCTGCGGACATGTATCTTATAACGCAGGAGATCTGCGACGCAGCCGGCATGGGCGCCTATGAGGTTTCTAATCATGCCAAACCCGGTGCGGAATCCAAGCATAACCTGAATTACTGGCGCTACGGAGATTATATCGGGATCGGCCCCGGTGCGCACGGCCGGGTGACGCGTGCAGGTCAGAGGTATGCGACGGAAACGTGGCTGCAACCAGAGCGCTGGCTTACGGAGGCCGAGGGCGGTCAAACCGAGCGGTGCAGCACACCACTTTCGCCAGGAACGCAAGCCGCTGAGTATCTCCTCATGGGGCTCCGCATTCGCGAGGGGATTGACATGACCCGGTTTACCGCGCTGAACGGATCCTCTCTGGACGAGGATTGTGTGCGCCATCTTGAGGAAATTGGAATGCTAGAACGTCGCGGCACGCGCCTGATGGCGACACGGCGAGGGATTCCCGTGCTGAATACGATCCTTACCGAGATCTTGCCAGACCAGTGATAGTCATCACACGCTGAGCATACCAATAAGCCGATCGAGTTGCTCCAAAGACGTGTAGCGGATTGTGATCTGTCCGGTCTCTTGTCCTGGCTGGTGGTCAATGGAAACGGACATCGTAAGATTCGCCGAAAGGTCTTCCTCGAGCGCTACGGTATCGGCATCCTTCACGGTCGAGCCGGACTTTGCGCTCCCGGATTTTTTCGTGGCCTGGCCGGAAGCCACGTCGGACTTGGCAAGTTTTTCAGTTTCACGGACGGAAAGAGAGCGTCGAATGACTTCGCGGGCCAATGTCGTCGGATCTTCGGATGTTATGAGGGCCCGCGCATGGCCCGAGGACAACCGCCCCTCGCGCAGATAGGTCAGCACCTCCTCTGGCAGGTTCAGGAGGCGCACGGCGTTGGCGATGTGGCTTCGGCTCTTGCCTAGGACTTCGGCGAGCTTTTCTTGCGTATGGCCAAATTTGGTCATGAGTTGACTATAGCCTGTCGCTTCTTCCACCGGGTTCAAGTCGGTCCTCTGGATATTCTCGATGATCGCAACCTCAAGAACCTCGGTGTCACTGAAATCTCGTACAATGACCGGAATCTCGTGCAGCTGCGCCATTTGTGCCGCGCGCCAACGGCGTTCCCCTGCAACGATCTCATAGGCAGCGGCCTGACGCGGGTTCTGTCGAACAATCAGCGGTTGTATTATACCTTTTTCCCGAATGGACCGCGACAGATCCGCAAGGGAGTCCGTATCGAAATGGCGGCGCGGCTGCTCCGGGTTCGGGTGGACCCGCTCAATGGGCACCATCATGTCGGGTTGGCGCAATGTGTGTCCATCGGGTTTCGCGGCAGTTTCGTTGACATCGGCCATCAAGGCCGAGAGGCCGCGGCCAAGCCCCCGACTTTGCATCTTCTTGCTACTCATCTCAACGTTCCTTCCTGCTCAGGCGGCGACTGGGGTACTCTTCTGCATCAACTCTCGGGCGAGATCCCGATAGGCCTGAGCGCCTTTGGATTGAGGATCATAATTGAGGACCGGTAGCGCGTAGGATGGGGCCTCGCTCAGACGAACATTTCGGGGAATTCTAGTCTGGAACACAAGATCACCTAGATTATCTCGCGCGTCCTTTTCGACCTGCGCGGAAAGGTTGTTGCGCGTGTCGACCATCGTTAGAACAATGCCCTCGATCCGCAAGGACGGATTGGCGCTCTGGCGCACTTCGCGCACCGTGAGCATGAGCTGGGACAGCCCCTCTAGCGCAAAAAACTCGCTCTGTAACGGAATGAGCACGGAATGTGCTGCGACCATGGCGTTGATCGTCAAAAGATTAAGAGACGGTGGGCAATCGATCAGGATCACGTCAAGCTGAAAGCTGTCCATAGCGTGCTGGCGAAGTGCATCGTGAAGCAGAAAGCTGCGCTTCTCATTGGACATCAACTCAAGATCCGCCGAGGAGAGATCGACCGTGGCAGGAATGATGTTCAAATTCTCATGCGCCGTTTTCTGGATTATCTCATCGAGCGGGATGTCATCGAGCAGGAGGTCGTAGGTGGTGTAGTTACGCGCCTCCGGGTCTATGCCAAGGCCAGTCGAGGCATTCCCCTGAGGATCCAGATCGACGATAAGAACGCGTATCCCGGTCTCAGCCAGGGCGGCGCCGAGATTTATGGTGGTCGTCGTCTTGCCCACTCCACCCTTTTGATTGGCGATCGCGATGATCTTCGGCGTTACGTTGCGGATCGGGTCAGGCACGGGACACTCCTGTGACACTCAAGATGACGGGGCCAGTCTCTGTTTTGCTTTTATCAATCTTGTAGTTGAATTGCCACTTGGATTGAGCAGCCGTTATCTCTTTCGTCCAGTTTTCCCCCTTGGGAAACAAAGCCCGGCCTCTTGGATTCAGGTGTCGTTTGGCGAAGCCCAGCAGAGTGGTCAGATCCGCCAAAGCGCGGGCCGACACGATGTCGCCCATCTGAGGTGAAACGGCTTCTATCCGATCGGTGATAACATGCGCCTGAACGCCCGTTTCTCGTATCACCGTGCGCAGAAAAGCGGACTTCCTAGTGTCGCTTTCTATCAGGGTGCACGACAGGGAAGCATGGCGCTCGGAGCCAATGATAGCAACGACGAGACCTGGGAATCCCCCGCCCGAGCCCAAGTCGATCCATGTCGAAGCGGTCTTCGGGGCAAGATCCAGCAATTGTGCGGAATCAAGGAAGTGTCTGGACCAGAGTTGGTTGAGAGATGTTTTCGACACGAGATTGATTCGTTCGTTCCACCTTTTGAGGAGATCTACGTAAATCTCCAAGCGCTCCTGTGTTTCACGTGAAACACCGAGATCAAATGTCATGCGCGTCTGGCCCGAGCTTCCTGCCGCAGTCGCGCGAGAATAAGCGTCAAAGCCGCAGGCGTCATACCATCTATACGCGCGGCTTGTGCCAAATTCTCTGGTCGTACGGTACTCAACTTGCTCCTCAACTCGTTCGACAGTCCTTGAAGAAGATCGTAATCGAAGTCGCGCGGGATGGCCTGTGCCTCATCCCGACGTAGCATCGCGACATCGGACGCCTGCCTATCAACGTAATTGGCGTACAAAGCGTCGTTTGAAAGTTGCTGACGGATATCAGCATCAACACCATTCAAACTCGAGTTCAAGGCGCAAAGATGCTCGAATTCGACCTCGGGAAACGCCAGGATCTCGAATCCCGTCCGCCGTTTGCCATCCTGGTTCACAGAGATCCCGGCCAAAACGAGTTGTTTTGGCGTATAGGTTTGCGATACCAGAGACGCCTTCGCCGCCTGCAATCGTTCAAGTCGATCCCCGAACACACGTTTTCGATCTTCGCTCACGCAACCAATCCGGATAGCCAGCGGTGTCAGTCTCTGGTCTGCGTTATCCGCGCGAAGCGACAAACGAAACTCGGCACGTGACGTGAACATTCGGTAGGGTTCGCTCACCCCGCGGGTTATCAAATCGTCAATCATGACCCCGATATAGCTCTCAGACCGACTGAAACGGATCGGCTCTTTCTCTTGAACATAAAGCGCGGCATTCAGACCGGCAACAAGGCCTTGCGCTGCAGCCTCCTCATATCCGGTGGTTCCATTGATCTGACCGGCAAGAAAAAGGCCCGGAACGTTCTTCGTAGATAAACGCTGGTCCAAGGCTCGGGGATCAATGTAATCGTATTCGATAGCGTAGCCGGGCTGAAGGATCCTTGCTTGTTCAAGACCGTGAATGGAGCGCACATAAGCCTCCTGCACCGCTTCAGGCAAAGATGTTGATATGCCATTGGGATAGATGGTGTCATCCGAAAGGCTCTCGGGTTCGAGGAATATCTGATGAGACTCCTTCTCACCGAACCGGACAACCTTGTCCTCGATCGACGGGCAGTATCGCGGTCCGATGCCGTCAATCCGACCGCCATACATTGCTGAATGCGCCAGGTTTTGACGTATGATTTCGTGCGTTTGCTCATTCGTATGCGTGATTCCACAGGATACCTGCTTAGCGAACGGCGTCTTCGAGAAAAACGAAAACATTACCGGATCGTCGTCCGGAGGCTGTGAATCGAGACTATCCCAATTAATCGTCTTCCCGTCCAGTCGCGGCGGCGTTCCCGTTTTCAAGCGCCCCATGGGGAAACCAAAGCCATCGATGCGCGCGGCAAGGCGGAGACTCGGAGGATCGCCCAGTCTGCCACCAGGCCTCGACGTGCCGCCGATATGGATTATGCCGCGCAGGAATGTGCCTGTGGTTAACACCACCGCGCCCGCACGAATTTCGGTACCATCACTCAAGCAGACGCCGGCAACTCTCTCCTTGTTCATGATGAAATCCGCGACTTCGCCGAAGACAACTTTCAGACGGTCCTGCCCCTTGATCATTACCTGCATAGCATCGCGATACAGCTTCCGATCGGCTTGCGCCCTGGGACCCTGCACCGCCGGACCTTTGCGACGGTTCAGCAAACGAAATTGAATCCCTGCCCGGTCGGCGACGCGCGCCATTACGCCGTCGATGGCATCAATCTCTCGCACAAGATGACCTTTTCCAAGCCCGCCAATGGCGGGATTGCAGGACATCGTACCGATATCACGCTCGGAAAGTGTAACAAGCGCCGTCGTCGCGCCCATTCGAGCAGCGGCGTGTGCCGCTTCAGCACCGGCATGGCCACCACCGATGACAATCACATCGAAATGTTTCACGTGAAACGCTCCTTACTTGCCGAGACAGAAACTTGAGAATATTTCATCGAGTACCGTTTCCACATCGATCCGTCCTACCAAAGAATCAAGAGCCCGAATAGCTCTGTGCAATTCCTCAGCTGCGATATCCAAGGATAGCTCTCCCTTAGCGATAAACGCTAGAGTAGACTTCAGTGAAATCAGAGCGTTACGCATTGCCTGCTCATGCCGTGCTCGAACCGCGACCCCCACAGAGCCTGATCTCTGTTCAAGGATCTCACCCACTTTATTGATCAGACTATCAACGCCCTTCCCGGTCAAACCGGAGACAGTGCCTTCCGAACCTCCCCGCAAGTCGCCTTTGCCCAACAGCACCAAGTCGCCGTCGCGGAGCAGGTCATCCGGTGGTAAATCTCCATCCGTAAGAAACACACGAAGATCCGCAGCATGAGCACGCTGCTTCGCCCTTTCGATACCGATCGTCTCCACCGCGTCCTTCGTTTCGCGTAAACCCGCAGTATCCAGTAAGGTCACAGGTAATCCACGCAGATCCAGCCGTACTTCAATGACGTCCCGTGTGGTGCCTGCATATTCCGACGTGATAGCAGCCTCACGCCCGGCGAGCGCGTTCAGTAAGGTGGACTTTCCGATGTTCGGAGGCCCCAGGATAGCAACCTCAAATCCGTCACGGATTCGCTCTGCCACAGCAAAACCTTTTATCTGATCCTCAAGATCATTGATAACCTTCTGAAGAACAGGGACAACTTCCAGAGTCACATCCACGGGCACGTCTTCATCGACAAAATCAATCGTTGCTTCCACGAGTGCCACAGCCCTGACAAGCGCGTGCCTCCACTGCTCAGCCTTGCGTCCAAGCTCTCCCGACAACAGTCGAATCGCTTGCTGCCGCTGCGCTTCTGTCTCAGCATCTATCAGGTCAGCAAGCGCCTCTACCTGTGTCAGATCAAGCCGCTCATTCGCAAGCGCGCGTCTGGTAAACTCGCCAGGATCAGCTGCCCGCAAACCCGAAAGCGCATCAAGGCGCTTCAAGACTGCGGCAACAACTGCCTGACTGCCATGTGTCTGAAGTTCAAGAACAGGTTCACCCGTGAAGCTCGCGCCATCCTCGAAATAGAGAACAAGCGCCTCGTCCAGACGTCCGCCGTACGCATCGCGCAGCACCCGCAGTGTCGCGTAACGCGGTGACGGCATTTCGCCACAGACTTCCTCTATCACGGAAGGCACAGCTGGACCCGAGACACGGATTACCGCAACTCCCGCTTTGCCACGCATAGTTGATAGTGCAAAGATCGTATCCATCGCACGACCTCGCTTTGGGCTTACGTGTTCATCGAATCAAAGAATTCCGCATTCGTCTTGGTTTGCTTCAGTTTTGACAGCAGGAACTCCACTGCATCGGTTGTTCCCATGGGATTGAGAATACGACGCAAAACAAAGGTTTTCTGGAGATCGTTGCGATCAATGAGCAAGTCTTCTTTCCGCGTTCCCGATTTCAGAATGTCGATGGCCGGGAAAATGCGCTTATCCGCGACCTTTCGATCAAGAACGATCTCGGAGTTCCCGGTTCCTTTGAATTCCTCAAAGATCACCTCGTCCATCCGACTTCCTGTATCGATCAATGCCGTGGCGATGATCGTCAGAGACCCGCCCTCCTCGATATTGCGTGCTGCCCCAAAAAACCGCTTCGGACGCTGCAATGCGTTGGCATCAACGCCGCCGGTCAAAACCTTTCCGGAACTTGGTACGACCGTATTGAAAGCACGGCCCAGACGCGTGATCGAATCCAGAAGAATCACCACATCCCGCTTATGTTCAACAAGCCGCTTTGCCTTTTCAATAACCATTTCCGACACAGCAACGTGGCGCGTCGCCGGTTCATCAAAGGTTGAACTCACCACCTCGCCTTTAACCGATCGCTGCATGTCCGTGACCTCCTCCGGACGCTCATCGATAAGAAGGACGATGAGGTAACATTCGGGGTGGTTCTTTTCGATGCTGTTCGCAATATTCTGCAACAGAACCGTCTTGCCGGTCCGCGGCGGTGCAACAATCAACGATCGCTGCCCCTTCCCGATAGGAGCGACGAGATCAATAACACGCGCCGAGCGGTCCTTGATCGTGGGGTCCTCGATCTCCATCGTTAGCCGCTCATCCGGATAGAGCGGTGTAAGATTGTCGAACGCAATTTTGTGCTTGGCGCGTTCCGGCTCCTGAAAGTTGATCTGTGTAACCGAGGTCAGCGCGAAATAGCGTTCGCTCTCATCAGGCTGACGCATCTCCCCCTCGATCGTATCGCCCGTTCGCAAGGAATATTGGCGGATCATCTCTGGAGACACATAGATATCGTCGGGACCTGGAAGATAGTTCGCTTCTGGAGACCGCAAGAAACCAAACCCGTCCTGAAGGACCTCGAGCACCCCATCTCCAAAGACAATCCAGCCGTCATCCGCACGCTCTTTCAGGATCGAAAACATCATCTCGCCCTTGCGCATGGTCGAGGCGTTTTCGATATCGAGCTCTTCTGCGATTGCCAGAAGATCCTTGGCGCTGAGCGCCTTGAGATCAGAAAGATTCAAACGATCATCAGACATGTACATATCCTGTGCCTTCACCGTGGACCGGTGCGGAGCTGTCTCAAAAGGGGAATCACGATACCCAGAACGGGCACAGCCTCTTCATACGTGTCTCTTTGGGTAGCGTCAATCAACCTGTCCGGTTTGAAAGAAATGCCAGAACACACTTCCTAAAAATAATTAGATTTATATTTAATAGAGGTCGTAGGTATTGGAAAAACTGTTGATGATCAAACTGTCCCACGATTAGCCCACAACTGGACATTACCGAGGATATCTCGGTATGAGTATTACAGGATCGGGATTTTCGAACTTTTACCGTTTACAAAGAATGGTTTAGGATGGCTAACCCCGAAACATGCCGCTCCCGTTCCTGTTGATTAATTGTAAAAATGTCCAATCTTTACGAACGGAACTTATACTTGTCCCCAAGGGGATATTCTTTCGAAAACCTCTTCGAAATCCTCCCGATTGAAGATATCCCTCATATTGGATGGATTACAAACAAGCGGGTTCACGAGAAATACCTGCGATCTTCTCGGGGTTATACACATGTCCTTGAAACTGATCCTTGCTTCGAGGTCCAGGATACGCCGTGTCCTGCTGGAAAACGCCAACATCCAAGTGGATGTGACGCCCGCAGGCATTGATGAAGACGCAATTCGCAAGGCACTCCAGAAGGAAAGCGCCTCGCCCAGAGACACCGCTGATGCTCTGGCCGAACAAAAGGCCCTGAAAATCAGCCGGAAATTTCCCGACTCCCTTGTTCTTGGTTGCGACCAGGTGCTTGATCTGGACGGTCGGATCCTGTCCAAGCCACGATCTCGGAATGATGCGCGCGATCAACTCGTCAGCTTGCGTGGGCGACGCCATGATCTCCTCTGTGCAGCCGTCATGTGCCGCGAGGGTCAACCGGTCTGGCGACATGTCGGCGTTGCGCATATGACCATGCGACCCCTCTCCGATGACTCGATCGAGACTTATGTCGACCGCAACTGGCCGGATATCGCTGAGGCTGTTGGCGCGTATCAGCTTGAATCCGAGGGCGTGCGTCTGTTTGCTCGCGTGGATGGCGACTATTTCACCATCTTGGGCCTGCCACTCCTCGATCTCTTGTCTTTCCTCATCGGGCGAGGAGATTTGCCGACATGAGTCAGTCCAGGATACCGCTTGCGGGCGTCATCGGATCCCCGATTGCGCATTCAAAATCGCCACAATTGCACCGTCACTGGCTAAAACTGCTTGGCATTCCGGGGTTCTATATTCCGATGCATGTCGAGGCGGGTGACTTGGAACCGGTCTTGCGAGCTTTGCCGCGCGCCGGGTTTGTCGGGGTCAATGTCACGGTCCCGCACAAGGAACAGGCCCTGTCGATCGCCGATTTGGTTACTGACCGGGCAACCCTGATCGGCGCCGCCAATACTTTGATCTTTCGCAAGGATGGACAGATTCATGCCGACAACACGGATGGGTACGGATTCATCCAGAACCTCCGCCAAAATGCCCCCGGCTGGAGGCCTGACAGCGGGCCGGCGGCTGTTCTGGGTGCGGGCGGAGCTGCGCGGGCGGTGATCGCCTCACTTCTGGATGTCGGTGTTCCCGAGATTCTGCTCTCGAACCGCACGCGCCTTCGCGCCGAGGCATTACAGCAGGAATTTGGCCGTCGCATCACCGTTGTCGATTGGGTACAGGCTGGCAATATGCTTGATGAGGCCCACACCGTCGTCAATACCACATCGCTTGGCATGGTCGGCTGTCCGCCCTTGCGCGTTCCCCTTGACGGCCTTCGCAAAGGCGCTGTGGTAACCGATCTGGTTTACGCGCCCCTGGAGACGCCGCTCCTGCGGGAGGCACGGGCACGCGGATGCATTACCGTCGACGGGCTTGGCATGTTGCTGCATCAGGCTGTGCCCGCGTTCGAGCGATGGTTCGGTGCCCGCCCGACGGTCGATGCTGCGACCCGCGCGGCGGTTTTGCGATGACATTTCGACTTGGGCTCACCGGCTCTATAGGTATGGGAAAATCCACCACTGCCAGAATGTTCGCCGAAGAAGGCTGTCCCGTCTGGGATGCAGATGCGGCAGTGCATGGACTTTACGCCAAAGGCGGAGGGGCGGCCGCACCCATGGCGCAAGTTTTTCCGGAAGCGGTCAGCGGAGGAGTTGTGTGTCGCAAGGTTCTCAAGCACATTATCCGGCATGAACCGGATGCCTTGCAGAAGATCGAGGCAATTGTGCATCCGCTGGTAGCCCGGGATCGAGAGGCCTTTCTCAACAGACAAACCGCGCCGATCAGCGTGCTCGATATCCCGCTCTTGTTCGAGACAGGGGCGGAGCGGTATCTTGATGCGACCGCGGTCGTCTTCACGACCGATGAAGAGCAGCGCGCCCGCGTTCTGGCACGCGATACCCTGGATGCCGGTCAATTCGAGGCAATCAAGCGAAAGCAGATGCCGAATGATGAAAAACTGGCCCGTGCAGATTATGTGATCGAAACCGACAACATGGATCATGCCCACGAGCAGGTCCGCGCTGTCATTGACGATATCAGAAGGAACCGGCTTCATGCGTGAGATCGTTCTCGATACCGAAACCACCGGCTTTGACCCAGAAAGCGGCGACCGGATCGTTGAGATCGGGGCCATCGAACTTTATAACCACATGCCGACGGGACGGACGTTTCATCAGTACATAAATCCCGAGCGCGGTATGCCGGATGAGGCTTTCTCCGTGCACGGTATCGGACCCGATCTTCTGGACACGCCGCGCCCGCCTCGTCCTGGCGAGGTAACACTGAAGGACAAGCCGGTGTTCCGCGATGTGGCACATGCCTTCGTCGAGTTCATCGGCGATGCCAAGCTGGTCATTCATAACGCCGCCTTCGACATGAAATTCCTCAACGCCGAACTGGGCTGGCTCCGCCTGCCGCAACTGCCCTGGGCTCAGGCCATCGACACCCTGGCCATCGCGCGGCAGAAATTTCCCGGCTCTCCTGCCTCTCTCGACGCGCTTTGTCGGCGCTTTGTTATTGACAACACGGCGCGCACGCTACATGGCGCGTTGCTCGATTCCGAGATTCTTGCAGAGGTCTATCTGGAATTGATTGGTGGGCGGCAGCCCGATCTTGTCTTGTCATCCGGACATGCGGCCGATCACCCCGGGCAGTCTGTGGACGCATGCTGGCGCACCGCGCCGCGCCCTCAGCCCCTGCCCTCGCGCCTCAGCGAAGACGAAAGCACCTCCCATCGCGCCTTTGTCGAGCGAATGGGCGATGCGGCAATCTGGTCCCGATAGGTTAGGCGTCTGCCGTCTGAGCGCCGGATTCGGCCTGACGACGCGCGATTTCCTTGCGGTAAAGCTGCACGAAATCAATGTTTTCCAGGTTCAGCGGCGGGAAGCCGCCATCCCGGGTCACATCGCTGACAATGCGGCGAATGAAGGGAAAGATCATCCTCGGGCACTCGATCAGAAGGAAGGGATGAAGTTGCTCTTCCGGCACATTCTCAACATGGAAAACACCGACATAGTCCATTTCCATGACGAAAAGCGCTTCCTGATTTTCCTTGTTGCGTGAGGTGATGTTGAGCTTGGTCGCAACCTCATACTGATGCTCGGTCGAGCGTTTCTTGGCATCGAGATTGACGGCGACCTGGACGTCGGGCTGGACCTCTCCACCGGTCCCGCGCTGTGCCAAAACATTCTCAAAGGACAAGTCGCGCACGAATTGCGTCATGATGTGCATGCGCAGCGGTGGGGTTTCCTGGGCGGCGGCCCCGTTTTCTTGCTCTGCCATGGGAGTCTCCTGATAGACGGCTCAAATCAATATCGCATGTTCCATAGCAGGCGTCGGGCGGTGCCTCAATGCTTTGTCCATCCGGAGTGACCGCCTGTGCCGGTTTTCTGAGGGTCGAGATCCTCGTAATCACCCTCGATGATCTCCGGCCCTCTCTGAGGACGGGTCTCGGGCCGTGATCCCGGCCCGGTCTCGAACCGAGCGACACGCACCCGCTTACGCAATTCGATGAAGATCCATCTTCGGACCGGTGGTGTCAGAAGGCAGAAACCCACTACGTCGGTGAAAAAACCTGGCGTCAGCAGGAGCGCCCCGGCAAAAAGGATCATCGCACCATGTGCCAGCGGCTCGGATGGATCCTCGACCTCTGAAAAGCTGCGGCGCAGGTCTGCGAGCGCCACCGCCCCCTGCATCCGCAAGAGCCATGTGCCAAGCAGCGCAGTCAGGATCACGATTGCCAGCGTCGGCCAGAGCCCGATCAGCCCACCGACCTGAATGAACAACGCGATCTCGATCAACGGGATTGCGATGAATGCGAGCAAAAGCCACATGCGCGACCTCCTTGGTTTTCCGGTCCTCACGGTGGACTTGGTCCATCGCGTCCCCTACATAAGGACGAGTGACCGTGCTTACCATGCCCCGCACAACATGAGGTGCCCATGAATTCGCCCATTCTGCAGTTACTGGTACTCGCCGGTATCGCCATATTCCTGATCCTGCGGCTGAAAAGCGTTCTGGGCACTCGGGACGGCTATGAAGGCCCGCCCCGCACTCAGCCCCGCACCGGCCAGACCCCGCGCCGGGATTTTGAGGTGATCGAGGGTGGGCCCGATCATGACATCATCGACCACGTTCCCGAAGACTCCGACGCCGCATCCGCGCTGGCCGAGATGAAGCGCATTGAACCTGATTTCAACGTCACAGGTTTCTTGCAGGGCGCACGTGGCGCTTATGAGATGATCCTCATGGCCTTCGAGCGGGGCAAGCTCGATGAGGTGATGCCGTTCATGGATCGCGATGTGTACGAGGCGTTCGCACAGGTCGTTGATGAGCGCGAGAAACAGGGTTTGACCATTGAAGCGGAATTTCTCGGAGTCCGCGATCTGGCGCTGGTGGATGCCCGGTTCAATTTCGATACCAAGAGCGCAGAAATTGACGTGCGTTGCGTGGGGGAGTTGATTTCCATAGTCCGCGATGCAAATGGCGAGATCATCGAGGGCGCACCCGGACAAAGCAAACGCCAGAAGGATATCTGGACCTACGAGCGCGTCATGGGCTCCGACGATCCGAACTGGCGGCTTGTTGCCACGGGCGAATGACGGACGCGCTGCGGTCGATCGCGTTGGTGCTGGCCCTTTTCGGGCAAGCCCCGCCCGTCGCTGCACAGGAAATTCAGCACAACATTCTGGATTTCAGCGAGCTGGACGACTGGGAAGCGGATGACCATGCCGCCGCCCTTGAGGTGTTTCTCAATACCTGCGCCGATCTGGATGATCCGGACTGGCGTGCGCTCTGCGCTCTGGCTAGTCGGCGCCCCGATGCCCGCGCATTCTTCGAGCTGTTCTTTCGCCCTGTCGTCATCAACGATGGCAAACCCGCACTTTTCACCGGCTATTTTGAGCCAGAACTGGACGGGGCCCTGAGCCCGGACGCGCGTTTTCGCTATCCAGTCTATCGCGAACCGCCCGAAGCAAAACGTAGCAACCCTTGGCTAACGCGGCGCGAGATACTCGAAACGGATGTGATGAGCGGGCGGGGGCTCGAAATCGCTTGGGTGGATGACCCGGTGGAGCTTTTTTTCCTTCAAATCCAAGGTTCTGGGAGAATTAGGCTCCCCGATGGGCGCGTGATCCGGGTAGGCTATGGCGGGGCGAACGGGCATGAATACCGCTCTATTGGCGTCGAACTGGTGCGACGTGGGGTCTATGACGTGCATCAGGTCTCGGCGCAGGTGATCAAGAACTGGGTACGCCGCAACCCGGTCGAGGGACGCGAACTCCTGATGCACAACCCGTCTTACGTGTTCTTTCGCCGGGTTGACGAGGTGCCTGCCGAGCGCGGCCCGCTGGGTGCGATGAACCGCTCCGTCACCACCGGGCGCACGGTTGCGGTCGACCCGGCCTACGTGCCTCTGGGCGCGCCTGTCTGGATTGAGAAGGCGGGCGCCGACCCCATCCACCGCCTGATGATTGCACAGGATACCGGATCGGCGATCAAGGGGGCGCAGCGCGCTGACATCTTTTTCGGCACCGGCGATGCGGCAGGTCTTGCCGCGGGCAAGCTGCGCGATCCGGGGCGCATGGTCGTGCTGATGCCGATTCAGCGCGCCTATGCCATGCTGATGGAGCAAGAGCCGTGAGCCGTCGCCGCCTGCGCCCGGATGAGTTGGCACTCTGGAAGGAGGTGGCGCGCAAGGCAACGCCGCTTGCGCCCGAACGAAGGCCGCAGCCCGGCACCCTGACCGACACTGCAAGGCCCAAGCCCAAGCCTGTCACACCGCGCGCCACCCCGGTCGCGCCCTTCACAATTGGCCAATCCGCCAACGATCAGCCGCATGGCCATGACGTGCTGCCCGGAATTGCCGAACGCATCGGCAATGCCCCTGTGAAGATGGACAAGAAGGCGCATGCGCGCCTGAAACGCGGCAAGCTGATGCCAGAGGCCAAGCTTGATCTGCATGGCATGACGCTCGATCAGGCGCATCCCGCGCTCAACACTTTCATCCAGCGCTCGCACGCCGCAGGGCTGCGCCTCGTGCTGGTCGTCACCGGCAAGGGCAAGCATCGCGATCCCGGTGGGCCAATCCCGGTGCGCCACGGCGTCCTGCGTCACAACGTGCCGCAATGGCTCAAGATGATGCCGCTCGCGCCGCTGGTCCTGCAAATCAGCGAGGCGCATCTGAAACATGGCGGCGGCGGGGCCTATTACGTCTATCTACGACGTCAGCGATAGCTGCGGGCGGGCGCGCGTCACGCCAATGGCCATCATCACACTGGTGAAGATGAAATAGCCCGCAATCAGCAGGAACTGTGCCTCGATCCCTAGGCCGAGGTCGATGCCCAGCCCCGTCAGCCCCGGCCCGATGGCCGAGCCGAAGACCATGATTGCCGCCGCCATCGCCTTGATGCTGCCCATATGGGCGGTGCCGTAGAATTCTGCCCAGAAGGCATTGGGCAGGGTGCTGTTCGCGCCGGTGGTCAGCGCCAGGAAGACGAAGCCGAGGATCAGCATCGCCGTCCCCTCGGAAAACGCAAAGAGCGTGAAGGCGACGACCATCGGCAATTGCATGAAAGGCAAGAGCCGCGCCGTGCCCAGCCGGTCGAGCGCCCAGCCCGACAGCACCATCGCACCGATCCCCACCACCGTATAGAGCGGGAACATCGCCACCAGCTCGACGTGGGAAATCGCTTTGATTTCAGCGATATGCACCTGGTGAAAGAAGAACGCCGTGTTGAAGGCCGAGGGCCCCAGAAGCGCCGGGATCATGAACCAGAAGAGGAAATGCCGCAGCGTCTGGCCCCGTGTCCAGTGCCGCCCGTCCATGCCGAGCGACTGGCTGGTCTGGGCCCAGCTTTGCGGTGTGCGCTCGCGGCGGAGGAGCAGGAGGAGGAGCGGAATGCCGATCAGGGCCATCACCGCGGCGGCCACCCACAGCATGCGCCAGTCATGGATAATCAGTAATGAGACGAAGATCAGGGGCAGCAGAGACTCCCCCACCGCGTTGCCTAAGGTCGCGATAGATAAGGCTTTTCCCCGGCTGGCGATGAACCAGCGGGCCATGGCTACGACGGCGAGGTGGCTCATCATGCCTTGGCCGGTGAAGCGGAGGGCGAAGATGACCAGCGGTAGCAGCCACCAGACCGGGTTCAGCGCCATGAAAAGGCAGGCGCCGGTCATCAGCAGCAGGACGATGGGGGCCAGCACGCGGACGCGGAAATGGTCGGTCAGGCCCCCGGCCCAGACCATCACCAGCGCCGAGGCGGTGGTGCCGAGGGTATAAATTCCGCCCCATTCTCCGTGACTTAGTCCGAATCCCGCACGGATTTCGCCGGCGAAGACCGATATGAAATAGGTCTGCCCGAAACTGCTGAGAAAGGTCAGCAACACCCCGGCGGTGAGCCAGGGCGCGTTGTCGCGGAGGAATGCGAGAATCGGCATGTCCCCTTCCTTGCGTGAAACGGGGGGAGAGAAAAGCGGTTTTCGCGCGGGCTGTACCGCGTCGGTATTCTGTCGGTATTGCGTCGGTGCCGGTTTCGCGGCCCCGGACGGGGGTCACGGGGTGGGAATTGGGGAATGGAGACGTCCAAACAAAGAGACGTCATGCCCGCGAAAGCGGGGATCTCGTGAGGAGGGTGTGACATGGGAGGGAGATTCCCGCTTTCGCGGGAATGACGGCGGTGGTGGGTAGGACTGCCCACCCTAAGCTAGCGGTCTCGCGTCGGTGCGGCACGCGCTACCCCGGAAGGGATCAACGGGACGGCGCTGAGGGGACGAGACGTCACAGGAAAGAAACGTCATCCCCGCGCAGGCGGGGATCTCGTGAGGCGGGCGTCACATGGGCGAGCATGCGCGAGAGAGATTCCCGCTTTCGCGGGAATGACGGGGAGGGAGAGCGGGATTGCCCACGCAGCTTGCGCTCGAACACTTTACACTTCAAGGGTAGCAGAACGAATTATCTTCCGCATTTCTGCTCTGGAGATCATTTTTGCGTTTTTCCCGATCCTAGACGCCAAAGCGATAAATTTACGGTCGTTTGTCTCGGCAATAAATCTTTGAGCCGCGCAAGAAGCTAGAATTCTGTTCACGGCGCTGAGTTTCCGCCGCGTTGGAACACCTTTATAGCCGTAGAGCGCCGTCTGTGATGTCAAGGGAAGGTAAATCTCTTCAACTTTATCAGATTTATCCAAGAACGGTGTTACACGGCCGTTGGATTTTAAGAATGCGACCATAGTATCCGGCAGTACGAGTTCCCGTTCTTCGAAGTGAATGACTTGATAGGACAGATCGAGATAAGCTTCGCGTCGACCGATCTCTCGCACATCCATTCGCAGCGCTTTCAAATGGCCTCCTTTGACGGCCTCTCCCAAACGACTAGTCAGTACGCTGAGTATCGGTTGAAACTGAGCCATGAACATGGCCGTATTCTCTTCAAGAAACTGGTCGAGATTTGCTTTCAGCCAAGCGTTGGCGAGCACTTTCTGCTCGTCATTCAATCCCAATTCGTCAATGCCGTTTTGGATTACGTCAGGGTTATCTGCTGCGGCACTCCGCAGATAGTGCAACATATTTTGGGGTTTCGAGAGATAATGCCTTAACTCCCCCAAGAGGGAATCCGAGAGAAACATCATTTCCTCACGCAAAAACTTAGATCGTATTTCAAGGTGGGCAATAATTGACGCTATGGTCGACCGATCCTCAAGAGCCTGCTCTTCACCGTTCACTACGGATCGAATAAAGCCGTGTATCTCGCCCTCAAACTCTGTGATCAGGTCATCAGCAAGCGTGTCTTCACCTTCGATGTAAAAGTCTCGCTCCGCTCCAAAATTCGCTGTAGACGTAGGATAAGGGGGCTTGTCCTTGCTATAGACCCAAACTTGGACAGATTTTTTACTCTTGGTTCCGAAACCTCTTTGTAAAAGCTGGGGAACATGGTGGTTCTTTCTTCCCGACAAAAGCCCATCCTTTGAGAATTCGGACTAACTCATAGGTCAATCTATATTCGTAATCGAGGGCAGAACAAGGAAATCACTGTTTTTTGAAGGTGGGAACAATGTCTAGCACAGGCAGTCCACCCCCACCCTTACAACACATACCTCGACAAATCCGCCGAGCGCATCAGCTCGCCGAGGTTCTCCTCGACGAAGGCCGCGTCCACCGTCACGGACTCGCCCGCGCGGTCGGGGGCGGTGAAGGAGAGTTCCTCGAACACCCGTTCCATCACCGTGTAGAGCCGCCGCGCGCCGATGTTCTCGACCGACTGGTTGACCTCGGCGGCGATGCGGGCGAGCGCGGCGATGCCGTCTTCGGTGAAACCGACCGTCACCTCCTCGGTGCCCATGAGGGCGGTGTATTGGCGGGTGAGGGCGTTGTCGGTCTCGGTCAGGATGCGGACGAAATCGGCCTCGGTCAGGGCGCGCAGCTCGACCCGGATGGGCAGGCGGCCTTGCAGTTCGGGCAGCAGATCTGACGGTTTGGCGATGTGGAAGGCGCCGGAGGCGATGAAGAGGATATGGTCGGTCTTGACCGCGCCGTGCTTGGTGGAGACGGTGGTGCCCTCGATGAGCGGCAGCAGGTCGCGCTGCACCCCCTCGCGGGAGACATCGCCGCCGCGCGCGTCGGATTTGGCGCAGACCTTGTCGATCTCGTCGAGAAAGACGATGCCGTTCTGTTCGACCGACTCGAGCGCTACGCGGGTCACGGCCTCATCATCCAGCAGCTTGTCGGCCTCCTCGCTGACCAGGAGATCGTGGCTGTCGGCGACGGTGATGCGCTTGGTGGTGGTGCGGTTGCCGAACGCCTTGCCGAAGATATCGCCGAGGTTCATCATCCCCATCTGGCCGCCGGGCTGGCCGGGAATGTCCATCATGCCCAAGGGGTTGGAGCTGTCGGAGATCTCGATCTCGATCTCGGTGTCGTCAAGCAGGCCATCGCGGAGTTTCTTGCGGAACATCTCGCGGGTGCCCTCGCGGGCGTCTTCCCCGGCGATGGCCGTGATGACGCGTTCCTCGGCGGCCTGTTGGGCGCGGGTCTTGACGTCTTCGCGCATGTAGTCGCGGGTCTGGACGATGGCGCTGTCGACGAGATCGCGGATGATCTGTTCGACGTCGCGGCCGACATAGCCGACCTCGGTGAACTTGGTGGCCTCGACCTTGATGAAGGGGGCGCGGGCGAGTTTGGCGAGGCGTCTGCTGATCTCGGTCTTGCCGACGCCGGTGGGGCCGATCATCAGGATGTTCTTGGGGTAGACCTCGTCGCGCAGGTCATCCGAGAGCTGCTTGCGGCGCCAGCGGTTGCGCAGGGCGACGGCGGTGGCGCGCTTGGCGTCGCGCTGGCCGATGATGAAACGGTCGAGCTCCGAGACGATCTCGCGCGGGGTCAGGTCGGTCATTTTGTGATTTTCTCCACCGTCAGGTTGCCATTGGTGTAGACGCAGATATCGGCGGCGATGGACATGGCCTTGCGGGCGATGTCCTCGGCGGAGAGGTCGGTTTTCTCCGCGAGGCCGCGGGCGGCTGCGAGGGCGAAGTTGCCACCGGAGCCGATGGCGGCGATATCATGCTCGGGTTCGAGCACGTCGCCCGCGCCGGTGATGACGTAAAGCTGATCGCCATCGGTGACGATCAGCATCGCCTCGAGCTTTTGCAGGTATTTGTCGGTGCGCCAGTCCTTGGCGAGATCCACGCAGGCGCGTTGGAGCTGGCCGGGGGTGGCCTCGAGCTTGCTTTCGAGCCGTTCCAGCAGGGTGAAGGCGTCCGCCGTGGAGCCGGCGAAGCCCGCGACCACGTCATAGCCGCCGGGGCTGAGCCTGCGCACCTTGCGGGCGCTGCCCTTGATCACGGTCTGCCCGAGGCTGACCTGGCCGTCGCCTGCAACGACGACCTCGCCGCCCCTGCGCACACCGATGATGGTGGTGCCGTGCCAACCGGGAAAATCGCTCATGTCAGGGCCTCCGTTCTGGTCCGCCCTATATGGAAGGGGTGGGAGATGGGTGCAAGGGTGACGTCACCCGAGCAGGTCGCGCGCCACGCGGTGAAAGATTTGCGCGCCGATGGGGATCAGATCGTCGGGAAAGTCGTAATCGGGATTGTGGAGTGCTGCGTGATCGGTGCCCGCGCCGAGGAACAGCATGGCCGCTTTGGCGCTGTGGCCGAAGCGGCCGAAATCCTCTGAGGCGCGCATCGGCAGGCCGCTGTCGTCATGGGCGATACTGAGCGAGTCGAGTGCGTTGCGCAGGATTTGGGTCGCATCCGGGTGGTTTTCGCAATGGGCGAAGATATCGTGATAGGTGAGCGCGAAGGTCAGGCCATGGGCGTTGGCCGCCTCCTGCACGAGCGTTTCGGCGGCCTCGCACAGCGCGGCCATGCGATCATCAGTCAGCGTGCGCAGCGTGACATAAAGGGTGGCCTCGCCCGGGGCGATGCCGAAGGCGGGCGCGCCCATCTGGGCGTGGGTCACGGTGGCGAGGGTGAAACCATCGTCCTTTGGTGTGCCGTGGCTGAGCGCGGTGAGGCGCGGCATGAGGTGAGAGAGCGCCGCCATCGGCGAGGTGCCGTTTTCCGGCTCTGACGCGTGGGCGGATTTGCCGGTGAGCGTGACAGCCATGCCGCGCGAGGCGCAGTTCACGGGGCCGGGGATCAGGCCGACATGGCCCAGGGGCAGGCCGGGCATGTTATGCAGGGAAAAGGCATAATCCGGTGTAACAGTCTCGAATTGCGGATCGGCCAGCACGGCGGCGGCCCCTGCCCCGGTTTCCTCGGCCGGTTGAAAGAGCAGCACGGCGCGGCCGCGTGCCGGGCGCTGCCGTGACAGAAGTCGCGCGAGCCCCATCAGCACGGTCATATGCCCGTCATGGCCGCAGAGATGGCCCTTGCCCGGACGGGTCGAGCAGTGTGGCAGATCGCCCTGCTCTTCGATGGGCAGCGCGTCGAGTTCGCAGCGGAAGAGCACCGTCGGGCCGCTCTCGGCCCCGGCATAGACCGCGGCCACACCGTGCCCGCCGAGACCGGTCAGCAGGGTATCGGGCGGCGCGGCGGCGAGCGCCGTGGTGATGCGGCGCGCGGTCTCGGCTTCCTCGCCCGAGATCTCGGGGTGGCGGTGCAGATCATGCCGCAGCGTGATCAGCTCGGCGATATCGGAATTGGTCAGGGTCATGCGGCGATCATGCGCGTCTTGCGGCCAAAGAAAAGGGGCCGCGCGCTGCGCGACCCCAGTTCACGAGGTAATAACCTGAAGGTGTCAGATGCTGTCTTCGATCCAGCTTTGCAGCGCGGCCTTGGGGGCGGCGCCGGCGCGGTTCGAGATCACTTCGCCATTCTTGAAGATGAACAGCGCCGGAATGCCGCGCACGCCCATGGCGACGGCGGAGTTCGGGTTGCTGTCGACATCGACCTTGGCAACCTTGATCCGGCCTTCCATTTCGGTTGCCAGCTCTTCGAGGGCCGGGCCGATCTGCTTGCAGGGGCCGCACCATTCGGCCCAGAAATCCACCACGACGGGGATATCGGAATTCTTGACTTCGGCGTCGAAAGTGGCGTCGGTTACGGCAACGGTGGCCATGTGCATGTCTCCTAGCGGTCAGGGGTTCGACGCTGAACCTATGGAGCCGAACGGGTCGCGTCAAGCGATCCCGGCGGATTCGAGCGCCGCGCTCACGCTCTCGTGCGGCAGGCGCATGAGGGTGGCGGTGCGGGTCCAGAGGATCGCCGTCTCGATGCGCCGGTCGGGGTAGAGTTGGCCGAGGGCGTGGGCATAGGCACCCATCTGCCGCAAGAGGCCATCGGGGCAGTCGGCCACGGTGTCGGGGACCATCGCGTTGGTCTTGAAATCCACCGCCAGCACGTGATCGGGGGCGAGGATCAGCCGGTCGATGGTGCCATGCAGGCGGGCGGTGCGAAGGTCGGCGGTGATCGCCACCTCGGTCAGGGCATCACCGGCGAAAAGCGGGGCAAGGCTGGGCCGGGTCAGCACCTTTTCGGCCTCGGCCAGGAGGAGGGTCAGTTCTTCACCCTGCGCGGCGTCGGGGCCGTTGGAGAGAAGCCGGGCGGCTGTGGCGGGCCAGTCGGGGGCGGGCACCTGCGGCAGGAATTCGAGCAGGCGGTGCACCTGACGGCCGCGCCGTTTCGCCGCCTCTTCATCGAGGCCGTCCTCGCCCGGCAGGGCCTTGTCGCCGCCGAGATCGGAGGGGCTGAGCGTCTTGATCCGTTCGGGCGCGGGCGGCACGGGGCGTTCGAAAACAGGTGCGAGGGGCGGCGTGCTGCGCGTCTGCTGGTCGCTCGATTGTGTCTCTGTTTCCGCCCAAACCCCGTGCTTCAGGCGCAAGCCCGGCCCTTGGGCAAAGCTGTGGACGGCGGCCCCCGCCGTCTGCATTCCGCGCGCGACCATTTCATACCAGGTGTTGCCGCTTGATCCGAGGTCGCCATGCGCCGCGACGATCAGCCATTTCTCGGCCCGGGTCATCGCGACATAGAGCAGGCGGTCGCGTTCGGCCTCTTGCGCGGCGCGGCGCTGGTCGACGGCGTCGCGGATCACGGTCGGCATATCGGGGGCGAGCCCGGTCCAGAGCGGAACGTCATAGGGTGCGACGATCTGCGGCGTGGGCGATGCGCGCCAGGCGCCGGTTTCGGGCAGGATCACCACCGGCGCCTCCAGCCCCTTGGCGCCGTGCACGGTCATCACGCGAATCCGGTCGCTGGCGCTGTCCATCTGGCGCTTGATCTCGAGATCGTCGGTTTCCATCCAGACGAGAAAGCCGGTGAGGCTGTCGACGGCGCGCTGCTCATAGGCCATGGCCTGCGACAGGAGCGCGTCGATGCCGTCTTCGGCCTCGGCCCCGAGGCGGGCGAGGAGTTTGCGCCGCCCGTCATGGCGGGTGAGGATGCGCTCGATCAGCTCATAGGGGCGCAGGTAATCGACGTGATTGAGCAGGTCGTCGATGATTTCCAGCACCGCGGGAAACTCTGCGGGGCGATCGCGCAGGGCCTGCCAGAGGTAGCGCTGGCTGCGGTGGTGGGCGAGGTCGTACAGCTGGGTCTCGGTCCAGCCGAAAAGCGGTGATTTCAGCGCGGTGGCGAGCGACAGGTCATCCTCGGGCGTCGAGAGGAAGGAGAGCAGCGCGGCCAGATCGCGGACTGCGAGTTCCGCGCCGACCTTGAGGCGGTCGGCCCCGGCGATGGGCAGGCCCTGCGCCTTGCATTCGCGGATGATCTCGTGAAAGAGCGTCGAGCGGCGGCGCACGAGAATCAGGAAATCGCCGGGACGGATGCGGCGAAAACCGTCGCGGTCGGGGATCGTCTCGCCCCGGTCGAGCATGGCGCGCATTTCCGCCGCGACCTGCCGGGCCAGGATGATTGCCGGATGATTGGTGGCCTGCACGTCGACCGGCATGTGCCAGGCGGGGGGCTCTTCGCGCTCGGGCTTCTCAATCAGGGGCCAGAGATCGACGCGGCCGGGGAGGGTTTCAAAAAACGCTTTGTGACCCTCTTCCGGCGTAAAACCGCTATCCTCACTTTGATCGAAGCAGCAATCGACGGTGGTCAGGATGGCGCGGGACGAGCGGAAGGAATAGGCCAACACCCGCGATTGCAGCGGTGTGCCGGTGTTCTCCAGCCGCGCGCCGAAGTCGCGCTGCATGCGGTCGAATTCGCGGGGATCGGCCCCCTGGAAGGAATAGATCGACTGTTTCTTGTCGCCGACGACAAAGATCGTGCGGCGGGTGTCGGGGCGGGCGCCCTGCCCGCTGGTGAATTCTTGCGCCAGCCGTTCGATGACCTGCCATTGCACGGGGCTGGTATCCTGCGCCTCGTCGACAAGGATATGGTCGATGCCGCCATCGAGCCGGTAGAGCACCCAGGCGGCGACGGCGGGATCGGTGAGCAGATCGCGGGCGCGCAGGATCAGGTCGTCGAAATCGAGCCAGCCGCGCAGTTGCTTGGCGTGCTCATAGGCAGGCAGGAAAGCGTGGGCGAAGTCGTGCAGGGCGCGGGTTTTCTGGAGTGCGAGGACGGCGAGGCGGGTCTGGCGGGTGTCCTCGACGCGCAGCATCCATTGTTCGATCTGGTCGATCACGGGACTTAGGGCTTCGCGCGTGGCCTTGGTCGGGAACGTGCCTATCTTGGCGGAAAACGGCGATTTCGCGCCGGGGCCGGTGAGGAAGACATCCTCGAGGATCGGCAGGGCGCGGTGATCGAGCGTGGTGATCCGTGAGAGCTTGGCCGCGGCCTTGATGTCGTTGGACGATCCCGCCTGAAGTGCCGGGATGAGGTGATCGAGCAGGCTGGATTCATTGCCGAGGAACACACGCGCCTCGACATCGGCCATGCTCAGCCCCTCGGGCAGATCGAAGGCAGCGGCGAGGTCGGCGGCGTTGACTGGGCGGGAGAAACCGCTGCGGTGCCGGGTGATCTCTGCGGTCAGATCATCGAGCGTTTCGCCGGAATAGTGCCGCGCGAGGGCGTAGAGCGTCGCCGCCTGCGGGCCGGCGGCCAGATCCTCGACGATCTCGGTGCGCAAGAGGCGCGCGGTGCGATCCTCCATCTCGGTGAACTGCGGCGAGACGCCCGCCTCGAGCGGGAAGCGGCGGAGGAGGGCGGCGCAGAAGGAGTGAATGGTCTGGATGCGCAGGCCGCCGGGTGTCTCGATCGCCTGGGCAAAGAGCCGGCGGGCGCGGCGCAGGGTGTCGTTGTCGATCGTGGCCTCGTGACCCAGCTCGCGCAGCGCGTCCGAGAGATCGCGATTGCCCAGCATCGCCCAAGCGCCAAGCCGCTGGAACAGGCGGTTCTGCATCTCGCTCGCGGCGGCCTTGGTATAGGTGAGGCAGAGGATATGCTGCGGATTGACCCCGTCGAGCAGGAGGCGCGCCACGCGGTCGGTGAGCACGCGGGTCTTGCCCGATCCGGCATTGGCCGAAAGCCATGTGGAGAGGTCGGGCCGCGCGGCATCGACCTGGGCCTGCGTGGCGGCGTCGCGCGCGGTCATTGGCCCACCTCGCTTTCATCCGGTGGATCGGTCACGTCCCATTCGCCGAAGCGGGCGAGTTGGTCGTAGTCGCCGCGATCCTCGGAACTGTGCATGGCCCGCCGGGCGACATAACCCTTATGCGGGACTGAATAGGCCGAAATCAGCTGTTTGAACTCTGACCAGACCTGATCTGGGGGTTCCTCATCCAGCGGGGCGAAGACTTCCTTGGGGGTGCTGCCCAACCCGATGAAAGCGGCACGCATCACCGGGACCGGGCCGATATCGCCAAAGCCGCCGCGTTCGGCCATCGCGGCCTCGAGCAGCAATTGCTTGTCGAAGTTCTTTTGTTCCTTTGCCGTGGGGGGCGTGCCGGTTTTGTAGTCGTAGATATACATCCGGCCATGCGCGTCGAGATCGAGGCGGTCGGCCTTGGCCGAAAGGGTGAAGCCGAGTTCCGGCATCTCGGCGCGGCCCTTCTCTTCGAACCGCGCGGGCGTTGCCTGTGCGTGGCGCTCTGCCTCGGTCTCGATGAACCAGTCGGCGACCCGTTCCAGCCGCGCGAGCCAGAGCGCGCGCGCCTCGCCCCAGGGGACCTTTTGGGCCAGAACAGTCTCTGCAATATCGAGCAAAGTTGCGCGCGTGGCCTGTTCGGGGTGCTGCATGCAATGTTTGACGAACTTCTCCAGAATCTCGTGCAAGACGGTTCCGCGCAGGAGTGCGTCGGGCAGTTTCATCAGCGGATCGAGCGGGCGCAGGCGCAGGACGTGGCGCGCGTAGATCGCGTAAGGGTCGCGGATCAGGCGTTTGATTTCCGTGACGCTGAGGTGATCGGGTCGCGCGGCGGCGGGCGGTGCGGGGGCCGGGCGCGGGGCGCGCGGCACCTCGCCGGGGGATTCCAGTGCTGCGACCTGATCGAGCCACGCCTGCCCGCGGGCGCGCGTGGCGGCGAGCGCCTCGGGGCCGCCCTGACCGGGCAGGCCCGAGAGCAGGTTCTGCACCCGGTTGAGCCAGCGCGACACCACGGTTTCGGCATCGTCCGAGCGCACCGAGCGGGTCAGCCAGACCTCTTTCGCAGCAACCGCCTGCTGGAAATCATGCGCCGAGAGGCCGATGCGGCGTTCGGGCAGCAAGAGCCCGGCCTGATGGCGCAGCGCGCGGTTGAGCCAGGGGTCGGGCTTGGGCGCCTCGGGCCAGCTGCCCTCGTTGAGACCGGCGAGAATCAGCAGGTCGGCGCCCTGCACCCGCGCCTCGAGCGTTCCCCAGATCAGGATTTGGGGGTGCGGTTCGGTCGGGTCGCGGACCTCTTCGCCGGAGAGGATGCTGTGAAAGAGGCTGGCGTAATCCGTGGCGTTGAGCGCGCCCGCGACGCCCGCCTCATCACGCAGCGAGGTGATGAGTTTGAGTGCGTCTTGACCTGCGTCCTTTTGCCAGAGCGTGCCGGATCCGTCCTCGCGACAGCCCTGCGCGATGCGTTCGGCGAGCGTGACATGTGCCTCGACGCGGGTGTCGAGCGGGGCATCGTCGGGCTGCGCGCGGTCGGTGAAACAGGCGCAGAGCCAGTCGATCCAATCGACAAGGAACGGGTCGGGGTCCTCCCCGATCCACGCCGTCAGGCTGTCGCGGGTCGGGTAGGGTGGCCCGTTGCGGCGCAGGTGCAGTTCCAGATCGCGGGTCAGGCGCAGGTGGTCGTTGCGCGCGGTGCCGCGATGGGTGAGCGGGTGCTTGAGCAGGGTCAAGAGTGCCTCGGCGCTGAGCGGGTGGCGGAAGAGATCGGCCACATGCCGCAAGAGCCGCCCCGGCGGGGAGAGGTGCAGCGGCTGACCGGCGCTGTCGTCGGGCAGGATGTGCCAGCGGTCAAGCGCGGCGGTCACCTGACGGGTGAGCGTGCGGTCGGGCGTGATGAGGGCGGCGGTCTGGCCGTCCTCGGCGGCCTGCCGCAGACGCATCGCGATGGCGAGCGCCTCGGTGCGGGTCGATTGCGCCTCGATCAGGGTGACATCGGCCATGGCGGGGGCGAGGTCGCGCAGGTTCGGCCCGTCGCGCAGCCATTGATCGGTGACCGGCGCGGGGCGCAGGGCGAGCGAGACGAGCGCGTTGCGCGCGGGGTGCGGGGGAGTGTCGTCGGACCAAGATGCGATGTCCTGCGGGGCGATGCCCGCGCCTTGGGCAAAACGGACGAAGCGGTATTGCGGGTGGTCCTCGGAGGTCATCGGATCGGCGAGCGCGTCCCAGACATGGGCGGGCGTGTCGAAATCGAAACCGGGTAGCACCACCGCGCCTTGCGGCAGCCGTGCCACCGCCTGCATCAGGAGTTGCGTGGCCCCGCGCGAGCCGGTGGATCCGGCGACGATGATCGGCGATTCCGGCGGTTTTTCGGCCCAGAGATCGGCCAGCCGCTCGATCACGAGGCGTTGCCGGGTTTCGACGTCGGGGTTCTCGGGATCGGCCTCGAAATAGTGACGAACAATGCCCAGGAACGACTTTATCCGCGCCCAGTGGCCGGATTGATCGGTGACGTCGAGATCCTCGATCACCTGTGCCGGCACGCCTTCGCCGTGCATTTCGTCCATCAGACTGGCGAGGCTGTCGGAGAGATCGAAGATCGCGCTGCGCGGGGCGAGGTCGGGCTGAGTGTCGAGCAGGGTCGAGATCAGCTGCACCAGTTCCAGCCGCCGACGCAGGCGCGGCACCGGGTCGGGGATATGCGCGAGATCCCACATTTCGCCGAGATCGGTGACCAGGCTGATGCGCGGCAACAGGCAGGGCGGGCCCTGATCGAAAAGGTCGCGGATGCGGCGGGCCATGCGGCGGGTGTTGACGATGAGGGTGACCCGGGCGAGCGTCTCGGGCGGTTGACCGGCATGGCGGGCGCGCAGCCCCTCGACCAGCGCGCGCGGAAAGTCCACGCCGGGGGCGAGGCCGAAGACGCGGGGGGTGTCGGAGGGGTCAAACATCGCGCTGTCCCAGCATCGCCTCGGCCTGGTCGATGCCGTCGGGGCGGCCGACGTCGCACCATTGGCCGGGATAGGGCAGGGCGCTGAGGCGGGTCTTGGCCAGCATGCGATCCCAGAGGAGGTTGAGCGAAAAGGCGGGGGCGTCGATCTCGTGCAGCAGGTCGGGTTTGATGATCTGCACGCCGGAATAGATCAGGCCGGGGCCGCGCGTGGCGCGTCTGTCCTCGGCGACCTGGAAATCGCCGGTGCCGGAATGGCCGATGGCCTGCGCCCTGGGGATGCTGAGGAGGAGCGCGTCCATCTCGTCGGGCTGCCATGCCTCGGCGAGGAGGACAAGTGGGTTTGGGCCCTGCCAGACCGCGTCGGTATTCATGGTAAAGACCGGACCGGGGCCAAGGAGCGGCAGGGCGGCGCGCAAGCCGCCGCCGGTTTCGAGGATGTCGGGTGTTTCGTGGGAAAAGAGGATGTCGCGCCCGGCGAGATGGGTGGTGATCTGGTCGGGCAGGTAGTGCAGGTTGACCACCGTACGGGGCGGGCCGTAGGCGGTGACGAGATCGAGCGTGTGGTCGATGAGCGGTTTGCCCGCGACCTCGATCAGCGGTTTGGGGCGCGTTCTCGTCAGCGCGCCCATCCGTGTGCCGAACCCGGCGGCAAAGAGCATGACCGGCAGTGTCATGTCGCGCGCTGCTCTTTGAGGTGGGTCAGGATGGTGGGGGTGGGCGCGGGGAGTGTGCTGTGCACGAGGGAGGCGAGAGGGGCGAGTGCGGGATGCGCGAGGTCACGTTGCAAGAGACCCCAGACGCGCGGGATGAGGTCAATGTACTGCGCCTTGCCGTCGCGCAGGCAGAGCCGGGCGAAGACCCCGAGGATGCGCAGGTTTCGCTGGGCGCCCAAGGCGGAATAGGCGGTGGTGAACCTGTCGGGATCGATATCGGCGGCGGCAATGTAATGGGCGATCATCGCGGATTCGGTGGCGGGGGCGACATCGCGGCGGGCGTCTTGGAGGACCGAGACCAGATCATAGGCGCGGTGGCCGCGCATCGCGTCCTGAAAATCGAGCAGGCCGACGCGGGCCATGCCCGACCGCTCGGGCAGCCAGAGCAGGTTTTCGGCGTGATAGTCGCGTTGGATGAGCACGTCCGTTTCGGGGGCGTGGAGCTGAAGCCGGTCGTGCATCGTGGTGTGGAATTTGGCGCGCGCGGGGCTTTCCTCACCGGTGGCGCCCTTGAGATACCAGTCGAAGCTGAGCGCGGCCATGTCGGCCATGAGTTGCGGGGAGTAGGGCGGCAGGTCGGCCGGTGGGGCGTGCTGGTGCAGCGCGACGAGGACGTCAGTTGCGGCGGTATAGAGCCGCATTTCTTCGTCTGGCGTGCGTTCCAGAACGCGGGCGAAGAGCGCGTCGCCGAGATCTTCGAGGATGAGAAAGCCGCGGGTTGCGTCCTCGGCCAGAATGGCCGGGGCGGAGAGGCCAAGACCCGTCAGATAGCGGGCGATGCGAGTGAAGGGGCGGGTATCCTCGCCCTTCTCCGGGGGGGCATCCATCAGCACGGCGCGCGCGCCATCGGGGCGATGCAGGCGCAGGTAGCGGCGATTCGAGGCGTCACCGGCGAGCGGGCGTGCCTCGGCGGTGTGCCAGTCGGTCGCGGCGAGGAAATCGGCCATGGCGGCGCTGCGGTCAGTCATCGGTGAGCCCCTTCAGCCGCGTTGTCCAGCGCGGATCGGACCATGTGAGCGTGAGGTGGCGTGTGTCCTCGGCCTTGCCGGGTGCAAAATCGAGGGTGAGGGCGCCGGGAGGGGCCAGATCGCCGAGGCGGTCGGGCCATTCCACGAGGGCGATGGCGGTCTCGAACGCCTCGGTGAGGCCGAGTTCGATCACCTCGGTGGGGTTACTGAGGCGGTAGAGATCGGCATGCCAAATCTCGCAAGGGATGCCGGGATAGGTCTGCACCAGCGTGTAGGTGGGTGAGGGCACGTCTTCGGGTGTGGGCAGCAGCGTGCGGATCAGGCAACGGGCGAAATGGGTTTTGCCCGCGCCGACGCCGCCGGAAAGCAGCAGGACGTCACCGGCCGACAGCCGCCGCCCGAGCGCCTGCGCGAAGGCGCAGGTCGCATCGGGGCTGGCAAGGGTGAGGGTGCGGCAGGGTCCGGACATGGCCTGACACTACACGCGCCACGCCTGCCCGCAAGCCGGATCAGCCGGTGCGTTCGTGCATCAGGGCCGCGCCTTTTGCTGCGTGATGGCAGAGCGACAGCATGGTGTTTCCCCGACCCAGCGGTATGTGCCGCAGGTTGATCCGTCCGGTCCCGTTCGCGAGCGCCACGCTTTGTGAAAGTGCAGATCCGGTCGCGATGCCTTGCTCAATTTCGGGCCAGACGGTCGTTTGCGGAAACCGCGCCTGACAGGCGGCGATGACGTCGCGCAGTGTCATGTCCGTGAGGCTTTTGTCCGGGTCCATGCCCAGAAGCGCGCCGAAGCCGGTATTGCAGAACATCAGACGATGATCCGGCGACAGCACGGCGACCGCATCGGTCAGATGGTCGAGCGCGGCCTGCCGGACATCCATTTCAGTGCGATGGTGACGCGACGCGGAGACTTCCAGCGTGATATCCTCGAACAGGAAGGCCACGGCGCCGTTGGGATGGGGCCGCCCGGTGATGCGATAGGTCTGGCCGGACACCAGGCTCCAGCAGTCTTGATAGAGCCCGCCGCGCGCGGCGCCGACCATATCGGTGATCTGGCTGCGCCAGTTGGCGTAATTCTTGGGCTCCGGCATGACCTGCGCCTCGCGCAGCATGTCGAAAAAGCTCATGACATTGGGGCGGGCGCTGAGAAACCCGACCGGCAGGCCGGTGAGGTCGATCAGGGCCGGATTGAACAGCGCCAGCGATTTCGCATGATCGAACACCGCCAGCCCGGTCGGCAGATCGGCGAAGGTGCGCCCCAGGGTCTGCACGAAATCGCGCTGTGCGGTTTCGGCGCTGACAAGCGCGGTGACATCGCAGGCGTAAAAGGCGTGTCCCGCCTGCATGCAGGTGACGGTGAGATCGAACCAGCGATCCGGTGCGGTGCCGTCGGCATCGGGGACGCTGATGCGCTGGGTTCGGGTTTCGGTCGGCTCGGGCAGCGGGCCGAGCGCGGCGGTCATTCGGGTGATGCTCTCGGGGCGGAACGCGCGGGCCGCGTCGTTCTGCCAGATCAGCTTGCCATCCTGGCCCAGAATCCAGACCGGTTGCGGTGCCCTGTGCAGCGCCGCCTTGGGCACATCCAGCACCATCAGGCGGCGTCGCCCTTCGTGCAGATGCGCCGGGCAGGACGGCCCGCCCTCGTGCAGGGTGGCGCGCAGGCTGTGGGCGCTGAGTTGCAGTTCGAGCCGCGCGGGATCATCCGGCAGGGTGCTGTCGAATGTCAGCGGTTTGCCCGCCGTGATGCT
The DNA here is from genome assembly GCF_053628595.1 of Roseovarius sp. MBR-154. Taxonomy (NCBI): domain Bacteria; kingdom Pseudomonadati; phylum Pseudomonadota; class Alphaproteobacteria; order Rhodobacterales; family Roseobacteraceae; genus Roseovarius; species Roseovarius sp. MBR-154. The sequence goes on from NZ_JBRJGR010000001.1 coordinate 413,300, forward strand.
GAGCGGATCGGAGGGCAGGGTGCCGAAGCGAAAGGCCAGCCAGTCCCGAAAGCGCGACCAGTCGTCATCGGCAGCATCGCTGTTGTCGGGCCAGAGGGCACCGGCGTCATGGTCGATCAGGGTCGCGCCGCGAAACAGGAAATGACACTCCGGCACGGCGGGAAGTTCGGCCCGGCGTCGGGCCGGGCCGGGCAGCAGCCCCGCGAGCCAGATCACGGCGAGCGAGACCAGCGCAGCGCCAGCGAGGAGGGCCGCGATTTCCGTTATCGTGATCGTTGCCATCAGGCACCTCGTCGAGCCGTTTCAGACAAGGGTGGCGCAAACTGGTTAAGACCGTCTTAACGCCGATCGGTCAGCCGCGGATGGGCTGGTTTTCGCCCAGCGCGGGCGTATCGGGCACCTCGAAGGCCTTGCGTGGCCATGTCACCTCGACCAGGGCACCGCTGCGGGCGGCATCGAGCGCCTCTGCCCCGGTCGCATCGGCCCCGTTGGCGAAGGTCAGGTCCGCGCCGGAGCGTTCCAGCAGCGTCTTGGCGATGAAAAGGCCGAGGCCCATGCCCTCGTATTCCGGGCGGCGCGGGTCGGTTGCGGGGGCGCGGCGGCGGATGAACGGATCGCCGATGCGGCCCAGCATGTCGGCGGGATAGCCGCGCCCGTCATCCATGATGCGCAAGGTGATGGTATTGTCCCCCCAGCGGGTTTCGACCCAGACATTGGCGCGGGCGAAATCCACCGCGTTCTGGATCAGGTTGCGCAGCCCGTGGATGACCTCTGGGCGGCGCAACACGGTGGGCTGGTCGAGCAGATCCGCGCCGCCTGCGGCATGATCGAAATGAATGTGCTTGCCGCGGTCGACATGCGGCTCGGCAGCCTCTTCGACAAGCGCGGTGAGGGGGGTGCGGCGCAGGTGCAGATCGTCCTTGCCCGCCCGCCCCATGGAGCGCAGGATATCGCGGCAGCGGTCCGCCTGTTCGCGGATCAGGAGGGCATCGTCGCGCAGTTCGGGTTGGTCTTCGAGCTCTTCGGCCAATTCCGCGCTGGTCAGTTTGATCGTCGCCAGCGGGGTGCCCAGCTCATGCGCGGCGGCGGCCACCACGCCGCCGAGATCGGTCAGTTTCTGCTCGCGGGCGAGGGCCATCTGCGTGGCCTGAAGGGCGTCGGACATGGCGCGCATTTCCTGCACGATCCAGCGGGAATAGACGCCGAGGAACAGCACCGCGATCACGATCGCCACCCAACTGCCGAAGCGGAACACGTCGGGCACGCGCAGCACGAAGCCCTCTTCGGTGCGCAGTGGCAAGTAGAATTGCATCAGCAGTGTCACGATCACGATGGCCATCATGCCGAGAAAGCCGGTCGAGCGCCCCGACAACGCCGAGGCGGAGACGGTGACCGGGCCGACGATCAGGATGGTGAAGGGATTGTGCATGCCCCCCGTGAGATAGAGCAGCAGCCCAAGCTGGAGCATGTCGAAAAGCACGACGAGGAAGGTGTCCTGCTCCGACAGGCGCTTGTTCTCGGCAAAGACGAAGCCGGCGACAAGGTTCGAGGCGACCGACACCCCGATCACCAGAAAGCACAGCCCCAATTCGAGATTGAGGTGATAGACCCGGTCGGCGATGATCAGCGCGCTGGCCTGCCCGAAGATCGCCCACCAGCGCAACAGCACGAGCGTGCGCAGGCGGATCCAGTTGCCCCTGTCGCGGGCCTTGAAGAGACCGGGCGCGGTATCGGTCATATCAGGGGGCATGTCCATTGCGTGCGTGGTCAGGGATGCTAGATAGAGGGAGGGTTGCACCCCGTCCACCGAAACGCAAGGAAATCCACATGACCCGCCTGATCGCCATTGCCGCCGCCGTAATCGTTGTCCTGGGTCTCGGGGCGACCTATTACGTGATATCCGCCGGGGCGGGCGACGACGATCAGTTCGCGCAATGCCGGGCGTCGAACGTGGCGGGCGGTGCGGCGCAGATCGGCGGGCAATTCGAGCTGGTGAGCGAGACCGGCGAGACGGTCACCGACAAGGATGTGATCGACCAGCCGACGCTGATCTATTTCGGCTATACGTTTTGCCCGGATGTCTGCCCGATGGATGCCGCGCGCAATGCCGAAGCGGTGGATATCCTCGAAGAGCGGGGCGATATGGTGAAGCCGGTGTTCATTTCCATCGACCCCAAGCGCGATACGCCGGAGGTGGTGGCGGAGTTCACCGATTACCTGCATCCCCGGATGCTGGGCCTGACCGGCAGCGAAGCGCAGGTGAACGAAGCGTCCAAGGCCTATCGCACCTTCTTTCAGGCGCGTGACGAGGGCGATGACGAGTTCTACCTCGTCGATCACTCGACGATGAGCTACCTGACGCTGCCCGAGCACGGCTTTGTCGAGTTCTTTCGCCGCGATGTCACGGCAGAGCAGATGGCCGACCGGGTGCAGTGTTTTATCGAAGCCAGCTAAGCGTTTGTTTTGACGGGGGGCCGGGCGCGGGCTAGAACATCTGGCAACCGCGCGCAAACAGGAGGAGTGGCATGGCCGAGGACATGCAGGACATCGGTGACGACAAGACGCTGCTTCTGGTGGACGATGACGAGGCGTTTCTGAAGCGTCTGGCCAAGGCGATGGAAAAGCGCGGTTTCGAGGTCGAGACCGCGGGATCGGTGGCCGCCGGGCGCGCCATAGCGACCGCCCGGCCGCCGGCCTATGCGGTCTGCGACCTGCGGCTTGAGGATGGCAACGGGCTCGACGTGGTCGAGGTGATCCGCGAAAAGCGGCCCGACAGCCGGATCGTGGTGCTGACCGGATACGGCGCGATTGCCACCGCCGTGGCCGCCGTCAAGATCGGGGCGACGGATTACCTGTCGAAGCCCGCAGATGCCACGGATATCACCAACGCGCTTCTGGCCAATGGCGCGGACCTGCCACCGCCGCCGGAAAACCCGATGAGCGCGGACCGGGTGCGCTGGGAGCATATTCAGCGGGTTTATGAGCTGTGCGACCGCAATGTCAGCGAGACGGCGCGGCGGCTGAACATGCACCGGCGCACGCTGCAACGCATTCTGGCGAAACGCTCGCCCCGCTGATTGCCGATTTTGGCAACAGTTTCGTATTTTAACAGAGATTGTTCAGGAAAAAGGTTGTGTTAACAGACGTTAGATAGTCTGTGACGATCCAAAACGATAAACGGAGGTCCGATCTCGTGGGGGCGTGGCAATCATACCGGATGCGGCTGCGGCGCAAACGGGCCAAGGTGCGTGCCTTTCGGAAGCATTTCTCACTGCGCTCTGTCGTGGATCGCACCGACCGCATTCGACCCGGAGACGTGCTGCTGTTTTCGACCCTGCGGGATGAGCATATCCGGCTGCCCTATTTCCTGCGCTACTATCGCGACCTTGGGATTTCGCATTTCCTGATCGTCGATAATGACAGCACCGATGGCGGCGCGGATTATCTGGCGCAGCAGGAGGATGTGTCGCTGTGGTCCACCAAGGCGAGTTACAAGCGCGCGCGCTTTGGTGTCGACTGGCTCAACTGGCTGCAATCGAAATATGGGCATGGGCACTGGACGCTGGTGGTCGATCCGGATGAGTTTTTCGTCTATCCGTTCTGCGACACGCGACCCATTCGCGCGCTGACAGATTGGCTCGACACCTCTCAGGTCAAGTCCTTTGGGGCGATGTTGCTGGATATGTATCCCAAGGGCCGCATCGATGCGGTGCCCTATCGCGCCGGGCAGAACCCGATGGAGATTGCCGCCTGGTTCGATCCGGGCAATTACATGATCGAAAAGAACAAGAAATTCGGCAACCTGTGGATTCAGGGCGGCCCGCGCGCCCGCGTGTTCTTTCCCGACAACCCGAAAAAGGCGCCCGCGCTCAACAAGACGCCGTTGGTCAAGTGGCATCGGCGCTATGCCTATGAAAGCTCGACCCATATGGTGCTGCCGCGCGGGCTCAACCTGACCTATGACGAGTGGGGCGGCGAAAAGGCGAGCGGCATCCTGCTCCACGCCAAGTTTCTCGACACCTTCACTGTCAAGGCCGCCGAGGAGCTGACCCGCCGCCAGCATTATGCCGGCAGTGTCGAGTACAAGGCCTATGCCGAGGTGGTTCAGCACAAGCCCGAACTTTGGTGCAAATGGTCGGAAAAATATATAAACTGGCGGCAACTGGAAATCCTCGGGCTGATGTCCAAGGGGAACTGGGCATGAGCAACGGGGCAGTACACGCATGAGCGTCGGGATCATCATGCTGGTCCACACCGCCTTTGGCCGGGCCGAACAGGTGGCGCGGCATTGGGCGGCCTCGGGCTGTCCGCTGGTGATCCATGTCGACAAGGCGGTGCCGCGCAAGACCTACAACGCCTTTGTAAATGCCCTGTCGGATATAGAGGATGTCCGCTTTGCGCCCCGGCATCGCTGTGAATGGGGCACCTGGGGTCTTGTCGCCGCCACGCAGGGCGCCGCCGAGATCATGCTGCGCGACTTCAGGACAGTGCGCCATGTCTATCTTGCCTCCGGATCCTGCCTGCCGCTGCGCCCGGTGCAGGAGCTGATCGACTATCTCGCCCAGCGCCCGCATACCGATTTCATCGAGAGCGCGACGACGGCGGACGTGCCCTGGACCATTGGCGGCCTCGATCATGAACGCTTTACCTTGCGGTTTCCGTTCTCATGGCGGAACCATCGCTATCTCTTTGACAAATACGTGGCGCTGCAACGCCTTGTCGGGTTCAAGCGGCGCATTCCCAACGGCATCGTGCCGCATATGGGCAGCCAGTGGTGGTGTCTGACGCGGCAGACGCTGTCGGCGATTCTCGATGATCCGGAGCGCCGCCACTATGACCGCTATTTCTCCAAGGTGTGGATTCCGGACGAGAGCTATTTCCAGACCCTCGCGCGCCAGTATTCCCGCCAGATCGAGAGTCGGTCGCTGACGCTGTCGAAATTCGACTATCAGGGCAAGCCGCATATTTTCTACGACGATCACCTGCAACTCCTGCGACGGTCGGACTGTTTCGTGGCGCGCAAGATATGGCCCTTTGCCGATCGCCTCTATGAGGCGTTTCTGACCGATCCGGCGGGGGCGATGAAGCGCACAGAGCCCAACCCCGGCAAGATCGACCGCATTTTTGCCAAGGCGGTGGAGCGGCGCACGCGCGGGCGGCCCGGCCTTTACATGCAGAGCCGCTTTCCGGTCGAGACCCGCGAGAACGGGCTGACCTGCGCGCCCTATTCGGTGTTTCAGGGATTCAGCGACCTCTTTGAGAATTTTGAGCCGTGGCTGGCGCGAATGACGGGGATGCGGGTGCATGGGCATCTTTTCGCGCCGGAGCGGGCCGAGTTCTCGGATGGGCAGAAGGTCATGAACGGGGCGCTTTCGGACAGTGCGGCGTTGCGCGACTACAACCCGCGCGCCTTTCTCGCCAGCCTGATCTGGAACACGCGCGGCGAGCGGCAGTGTTTCCAGTTCGGGCCGCGCGACATGATCGAGGAGATCGAGTGGTATATCGCCAAGGACCCGAATGCGCAGGTCTCGGTGATCTCGGGGGCCTGGGCGGTGCCGCTGTTCAAGTCGAACGGCAATTTCTCGGACATCCGGCGCGAGGCGGCGCTGTTGCAACAGATCGAGAGCCAGCATCTCAAGGTGCTGCGCTCGCCCTGGACCAAGGCGCGGGTGCGGATCTGGACCATGGCGGAATTTATCGAGGCCCCGATGGAGCCGTTGCAGACCATCATCGACGAGATCGGCCAGCAGAACCTGCGCGGTCTGGCCGAGGTGCCGCGCATGGCGGATCTGACCGGATTCGGACAATTCCTGCAGAACCTCAAGAACCAGGGGATGCACCCCTATCTGATGGGCGATTTCCCGGTCGAGCAGGGCATCCACAGCCCGCAGCAGGGCGCGCGTAAACCCTATCTGGTGCATAAGAGTGAATGACAGGCCCGTTTGATTATTTCGTCGTGTTCGCGGAAATGCGCACCGGCTCCAACTTTCTGGAAAGCAATTTGAACGCCTTTGACGGGATCGAATGCCATGGCGAGGCGTTCAATCCGCATTTCATCGGCTACCCCAACAAGACCGAATTGCTGGGGCTGACACAGGCGGAACGCGACGAGGAACCGACGCGCCTGATCGGTGCGATCAAGGGGCAGTCGCGGGGTATCGGCGGCTTTCGGTTCTTTCACGACCATGACCCGCGCGTTCTGGATCATGCGCTCGACGATCTGCGCTGCGCCAAGATCATCCTGACGCGCAATCCGGTCGACAGTTACGTGTCGTGGAAGATCGCGCAGGCGACGGGGCAGTGGAAGCTGACCAATGTGAAACGCCGCCGCGATGCGCCGATTGCCTTTGATCCCGGCGAGTTCGAGACACATGTCGCCAAGTTGCAGGCGTTTCAGGTGTTCCTGCTGAACCGGCTTCAGGCGACCGGTCAGACGGCGTTCTACGTGGCCTATGAGGATTTGCAGAGCCTTGATGTGATGAACGGGCTGGCGCGGTATCTGGGCTGCGAAACACGGCTGGAGGCGCTCGATGCCTCGCTCAAGCCGCAGAACCCCGAACCATTGGAGAACAAGGTGTCGAATTTCAGGGAGATGGAGCATGCGCTGGCCGGGCGCGACCCCTACAACCTGACCCGCACCCCGAATTTCGAGCCGCGCCGGGGCGCCGCCGTGCCCGGCTTCGTCAGCGCCGTGCGCGCGCCGCTGCTCTATATGCCGATCCGGTCAGGCCCCGAGGCGGAGGTGCGCGCCTGGCTGGCCGCGCTCGATCAGGTGGGTGAGGAGACGCTGCCCTCCAAGCTCAATCAAAAGGCGCTGCGCCAGTGGATGCGGCACAAGCCCGGGCATCGGCGGTTCACCGTGCTGCGTCATCCGGTGGCACGCGCCCATGCCGCGTTCTGCGACAAGATCCTGATCAAGGGGCCGGGGTGCTATCGCGATATCCGCCGCACGCTGCGCAATTTCCACAAACTGCCGATCCCCGGCAACCTGCCCGACGAGGGCTATGATCCGGCCGCGCACAAGGCGGCGTTTCTGGGGTTTCTGGAGTTTCTCAAGGCCAATCTCGCCGGGCAGACGTCGATCCGGGTCGATGCCCATTGGTGCACCCAGGCCGCCGCCATCGAGGGGATGGTGCAGTTTGGCGCGCCCGACATGATCCTGCGCGAGGACGAAATGCCGGGCTATCTGGCCGCGCTGGCGCGGCAGGTCGGTTATGCGAGGCCGCCGACGCCGCCGGTCGCTGCATCGCAAATGCCATTTGCCCTGGCCGATATCTATGACGCGCGGATCGAGGATCTGGCACGCACGGTCTATCAGCGGGATTATGTGTTGTTCGGGTTTGGGGCCTGGCGGTAGCACAATCGGGATTGGCCTGAAGCGGACATAGCACCTTCGGTGCGTTTCGCGCGGGATGCGGCAACGACCGATTCAGGCCAAACGATCACTTTGACCCCGCGGTGCTCAGGCCGCCTGTGCCGCCTGAGCCTCGGTCACGATGGTGTAGAGCGTGGCGGGATCGTTATTGGCGCGCAGCTTGGCGCAGAGCGAGGTGTCGCGCAGCGTGCGCGACACCAGGGCGAGCGCCTTGAGATGCTCGACCCCCGCATCCTCGGGGGCAAAAAGCGCGAAGGCGATATCGACCGGCTGCCGGTCCACCGAATCGAAATCGATCGGCTTCTCCAGCAGTGTCAGCACGCCCACCACCTGATCGAGCCCGTCGATTCGCGCATGCGGGAGCGCCACGCCATTGCCAACGCCGGTCGGCCCCAGGCTTTCGCGTTCCAGCAGCGCCTCAACAGCGTGGGAATGCGGCACGCCATAGGCGGCCTCGACGATGAACCCAAGCTCCTGCATCAGACGTTTCTTGCTGGTGGCGCCGTATAGGATGCGCACTGCCTCGGGCTTGAGGATCATTGGTAAGTCCATTCGTCGAGCCGCACTGACAGGGGAATTGTCGCCCGTCACCTTATGTTAAGGGTCAATCCAGCCGATATTGCCGTCTTCGCGGCGGTACACGACATTGACCGTCTCTTTTCCCTCTTTGCGAAAGACCAGAACTGGTGCCCCTGCAAGCTCCATCTGCATGACCGCCTCGCCGACCGAGAGAGAGGGAATTTGCGCTTCCATCTCGGCCACGATGATCGGTTGCAGGCTCTCGGGTTCCGATTCCACCTCCTCGCCATTCGCCGCGAGGATATAAGAGGACGCGCCGAAGAGTTCAACCGGCTCCGCACGCTCGCGATGGTGATCTTTCAGACGGCGTTTATACCGGCGAAGTTGTTTTTCCATTTTGTCGCAGCACGCGTCGAAGGCGGCATAGATTTCATGCGCCTTGGCGCTCGCCTGTGCCGTCAGTCCGGTGGAAAGATGCACGACCGCCTCGCAGGCAAACTCGCTCGCGCTCTTGGAAAAGACGACAATTGCATCGGTCGGACGCTCGGCGTATTTGGCGACCGCCGTGCCCAGCTCTTCCTTGACATGCGTTTGCAGCGCCTCGCCAATGTCGATCTGCTTTCCACTGATTTGATAACGCATCTTGTCTCCTTCGCTTGAGAAACCGGGGCCGCGCGCGGCGCGCCTGCGCCGCGATCCAGCCTAGCCTCGGATGCTGATAAATGACATGTGTTTCGATTGTCCCAAGACAGGCCCGTGTCGCGGGGGCCATTCGGGGAACAGCGCGAGAATACAACATGTCATGCCTCAATTGACGCGCGTTCCCGGCGTTTTGTCAATCTGATTTGCATCCCGTCAGAGCGGATTCGCCGATGACGGCGATCACGAGATCCGAAAGCTGTCGCCGAGATAGACCCGGCGCACGTTCTCGTTTTCCACCACATCCCTCGGGCTGCCGGACATGAGCACCTGCCCGTCATGCAGGATATAGGCGCGATCCACGATTTCGAGCGTCTCGCGCACATTGTGATCGGTGATCAGCACGCCGATGCCGCGCTTCGTCAGGTCGGTCACGAGGTGCCGGATATCCCCCACGGAAATCGGATCGACCCCGGCGAAAGGTTCGTCCAGCAGCAGGTATTTCGGCTCGGCGGCAAGGGCGCGCGCGATTTCGACGCGGCGGCGCTCGCCGCCCGAGAGGGCAAGCGCCGGCGCGCGGCGCAGATGCTCGATGGAGAATTCGGACAGCAATTGCTCCAGCCGCTTGCGGCGGAGATCCCGGTTCTTCACGGTCATGTCGAGAATTGCCAGGATGTTGTCCTCGACCGAGAGCCCGCGAAAGATCGACATTTCCTGCGGCAGATAGCCGATGCCCAGCTTGGCACGGCGATACATCGGCAGGCTGCTTACCTCGCGCCCGTCGATATAGACATGCCCGCCCTCATGCGGCACCAGACCGGCAATTGCGTAAAAGGTGGTCGTCTTGCCCGAGCCGTTGGGGCCGAGCAGGGCGACCACCTCGCCGCGATCGAGCGAGAGCGACACATCCCGGATGACGACGCGTTTGCGATAGCTCTTGCGCAGGCAATCGACCCGCAGGCCGGTGTCTTCGGCGGTATGGGCAAGAGACAGATCCGGGCGGGTCATTCGCGCGTCTCCGCCTGCAGTAGGGTCTTGACCCGGCCCACGACGCGCGCCGTTCCCGCCTCGGTATCGACGAACATGGCGTCGCCCGCGACCGCGTCTGCGCCCTGCACCACGAGGACGTCGCCGCGCAGTTCGATCATTCCGGTCACGATGTTGTAATCGGCGCGCGCCGCCTCGGCGGCGTCGGCCCCGTCGACGAGGGTGACGCCGCCGGTCGCCTCGATCCGGTCGATGCTGCGGCTGTCCGAGGAATAGACCACCAGCACACGCGGCGCGGCGATCCGCATTGCCCCTTGCGCGATCACGACAGACCCGGCAAAGACGGCGGTATTGTCGTTCTGGTTCACGTCGAGACTGTCAGATGTCACCTCGATCGGCAGGTCGCGGTCGCCCGGAGAGCTGCCAAAGGCGACTTGCGCGCCCTGTGCCGCGGCAGACAGCGGCAGGCAGGCCATCACGATCCCGGCCATAAACGGTTTCAAATCAAGCACGTGCCTCAATCCCCCAAGTCTTCGGGACGATATACCAGCTTCACCCCCCCGGTGAAAAGCAATTCCACCTCGCCGCGGCTGGTTTCGTCGTGAATCAGCAGACCTCCGGCAGACAGGCGCCCGAACCGGCCATGCGCCGACAAGGGACTTGAGGTGCTGACGCGGAGCGTGTCGAACCGCGCCTCGAGGCGGTCGGTTTCGATCACGTAGCCGGTCGACGTGGTGATGCGGACGCCGTCGCGCAATTCCGCCGTCACGGTTTCGGGCGTGACCTCGGCCCGTTCGGCGCGGATCGTCACCGTGGTGCTGTCGCGCAGGCGGAGCAGAACGACCATATGATCCGCGGTCGGCTGCGCAAGGCCGCTGTCCCCCGGTCGCGCGATGGCGGCCGAGATGCGGATCTCGTCGCCCTTGTTCGTGACCCCGGCAAAGATCGGGTTGGTGAAGCCGGGATCCCCGGCCCGTTTTTCGAGATCGACCTGCGCGATGGGAATGGATTTCGAGGGATCGACGGTTTCCGAGATCAGGAAGACCGTTGACAGCAGGGACAGCGCGGCGAGGGGCAGCAGGATTTTCATCCCGGTCACGATCTGCGAATGTGTGTCGCCGCCCCGCGCCATGCTCAATGGGCGAAAATGTCGATTTCCGGCCAGCCGGCCAGATCGAGCCGTGCGCGCATCGGCAGGAACGCGAAACAGCCCTGCGCCATGTCGCTGCGCCCCTCGCGGGACAGACGCTTGTCGAGTTCTTCGCGCAGGCGATGCAGGTAGAGCACATCCGAGGCGGCGTAATCGAGCTGCGCCTCGGTGAGTGCCTCGGCACCCCAGTCGGAGGTCTGCTGTTGCTTGGAGATATCGACGCCCAAGAGTTCCTGAAGCAGGTATTTCAGCCCGTGCCGGTCGGTATAGGTGCGGATGAGTTTCGAGGCGATCTTGGTGCAATAGACCGGTTCGGCCAGCGCACCGAAGGCATTGTACATCGCCGCGATGTCGAACCGCCCGAAGTGAAAGAGCTTGAGCACATCCGGGTCGCGCAGCAGCCGCTCCAGGTTGGGCGCGCTGGTTTGACCCTTGGCCACCTGCACCAGATGCGCGTTGCCGTCGCCGCCCGAAAGCTGCACGACACACAGCCGGTCGCGATGCGGGTTGAGGCCCATCGTCTCGCAGTCGATCGCCACGACGGGGCCGAGATCCAGCCCGTCGGGCAGGTCGTTCTGGTAAAGGTGGTTCGCCATCGGATATCCTTGTGTCCCGCACGGCGTGCGGGCTGACTGTCATACGGGATCGAAATCCCGATTTGCTTAGGCCGTTTCGGTCCTTGTCTCAACCCGGATTTAAGCCGCCCATGGCGGGAATTCCAGCCCAGGCCGCAGCGGGGAGGGGCAAAGCGGCTTGCGGTCGGCCCGGTGCTCGGCCACAAAGTGCCGCAAGAGGAGACAGCACCCATGCCCAAGACCCATTCCGATCAGACCGAAAATCGCGCCGCCGATTACCTTGCCCGGCGGCTCTATGAGGCGGGCTGCCGCCATGCATTTGGCATGCCGGGGGGCGAGGTTCTGACGGTGATGGATGCGCTGGCGCGGGCCGGGATCGAGGTGACATTGGCGCGTCACGAGAACGCCGCCGCCTTCATGGCCGAGGGGGTCTGGCACCGCACCGGCGCGCCCGGTATCCTTATTGCCACGCTGGGGCCGGGGGTGCTGAATGGCGTGAACGCCATCGCCAACGCGCATCAGGACCGTGTGCCGCTGATCGTCATTTCCGGCTGTGTCGATGCCGATGAGGCGCTGACCTATAGCCATCAGATCCTCGATCATGAGGCGGTTCTGGCGCCGATCACCAAGGCGACGTTTCGCCTGACGGCGCAGGGCGCGGATATCATCGCCGACAAGGCGGTGGGCATCGCCACCGAGGGGAGACCGGGCCCGGTTCATATCGACGTGCCGATTTCCGTGGCTGACATGCGCGTGACACTGCCACGCCTGCGCCGCCGCCCGGATGCGGTGCCTATGGTGCCCGCCGCGCCGGGGGAGGCGCGCGACTGGCTGGCCGGGGCCGAGCGCCCGGTGATGATCGTGGGGCTCGATGCGGTCAACGAGGGGGCGGGCGCGACGATTTTGGAGGTCGCTGAACGCCTGAACATTCCGGTCATTACCAGCTACAAGGCCAAGGGGATCATTCCCGAGACGCACCCGCTGTGTCTGGGCGGGGCGGGCCTGTCGCCTTTGGCCGATGGCATTCTGGTGCCGCTTGTGGAGCGGGCCGACCTGATCCTCTGCGTCGGCTATGATCCCATCGAGATGCGCCCCGGCTGGCGCGAGATCTGGGATCCGTCGCAGGTGCGGGTGATCGACATCGCCGCCGTGCCGAATGATCAATACATGCATCAGGCGACGATGAATGTGGTGGGGGCCTGCGGGCCGTCGCTGGCGGCCATTGCCAAGGGGGTGACGCCCCGCACCACATGGCCCGGCGGTGAGGTGGCAGAGGTGCGCGCGGCGCTGGCGCATGCCTTTCCGAGGGATGATGACTGGGGCGCGGCGGCGGTGATCGCCGAGGCGCGCGCGGTGTTGCCCGAGGACTGCATAATTACCGTCGATAGCGGCGCGCATCGCATCCTGCTGTCGCAGATGTGGGTGACACACCATCCCCGCAGCGTGCTGCAATCCACCGCGCTTTGCACCATGGGTTGCGCCGTGCCGCTGGCCATGGGGGCCAAGATTGCCACGCCCGAGGTCACTGTGGTCAGTTTCTCGGGCGATGCCGGGTTCCTGATGGTGGCGGGGGAGTTGTCGACCGTGGCGGAACTGAACCTGCCGATGATCTTCGTCGTCTTTGTCGATGCAAGCCTTGCGCTGATCGAGAAGAAGCAGCGCGAGCGGCAGATGCTCAATCTCGCCGTCGATTTCGGCCATCACGATTTCGCGGCCATCGGCCGGGCCTTTGGTGGCAATGGCGTGCGGGTGACGAACCGGGCGGAGTTGCGCGCTGCGCTGGAAGAGGCGCAACAGGCCGACAGGTTTACCGTCATCGCCGCGGAAATCGACCGCGGCTCTTATGACAATCGTATCTGAGGAGATGCCCATGCCCGGCCCGCTTGCTGGTCTCGTTGTTCTCGACCTCAGCCGGATTCTGGCGGGGCCGACCTGCACGCAGCTTCTGGGCGATCTGGGGGCTGAGGTGATCAAGATCGAGAGCCTGGCGGGGGATGATACGCGCCAATGGGGGCCGCCCTTTGCGCTGGATGCGGCGGGGCAGGCGACGGACCTCTCGGCCTATTTCATGTCCTCGAACCGCAACAAGCAATCCGTGGCGGTGGATCTGACCGATCCGGACATGCAGCGCATGCTGCACGATCTGGCCGGGCGTGCGGATGTGGTGATCGAGAATTTCAAACCCGGGGGCCTGCGGAAATACGGCCTCGACCACGAGACGCTTTGCGCCGCCTGGCCGGGCCTTGTCTATTGCTCGATCTCGGGATTTGGGCAGACCGGGCCGAACCGCGACAAGCCGGGCTATGACCTGATGGCGCAGGGCTTTGGCGGGATCATGTCGATCACCGGCGAGGCGGGCGAAGAGCCGATGAAGGTGGGCGTGGGCGTGGCCGATGTGGTTTGCGGGCTTTATGCCGCCACGGGCATTCTGGCGGCGTTGCGGCACCGGGATGCGACCGGTGAGGGGCAGCATATCGACCTCGCGCTGGTCGACAGCACCATGTCCTGGCTGGTCAATCAGGGGCTGAACTACCTGACCTCGGGCACTGCGCCGACGCGTGCGGGCAATGCGCATCCGAATATCGTGCCGTATCAGGTCTTTGCCACCTCGGATGGCTATGTGATCGTCGCGGTGGGCAATGACAGCCAATATGCCCGGTTTTGTGATTATCTGGGGCAACCCGACTGGGCCACTGATCCGCGTTTCGTCACGAACACAGCGCGATTGGCGCATCGCGACACCCTCGTGCCGATGATCGCGGAGGCGCTGGCCGAGCGGACAATGCAGGATGTGATCGACGGGCTGGAGGCGCGCAAGGTGCCGGTGGGGCCGGTCAACACGATCGAACAGGCGCTGGAAAGCGATCAGGCGCAGGCGCGGGGGATGACCATCACGCTGCCCGCGCCGCAGACCGCGACGGGCGAGGTGCGGCTTATCGGGAATCCGCTCAAATTCTCGCGTACGCCGGTCAGTTATCGGTCTGCCCCGCCTGCGACGGGCGCGGATACCGAGGCGGTATTGAAGCGGCTCAGGGATAAACTGTAACCTCGGCTCGCGGGCACGTGATTTGCTGCGACTCGGGGTGTCGCGTAGCCCTCGGCGTATCAATCCGGAGGATTATTCATGCAACGATTTCTGAAACTTCTCGCAATTCTAACTGTCCTTGCCGCGCCCGCGCAGGCGCTGGAGCCGCGCGAGGGCTGGGTGATCCACGACACCAGCAAGAGCTTTGCCGATCTGGTGCAGGCGGTGCGTGACGCGGTCAGCGAGGCACCCATTGCCATCGTCACGCAGGCGAGCGCGTCGGACGGCGCGCGCGGGCAGGGGATCACCATTCCCGGCAACCGGATTTTCGGGCTTTACCGCAACGATTACGCGCGCCGCATGCTGGAGGCGAGCATCGCCGCCGGGATCGAGGCGCCGATTCGGATGTATGTGACTGAAGACGCCGACGGCACCGCCACCCTCAGCTACAAGACGCCGACGGCGGTCTTTGCCCCCTATTTCGACGAGGGCGGCGAAATGTTGCGCGATCTGGCCACGGAACTGGATGGAATTTTCGAAACTGTCGCGAAATCCGCCACCGCCGAATGATCTTTGGGCGGCAGGCGGAGACCTGTTCCACCTTTTGGCAGAAAGACGCCTATTTTGTTCGTCTTATGCGGCAGCAAGGCTGCCCTGTTCCCGTGATATGAGTTAAACTGCGGATAACGTGTTGGTGAGGTCCGCCCCGCTCTTGTTGCGGGTGTCATATATAGCGGGCTAGCTGAGACTTGAATGATTGCCGAAAAAGGATACCGGGCCATGCGTCATGATCAATTCGGGTACGAGATTTCCGTATCGTCCCCCACTGCCCTTGCGGCCTGGGACAAGTTGGTACTGGCCTTTCTCGCCCATGCCGCGACAACGCCCGAACATCTTGGCACGGTGCTGAGCGAGGCGCCGGAGTTTGCGATGGCGCATGCCACAAAGGGGCTGTTCCTGCTGATGCTGGGCCGCAGGGAGATGAACGAGACCGCGCAGGAGGCCTACAGGTCGGCACTCGCCTGTGCGCGTGAGGGCAATCCGACGGCGCGCGAGATGGGCTATGTGCGCGGCTTGGGCGCGTGGCTTGACGGGCGCCCCTCCGAGACGGTGCGCGAGATGGAGGCGGTGCTGGCGCGCTGGCCCGAGGATGCGCTGGCGATGAAGATCGGCCACGCGACCCGGTTCATCCTTGGCGACCGGCACGGCATGCGGGCGTCGCTCGAGGCGCTGTTGCCCGCCTATGACGCGCAGAACCCGGCGCGCGGCTATCTTTTCGGCTGTCACGCCTTTTCGCTGGAGGAAACCGGTGATTATGCCCGCGCCGAGACCGCCGGGCGCATGGGGTTGAGCCTGTCGCCTGACGATGCCTGGGGGCTGCATGCGGTGGCGCATGTCTTTGACATGACCTGCAACGCGCGCGCCGGGCTCGACTGGCTGGAGGGGCGCGAAGGGGCCTGGGCGCATTGCAACAATTTCCGCTATCACGTGTGGTGGCACAAGGCGCTGATGCATCTCGATCAGGGCGAGATCGACGCGGTTTTCGCCCTTTATGACCAGGAGATTCGCCGCGACAAGACCGACGATTTCCGCGACATCTCGAACGGCACCTCGCTGCTGATGCGGCTGGAGCTGGAAGGGCATGACGTGGGCGACCGCTGGGAAGAGCTGGCCGACATCTCGGAGCGCCGGACCGAGGATGCCTGCCTGATCTTTGCCGATCTGCATTACCTTCTGGCATTGGTCGGCGACACCCGCGACGTGGCGATCAAGCGGATGATGGCGCGGCTGCACCGCGACGCGAAGAAGACCAATGCCGGAGAGCTGATGGCGCGCATGGCGAATCCCGGCTTGTCCGCTGCGACAGGGCTTGAGGCCTTCGGGGAAGGGGATTACAAGACGGCGTTCCTCAACCTTGGAAGGGCGCGTCGTTCCATGCAACTGGCCGGGGGCAGCCATGCCCAACGTGATGTCTTTGAGCGGCTCACCATAGATTGCGCGATCCGGGGCGGTTTCCTGGACGAGGCAGAGACCATCCTTCAGGAACGCGCGACGCAGCGCGCCGGGCGTCTCGACAGTTATGCAAGCACGCGGCTGGACCTGATCAACGCCTCGCGCGGGGACTGGGACGAGGCAGATCGCCTGCCCGCCGAGTAAACCCGGCACGACATTTCACAAGGAGCCGACACCGCGATGACGAGTGTTGCCGATCCGGCCATGCCACACAGCCGCGCCAGAAAGGCGACGGCACCTGTCGCCACGACCCGCGATATCCGGCTGGATTTCTTTCGCGGGCTGGCGATGTTCATCATCCTGTGCGCCCATACCCCGCGCAATTTCTTTACCAGCTGGATTCCGGCGCGCTGGGGCTTTTCGGATGCCACCGAGATCTTCGTGTTCTGCTCCGGCATGGCCTCGGCCATTGCGTTTGGACGCACCTTCGACCGGGCAGGCTGGACGCTTGGCACCGGGCGCGTGGGCTTTCGCGTCTGGCAGGTCTATTGGGCACATATCGGCATGTTCTTTGCGATTGCCACGTTGCTCGCGGCCTTCGATCACTTTGGCGATTTCGACAAGACCTATATCGGCACGCTGAACCTGTGGAAGTTCTTTGCCGATCCGGGGCCGCAACTGGTGGGGATTTTCACCCTCACCTATGTGCCCAATTATTTCGATATCCTGCCGATGTATATGGTCATCCTGGTGATGATGCCGCTGATGATGGCGCTGAGCCGGGTCAGCGTCTGGGCGGCGTTCGCGGCGATAGGTCTGATCTGGCTTTTCGCGCAACGCGCCGTGCTCGACGCGCTGGGTCTTGTCGACCTGCATCTGGGCTTTCCGGCAGAGCCGTGGTCGGATCGCAAATGGTTCTTCAACCCGTTCGGCTGGCAGTTGGTGTTCTTCACCGGCTTTGCCTTCATGCGCGGCTGGATCCCGAAACCGCCGGTGCATCCTGTGCTGATCTTGCTGGCGCTGGTGATTGTGATCGGCAATATTCCGCTGTCCAATATCGGCGTGCGCGAATTCGGGTTCGACTGGGCGCGCGACTGGCGCATCGCCAATCGCGAACTGTTCAACAAATCCGATTTCGGCATCCTGCGCTACGTGCATTTTCTCAGCCTGGCCTATCTATGCTGGGCTGCCGCCGGTGAGGGCGGCGCGCGGCTGAGGGCGGTGGGCACCGGGGTAGTGGCGCGCGCATGGCGCGTTTTGCTCAGGATGATCCTCAAGGTCGGGCAGCAATCGCTGGCGGTTTTCGTCTTTTCGATGGTCTTCGCGCGGTTCTCGGGCTTTGTCATGGACCAGATCGGACGAACGACATGGAACATGGTGCTTGCCAACTGCGTTGGGTTCGCATCGTTGATCCTCGTGGCCTATTCGGTGGCGTGGTTCAAATCACATCCTTGGCGAGGCGCAAAATGATCCGGCGCGACGTTCTGAAGTCCTTTGGCGCGTTTGCGCTCTGGCCCGGTCTGGCGCAGGCCGGGTCCGGCACGCCGTTTTCCGAGGAGGCGCTGCTTGATCTCGCGCGCGAGGTGTCGGCGAAACCTTATGCAGAGCGTCCGACCGTGCCCGAGGCATGGCGCAACCTGACCTATGATCAATATCGCGCCATCCGTTTCGATACCGATCAGGCGATCTGGGCAGGCACCGATACGACGCTTGAATTCGATGTGTTCCCGCCGGGCCTGTATTTCCCGCGCGCGGTCGAGGTCAATCTGGTCGAGAACGGTCAGACGCGGCGGCTCGATTTCGACCTGTCGCTTTATGAAAAGCACGAAATCGTGCCGGATCTGCCGACCGAGGGCGATTTGGGCTATTCCGGCATTCGTCTGCGCGCCGAGTTGGAGAAGCCGGGGATCTTTCAGGAATACGCCGTGTTTCAGGGGGCCAGCTATTTCCGCGTGATCGCGCGCGATCTGGTGTACGGCCTGTCGGCGCGGGGGCTGGCGGTGAATACCGGCGCGCCGGAGGGCGAGGAGTTTCCCGATTTCACCCGGTTCTGGATCGAGAAACCGGATGCGGGCGTCAGCACGCACAAGGTGCATGCCCTGATGGAGAGCCCGTCGGTGACCGGGCTTTTCCATTTCACCCTGCGGCCCGACGGGGTGGAGACCGAGGTGGATGTGCGCTGCACGCTGATGCCACGGGTGCCGCTGGAGAATGTGGGCATCGCGCCGCTCACCTCGATGTTCTATTTCGACGCGACCAATCGTCACCGGTTCGACGATTTCCGTGCCGGCGTGCATGACAGCGACGGGCTGAGCATCCTCAACGGCAATGGCGAGAAGCTGTGGCGGCCTCTGGGCAATCCGCGCGATCTGCAGATCTCCAGTTTCGTGGATAACAACCCGCAAGGATTCGGCCTTGCGCAGCGGTCGCGCGCCTATTCGGATTTCCACGACCTTGAGGCGCATTATCACGAACGTCCCAGCCTCTGGATCACCCCGGGCGAGGAGTGGGGGCGCGGTGCGATCACGCTGGTTGAAATTCCGACCGACAAGGAGATCTACGACAATATCGTGGTCTTCTGGCGTCCCCGCGAGCCGTTGGCAGACGGCGCAGAGCACAGCTTCAGCTATGCCATGACATGGACCGGCGGCATCGAGGAGAAAAAGCCGGTGGCGCAGGTGATCGAGACCCGCATCGGGCGCGGCTTTCCCAATGACATGCGCAAGGTGGTGACGATTGATTTCGCCCCGCATGACGCGCTGCCCGAAACGTACGATGACCTCGTGGTCTATGTCTATTCCAGCCGGTTGGAGATTGCCGGGGGTTTCGTGCAGCGCAATCCCGAAACCGGCGGTCCGCGCCTTGCCTTTTCGTTCGACCCGGGTGAGGTGACGGCGGCTGAAATCCGGGCGCAGCTTTTCCACGAGGGGCGCGGCGTGTCGGAAGTGTGGCTGTACAGATGGACCGCCTGACCGCCTTTCCCGGCGCGGGGCAGATGCCGCCGCCTGCCCCTCTGGATCATCCGATTCAGAGCCTGCGCGCCGCGCATCATGACCCGAACGCGCCTGCATGGCGGCCCAATCTGAATTACTGGTGGCGGCGTGCCGCCACGTTCCTGCCTGCCACGCTGACCACGGGCGCGCTTGGTCTTGCCTTTGGCGAGTGGCTGTCGGTCGGGGGCATGTGGTGGCTGGAATGGGTGCTGCTGGCGCTGGTGATGGTCACGTTTTTCTGGATTGCGCTGGCCGTGGGCACGGCGACGCTGGGGCTGGCCTGTCACCTGATGCACAGGCGCGCGCAGGCGTGTGCGACGCCCGCGCCGCTGAACGTGGCACTGCTGGTGCCGATCTATAACGAGGACACGTCAGAGGTATTCGGCAATGCCAGTGCCATGATGTCGGCGCTGCGTGCTGCGCGGCCCGCGCATCGCTTTGAGCTGTTCATCCTGTCGGATACGCAGGATGCAACCATCGCCATGGCCGAGAGCCGCGCCTTTGCCACGCTGCGCGCCGCGCTGCCGCCCGATTGCGCGGTCTGGTATCGCCGCCGGGTGCAGAATACCGGGCGCAAGGTGGGCAATATCGGGCAATGGCTGGAAAACTGGGGGGCTGCGCATGACGCGATGCTGGTGCTCGATGCCGACAGCCTGATGAGCGCCGAGGCGATCATTGCGCTGTCCGACGAGATGTCGGCCGATCCCACGGCGGGCCTCATTCAATCGGCGCCGATGGTGGTGGGGTCTGACACGCTCTTTGGGCGGATGCAGCAGTTTTCGGCCGCGGTTTACGGCACGCTGCTGTCCGAGGGGCTGGCGGGCTGGACCGGGTCCGAGGGCAATTACTGGGGCCATAACGCCATCTTGCGCACCCGGGCCTTTGCCGATTGTGCGGGGCTGCCGGAGATGCCGTCGCTGACCGGGCAGGGCGGGATGATCCTGAGCCACGATTTCGTCGAGGCGGGGCTGTTGCGTCGGGCCGGGTGGGCGGTGCGCTTCATGCCATCGGTCAAGGGCAGCTATGAAGAGCCGCCCGCGACCCTGATCGACTATGCGCTGCGCGACCGGCGCTGGTGCCATGGCAATCTGCAACATCTGAGCCTGCTGGCGACGCGCGGCTTTCACGCCGTGTCGCGCTTTCATCTGTTTCACGGCGCGATGAGCTATCTTCTGTCGCCTGCCTGGTTCGGCCTGCTGGTGATCTGGGCGCTTCTGGGCAATGGGCCGGACAGCGTGATCAGCTATTTCTCGATGGAGAACCCGCTCTACCCGGTCTGGCCGGAGATGAGCCGGGTAAGTTCGGTCCTGATCCTGCTCTTCATGTATGGCATGCTGCTGGCGCCGAAGCTGATGGGCGCATTGGCGCTTGGCCTGACGGATGTGCCGATCCGTAGCTTTGGCGGGGCGGCGCGGTTTGGCGTGTCGCTGGCGGTGGAGATCCTGCTGTCGATCCTCTATGCGCCGATCATGATGGTGCAACAGCTGGTGGCGGTGCTGCGCTCGGTCATCGGCATGCGCCCGATCTGGTCGCCGCAGGCGCGCAGGGGCGGCGATTACAGCCCCGGAACGGTGCTGAAATTCCATTTGCTGGAAACGGCGAGCGGTGCGTTGCTCTGTGTCGGGATGGCTGCGGGGGTGGTGTCGCTCTGGCTGCTGCCGATCGCGATCAGCCTGATTGCCGCCGTGCCGCTGTCGATGCTGTCGGGGCTGCGGCTGGGGGAATGGCGCGCGCTGCGCCACGTCATGGCCACGCCCGAGATGACCGACACGCCGCCGATCCTGCTGCTGGCCCGCACGCATCGCGCGCTGTTCCGCTCGGCACAGACGCAACCGATCGCGGCGGAGTAGGCGCCGCCGCGTGTCTTTGGCTGTGCAGGATTTATGCGCGCGTCCGGTTTCTCGCATCGACAGCGCGCCGCGACCGCTTTAGGCTGTCCTCTGAAAGGGGTCGCGTCATGCCGCTTACCCAGCTTGTCTATGCCTCGCGGCCCTTTGGCTTCGATCAGGCGACATTGTCTTCGATCCTGATGGATGCCCGCCGGGCCAATGTGCGGGACGACATCACCGGCGCGCTGATCGCGCGGCACGATCTCTACCTGCAACTGCTGGAAGGGCCGCGCGACAAGGTCGCGGCGGCCTATCAGCGTATCCGCCGGGATGATCGTCATGTCGAGGTGACGCGGCTGGTGGAGCGCTGTATCGAGACGCGGCTGTTTCCCGGCTGGGCGATGCGCGACGACCCGGCGCAGAGCTGGGTCTGGAGCATCGAGGCGGTGCGCGACGGCGCGATAGAGCGGACGAACGAGGGCGAGGTTCTGGGTTTTTTCAAGCTGCTTGCGGATCAGGGCGTGGTGCCGCCGCGTGAGGCGTGACGCGAAATATCCTTAAGCGTGTGAAATTAGTCCGAGTAACCACTTAAAGACGTAGCTGGCCCGTCTCTGGACGGGGCGAGGCCCATCAAATCCCGCAAATCCCGCACTTTGGTCAGATAAACTTACCAGAATACTTGTTTTTGCATCATCAACCTTTACGATGGTGCGCGTGTGGTAGGCATTCAGCACCGAATCGCCTTTGCAACTGACGTGCGCCTGCCATCGGACACGAATGATGCATACGCATAAATGGGAGGATACCATGACAGACAAGGCGAAGTTTGACCGCCGTACGTTCCTGCGCCGCGCAGCGGTAGGGGCACCGGTGGCGGCTGCGAGCAGCCTCGCGGCACCAGCGGTATTGGCGCAATCGCCGATCGTGCTGAAAATGCAGACATCCTGGGGTGCCGGGAACATCTGGCAGGAATTCGCACAGGACTATGCCGACCGGGTGGAGGAAATGTCCGGTGGCCGTCTCAAGATCGACGTGCTGCCCGCGGGCGCCGTCGTGGCTGCGTTCCAGGTTCTCGATGCCGTGAATGACGGTGTTCTAGACATCGCGCATTCAGTGCCGGTCTACTGGTACGGCAAGAACAAGGCGGCGTCGCTCTTTGGCACGGGCCCGGTGTTCGGCGGTTCGGCGACCACGATGCTGAGCTGGTTCTACGAAGGGGGTGGCAAGGCGCTTTATGACGAGCTGACGCAGGATATCCTGGGTATGGATGTCGATGGTTATCTCGGCTTCCCGATGTTCGCGCAGCCCTTTGGCTGGTTCAAGGGCGAGGTGAACACGGCCGCTGACCTCGAGGGCTTCAAGTATCGCACCGTGGGCCTTGCGGCGGACCTGCTTCAGAGCATGGGCATGTCGGTGGCGCAGCTTCCGGGCGGCGAGATCGTGCCCGCCATGGAGCGTGGCGTGATCGACGCGTTCGAGTTCAACAATCCGTCCTCGGACAAGGATTTCGGCGCGCATGACGTGGCGAAGAACTACTACCTGTCGTCTTACCATCAGGCATCGGAAAGCTTCGAGTTCCTGTTCTCCAAGTTCACCATGGAAGAGCTGGACCCGGACCTGCGCGCGATCCTGAAATACGGCGTCGAGGCCGTGTCGACCGCGAACACCGCCAAGGCGATGCGTCGTTACTCGGCAGACCTCAAGTGGCTTCAGGAAGAGGCCGGTGTCACCGTTCACCGCACCTCCGAGGAGATCCTTGCCGCGCAGCTCGACGCATGGGACAAGCTGATCCCCGTGCTTGAAGAGGATCCGTTCATGAAGAAGA
Organism: Roseovarius sp. MBR-154; assembly: GCF_053628595.1. Taxonomy (NCBI): domain Bacteria; kingdom Pseudomonadati; phylum Pseudomonadota; class Alphaproteobacteria; order Rhodobacterales; family Roseobacteraceae; genus Roseovarius; species Roseovarius sp. MBR-154. The sequence goes on from NZ_JBRJGR010000001.1 coordinate 436,170, forward strand.
CTCTCGACAGCCAGCGCGCCTGGGTCGAGCAGGTCACCTTCTACGAGCTGATGAATGCGCCTGATCTGGAGCTGGCCTACGATCACTATTTCCCGGGCAAGCTCAAGCTCTGAGTGCGGGCAAAGACCTGATTGAAACAGGCCCCGGCGCAGAAAACGCCGGGGCCGCTTTCCAACTAACGGGGGCATCTCGTGATCGGTTTCATTCGCTTCGCCGACAACCTGTCGGCCTGGTTCGGCAAGGCTTTTGCCTGGCTCATTGTCCTGATGTCGGTGGGCACCGGCTATGAGGTGGTTTCTCGCTACCTGTTCAACGCGCCGACCGCTTGGGCGCTTGACGTGTCCTTCATCATGTATGGCACGCTGTTCATGATGGGCGGGGCCTACACGTTGTCGCGCGGCGGGCATGTGCGGGGCGATTTCCTTTATCGACTGTGGCAGCCGCGCAATCAGGCCAAGATCGACTTTGTGCTTTATATCCTGTTCTTCTTCCCAGGCGTGACCGCGTTGATCTTTGCCGGCTGGAAATATGCCGCAGCCTCTTGGTCCTATGGCGAGGTGTCGGTCAACAGCCCGGCGGGCGTGCCGATCTACCAGTTCAAGACGGTGATCGTCGCCGCCGGTATCTTGCTGTTCATTCAGGGCATGGCGCAGGTCTGCCGCTGCATCCTGGCGATGCGCACCAATGAATGGCTGCCCGCCGACGAGGACGTCTTCGAGACCGAGGACCTGTTGATGCAAAAGGCCTCGCAGGCCGAAAAGGACGCACATCCATGACCGATCCGCAAATCGCCCTGATGATGCTGGGCCTGTTCATCGTCTTCGTGTTTCTGGGCTTTCCGATTGCCTTCACGCTCATGGCGATGGGTATCGGCTTTGGCTATTACGCCTATTTCGAAGAGCGTCGGATGTGGCGCGAATTCAACCGGCTCGATGAGACGGTGGCCAGCACCTGGGATCAATGGTCCCTCTGGCTGGAGGGGTTCTTCAATAACCGAATATTCGATCTGTTCGTGAACCAGACCTTCACGGTGATGTCGAACGAGGTTCTGACCGCCGTGCCGCTGTTCCTGTTCATGGGCTATATCGTCGAACGTGCGAATATCGTGGATCGCCTGTTTTCCACGCTCAACGTCGCGGCCAAGAACATGCCCGGCTCGATGGGTGTGGCCGCCCTCATTACCTGCGCGCTGTTTGCGACCGCCACCGGCATCGTCGGCGCGGTGGTGACGCTGATGGGCCTCTTGGCGCTGCCCGCGATGCTCAAGGCGCGCTATGATCCGTCGTTTGCGAGCGGAATCATCTGCGCGGGCGGCACGTTGGGCATTCTGATTCCACCGTCGATCATGCTGATCGTCTATGCGGCGGCGTCGAACGTGTCCATCGTGCGGCTTTACGCGGCGGCGCTCTTGCCCGGGCTGGTTCTGGTCGGACTTTACCTGACCTACGTGATCGGTCGAGCGATCATCCAGCCCTCGGTCGCGCCGAAACCGAGCAAGGAAGAAATACCCGACATCCCGATGGCCAAGCTCATCGTGATGATCGTGACCTCCTTCGTGCCGTTGGCGTTTCTGATCATGGCGGTGCTGGGCTCGATCCTGTTTGGCCTCGCGACGCCGACCGAGGCGGCGTCCATCGGCGCACTTGGCGGGATCTTCCTCGCCTTCGTCTACCGGGCGATGACATGGCAGCGGATGCGTGAGAGCGTCTATCTGACGGTGCGCACCACGGCGATGGTCTGCTGGCTCTTCGTCGGCTCCTACACCTTCTCGGCGGTGTTCTCCTATCTGGGCGGCGAGCATATCATCTCGGAATTCGTGCAGGGGCTGGACCTGAGCCCGCTGGAATTCCTGCTGCTGGCGCAGCTGATCATCTTCCTGCTCGGCTGGCCGCTGGAATGGTCCGAGATCATCATCATCTTCGTGCCGATCTTCCTGCCGCTGTTGCAGTTCTTCGAGGTCGATCCGCTGTTCTTCGGCATCCTCGTGGCGCTCAACCTGCAGACCAGCTTTCTGACGCCACCGATGGCCATGTCGGCCTATTACCTCAAGGGGATCGCGCCACCGGAAATCAAGCTGACGCAGATCTTCGCCGGGGTGATGCCGTTCCTGTTCTGCGTCTTCATCTCCATGGCGCTGATGTATATCTACCCGCAGATCGTCTTCTATCTGCCGGAGCTGATGTATGGCGGATAAGATCGACATGCTCTCACTGGACGCTTGCGCTTTGCGCGAGCGTCTGGCCTCGGGCGCGCTCAAGGCTGTCGAGTTGATTGAGGCGTGCATCGCCCGGATCGAGGCGCGTGAGCCGGAGGTGCAGGCCTGGGCGTGGTTCGATCCCGACTTTGCGCGGCATCAGGCCAGGGCGCTCGATGCGCATCGGCAGGCGGGGCGGCCCATCGGGCCGCTGCACGGGCTGCCGGTTGCTTTGAAGGATATCATCGACACGGCGAAAATCCCTACCGAGAACGGATGTGCCCTCGATCAGGGGCGCGTGCCGATCAAGGATGCGGCGCTCGTCGAACGGCTCCGGGCGGCGGGTGCGGTGATCATGGGCAAGACGGTCACGACCGAGCTGGCCTTCATGCAGGCGGGCAAGACACGCAATCCGCATAACCTCGCGCATACGCCCGGGGGCTCGTCCTCGGGTTCGGCGGCGGCGGTGGCCGACGGGATGGTGCCGCTGGCCGTGGGCACGCAAACGGGTGGCTCGGTGATCCGGCCTGCCTCTTACTGCGGCGTGACCGGGTTCAAGCCCAGCTTTGGCGCGATCCCGCGCACCGGTGTGCTGATGCAGTCGCCCACGCTCGACACAGTTGGGGTGCTTGCCCGCACGCCCGCCGATGCGGCGCTCTTGTGCGAGGTGCTCATGGGCTATGATGCGGGGGACAAGGCGACATCGCCGCAGCCTAGCCCGGCCTTGCTGAACATCGCGCAGTCGAAACCGTTGGTGAAGCCGGTCTTTGCATTGGTGAAACCGCCGGGCTGGGATGAGGCCGACCCGCAGTTGCATGCCGCCTTCGACGAATTGGCCGAGACGCTTGGTGAGCAGGTCTTCGAGGCCCCGCTGCCCAGGGCGTTCGATGAGGCGGCGGAGATCCGCGAGCGGATCAATTTCGCGGAAATGGCGCGCTATTATTACCGCTATGCCAAGCAGATCGACACGCTCGGCCCGCGCACGCAAGAGGCGCTGAGCAAGGGCAACGCGACCCTGGCACGCGACTACATTGCGGCGCTCGACTGGCCCGATGTGCTTTATGCGGGTCTGGACGAGATATTCGACCGCTGCGATGCAATCATTTGCCCTGCCGCCACCGGGCCCGCGCCCGAGGGGCTGGAGTTTACCGGCAGCGCGATCTTCAACGGGCTCTGGACGCTGACCGGCGTGCCGGCTGTGACCGTGCCCGCCTTTACCGCCGAGAACGGCCTGCCGATGGGCGTGCAGATGGTCGCCGCGCGCGGCAACGATGCGCGTCTCCTGCGCACGGCGAACTGGTTTCAAGACTGGCTGCTTCAGGCCGGGGAATGACGAAAGGATGACGACATGAACAGGCTACTGGCACTCTTCGCCTTCGCGGTTCTGGCCGCGTTTCTCTATATCTTGGCAAGCGAGATCGGCGAGATCGACCTCTGGATCGTGACCGTCTTTGCCGCCGGGTTGGCAGCTTATGATTTCATCACCTCCAGCAAGAACAAGAGCTAGGCCATGTCGAAAAAGGTGATCTGGATTCCGCGCCGCCTGTCGGATGCGACGCTGGAGCGTGCGCGCCGCGATTACGAGGTGATCGTGAACGAGGCCGATACCCCCGGCAGTGCCGAGGACATCATCGCGATGAGTGCAAAGGTCGACGGGATGATCCCCTGCCACTCCGAGCGTTTCAGCGCGGATGTGGTGGCGCGGCTCGATCCCCGGCTGAAAATCGTGGCGAACCATTCGGTGGGTGTCGATCACTGTGATCTTGAGGCGTTGAAAGGCGCGGGCGTGGTGGTGACGAACACGCCCGATGTGCTGTCGGACGCGACCGCCGAGATCGCCATGCTGCTGATGCTGGGCGCCGCGCGCCACGCGGTGCGCGGCGATCGCCTTGTGCGGCAGGGGGAGTGGGATAGCTGGTCGCCCTCGTTCATGGTCGGCAAGCAGGTCACCGGCGCGCGGCTGGGCATCGTGGGGATGGGCCGCGTCGGTCGTGCCTTCGCCGAAAAGGCGCGTGGTTTCGGCATGGAAATCCATTATCACAACCGTTCGCGACTTGACCCGGATGTCGAGCAGGGTGCGGTCTATCACGAGGATGTGGAGAGCCTGCTCGAGGTCGCCGATTTCCTGTCGCTGCATTGCCCGGCGACGCCCGACACGGTCGATTTTCTGAATGCCGAGCGTATCGCCAAGCTGCCGCAAGGCGCGGTCGTGGTGAATACCGCGCGCGGCGCGCTGGTCGATGAAGACGCGCTCGTCGCGGGCATCGAATCGGGCCACATCGCCGCTGCCGGATTGGATTGCTTCAAGGTGGAGCCGGGCGGCAATCCGGCCTTTGCGGCGCATGAAAACATCTTCATGCTGCCCCATATCGGCAGCGCCACGCGCGCCACGCGCGACGCCATGGGGTTCCGCGCGCTCGACAATCTCGACGCGTTCTTCGCGGGGGATGCGCCGGGCGACCGTCTGGTCTGAGGCGCAGGCGCCCCGGATGTAACGAACCGTCGGGTGGAGGAGGCCTACCCTACGGTTCTCAGGTCTTACCTGCTCAACCCGCCATGCAACGTCGGCACGTCCAAACTCGCGAACCCGTAATGCCGCAGCCAGCGCAGGTCTGAATCAAAAAACGCCCGCAGGTCCGGTATCCCGTATTTCAGCATCGCGATCCGGTCGATGCCCATGCCGAAGGCAAAGCCCTGCCAGTCGTTGGGGTCGATGTGCCCGGCTTCCAAGACCTTGGGGTGCACCATGCCGCTCCCGAGGATTTCCAGCCAGTCGTCGCCCTCGCCGACCTTGAGCGTGCCGCCTTCCCATGAACAGCGGATATCCACCTCGGCCGAGGGTTCGGTGAACGGGAAATGCGAGGCGCGGAAGCGCAGTTCCACGTCGTCCACCTCGAAGAACGCCTTGACGAACTCCTCCAGCACCCACTTGAGATTGGCCATCGAGATATCGCGGTCGATGGCCAGCCCCTCGACCTGATGGAACATCGGCGTGTGGGTCTGGTCGTAATCCGCGCGGTAAACACGGCCCGGCGCGATCACCCGGATGGGCGCACCCTCGGCCTGCAAGGTGCGGATCTGCACCGGGCTGGTATGGGTCCGAAGCACATGCGGCGGGCGGTCGTCGCCGTCGGCACGATGGGTATAGAAGGTGTCCATCTCGGCGCGTGCCGGGTGATGGCCGGGAATGTTCAGCGCGTCGAAATTATACCAGTCAGACTCGATTTGCGGCCCTTCGGCCACGGCAAAGCCCATATCGGCAAAGATCGCCGTAACCTCTTCGGTCACTTGGCTGACGGGATGGATGGTGCCCTGTCGGCGCGGCCGCCCCGGCAGCGTCACGTCCAGCCATTCGCCCCGCAGCCGCTCATCGAGCGCGGCATCGCCCAGCGCCTGTTTCTTGGCCGCCAGCGCCGAATTGATCTCGTCCTTGAGCGCGTTGAGCGCCGGGCCCGCGACCTGCCGCTCCTCGGGGGTCATCTTGCCCAACTCGCGCATCTTGAGGCTGATCTCGCCCTTCTTGCCCACGGCCTGCACCCGCAGATCCTCGAGCGTGGATTCGTCGCCCGCATTGGCAATCGCCGTCAGATATTTGTCCCGCAGATCGTTCATGGCTCTTATCCCGCTGATGTCAGGGGGAGTTACCGCGCCTTGCGCGTGCGTGCAAGCATATGGGGCGGTCACGCGATATTGCGCAGCGACACCTCGACCGCATGCAGGAAGGATTTGGCCGAGGAACTCGCCGATAAAAGCAGGTAGTCATCATCCCCTGTGCGCAGGATCAAGACGCCCAGATGCTCCATCACCGTGCGCGCGGCGTGATCCATGCCGAACACGTCCGGGTGCAGGTCAATCGGGCAAATCCGCTCCAGCGCGCGCCTTGTGTTGCCACCCGAAAGCGCCAGCGCCACCCAGACATCGGTCTGATCGGTGGTGTAGACCGCGCCGTTCAGCCGCTCCGCCACGACACGCTCGGCATCGGGGGTCGCGTGGGTGAAGAGCGCAAAGGCCAGATCCGGGGCCAGCCGGATGAGGCGTGTGCCATCCCCGGCCTGAGCCGACCGGCCGATCCCGGGCAGGGCCACGCCATAGGCGGCCTGCACTGCCTGCTCTGCCGCCGTCTCGCCCCCCAAAGGCAGCGCCAGCGACACCAGCGCCAGATCGCCGGGCGCCCAGAGGCGCACGCCCGCAATCTCCATTTCCGTGCCCGCCAGGGGCGGCTCTGCCTGCAAGGTATACTCAGCCACGCAACCGCTCCCCGTCCGGGTCGATGAAATGCGCCGAAACCACCTCGACCTCCATCTCCCTGCCATGCACCGGGCTGACCGCGCGCAGGATTTCCCCCATCCGCGCATCGCCCCGCTTGAGAAAGCCCAGCCCGATGGAATGCCCCAGGCTCGGCGAATAGGCGACCGAGGACATCCAGCCCTGATCGTTTTCCATCGTCGCGGCCTCACCGTCGGTGATGAAATGCGACCCGGCAATCAGCCCCGTCGTGCGGTTCACGGGCCGGAACCCCACCAGCTTGACCGCATCCTCGCGCAGCATCTCGGGCCGTTGCGACAGCACATTGCCGATGCACTCCTTCTTCTGGCTGACCATCCGCCCCATGCCGAGGTTATGCGCCGTGGTCTGACCGTTCAACTCATTGCCCGCCGCATGCCCCTTTTCGATCCGCATGACGCCCAGCGCCTCGGTGCCGTAGGGCACGGCGTCGAACTCACGCCCAGCCTCCATCAGCACGCCCATCATGGCATTGCCATAGCGGGCGGGCACCGCGATCTCATAGGCCGACTCGCCCGAAAAGGAGATCCGGAACAGCCGCGCGGGCATGCCGCCGCAAATGGTGACCTCAGCGCAGGCCATGAAGGGGAACGCCTCGTTCGACAGGTCATGCGCCTCGTCCACCACCTTGCGCAACAGGTTGCGCGCGTTCGGCCCGGCGACGGCGAATTGCGCCCAACCGTCGGTGGTGGAAATCAGATGCACATCCAGATCGGGCCACAGGCATTGCCGCGCAAACTCCAGCCGCCGGAACACGGTGACGGCATTGGCGGTGGTGGTGGTCATCACGTAGTGCTGCTCGCCCAGACGCGCGGTCGTGCCGTCATCATAGGCGATCCCGTCTTCGCGCAGCATCAGCCCGTAACGGACCTTGCCCACCGCCAGCGTGGCAAAGCCGTTGCAATAGACCCGGTTCAGAAACTCGCCCGCGTCGCGCCCCTGAATGTCGATCTTGCCCAGCGTGGTCACGTCGCAGATGCCGACCGACCCGCGCGTCATCAACACCTCGCGATCCACCGAATCGCGCCAGCCCTGTTCGCCCTGGCGCGCGAACCATTGCGCGCGCAGCCAGTTGCCCACCTCGACGAAGGTTGCACCATTGGCCTCGGCCCAGCGATGCGATGGCGTCAGACGATAGGGCCGGAAGTCGCGGCCCCGCGCGCGGCCCGCCAGCGCGCCGATCGGCACCGGCGTATAGGGCGGGCGAAAGATCGTCGTGCCGGTCTCGGGGATGGTGCGGCCGGTGCATTCGGCCATGATCGCAAGCGCCGGGATATTCGCCGTCTTGCCCTGATCGGTGGCCATGCCCAGCGTGGTGTAACGCTTGAGATGCTCGACCGCGCGAAAGCCTTCCTGATGCGCCTGTTTCACGTCCTTGACGGTCACGTCGTTTTGCAGGTCGAGCCAGGCGCGCGCCCGGCTCTGCGGCACATGCCAGACGGGGGCACAGTCGCGCGGCTCGTCCTCGGCGCGGGGCAGATCGCTCTTGTCGGCATAGCCCAGTCGCCCCGCCACCGCACGCCCCTCGCGCAGCGCCGCCGCCAGCGTCATCGCGCCATTGGCCGCGCCCGCCACGACCATGCCGGGCGGCAGGTCATGCCCGGGCACGAAAGTCGAAATGTCATCGCGCCATGCGGGCCGCCCGCGCTGATGGCAGGTCAGATGCACGTTGGGACTCCAGCCGCCCGACACGGCGAGGCAATCGACGTCGATCATCTGTCCGTCGGTCAGCGTGATCTGCCGCAGCCCCTTGCGCCCTTTCGTGTCCATCACAGACGCGCCGCGCACATGCCGTGCGCCGGGCACATCGCAAACAGCGGGCGCGTCGCGCGTGTCGATCACGGCGGGCACCTCGACCCCCTTGGCAGCAAGGTCGGCGGCAGTGCGCCAGCCGTCGTCGTTATTGGTAAAGACCGCCACGCGCCGCCCCGGGGCCACGCCCCAGCGGTTGGCATAGGCGCGCACGGCCCCGGCCAGCATCACGCCGGGCCGGTCGTTGTTGCCAAAGGCGATGGGGCGCTCCGTCGCCCCTGCCGCCAGAACCGCATGCCGCGCATAGACGCGCCACAGCACCTGCCGGGGCTTGCCGCCGCTCGTGGCCAGGTGATCGGTGCAACGCTCCAGCACGCCGTAGATGCTGTGATCATAGGCTCCGTAGACCGTGCTGCGCGGCATCAGGCGCACGTTCGACATCGCAGCGAGTTCGGCGACAACACCGGCGGCCCAGTCGGCCCCGGATGCACCGTCCACCTCCAGCGTCTCGGCATTGAGCCGCCCGCCCATGACGAAATCCTCATCCGCCACGATCACCCGTGCGCCCGCCCGCGCCGCCGCCCGCGCCGCCATCAGCCCGGCAGGCCCCGCGCCGATCACCAGCAGGTCGCAATGCAGATAGCCCTTGTCGTAGGTGTCGGGATCCTCCTCCATCGACAGCCGCCCGAGACCGGCGGAGGCGCGGATCGCGGGCTCATAGAGCTTTTCCCAGAAGGCGCGCGGCCACATGAAGGTCTTGTAATAGAACCCCGCAGACAGGAACGGCGACAGCAGGTCCGTCACCGCCATCAGATCGAATTCGAGCGAGCCGCGATGGTTCTGGCTGCGTGCCTCCAGCCCGTCGAAGAGTTCGGCCACCGTGGCGCGGGTATTGGGCTCCTGCGCGGCCCCCTTGCGCAGTTCCACCAGCGCATTGGGCTCTTCCGACCCGGCGGTAAAGATGCCGCGCGGGCGGTGATACTTGAACGACCGCCCCACCAGCCGCTGCCCGTTGGCCAGCAGCGCCGAGGCCAGCGTATCGCCCGGATGGCCCTGCATGGCCCTTCCGTTGAAGGTAAAGGTGACCTCGGTGGACCGGTCGATCAGCCCGCCGGTGATGCGATGGATCTGACTCATCGGCTGCGTCCCCGGGCGCGGGCCATGTCGCGCGCCAGTTCGACTGCCGTGATCTCGTGGCTCACCGTGTCGCGCGTCACCACCAGCCAGGACCGGTCGCCCTGCTCGTGATACCACAATTCCTGATGCGCCCCCGCCGGGTTGTCGCGCAGGTAGCCATAGGCGTGAAAGGCCTCGGCGGCACTCTCGGCCTGCCAGTCGGGCCGGTCGATCAGCGCGGCATCGCCCAGATAGACGAATTCGGCGGCATCGCGCGGGCCCAGAAGCGGGTGATTGATGATCATGCGTCCGTGCCCTTCGTCAGCGGTTGGATTTGAGTATTTTTGGAACGATGAAAGGTCATGCGCGCGCCCCTCAATGCAGGTTGGGCTGGTTGCCCACGCCCTTTTCGTCGATCAGGTGCCCGCGCGCGAACCGGTCAAGACGCATTTCGGTGGCAACCGGGTGCGGCGCGTCCTTGGCCAGCAGATGGGCGTAGCACAACCCGCTCGCCGGGGTCGCCTTGAACCCGCCATAGCACCAGCCGCCGTTGAAATAGAGCCCGTCGACAGGGGTGCGGTCGATGAAGGGCGAGCCGTCCATCGACATGTCCATGATGCCGCCCCAACTGCGCAGGAGCCGCGCGCGCCCGATCATCGGCATGATCGCCATGCCGCCTTCTGCCACATCCTCGACCACCGGCAGGTTGCCGCGCTGCGCATAGGAATTGTAGCCGTCGATATCGCCGCCGAAGACCAGCCCGCCCTTGTCGGACTGGCTGACATAGAAATGCCCCGCCCCAAAGGTGATGACGCCAGGCAGCACCGGCTTCAGCCCCTCGGTGACGAAGGCCTGCAGGACATGGGATTCGATCGGCAGGCGCATCCCGGCCCGCGCCATCACCCGGCCCGAGGAGCCCGCGACGCAAACCCCCACCTTGCGCGCGCGGATGGCCCCGCGTGTCGTCTCGACACCCCGGCATTTGCCCTCGCGGATGTCGAAGCCGGTGACCTCGCAATTTTGGATGATGTCGACGCCGCGCGCATCGGCGCCGCGCGCATACCCCCAGGCCACCGCGTCATGCCGCACCGTGCCGCCGCGCCGCTGGAAAAGCCCCCCCTTGATCGGAAAGCGGGCATTGTCGAAATCGAGAAACGGCAACTCGGCGCGCAATTGATCGGCATCGGCCAGTTCCGCATCGGCGCCTGCCAGGAACATCGCATTGGCCCGTCGCACGAAGGCATCGCGCTGCGCGTCCGAATGAATGAGGTTCAGGATCGAGCGTTGGCTGACCATCGCGTTGTAATTGAAATCCTGCTCCAGCCCCTCCCAGAGCTTGAGCGACATCTCGTAGAACGGCTCGTTCCCCGGCAGCAGGTAGTTGGAGCGGATGATCGTGGTGTTGCGCCCGACATTGCCCGACCCGATCCAGCCCTTTTCCAGCACCGCGATGTTGCGCAACCCGAATTCCTTGGCGAGGTAATAGGCGGTGGCCAGACCATGCCCGCCGCCGCCGATGATGACGATATCATATTCGGGTTTCGGGTCGGGATCGCGCCAGGCCGGTTGCCAGCCGCGATTGCCGGTCAGCCCCTCGCGGAGGATTTTCAAGGCGGAATAGCGCATCGGGTCTGTCCTGTGGCTCGCTCTGGCGCGAGCATGGCCGATTTGGGTGGGCTATGCTTGCCCATGATAGTCATTTAGATGACGAATATGGACAAACATGCCCCCGGCCCGCATCGAATCGGTATCCTGCCGATCCCCGGATTCGCACTGATGTCATTCGCCGCCACGGTCGAGCCGCTGCGCGCCGCCAACCTGCTGGCGGGACGTACGCTCTATGAGGTGATCCATATCGCCCCGACGCCTGACCCGGTGTGCAGTTCCGGCGCGGCGCAGGTCAGGCCCGAGGCAGGGCTTGCCGAGGATCTGCACCTCGACCACCTTTTTCTCGTGGCGGGCGGCGACCCCGCGACCTATCCGGCGCGCGCGCTTGCCCCGTGGCTGGCGCGGCAGGCGCGGGCGGGCGTGGTGCTGGGCGGGGTCTCGGGCGGGCCGATCATCCTGGCGCGCGCCGGGCTGATGGGCGACCGGCGGATGACCGTGCATTGGGAATATGCCGCCGCCCTGGCCGAGGTCGCGCCCGACCTGCGCCTCGAGCGCACGCTCTATGTCATCGACCGCGACCGCATGACCTGCGCGGGCGGAACCGCGCCGATGGACATGATGCACGCGCTCATCGCCACGCATCACGGCCGCGCCTTTGCGCGGGAGGTCAGCGACTGGTTCATGCATACCGAGATCCGCCCGCCCACCGGCCCGCAACGATCAAGCCTGGTGGAACGTGTCGGCACGCAAAGCGCAGCGATCCTCGATGCGGTCGAGGCGATGGAGGGCAATATCGCCGACCCATTGTCCCTGCCGCATCTGGCGCAGATCGCGCGGCTGTCGCCACGACAGCTCAACCGGCTGTTCCGGCAGCATCTGGGTCAGACGACCCACGGCTATTACCGCCGCCTGCGGCTCGACAAGGCGCGCAACCTGTTGCGCAATTCGGGGCTGTCGCTGACCGAGGTCGCGCTAGCCACCGGCTTTGCCAGTTCCTCGCATTTCTCGCGCGCCTACCGCGCGGAATATGGCCAGCCGCCGTCGCGCTACCGCACCTCCTGATCGCGCCGCTCACGAATGAGCGCCTCCAGGTCCGCCAGCCGGGTCAGCACCTCGTCGCGATAGGTGTCGGTCCTTTCCGCATCCTCTGCGTGGTGCGCGTCCTGCATCGAGTTGACGATGAGACCGACCAGAAGGTTCACCACCGCGAAGGTGGTGACCATGATGAAGGGCACGAAGAAGGCCCAGGCATAGGGAAACACCTCCATCACCGGGCGCACGATGCCCATCGACCACGATTCCAGCGTCATGATCTGGAAAAGCGAGTACGCGCTGCGCCCGAGGTCGCCGAACCAGTCGGGAAAGGCCGCGCCAAAGAGCTTGGTCGCCATGACCGAGCCGATATAGAAGATCATGCCCATCAGCAGAAAGACCGAGCCCATCCCCGGCAGCGCCGTCACCAGCCCCTCGACCACTCGGCGCAGCGAGGGCGCGACCGACACCACGCGCAAGAGACGCAGGATGCGCAGCGCCCGCAGCACCGACAATCCTTGCGTCGCGGGCACCAGCGAAATGCCGACGATGATGAAATCGAAGATATTCCAGCCGCGCCGGAAGAACCCGGCAATGCCGCGCGCATAGAGCTTGGCCGCGATCTCGACCACGAAGACCGACAGGCACAGCTTGTCCAGCAGGATGATCAACCCGCCTGCCTGCGCCATGAGCGGTTCGGAGGTTTCCATCCCGAGGATCACGGCGTTGAACAGGATCACGCCAAGAATGGTGTTCTGGAAGAGCGGCGTGTCGAGAATGGCACCGATACGGCTTCGAAATGTCATGGCCTGCCTGTGGGTTCGCGCTGCAATCGCGCTGCATATGGGCGCGGCACGAGGGCACCGCAAGCGGGGGCAGGCTGTGCTACATCTTCTGCAGCATCCGGCCCAGCGGGCGGCCGCCCAGGAGATGCAGGTGGAAATGCGGCACCTCCTGCACGCCATTCTCGCCGGCATTGGTGATCGCGCGGAATCCGCCATCGCCCAAGCGCACCCCGGCCTGACGACAGACCTCGGCGACGGCACGGTTGAAATCGACAATCTCGGCATCGCTGGCCTCGGCCGCGAAATGATCGTAGCTGGCATAGGCCCCCTTGGGGATCACCAGCACATGCACCGGGGCCTGCGGCTGGATATCCTCGAAGGCAAGCGTGTGCTCGGTCTCCAGCACGGTCTTGCTGGGGATCTCGCCGCGGAGGATTTTGGCAAAGATGTTCTGATCGTCATAGGTGTAGGGCATGGACGTCCTCAATCTGCGAAAAGATGGTCGAGTGCGGCGATTTCCTGCGCCTTTTCGGGCGGAATATCAAGGAACCGCGACAAGAGATCGGGATAGCGCGCGGCATCGTCGGTCTCGCGCAGGATCAGGTGGTTCTCGAATTCGGAATCACGGATTTGGTCGCTTTCGTGGGTCATGGCACCGCGAATCGTCGGCAGCAGCCGCTCCAGCGTCTCGGGCGGGGTCTGCTCTCCGGCGAGGCCGACACGCATGGCGTGCCCGGTCAGGTAGGCATCGGTGAAATGGCACTGGATTTCCAGCAGCTTGGTCACCGACCGATCGCCGCAGAAATCCTGTAGCAGGTCGATGCTACCCGGGTCCATGCAGACGATCAGGCGGTCGGTCTCGTAATAGTCGAACAGCATCCGCATCAGCGCCCGGCGGTGGCGGGTGCGCTTGGCCAATGTGCCCTGGATACCGCCGAGATCGGGCAACGCGGTGCCCTCCTCGTTAAAGAGATACTCGATCGCGGGCAGGTTGGTGACCTGCCGGATGCGGTCGAGCAGGCGCTTTGCGACATGCCATTTCTTGCACACCACGATCATCAGCTCACGCTCGCGGCCCAGCGTGCTCTCGGTCTCCCAGAAGCGCTGGGCAAAGCGCCGCCCCTCGCGACCGCGCCCGGTGAGGAACTTGAACAGGCTGCGCCCCTCGTTCGAAATCTGGAACTCGGCCCGGGTGTTGTTGTAGAGCGCACCAAGGCGGCGCCTGAGCTCCAGCGCCTCGGGGCTGATCTTGCGGGCAAAGAGATAATCCTGGCTGAGCAGCAGGTCGTAATGGTCGTTGTAGAAGGTGACCGGCATGCCGTAATCGGTGAACATCAGAAAGGTCAGCGTTCGTGTCTCGATCTCCGCTTCGGGCACCAGATGACGCACCAGTGTCTGAAAGAACGTCTCGTCGGGAATCCAGGTGGTACGGAAGAACCGCATCACGTCGCGCCGCCGCCGCGTGAACTCGATGATCCACTCGACCGTGCGGCGGCGCAGGCACCACCACTGGCTGCCGATCTGGATCTGGATGTCATGCGGGATCGCGCGCGTCAGCCGCAGCCGCCTTTGCAACTGGAACGAGGCGTAGAACCGCTTGGGCTGGGTTCGTTCGTTGAAGATGTGGCGATAGATCAGCCGCTCTTCCTTCATCCCGGTCTTGATCCAGTCGCTGTCGAAATAATCGAAGCTTTCGACATAATCGACATCGCGCGCATCGAGGAACTCATGCGCGAAGGCGGCGGATTTGATCGGCGCACAATCGCCCGAAAGCATGTAGAAATGCGTGGCGCGCGGGAACTGGTCGACCGCCGCCTCGACGGCATGGAGGGTCGCCTGCACCAGGGACCATTCGCCCCAGCCGCATTTTATGCGCTTTCTCGCGAAGGTCACGTTGGGATTGTCGTCAAGCGCCTCGCGGATCTGCCGGAACGCCTCGGGCTTGGCGCGGGCGTCGAAATGGATCGACATGTAATCGCCCGCCGCGGTCAGCATCTCGGCCTGACGGATGATCGCCTCGGGATCTTTATGGCACAGCAGGATGAACGCGATTTTTGCCATATCAGAAACTGTGCAAGCCTTTTTTCAGAGATTGTGTATAGCAATAGCCGTGAAGGGTCTCTGAATAAACAGGCTTTCTTTGGTTTTTTGAACAGGTTACAAAACTCCTGAGCCCATAAAAACCGGGCCGGGACGTGCGGAGGCAGCGACAATGGGGTTTCCAGGAACATGGATGACCGAGAGCCAGAGCGTGGTCTACCGCGTGGTGCCGAAATGCGCCTGCTCGACCATCGGGCAGATCCTGTACTATTCCGATCACGGTGAATTCTTCGAGGGCGACATCCATGATGCCACCACCGGGCTGCACAAATGGGCGCGCGAGGACAGCCAGAAGCTGATCAACGCCAATGTGCGCACGCATACCTCCTATGCGTTCACCTGCGTGCGCAATCCCTATACCCGCATCCTGTCCTCGTTCTTCGACAAGATCTGCGGCATCCAGCGCAACGGCACCCGTTATCGCGGCAAGCTGGTTCCGATGCTGATCCAGAAATACGGCATCGAGGTGGGCGGCGAGGACGGAAAGCAGGAGTTCGACCAGATCAAGAGCTTTCGCCGCTTCCTGCTGTTCGTCCGCGACACGATCCGGTTCAAGCGCCCGATGGAGCCCGATATCCACTGGTCGGCCATGTCGGGACATGTCTCAACCTTCATCGTCAATGGCGGCACTTATGACAAGATCTTCTGGACCGAGGCGTTCAACGATGGCATGGCCGAGGTGCTCAAGTCGATTGAGACACCTCATAAGGTCAATCTCAAGACCATCCCGCGCTTTAACGAATCCGAAGGCCACGGGCCCAAGCGTGCCCACCCGGTCGAGGATTATTTCGACGACCTGTCGATGCATCTGATCCGCGAGATCTACAAACGCGATTTCGAGGTCTTCAAATACGATTTCGACAATCCCGCCAACAAGATGCCGGTGGGCGAGATCGATCTTGACGAGGTTCACGCCAAGCTGGGCGAGTGACCGGGTAAGCCCAGGCGTCGCAGATGAGTATTTGATCCATAAAGAAGCGGGCACTTGCATTCCGCGCCAATCGGCGTAAAAGGCGCGCCAGACATGCGCGTGATGCCCGCTCAGGCAAGAATCATCACCCCGGAGATCGGGGGCCCGGTTGGGTATCCGTGCGTCACACCTAGATACCGAACCTTGAAAGGGTCTGATTCACATGGCCAATACACCCCAGTCCAAGAAGCGCGCCCGCCAGAACGAAAAGCGCTTTGCCATCAACAAAGCCCGCCGGTCGCGGATCCGTACCTACCTGCGCAAGGTCGAAGAGGCGATCGCCTCGGGTGACAAGGATGTCGCAACGGCAGCCTTGCGCGCCGCGCAACCCGAGTTGATGCGCGGCGTCACCAAGGGTGTCTTCCACAAGAACACCGCGTCGCGCAAGATTTCGCGCCTCGCAGCGCGGGTCAAGACGCTCGGCTAAGGCGTTCGCCTAAGTCGTTGAAGGATAAAGGCACCGCCACGCGCGGTGCCTTTTTGTTTCCAGGGCGTCTGTGAGGGCGGGCAGATTCTTTTCCGCCAAAGCTGCTGTCAAGCGCATTGATCAGTTGCCCAGCGGGCCGGGACGTTGCTAATTTCGGACCTGCGATTCACGCTTGGGGGGACAGGCTGTATCAGATCAGGGTCGGGACAAAACCGATCTGGCCCGGGTTTGGAACAAGCATTATTGCTTTGGCTTTGTCCATATAAACGCATTTTGAAAGACGATGGGAACGCGGCCGGTTGGGACGGGCCGCTCATGCCCGAGGCTTTCGGAATGCACGGTGATCTGTCGAAGGGCCTTGCGGCTGTTGCCTGGCGCAACGGCATGGATGGTTTTTTGCCCCTCATCCGTCAATCGCGCACCACGGGTGAACCTGTCGGCGGATCCTCCGCCCGGCGGGGACGAGAGAGCAGCGGAACGGGGTATCATGACGCAAGAACAATGGGGACGGTTGAAGCAGAAGATTCAGCAATCCGTCGGGCAGAGCAATTTCCGAAACTGGATCGAGCCGCTGGAATTTGCCGAGGTGTCGGACGGCGTCGCGACACTGCAGGTGCCCACAAGCTTTCTCGGCAACTATGTCTCGCAGCATTTCGGTGATCTGATCCTCTATCAGATCGCCAGCATCGACCCGAAGGTGCGGCGTCTCAATTTCCGGGTGGCCGCGAATTGCGCCACGCGCCCGTCCGCTGCAACTGCGCCCAAGACCGCCGCGGCCTCGCCACAGGGCAAGACCGACGGCAACCTGCCCTCCGCGCCGCTGGACGAGCGGTTCCGCTTTGACACCTTCGTCGTGGGCAAGCCCAACGAACTGGCGCATGCTGCCGCCAAGCGCGTGGCCGAAGGCGGGCCGACGACCTTCAATCCGCTCTTCCTCTATGGCGGCGTGGGCCTGGGCAAGACCCACCTGATGCATGCCATCGCCTGGGAGCTGACCTCCGCCAGCCCCGAGCTCAACGTGCTCTATCTCTCGGCGGAGCAGTTCATGTACCGTTTCGTGCAGGCTCTGCGCGACCGCAAGATGATGGATTTCAAGGAATTGTTCCGCTCGGTCGATATCCTGATGGTCGATGACGTGCAGTTCATCGCCGGCAAGGACAGCACCCAGGAAGAGTTCTTTCACACCTTCAACGCGCTGGTCGATCAGAACAAGCAGATCGTGATTTCCGCCGATTGCGCCCCCGGCGAGATCGCCAATCTCGAGGACCGGATCAAGTCGCGCCTGCAATGCGGCCTTGTCGTCGATCTGCACCCCACCGATTACGAATTGCGTCTTGGCATCCTGCAATCCAAGGTCGAGCGTCACCGCGAGCAATATCCCGACCTGCTGCTGCATGACGGGGTGCTGGAATTCCTCGCCCACCGGATCAGCACCAATGTGCGCGTGCTCGAGGGCGCGCTGACCCGGCTTTTCGCCTTCGCCTCGCTGGTGCGTCAGCCGATCACGCTGGAACTGACGCAGGATTGTCTTGCCGACGTGCTGCGTGCCTCCGAGCGCAAGGTCTCGGTCGAGGAAATTCAACGCAAGGTCTCGGATCACTACAACATCCGCCTGTCTGACATGATCGGGCCCAAGCGTGTACGGGCCTTTGCGCGGCCGCGGCAGGTGGCGATGTATCTGTGCAAGCAGATGACCTCGCGCTCGCTGCCCGAGATCGGCCGCCGCTTTGGCGGGCGCGACCACACCACCGTGATGCACGGGGTCAAGCGCATCGAGGAG
Organism: Roseovarius sp. MBR-154; assembly: GCF_053628595.1. Taxonomy (NCBI): domain Bacteria; kingdom Pseudomonadati; phylum Pseudomonadota; class Alphaproteobacteria; order Rhodobacterales; family Roseobacteraceae; genus Roseovarius; species Roseovarius sp. MBR-154. The sequence continues at coordinate 454,218 of NZ_JBRJGR010000001.1, forward strand.
TTGCGCATCCAGGACGCGCAGATCGCCGACGATCTGGAGCTTTTGCGCCGCACGCTCGAGGGCTGAGCGCGGCTTTGCCGTCGCAAACACCCTCCGCGTGGCACGGCGCGGGGGGTGTGGCCCTTGACGCTGCCGGATTTCCAGCCGAAAACACGATAAATCGCTTGAGCCGCAGGGGAATATTGCTACCGTGCCCCTCCCGGCGCAAGACCGGCACCTGACAGGAGCGAGGGCATGAAACTCAGCATCGAACGCGGCACGCTGCTCAAGGCCGTGGCACAGGCACAATCCGTGGTCGAGCGGCGCAACACCATTCCGATCCTCGCCAATGTGCTGATCGAGGCCGACGGCGACGCGGTGCATTTCCGTGCCACCGACCTCGATATCGAGGTGGTCGACAAGGCCCCGGCACAGGTCGAACGCGCCGGTGCCACCACCGTCTCGGCGGTGATGCTGCATGAGATTGTGCGCAAGCTGCCCGACGGCGCGCTTGTGACGCTCGCCGATGACGGTGCAGCAGGGCGTCTTACCGTGCAGGCGGGCCGGTCGAACTTCAACCTCGCGACCCTGCCCAAGGAAGACTTTCCGGTGATGGCCTCGTCGGAATATGCCTGCAATTTCTCGGCCCCCGCGCCGGTGCTGCGGCGACTGTTCGACAAGTCGAAATTCGCCATTTCGACCGAGGAAACCCGCTATTACCTGAACGGCGTCTACCTGCATGTCTCGGAGGCCGATGGTGGCCGCGTGCTGCGCTGTGTCGCCACCGACGGCCACCGCCTTGCCCGGATCGACGCCGACCTGCCCGAGGGTGCCGTCGACATGCCTGGCGTCATCGTGCCGCGCAAGACCGTGGGCGAATTGCGCAAGCTTCTGGAAGATGACGAGATGAAGATCGCGGTGTCGGTGTCCGAGACCAAGATCCGCTTTGCCACCCCCGACATCACGCTGACGTCGAAGGTGATCGACGGCACCTTTCCCGATTACACCCGCGTTATCCCGCAGGGCAACACCCGCCGGATGGAGGTGGACGCCGCCGAATTCGCGCAGGCCGTGGACCGCGTGGCGACCGTCAGTTCCGAACGCTCGCGCGCCGTCAAGCTGTCGCTCGACGAGGACCGTCTGATCCTCTCGGTCAATGCCCCCGACAGCGGCGCCGCCGAGGAAGAGCTTGCCGTGGCCTATGGCGACGAGCGGCTGGAGATCGGTTTCAACGCCAAGTACCTGCTGGAGATTGCCAGCCAGGTCGATCGCGAGAACGCCGTGTTCCTGTTCAACTCTTCGGGCGATCCCACGCTGATGCGCGAAGGCAATGACACGACGGCGGTCTATGTCGTCATGCCGATGCGGGTGTGACATCTGTCGGAGCCTCCGGCGGGAGTATTTTCGGAACGATGAAAGGGCCGTGAATGCCCGGCCTCTACCTGTCGGACCTGACCCTTTCGCATTTCCGCTCGCATAAATCGGCGCGGCTTTCGCTCGATTCGCGTCCCGTGGCGATCCATGGCCCCAACGGCGCAGGCAAGACCAACCTGATCGAGGCGGTCTCGCTCCTGTCTCCGGGGCGCGGGCTGCGGCGTGCGGCGGCGCAGGACATGGCGCGCCGGCCTGAATCCCTTGGTTGGAAGATCACCGGCCTCCTGCACTCGCTGACCCGTGTTCACGAGGTCGAAATCCTGTCGGAAGAAGGCGCGGCGCGGCAGGTGCGCATCGACGAGAAATCCGTCACCCAACTGGCGCTGGGCCAGATCGCCCGGGTGCTCTGGCTGATCCCGTCGATGGACCGGCTCTGGATCGAGGGGGCCGAGGGGCGCAGGCGGTTTCTGGATCGGATGACGATGAGCTTTCTACCCGATCATGGTGATGCGTCGCTGGCCTATGAAAAGGCGATGCGCGAACGCAATCGCCTGCTCAAGGATCAGGTGCGCGACGCACATTGGTATCTGGCATTGGAGCGGCAGATGGCCCAAAGCGGCGCGCAGATCCACGCCAATCGCAAACACGCGCTTGCCCTCATCGCGGGTGCGCAGATGCAGGCCGAGACGGCCTTTCCCAGCGCCGAACTGGAGCTGACCCAGACCGAGGGAGAGATGCCCGAGACCGCCGTTGATCTGCGCGAGGCATTGGCCGAGAGCCGGTTTCGCGATCTCATCGCCGGGCGCACCCTGATCGGTCCGCACCGCGCCGACCTCTACGGGGTCTATGCCGCCAAGGGCGTGCCCGCCGCCGACTGCTCCACCGGCGAGCAAAAGGCGCTGCTGGTCTCGCTCATCCTTGCCAATGCCCGCGCGCTCGCCCGCGATTTCGGCGCGCCGCCGATTTTGTTGCTGGATGAGGTCGCAGCCCACCTTGACGCCGCCCGCCGCGCGGCGCTCTATGACGAAATCTGCGGCCTCGGCGCTCAGGCGTGGATGACCGGCACCGGGCCGGAACTCTTCGCCGAACTGGGCCCGCGCGCGCAACACGTCCACGTCACCGACACCGACGGCACCAGCCGGATCACAACAGAGGCCCCATGACCCCGCAACGCGTCACCCTCATCACCCTTGGCGTCGAGGATCTCGACCGGTCGCGGGCGTTTTACGCCGCCCTTGGCTGGACCCCGGCAGAATCCCTGGACAAGGTCGCCTTCTACCAGATGAACGGGCTGGTTCTGGGGCTGTTCGGCACATCCGAGCTCGCCGCCGATCAGGGCCGCCCCGGTGCCGCGCTCGGCACCGGCGCGATCACGCTGGCGCAGAACTTCATGACCGAGGCCGAGGTGGATAGCGCCTATGCCACCGCCCTTGCCGCCGGGGCGACCGCGCTCAAGGCTCCGGAGAAGGTGTTCTGGGGCGGCTATTCCGGCTATTTCGCCGATCCCGACGGCCATGTCTGGGAACTGGCGATGAACCCGTTCTGGCCGCTCTCCCCCGATGGCAGCCTCACCTTGCCCGAGGCCCCATGACTGTCAGCCTTTTCGATCTGATGCTCTACGCCGCCGCCATGGCGGGCCTCTGGGCGGTGCCCGGCCCGGTCTGGGTGGCGCTGACCGCGCGGTCGCTCTCGGGGGGGATGGCCGGGGCCTGGCCGCTGGCGGTGGGCGTCGCATTGGGCGATCTGATCTGGCCGCTCTGCGCGATTCTCGGCCTGGCGTGGGTGCTGTCGGTCTATGGCGACGCGCTGGAGATGCTGCGCTGGATCGCGGCCGGGGTGTTCATCGTGATGGGGCTCTTGCTGATCCGCGCGCCCTCGCGCCCGCCAAGCGCCGACAGCCGCATGACCCGTCCCGGCATCTGGGCCGGGTTCTCGGTCGGCGTGGCGGCGGTGATCGGCAATCCCAAGGCGATCCTCTTCTACATGGGTTTCCTGCCGGGCTTCTTCGATCTCTCCACCGTCACCGTGCCCGACATCGCCGCGATCCTCGCGGTTTCGGCCATCGTGCCGATGCTGGGCAACCTTGCACTCGCCTTCTTTCTCGACCGCGCGCGCCGCCTTTTGCAGAGCCCAAAGGCGATTGCCCGGCTCAATATCGGCTCTGGCGTGCTGCTGATTCTGGTGGGGCTGGTCATTCCCTTCACCTGACAGCAGAACCTACGCAAAATATAGCGGTTGGGCGTGACATTCCCCCCAATAAAACGTATAAAATCACAAAAATACGAAGGAACACACGCATGTCCGAACCCGCCATCGTGCCCGAAGAATACGGCGCCGATTCCATCAAGGTTCTCAAAGGGTTGGAAGCTGTTCGCAAACGCCCCGGCATGTATATCGGGGATACCGACGACGGCTCCGGTCTGCATCACATGGTCTACGAGGTCGTGGATAACGGTATCGACGAGGCGCTGGCCGGTCACGCCGACGCGGTCAACGTCACGATTCACGCGGATTCCAGCGTATCCGTGAGCGACAATGGCCGTGGCATTCCCGTCGACATGCATGAGGGCGAAGGTGTCTCGGCCGCCGAGGTGATCATGACCCAGCTGCATGCGGGCGGCAAATTCGACCAGAACTCCTACAAGGTCTCGGGCGGGTTGCACGGGGTCGGCGTCTCGGTGGTCAATGCGCTGTCGGAATGGCTGGAACTGCGCATCTGGCGAAATGGCAAGGAACATTATGCCCGGTTCGAAGGCGGGTTTACCACCGAGCCGCTACGCGTTCTGGGCGATGCGAACGGTCGCAAGGGCACCGAGGTGCGCTTTCTCGCCTCGCTCGAAACCTTCTCCAACCTCGAATACAGCTTCGAGACGCTGGAAAAGCGCCTGCGCGAACTGGCATTCCTCAATTCCGGCGTGCGCATCATCCTGCGCGATGAACGCCCGACAGAGCCGCTCAAATCCGAGCTTTTCTACGAGGGCGGGGTCAAGGAATTCGTCAAGTATCTCGACCGCCACAAGACCCCGGCCATGCCGGAACCGATCTTCATCACCGGCGAGCGGGACGAGATCGGCGTCGAGGTGGCGATGTGGTGGAACGACAGCTATCACGAGACGGTGCTGCCCTTTACCAACAACATCCCGCAGCGCGATGGCGGCACCCATATGGCCGGATTTCGCGGCGCGCTGACCCGCACCATCAACAACTACGCCCAGACCACCGGCATCGCCAAAAAGGAAAAGGTCACCTTCACCGGCGATGACGCGCGCGAGGGGCTGACCTGCGTGCTTTCGGTCAAGGTGCCCGATCCCAAATTCTCCAGCCAGACCAAGGACAAGCTGGTCAGTTCCGAGGTACGCCCGGCGGTCGAGGGACTCGTCAACGAGAAGCTCGCCGAATGGTTCGAGGAGAATCCGCAGATCGCCCGGATCATCGTGAGCAAGATCATCGAGGCCGCCCATGCCCGCGAAGCCGCGCGCAAGGCGCGTGACCTGACCCGGCGCAAGAACCCGATGGATGTGAATTTCCTGGCCGGCAAGCTCAAGGACTGCTCTTCCAAGGATCCGTCCAAGACCGAGCTTTTCATCGTCGAGGGCGATTCGGCGGGCGGCTCTGCGCAGACCGGGCGCGACCGGGGCACACAGGCGATCCTGCCGCTCAAGGGCAAGATCCTCAATGTCGAGCGCGCGCGTTTCGACCGGATGCTGGGCTCACAGGAGATCGGCAATCTGGTGATGGCGCTCGGCACCGGCATCGGCCGCGACGAGTTCGACATCTCGAAGCTTCGCTATCACAAGATCGTGCTGATGACCGATGCCGATGTCGATGGCGCGCATATCCGCACGCTGCTGCTGACCTTCTTTTACCGCCAGATGCCCGAACTGATCGAGGGCGGCTACCTCTATATTGCCCAACCGCCGCTCTACAAGGTGATGCGCGGCAAGTCCGAGGTCTATCTCAAGGATCACCCCTCGCTCGAGGATTACCTGATCGATCAGGGCACCACAGATGCCGCCCTGCGGCTTGGTTCGGGCGAGGAAATCGCCGGGCCCGATCTGGTGCGCGTGGTCGAAGAGGCGCGGCAGGCCAAGCGCAGCCTCGAGGCGTTCCCGACCCATTACCCCCGCCACATCCTTGAACAGGCGGCCATCGCCGAGGCATTTCTGCCAGGGCGCGTCGACAGTGATCTGCAAGGCGTGGCCGATACCATCGCCACCCGGCTCGACATGATCTCGAACGAATACGAGCGCGGCTGGCAGGGGCGCCCGACACAGGATCAGGGCATCCGCCTGACCCGCACCGTGCGCGGGGTCGAGGAAATGCGCACGCTCGACGGCCCGGTGCTGCGCGGCGGCGACGCCCGCCGCCTCGCGCAACAGACCGAACAGCTGCGCGCCATCTATGCCGAGCGCGCAACCTTGCTGCGCAAGGACCGCTCACAACCCATCTTCGGCCCGCTCGACCTATTGGGCGCGATCCTGAAAGAGGGGGAGAAGGGCCTTACGTTGCAACGCTACAAGGGGCTGGGCGAAATGAACCCCAATCAGCTCTGGGAGACCACGCTCGACCCGGACGCGCGCACGTTCCTGCAGGTCAAGATCGACGACGTGGCCGAGGCGGATGACCTTTTCACCAAGCTGATGGGCGACGTGGTGGAACCACGCCGGGAGTTCATTCAGGAGAATGCGCTGAACGTGGAAAATCTCGATTTTTGAACCGGTATGGGGACGCATGGTCGTGCGCGTGTTTGCGCAGGGGCGGCGCTGCTGAAATGTGCCGGGCGGCAGGCACCGGAACATCGCGGGTGCAGGCCGCGAAAACGACGCCGCTTTGACGTGGCGACCAATTCGGGGACCTGAAAGGGTCCGCTACGCCCCTGCCCATAGAGAGTGATAAGCAGCGACAGGAGATTTGTCTCCGGTCGTCAGTTCGCCAACCGAATTGGCAATCGCATTGCGATCAATCCGGAAATGCCGGGCGAGCTCTCCTATGGTTCCGGTCTGGCCGAAATGTTCTACGCCATGCGGGATAGTCCTGTGGCCCTGGACCGCGCCAAGCCATGACAGCGTGGCAGGGTGACCATCAATCACGGTGACGATCGTGCAATGGTTCGGCAGTCCTGCCAACAGGGCTTCGACGTGGGATCGGGCGTCGGGATTGCCCCGCGCGCGCTCGCGCTGTGCGGCGGTCCAGCCAGCATTGAGCCGGTCGGCAGATGTGACCGCCAAAACCCCGACATCACGGCGACGCTCGCCAATCATGCCCGCCGCCGCGATGGCTTCATCGGCAACGGCGCCTTGATAGGCAATCACGATAGAACAATTCGGTCCCGGCCTGCGCAGCCAATAGGCCCCGTCAACCGCCCCCTGAACAAAGGCATCGTCAATCCTTTTTCCGGGTTGTTCCAATGGTTTGGTGGTGAGGCGCAGATAGACCGAACCGCCGGTTTCATCGCGCAGCCATGTCCGCTCGTCCGGGTCCCCTTCACCATCGCGCTGCATGTAGTCGAACGCCCAGGCCATGATCACGGCAAGCTCGTCTGCAAAGGCAGGTTCGAAACTGGCAAGCCCGTCTTGCGCCATTCCGGTCAGCGGCGTGCCAATGGACTGATGCGCTCCGCCTTCCGGGGAGAGGGTAACGCCTGAGGGCGTTCCCACGATCATGAAGCGCGCGTCTTGGTAGCAGGCGTAGTTCAGCGCATCCAGCCCGCGATGAACAAAGGGGTCATAGACGGTTCCAATGGGAATGATCCGTTTACCCCAAAGGCTGTGCGACAAGCCCGCGGCGCCAAGCAGTAAGAACAGGTTCATCTCGGCGATCCCGAGTTCGAGGTGCTGACCCTCGGGCGCAAAATTCCACTTCGCCGTCGAGGGAATGCGGTGTTCGATATAAGCATCGCGCCGCGCGTCCCGAGCGAACAGTTTCCGCCGATTGACAAAGCCGCCCAAGCCGGTGGTGCCCGTGACATCCGGCGAGGTCGTCATGATCCGCGCGGCCAGATCACTGTCGCCCTTGGACAACTCGTCGAGTATCTTGCCAAAGGCGGCTTGCGTGGAAATTTCACGGTCCGACGAGACGCCGATTTTCGGCACTGACAGTTTGCCGTCTGCAAATCGGCGCGGCCCCTTGGCAAAGAAGGGGACATCCGAGAGGAACGATTTCAGCGCCTCGACATCCGCAACGCTTGCAAATGGCTCCCACTCCTGCCCCTCGGGTACGCCCATATCCGCCTGCCATTGGGCCATCTGCGCCTTGGTCATCAGCCCACCGTGGTTGTCCTTGTGACCCGCAATCGGGGTGCCCCAACCTTTGATGGTGTATGCCAGAAAGCAGGTCGGGCGGTCGTGGTCGATGGCGGCGAAAGCATCGGCCATGGTTGCCACACAGTTGCCGCCGAGGTTTTCCATCAGCGACGCCAACTCCGCATCGCTGCGGCGCTCCAGAAGCACGCTCACGTCACCCTGATCGCCAAGATCATCCATCAAGCGTTTGCGCCAGACCTCGCCGCCCATGTAGGTCAGCGCGGAATATTCGGTATTGGTGCAGGCATCGATCCAGTCACGCAGCTTGTCGCCCCCCGGTTCGTCAAAGGCCGCGCGCTGCAACATGCCATATTTGACGCGCACCACATCCCAACCGAAGGCCTCGAAGATCTTTTCGATCCGTTCGAACAACCCTTCACGCACGATCCCGTCAAGCGACTGTCGGTTGTAGTCGATGATCCACCAGGTGTTGCGAAGACCGTTCTTCCAGCCCTCCTGAAGAACCTCGTAAACGTTGCCTTCGTCCATCTCGGCGTCACCGACAAGGGCGACCATCCGGCCAGGGTCGATGTCGCGTCCCCAGTCCTTGGCGGCAATGAAGTCCTGGACTAGGGATGCCAGCGCCGTGATGCCGACCCCAAGGCCAACGGATCCGGTGGAAAAATCCACATCATCCGTGTCCTTGGTCCGGCTGGGATAGCTTTGGGCGCCACCAAACCTGCGAAAGTTCTCCAGCTTCTCGCGGCTTTGATTGCCCATCAGGTATTGCATCGCATGAAAGACGGGCGAGGCATGGGGTTTGACGGCCACCCGATCCTCCGGCCGCAAAGCCGAGAAATAGAGCGCGGTCATGATTGACACCATCGAGGCCGAGGAGGCCTGATGCCCGCCCACCTTGATCCCGTCAACCTTTGGCCGGATGTGGTTCGCGTTGTGGATCATCCAATGCGAAAGCCACAGTAGGCGTTGTTCGACAGTTTTCAGATGCGCGTTGGACATGGGGCCCCTCCCTTTGAAATGGACATCGACGGTTTTGCGGTCTGACAGCGGCTCAACCGTCCTTGTAATAATAGCTATAGCCGTTCAGCGCCGGGGCACCGCCCAGATGGGCATAGAGAACTTTGGACCCTTTCGGAAAAAATCCCTTCCGGGCCAGGTCGATCATGCCCTGCATGGATTTGCCTTCATAAACCGGATCGGTCATCATCGCCTCGGTCTTCGCGGCCAGCCGGATCGCGTCATTGGTTTCCTCGGATGGGACGCCATAGGCCGGATAGGCATAGTCGGGGTTGATGTGGATTTCGTCATCCCTCACCTTGCGGCCCAGCCCAACCAGTTCTGCGGTATTGTCGACGATGGCGCGCACCTGCGCCCGTGTCTGATCGGGCGTTCCCGAGGCGTCGATACCGATTACACGGTCGGCACGGCCCTGGTTCGCAAATCCGACGATCATGCCGCCCTGGGTCGAACCGGTCACGACACAGACAACGATGTAGTCGAACGTGACGCCAAGTTCGGCCTCCTGTTCGGCAACCTCTTCGGCAAACCCGATATAGCCCAGAGCACCGTACTTGTGCACGGATGCCCCTGCCGGGATCGGATATGGCTTGCCGCCTGCATCCTCGACCGATTTGATCGCGTCTTCCCAGGATTTGCGGATACCGATGTCGAACCCATCATCCACCAACCGGCTGTCAGCGCCCATCAGACGCGTCAGCATGATGTTGCCCACACGGTCGTAGACGGCATCATGGTGGGGCACCCATTTTTCCTGGATGACCACGCATTTCATGCCGATCTTGGCCGCCGTGGCCGCGACCATGCGGGTGTGGTTCGATTGCACCCCGCCAATCGAGACCAGCGTATCCGCTCCGCTCGCGATCGCGTCGGGGACGATATATTCCAGCTTGCGCAACTTGTTGCCGCCAAATGCCAGGCCGGAATTGCAATCCTCTCGCTTGGCGTAGAACTCCACATCCGCGCCGACAGCCGCGGTCAGACGCGGCAGATGTTCGATGGCGGTCTTGCCGAAAGTCAGAGGGTAGCGTTCGAATTTGTCGAGCAGCGACATGGGCGTTCTCCTAGTTTTCCTGGTCGAAGCGTAACAAAGAGAAGACGAAAGGTGCTTTCGTAATCGGACCTTCGAGTTGACACCAACCCGCAATCTGAAAAGGATTATTCCGGATCTGGGACATAGGGTGGTGATAAATGGAAGAATCTCTCAGAGGCGCGCTGGATCGAATCGACAAGAACATCCTGCGACACCTGCAAGCCAATGGGCGGCTGACAAACGCGGAACTGGCCAAGGCCGCCAATATCAGCCCCGCAACCTGCCACAGACGCACCCAGGCACTGGTTCGGGCCGGACACTTGTCCAAGGTGATGGGGCATGTGAATCCGGCATCGGTCGATCTTGGTACCCTGGTCATGGTCGGGGTGATCCTTGATCGTTCAACGCCCGAAAGCTTTGCTGAATTTGAGCAAGCGGTCGATGGCATGAAGGAACTGCTCGATTGCCACCTGGTGGCAGGCGATTTCGACTATCTTCTCAAAATCCGTGTTCGGGACATGAACAGCTTCAACACCTTACACACCAAGATGCTCATTGCGCTTCCCGGCGTCCGGCAGATCAGAACCTTTTTCGTGTTGAAGGAAATCAAGGAGAACGCCCCGCTCGCCTTCTGAAGCGCTGCCATGCAGCGTCCTGGCTGGTCCGGTCCGGGACCGGCATTGCGCACGCGCCTGCAACGGGACCAAGTACCATTGGACATCCTGGCAGAATTATCTTCATGGTGCAGAAAATAAGGAGAGGATCGAAAATGGCACTTACAGCGATAATCGAAGCACATGGCGGACCGGAGCAGTTCAAGTTGGTGGATCTCGATGTCGGCGAGCCGGGCAAGGGCGAGGTCCGCATCTCCCACAAGGCTGTGGGCCTGAATTTCATTGATGTCTATCAGCGTACTGGCCTCTATCCGATGCAATTGCCCCATGCCATGGGCATGGAAGCTGCAGGTGTGATCGAGGCCGTGGGCGAGGGGGTCACGCATCTGAAGGTGGGTGATCGCGCCGCCTATGCCTCTAATCCGCCCGGTGCCTACGCCGAGGCGCGGGTCATGCCCGCCGCGCAGGTCTGCCCCTTGCCCGACGGCATCTCCTTCGAGGAAGGGGCCGCGATGATGCTCAAGGGGTTGACGGTGGAGTATCTGTTCCATCGCACGACGCCTCTGACGTCAGGGGACACGGTGTTGTTTCACGCGGCGGCGGGGGGCGTGGGCCTTCTGGCCTGCCAATGGGCGCGCTCGGAAGGGATCACGTTGATCGGCACGGCGGGAACCGACGAAAAATGCCAACTGGCACTGGATCATGGCGCAACCCACTGTCTGAACTACCGCCATGGCGATTGGGTGGCGCAGCTGCGTAGCCTGACCGACGGCAGAGGCGTCGACGTGGTGATGGATGCCGTCGGCAAGGATACGTTCGACGGATCGCTCGAGTCCCTGAGACCCCTGGGCATGATGATCTCGTTCGGAAATGCCTCGGGGCCGGTGCCGCCTTTCGAAATTGGTCTTCTGGGCAAGAAGGGGTCGCTCAAGATCACCCGTCCGACGCTGTTCACGCATATTGCGGACCACGCGACATGTCAGGCCATGGCGCGGCATCTGGCCGAAAAGGTGCTGGCAGGCGATGTGACAATCAATATCGGCCAGCGATTCGCGTTGCGCGATGTGGCAAAGGCGCATGAGGCGCTGGAGGCGCGCAAGACAACCGGCAGTACGATACTGGAGATCTGAGCCCGGCTTTGGGTCGTGGCCCTCGCGTTCAACCTGTGCTCTGCCGGTCTTTTGGCAAAAAGTCTTTGCCAATCTTGTGGTCTATCGAAAACTTTCGGAATAGATAGCCGCAAGACGGCATGCGACTGTATGCCTGACCGGATCACAAGCGAAGGAACGAGACATGGTGCAGCGTATCGAAAAGCATGGCCTTCAGGTGGCGGAGCAACTGGCCCGCTTTGTCGATGAGGAGGCCCTGCCGGGCACCGGGGTTTCTGGTGACGAGTTCTGGTCCGGCTTCGCCGCGCTCGTCGAGGAGATGACACCGAAGAACACGGCCCTGCTCGCACGACGCGAAGAGTTGCAAGGCAAGATCGACGATTGGCACATCCGCCACCGCAACCAGCCGCACGACCACGGGGCCTACAAGCAGTTTCTCGAGGAGATCGGCTATCTCGTCGAGGAAGGCCCGGATTTCGAGATCGAGACCGCGAATGTCGATCCCGAGATCGCGCTGGTGCCGGGGCCGCAGCTTGTGGTGCCGGTCACCAATGCGCGCTACGCGCTCAATGCCGCGAATGCGCGCTGGGGCAGCCTTTACGATTGCCTCTATGGCACGGACGCGATGGGCACGCCACCGCCGGGCGGTGGCTATGACCGGGGCCGTGGCGCGCGGGTCGTGGCGCGGGCGCGGGTGTTTCTCGACGAGGCCTTTCCACTGGTCGGCACCAGCCACGCCGATGTGCGCCGCTACCATGTGCAGGACGGCGCGCTTCTGGTCGATGACTGCCCGCTGGCGTCGCCCGAGCAATTCGCGGGCTACCGGGGCAATCCCCGCGCGCCCGATGCCGTGCTGCTGCGCAATCACGGGCTGCATGTCGAACTGATCTTTGACCGGGCGCATTTCATCGGTTGCCGCGATCAGGCGCTTTTGGCCGATGTGCGGATGGAAAGCGCCGTCACGGTGATCATGGATTGCGAGGATTCGGTCGCCTGCGTCGATGCCGAGGACAAGGTGCTGGCCTATGGCAACTGGCTGGGCCTGATGCAGGGCACGCTTGAGACCACGCTCGACAAGGGCGGCAAGCCCGTCACCCGCCGCCTCAATGACGACCGCCACTATACCGCCCCCGATGGCAGCGACCTGACGCTCAAGGGGCGCGCGCTGATGTGGGTGCGCAATGTCGGGCACCTGATGACCAACCCGGCCATCCTGGACGGTGAGGGCAACGAGATCTTTGAGGGGCTGATGGATGCTGCGATCACCACGCTGATCGGCATGCACGACCTCAAGCGCGACAGCGGCAATTCGCTGCACAGCTCGATCTATGTCGTCAAGCCCAAGCTGCACGGCCCCGAGGAAGTGGCGTTTACCGACGAGATCTTTACCCGGGTCGAAGGGTTTCTCGGCCTGCCGCAACATACGGTCAAGATCGGTGTCATGGACGAGGAGCGCCGCACCTCGGTCAATCTCAAGGAATGCATCCGCGCTGCCAAACACCGCGTCGCCTTCATCAACACCGGATTCCTCGACCGCACCGGCGACGAGATCCATACCAGCATGGAAGCCGGGCCCTTCAGCCGCAAGGATTTCATCAAGCGAAAGGCCTGGATCGGCGGCTACGAGAACCAGAATGTCGATATAGGGCTGGAATGCGGGCTGTCCGGAAAGGCACAGATCGGCAAGGGCATGTGGGCGATGCCCGACATGATGGCCGCCATGCTGGAACAGAAGATCGAACACCCCAAGGCCGGGGCCAACTGCGCCTGGGTTCCCTCGCCCACGGCGGCCACGCTGCACGCGCTGCATTACCACAAGGTGGATGTCTTTGCCGTGCAGCAGAGGCTCAAGGCCGGGGGGCGTCGCGCCTTTGTCGACACACTTCTCGATATTCCCGTCGCCGCCTATCGAAAATGGTCGAAAGAGCAGATCATCCGGGAGGTCGAGAACAACGCGCAGGGCATCCTGGGCTATGTGGTGCGCTGGATTGATCAGGGCGTTGGCTGCTCCAAGGTGCCCGACATCAACGATATCGGCCTGATGGAGGATCGCGCCACCTGCCGGATCAGCTCGCAGCATATCGCCAATTGGCTGCATCACGGCGTGGTCAGCGAAGCAGAGGCGATGGCCGCGATGCAGAAGATGGCGCAGGTGGTGGACCGGCAGAATGCCGGTGATCCCGGCTATCAGCCCATGGCCCCCGGCTTTGACGGCATCGCCTTTCAGGCCGCCTGCGATCTGGTTTTCAAGGGCCGCGAACAGCCCTCGGGCTATACCGAACCGGTCCTGCACCGTCGCCGGCTGGAACTCAAAGCCGCGCAAGCCTCGTAACCCCGACCGACAGGAGACACCTATGGCAGAACTCTCGCTCACCCGCGCCCGCACGATCATCCGAAAGGCTCTCGCCAAGGGCCGCGAGGAAGGTTTCAAGCCGCTCTCGGTGGTGGTGCTCGACACCGGTGGCCATGTGAAGGCGTTCGAGCGCGAGGATGGCGCCTCGCCGGGCCGCTTCGGGATCGCGCAGGGCAAGGCCTATGGCGCTATCATGCTGGGCATCGCGGGACGCGCGCAGATGGCGCGTGCCGAACAGCAGGCCTATTTCCTGGCGGCCATGAACGGCGTCTATGGCGGCAAGGTCGTGCCGGTGCCGGGGGGCGTTCTGGTGCGCGACAAGCGCGGCGCGATCATCGGCGCCGTGGGCGTGACCGGCGACAGTTCCGACAATGACGTGATCGCCGCCGTGGCAGGGATCGAGGCCGTGGGCCTGACGCCGGAAGACTAGGCAACGACCGCGCCGGTGATCGAACGCTCCACATCACTGTGTTGCACCGGCGGCAAGCCGACAATCCTGCATATGCTGTAACAAAATACTGCAGCTCACGCGTGCGAATTACTGCAAATGCAGGATTTTCATCCCGCCGCAATCGGCGCAGCCTGTCCGCAGAGCGAGGAAAGGGACGGGCAGATGACCATCAAAGAGACAGCACGCGCGTTTTTCGAGGCCTGCGAGACCGGCGGCGGCTGGGCGGCCTGCAAGGCATTTTGTCATGATGGTGCGAGCTTTTCCTGTCAGGCCGACGCGCTGGCAGATACGACCACGCTGCAAGGCTATGCCGACTGGATGAAGGGCCTCATGGGTCCGATACCGGACGGGCGTTATGAGCTGACCGCCTTCGCGGCGGACCACGAGCGTGGCACGGTCGTGGCGACGGCGGTGTTTCAGGGCACCCAGACCGGCGCGGGCGGACCGGGCGCGCCCACCGGCAAGTCTGTGGCCTCGGACTATGCCTATGTGATGCGCTTCGATGGTGATCGGCTCGCGCATATGACCAAGATCTGGAACGACGCGCAGGCGTTGCGGCAACTCGGCTGGGCGTGAAGCGCTGGCACATCCTGGCGCTGCTCTTCGCCGCCCGCACCGGACTGGGGGTCCAGTTCCAGACGATGAGTGCGGTCGGCACCGATCTCGCGGACGCGTTCGGCCTCGACAATGCGCAGATCGGCCTGATGATCGGGCTGTTCATGGCGCCGGGTCTGGTTCTGGCGCTGCCGGCGGGGTTTTCCGGGCGGTACGCATCGGATCGCCTGCTGGCCGGGCTCGGGCTTGCGGCATTGGCGCTCGGCGGGGCGCTGACGGCGATGGCGTCTGATCCGGTCGGCATCGGGGTCGGGCGGCTCGTCTGCGGGGCCGGGTTCCTCTTCGCCACGCTCTATTTCACCAAGATGGTGGCAGACTGGTTCGAGGGCCGCGAGATCGCCACGGCGATGAGCATCCTGGTGATGAGCTGGCCCTTTGGCATTGCCATGGGGCAGGTCGGGCACACCTGGCTGGCGGGTCTTTATGGCTGGCGCGCGCCCTTCGCCGTGGCGGCGATCTGGTGCGCACTGGCGGCGGTCGCCGTTCTCACCCTCTACCGTCCGCCGCATGACCTGCCTTGCCGCGTCGCAAGCCGGATCAGGGGGCTTTTGCCGCGCGAATGGGGTCTGATCGTGCTGGCCGGAATCGCCTGGGGCGTGTTCAACGCGGGCTATGTCGTCTACCTCAGTTTCGGTCCAGGCATGCTGGAGGCGCAGGGGATGGGCACGCTTGCGGCGGCCTCGGTGATCAGCGTCGGAAGCTGGCTGATGATCCTGTCGGGAACCGCCTGCGGTCAGATCGTGGACCGGTTCGGGCGGCGCGATACGGTGCTTGCCGCCTGCATGACGGGTGCGGTGATGGCGCTGATGCTGCTCGGTCTGCCTGGCGCGGGGCTGGCGGCAAGCCTGCTTTTCGGCCTTGTCGGGATGGCCCCTGCCGGGGTGATCATGGCGCTGGCGGGTCAGGCCGCAGCACCCGAGCGACGCGCCTTCGGCATGGGTGTGTTTTTCACTGTCTATTATGCCATCATGACGGCAAGCCCTCCGGTCGCAGGCTGGCTCCTCGACCGGACCGGGGCGCCTGGCGCGGCCATCCTGTTTGGTGCCGTGCTCTTTGCCCTTGTCCTGCCCGTGGCAGTTCTGTTCGGCATGCTCAGGACGAGGGCGGTCGCCGACACCGTTCAGGAGCCTTCGTGATACTGATCCGCAGACTGGCCACTGGCGGCGCGCAATACGCCCCCGCCCTCAACGCATGCTGCACGATTTCGGCCAGGCCCCAAGCGTCAGGATAAGGTGCAACAGGGTGCGCGTCACGGATCTGTGCGCGCGACCTCGCCGGTTCCGCGCCGCAAACTCTCGGAATCACGCCGGAATGCGCTATATTGGACGCTAGAACCGATCAGGGATTTGTCCAACCCCGAAGAAAGGACGCGACATGCCGACCCGTTTCTTTACCCGCCGCGCCTTCATCGCCGCCGGATGTGCCATCGCCGGGGGCGGGGCGTCCGGCCTCATCGTTCCCGCCCGCGCGGCGGGGCTCGAACCCACCCCAACCATGCGCGGCGGCGCGAACAATTACCTGCCCGATGCGCCCATCGTCGACCGGATCGGCGGTGGCGGCTTCTGGATGACGGGCACCGTGCGCCGCGCAGGCGACGGCGCGCCGCTGCCCGGTCAGCGCATCCAGATCTGGGCGCATACCACCGAAGGCCACGAACGCGACCCACATAGCCACGGCGCCACGCTCACCGACGAAAACGGCCAATTCCGGCTCGAAATGCCCCAGATCGTTCCGGCTTTCGGTCAGCCGCATGGCCATCTCGCCTATGACAGCGCGGGGTTCGAGACCGTGTTCCTCCGCCCCGTCATGCCAAGCGCGAACGACACCAGCCTCGAGGCGCATTTCGTCCTGCAACCCGCCTGATCCGGCAGGTTGAAGGACGTGCCGCATATCCGGACCATCCTGATCTGGGGTGCGCTTCTTCTGACGGTCGCGATCCCGGTCATCGCTGCCGGTCTGAGCCCGCTTCTGGCCTGGCGCAGCCCGGTCTATATCGTGGCGGGATTCGCCGGGGTGATCGGTCTCGTCCTGATCCTGTTGCAACCCCTGCTGATCGGCGGCTACCTGCCGGGCCTCTCGCAGACCCGGCGGCGGCGCCTGCACAGGCTGGTCGGCACACTTCTGGTGGGGATGGTGATCGTGCATGTCGCGGGCCTCTGGATCACCAGCCCGCCGGATGTCATCGACGCGCTGACCTTCACCTCGCCCACGCCGTTTTCGGCCTGGGGTGTCATCGCCATGTGGATGGTGTTCCTCGCCGCGCTTCTAGGCGTCCTCCGCCGCCGCTGGCCCTGGCGTTTGCGCAGTTGGCGGCTGGCGCATACCGGGGCCGTTCTGGTGGTCGTGGCGGGCACGGTCGTGCATGCGCTGCTGATCCAGGGCACGATGGAGACCGTCTCGAAATCCCTGCTCTGCCTGCTGGTGGTGATCGCGCTCGCCAAGGTCATCGCCGACCGGCGGGTCTGGACATCGGGGATGCGCCGCCGAAGGTAGGCAGAGCGCTTGGGCGTTCACACAGAACGCTTACCCCCCTGATCCGGCGGACCCGTATTATGCCTGCGCCGTTTGCGGCAGGTGGATGCGAAAGCAACTGCCCTCGCCCGGGGTGGAGGTGACACTCAACTGCCCGCCCGCGCGGGTGATCAGGGTCTGGCTGATCGACAGGCCAAGGCCGGTGCCCTCGGCCTGCTTGGTGGTGTAGAACGGATCGAAGATGCGCTTGCGCACCTCCGGCGTGATGCCGTGGCCGGTATCCTCGACATGGATCGCCACGCCGTCCCCCTCATCGAACACCCGGATCGTCAGCGTGCCGCCCCCGGCCATCGCATGCACCGCGTTGAGGATCAGGTTGACAATCACCTGCTGCAACTCGGTGCGCGCCATCAGGACGGTGCGCGCGCTTTCCAGATTCAGCCTGACCTTGACGCCTGCCGCCTCGATCTGGTGCCGCGTCAGCACGAGGCAATCGCGCGCCACCTCGTCCGGCCTGATCGTGCTGCTGGCCCCGGAATATTCCTCGGGCTTGGCGAATTGCAGCAATTTCGAGACGATGGCGCTGATCCGGTAGACCTGATCGTCGATCAGATCGAATTCGGTTTTCACCGCGTCGGCCTTATGTCGGAGCGTGCTACGGGCCACTTCCAGATTGCCCTGAATGACGGCGATCGGATTGTTGATCTCATGCGCGACGCTGGCGGTGATCTCGCCCACGGCGGCCAGCTTTTCCGACATGATCAGCCGTTCGGTGGTCTTTTCCAGCTTGCGGTTGGCCTCGCGCAGATCGCGGGTGCGGGCCTCGACCTTCTGTTCGAGGCGCTCGCCCCATTCGCGCAACTGGCGGTCGCGCTCCTGTATCTGGTCGAGCAATTCGTCGAGATGGGCGGCGACCTGGGCGATCTCGCCAGTGTCACCCTCGGGGCGGTTGCGCGCGTCCATGTCGCCTGCCTCGACCCGGGCGATGGTCTGGGTCATGCGTTCCAGTGGCAGAAAGATATGCCCCGCCCATCGCAGAAAGATCGGCACCGACAGGATGGCGATCAGCAGGAACAGCGCGGCAAGGACGATCATGGTGCTGGTCTTGGCAGCCTGAAACGGCGTCTCCAGGAACCCGACATAGAGCATGCCGACCCGCGCGCCGCGGCTGTCCACGATGGGCTCATAGGCCGAGATGTACCAGTCATTGACGACAAAGGCCCGGTCGAGCCAGGTCTGCCCCTCGGTCAGCACCCGCGCCCGCACCTCGGCCGAGACCCGTGTGCCGAGCGCGCGCACGTTTTCGAAAAGGCGCACATTGGTCGAGACGCGGACATCGTCGAGAAACAGCGTCGCGGTGCCCTGACTGCCCTCGGGCAGGCTCTGGTCGCGGTAGACCAGCGCGTTGATCGTGTCGATGAAATCGAGATTGCGGTTGAGCAGCATGCCGCCCACCAGCGCGCCCGGTCGCCCGTCGGGCAGGGGGATCGGCGCGGCGGAATGGATGATCATGCCGCGATCCTCGACCGCGCGGTCGGTCGGCACGGCGGCGCGCGTCTCGACCAGGCGGATCGCCGCCCGCTCGGCCATGCCAGGCGCGAGTGCGGTCATCTGATCCCGCGAGAGAATATCCACCGCGCTGCGCCACTGGCCCTGCAAGGCGCTGCGCACCACCGGCCAATCCGCCGGGTTGAACCCGGCCTGCGGTGTCTCGCCATCGGTCAGGTAGAGAAAATCCAGCCCCAACCGTTCACGCTCCGCCTCCAGTAGAGCCGCCCGCGCCTGTGGCCTTTCCATCACCTCGCGCAGGGCCACGGAGGCGGCGATGGCATCCAGCCGCTCGCCGGAATTCTCCAGCAGCCGTTTCAGATACTGGTCGGCAATCGTCAGGTCGCCGTTGACCTTGGTGATCAGCAGATCGTCGATCCGGCTGGTCCAGCGCAGGGTCGTGCCGCCCAGCAGAAGCGGCAGCAGGACCAGCATCGGCAAGAGCGCGATGACCAGAAGGCGGATACGCACGGAGGAGAAAAGCTGTTTCAGCATGTTCGAGACCGTTTCCTCCCCATGGCCAGGATGCGCAACTTGGCATTATGGACCGCAGGCCGGACAAGATAAACGGATTTCGGAACGGGCCGGGCGTCACCGGGCCGGGGTCAGCGCCCGCCACGCGTCATATTGCGACAGAAATACCTGCCCCGTCATTTCGTCGAGGAAATGACTGCGGCGCAGACGGTCCATCACCGGGCCTTTGACTTCGCTCAGATGCAGGGTGATATCCGCCGCCTTCAGCCGCTCATTGATCGCCTCGAGGCTTTCCAGCGCCGAGAAGTCGATCTCGTTCACCGCCGAGCACATCAGCACCACGTGGCGCAGCCCGCAATCCTCGGCGATGCGGTCCTGCACCAGATCCTCCAGAAACCGCGCATTGGCGAAATAAAGGCTCTGATCCACCCGCAATGTCAGCAGCGCCGGATCGGTCTCGACCTCGTGGCGCAGGATGTTGCGGAAATGCTGCGTGCCGGGCACCAGCCCCACCTCGGCCACATGCGGGCGCGAGGTCTTGTAGAGATGCAGCGCGAGCGACAGGATCACCCCGGTGGACACGCCCGCCTCAACCCCCATCCCGAGCGTGAGCAGGATGGTGGCCAGAACAGCGGCGAAATCGGCCTTTGAGTAGGCCCAGGATTTGCGCAGGATCGAGAAATCGACCAGGCTGAGGACCGCGACGATGATCGTCGCCGCCAGCACCGCCTTGGGCAGGAAGAAGATCAGCGGCGTCAGCGCCACGGCGGCGATGGCCAGACCGATGGCGGTAAAGGCGCCCGCGGCGGGGGTCTCGGCGCCCGCATCGAAATTCACCACCGAACGGGCAAAGCCGCCGGTGACCGGATAGCCGCCGGTGAAGGCCGCGCCGAGATTGGCGGCACCCAGCCCGATCAGTTCCTGATCGGGGTCGATGCGCTGGCGTTTCTTGGCGGCGAGCGTTTGCGCCACCGAGACCGATTCAACAAAGCCGATAACCGAAATGAGCAGCGCGGGCACCAGCAGCGCGCCCAGAAGATCGGCCGAGAGATCAGGCATCGTGAGCGGCGGAAGCCCCTGCGGCACCGCCCCGACGATGGCCACGCCGCGCGCCTCGACGCCCATCAGCCAGA
Source organism: Roseovarius sp. MBR-154 (assembly GCF_053628595.1). Classification (NCBI taxonomy): domain Bacteria; kingdom Pseudomonadati; phylum Pseudomonadota; class Alphaproteobacteria; order Rhodobacterales; family Roseobacteraceae; genus Roseovarius; species Roseovarius sp. MBR-154. The sequence goes on from NZ_JBRJGR010000001.1 coordinate 474,653, forward strand.
CCGCTGCCGTGCTCAGCGCCACCGCCACCACCGGCCCCGCCTTGGCGAGGATATCGGCCATGCGCGGGGCAAGACCCATCCGCATCAGCAAGGGTTTCAGCCCCTTGCGCACCCAGAACAGGAACGCCGCCGCCAGCGTGCCGATCACCAGTGTGGCCAGATGCACCTCAGCCAGATGCGCCGCCAGCGACCGCAGCATCTCGACCAGCGTATGCCCGCCCGCAGGCACCCCGAGGATATGCTTGAGCTGGCTCGTGGCGATGAGCAGCCCGCTTGCGGTGATGAACCCCGCGATCACCGGATGGCTGAGAAAATTGGCGACAAAGCCCAGCCGCAGCAGCCCCATCCCCAAGAGCATCGCCCCCGACAAGAGCGCCAGCGTCAGCGCGGCCGCAGCATAGCCCATGCTGCCCGCCTCGGCGACCTGCCCGATGGCCGCCGCCGTCATCAGCGAGACCACCGCCACCGGCCCCACCGCCAGCGCGCGCGACGTGCCGAACAGCGCATAAAGCACGATGGGCACGATCGAGGCATAGATCCCGGCCTGCGCCGGCAACCCCGCCAAAAGCGCATAGGCCAGCGATTGCGGGATCAGCATGATCGTCACGATCACTGCCGCCACGAGGTCGTTGGTCAGCGTGGCGCGGCTATAGTTGCGGCCCCAATCGAGGGGTGGAAAATAGCGAGCAAGAGAGGGCATGGGCGGCGGTCTTTCGGGTGCAGGGTGGAGTAAGGAAACAGGCCCCGGCGCGATGAGCCGGGGCCGTCAAGGATAGACTCAGGCGCGGGCTTACCCCCCGGCGCTGATCTTTTCGGGCCGCGCCATCCATTCGCGGCCGCGCAGCATCGCCTTCCAGTAGATCGGCGGCAGCATCTTTTCCTTGAGCAGCCAGGCGAGGCGGCTGGGTTTCGTGCCGTCAATCAGAAACTTCGGAAAGCTCGGTTTCATCACCCCGCCATAGCCGAATTCGGCGAGCACGATCTTGCCGCGCTCCACGGTCAGCGGGCACGATCCATAGCCATCATACTGCGCCACCGGCTCGCGGCCGTTGATGTCGGCGACGATATTCTCGGCCACCACGGGGGCCTGCATCCGCGCCGCCGCCGCCGTCTTGGCATTGGGCGCGTTCAACACGTCACCCAAAGACCAGATATTGTCATGGGCCTTGTGGCGCAGCGTCGTCTGATCCACGTCGATCCACCCGGCGGCATCGGCCAAGGGCGAGACGCGGATGAAATCCGGTGCCACCTGCGGCGGGCAGACATGGATCATGTCGAAATCGAGGGTCACGCGCGCCGGGTCGCAATCAGGTTTCTTCACCTCGAACGTCGCCTTGCGCGCAGGCCCGTCGATAGCCACTAGATTGTGAAAGAAATTCAGCGATGCGACGTACTTGTCCATGTAGGATTGCAGCGCGGGCACGTAATCCTTGACCCCGAAGAGCACGCCGCCCGCATTGCAGAACCCGATCTCGATATCCTTGAGCCGTCCGGTGCGATACCAGTGATCGGCCGAAAGATGGAGCGCCTTTTGTGGCGCGCCGGCGCATTTGATCGGCATCGGCGGCTGTGTGAACAGTGCGCGGCCCTCTTTCAGCCCCTGCACCAGTTCCCACGTGTAGGGGGCCAGGTCATAGCGATAGTTCGAGGTGACACCGTTGCGCCCCAGCGTCTCTTCCAGACCCTCGATCCTTGCCCAGTCGAGCTTGAGCCCCGGGCAGATCACGAGCCGGTCGTATTTCACCACCCGGCAGCCATCAAGGATTACGGCGTTGTCCTTGGGCTCGAACGCGGCGACGGCGGGTTTGATCCAATGCACGCCGTGCGGGATGAGGCTGCCCATGGTCTTGGCGGTCTCGGGCGCCTCGAAGATGCCGCCGCCCACCATGGTCCAGCCGGGTTGATAGTAATGGATTTCGGTGGGGTCGATCAGGGCTATTTCCAGCCCTGGCTTGCGCGTCCTGAGGCTCGCGGCCACGGCAATCCCACCCGCGCCACCACCGACGATAACCACGTCGAATTTCGCATCACCTGTGTCGGTGGGGGTCTTGCCACCATTCACGATCCGCCGGGCCACCCCGGCCATGTCATAGCCCGCCGCCTTGGTTGCGGCGAGGATCTCGGGCACCGGGCGGCTCTTGGCCTGGCTCAATGACCAGAGCGTGGCCGAGCGTGTGCCGGTGCGGCAATAGGCCAGAACCGGGCCGGGCAGTTCCATCAGTGCCTGACCGAACGCGTCGGCATCGCCATCCTGCACAATGCCCGAGGTGACGGGCAGATAGCGCGCCTCCAGCCCTGCCGCGTTCGCTGCCGCCTCGATCTCGTCGAATGTCGGTTGGTCGGCCCCCTCGCCATCGGGACGGTTGCAGATGATGGCCCGATAGCCCGCATCACGGATCGCGGCCATGTCATCGGCACCGATCTGAGGGCTGACCGACAGCGCGGCGGTCACCTTGTTGAATTGCATCGCATGTCCTCCCGTTTGGGGTCGATTGCGCTGAAATCAGAGCGCGTTGACCGGCACTTTCAGCATCGGATTGCCGTCGCGGTCGCGCGGCACCTCGCCCGCGCGCATGTTGACCTGCAGCGACGGCAGGATCAGTCGCGGCATGTCCAGCGTCGCATCGCGCTCGGTGCGGAACTTGACGAACTGTTCCTTGGTCTTGCCGCCACCCACATGGATGTTATGGGCCTTCTCCTCGGCCACCGTGGTTTCCCACTGGATGTCCCGGCCATTCGGGCCGTAATCGTGACACATGAAGAGGCCCATGGCGTCAGGCAGCGCCAGCACCTTTTGAATGCTGTCATAAAGCGTGGCCGCATCGCCGCCGGGAAAATCCGCCCGCGCCGATCCGCCATCGGGCATGAAGAGCGTATCGCCGACAAAAGCCGTGTTGCCCATGACATGGGTCATGCAGGCCGGGGTATGGCCCGGCGTGTGCATGGCAAAGCACTGCATGCCGCCCACAGTGTAGCTGTCGCCATCCTTGAACAGCCGGTCGAACTGACTGCCATCGCGCTGAAACTCGGCGCCCTCGTTGAACACCTTGCCGAAGACATCCTGCACGATCAGGATATTCTCGCCAATCCCGATCTTGCCGCCGAGACGCTCCTGTATGTAGGGGGCCGCACTCAGGTGATCGGCATGCACATGCGTCTCGATGATCCATTCGAGGCTCAGACCGCCTTTTTCCACCGCCGCGATCATCGCGTCGGCATGCCCATAGGTGATACGGCCCGCTGCATAGTCGATATCCATCACCGAATCGACGATGGCGCAGGCATCTGAACCGGGATCCTTGACGACATAGCTGATCGTGTTCGTGGCGTCGTCAAAGAACGCCTCGACCTCGGGTTTGACCTCCATGTTCACGGGGTAATCGGCCATGATGCTTTCTCCTTTGCTCCGGGATGCAAGTCACGTTTGCACGACGAATAAAGCGTAGGGCCGGGATGTTCGGTGATAAGATCACAAACATTCCATCATTAGAATATAAGACCCACGGCGACGTTCCCTGAAGTGTCGGGGCCACCTTTCCGCCTTCCCATCCCTGCCTTAAGGATTATCTGGCGTCACGAAGGAGATCGCATGTTGCTTGAGGTTCAGAATATCACCAAGAGCTATCCCGGCACCGAGACGGCGGTGCTGCGGGGGGTCTCACTGACCCTCGACGCGGGTGGCATGCTCGCTCTCACCGGCGAGTCCGGATCGGGCAAGAGCACGCTTTTGCACCTGATCGGCGGGCTCGACACCGCCGATGGCGGGCGGGTGTGCATTGACGGCACCGATCTCACCCCGCTTGACGATGCGGGCCGCGCGGCATTGCGGCGCGGCACCCTGGGCGTGATCTTTCAGCAGTTCAACCTGATTCCGTCGCTGAGCGTGGCGGGCAACATCGCCTTTCAGGCGCGGCTGGCGGGGCGGCATGACCCGGCCCGCGATGCGGATCTGGCGGCGCGCCTCGGGCTGGACGATCACCTGTACAAATACCCCGAGCAGTTGTCGGGCGGCCAACAACAGCGCGTGGCCATCGCCCGCACCCTTGCCGCCGGGCCGAAGCTGGTTCTGGCCGACGAGCCGACCGGCAATCTCGACGAGGCAAGCTCGGATGCGGTCATGACTCTCTTGCAGGAACTGGTCGAGGAAACCGGCGCAGGTCTCATCCTCGTCACCCATTCCGAACGCCTCGCCGCGCGCCTGCCTCGGCGGTTGCACCTGCGCGCCGGGCGGCTGACGTGAACCGCGTCATCCTCTCGGTGCTGCTGTCGCATTGGCGGCGTAACCCGTTGCAACTGATCACATTGCTGGCCGGTCTGGCGCTCGCCACCGCGCTTTGGTCCGGCGTGCAGGCGATCAATGCCGAGGCGCGCGCCAGCTATGACGCGGCGGCGGCCACGTTGGGCGACGGGCAATATGCGCAGATCACCGCACGCGACGGCGGCGCGATCCCGCAAGACACGTATGTCGCGCTGCGCCGCGCCGGATGGGCCGTCTCGCCGGTGATCGAGGGCCGCATCGACGGCGTGCGCCTCATCGGGCTGGAGCCGCTGACGGCCCCCGGCGGGCTGGGGGCGGTGCGGGCTGGGAGCGGGGCCGATCTGGGCGCGTTCCTGTCGGGTGCTGGGCAGGTCTTTGCCCGCGCCGACACGCTCGCCCGCCTGCCTGATCAGGGCGCGGAGCCGGTGACCGCCCCCGATGTGGCCCCCAACACTGCGTTGACCGATATCGGCGTGGCGCAGCGTCTGCTGGAGCGGCCCGGGCAGATCGACCGGCTGATCGTCCTGCCCGCTCAGCCGCTCACGCAGCCCCCGCTGGAGCAGGTCGCCCCCGACCTCATCCGCAGCGCCCCCCAAGAGGGTGGCGACGTGGCGCGGCTCACCGACAGCTTTCACCTCAACCTCACCGCCTTCGGGCTTTTGTCCTTTGCGGTGGGCCTCTTCATCGTGCAGGGCGCGATCGGTCTGGCCTTCGAGCAGCGCCGCCCGATGGTGCGCACCCTGCGTGCGCTCGGCGTGCCGCTGCGGCGGCTGATTGTCCTGATGGCGGTGGAACTGGCGCTGCTTGCGCTGATCGCGGGGGGCATTGGCGTGGCGCTCGGCTATGTGATCGCGGCGGTCCTCCTCCCGGATGTGGCGGCCACCCTGCGCGGGCTTTACGGCGCGAATCTCTCGGGCCAGCTCAATCTGCGCCCGGTCTGGTGGCTCTCGGGTCTGGGCATTGCGCTGGGCGGCACGGCCCTGGCGGCGAGCGGTGCGCTCTGGTCGCTGGCACGCATGCCGCTTCTGAGCGGGGCGCAGCCAAGGGCGCTGATGATGGCGCGCTCGGGGGGCGGTCAGGCGGCGGTCGCCGCACTCCTCCTTCTGGTCGCCGCCGGGCTCGCGCTCTGGGGTGAGGGGCTGCTCGCGGGTTTTGCGATGCTGGGCACGCTGCTGATCGGCGGGGCACTGGCGCTGCCACCCCTGCTGGGGCTGGTGCTGAGATGGGCAGAGAGACCCGCGCGCAGCGCGACGGCGGAATGGTTCTGGGCCGACACACGCCAACAGGTGCCAGGGCTGTCGCTGGCGTTGATGGCGTTGTTGCTGGCGATGGCGGCGAATGTCGGCGTCTCCACCATGGTCTCGTCCTTCCGCCTGACCTTCACCGGCTTTCTCGATCAGCGCCTCGCGTCGGAACTTTACGTTCGCGCCGAGGATGCCGCACAGGCCGAGGTGATCCGCGAGGTGGCGCGCGATCACGCCGACGCATTCCTGCCGCTCTTGTCGACCGACCGGCAGGTCGCCGGACTGCCAGCCGAGATCTACGGCGCCCGCGATCACGCCACCTATCGCGACAACTGGCAGTTCCTGCATGCCGCGCCTGACCCGTGGGAGCGGCTGGCGCGCGGCGAAGGCGTGCTGATCAACGAACAGATGTTCCGCCGCGCCGGGCTGGCGCTTGGCGAGGAAGTCAGCATCGCATCGGGCACACGCCTGCCAGTGCTGGGAATCTATGGCGACTACGGCAATTCCATTGGGCAGGTGATCGTGACCGAGCGGCTCTTTCGCGATCTCTACCCCGAGGTGACCGCCCTGCGCTTCGGATTGCGCAGCGATCCCGGTCGGGTCCGGGCGCTGCGCCAAGCCCTGGAGAGCGCCGGTATCCCACAGGCCGCGATCACCGATCAGGCCGCGCTCAAGCGCATGTCGCTCGCGGTGTTCGAGCGCACCTTCAACGTCACCACCGCGCTCAACGTGCTGACGCTGGCGGTGGCGGGCTTTGCCATATTGATGAGCCTTCTGACCCTTGCCGCGATGCGCCTGCCACAACTGGCCCCGGTCTGGGCGCTTGGCCTCACCCGGCGCAGCCTCGCGCGGCTCGACCTGCTGCGCGCGGTGGTGCTGGCCGCGCTCACCGCCGCGCTTGCCCTGCCTCTGGGCCTGGCGCTTGCCTGGGCACTGCTGGCGGTCGTGAATGTCGAGGCGTTCGGCTGGCGGCTGCCGATGTATCTCTTTCCGCTCGATTACCTGCGCCTGACCGGGCTCAGCCTGCTGGCGGCGGCACTGGCCGCAAGCTGGCCCGCCTGGCGGCTGTCGCGCACACCGCCCGCGCAATTGCTGGGAGTGTTCCGCAATGAACGTTAAGACGCTTTTTCTGCTGCTTTTGCTGCCCGCGCAGGCCATGGCGCAGGGCTTTGCCGGGCTCGGCACCACTGCCGCCGGCTTTGCCACGCCGCAGCCGGGCCGCGCGCTGGAGTTTCCCGCCGATCACGGCCCGCACCCCGCCTATCGCATCGAATGGTGGTATCTGACCGCCAACATGACCGGCCCCGACGGCACGGCCTACGGGCTGCAGTGGACGCTCTTCCGCTCCGCCCTCGCCCCAAGGGATGGCGAGGGATGGGACACGCCGCAGCTCTGGATGGGCCATGCGGCCGTGACCACGCCCGAGGCGCATCACGTGGCCGAGCGGCTGGCGCGCGGCGGCATCGGGCAGGCGGGGGTGGAGCCCGCGCCGTTTCAGGCGTGGATCGACGATTGGGCCATGCAGGGCCCTGATTTCGACACCCTCACTCTCACCGCGTCGGGCGCGGATTTCGCCTATGATGTCGATCTCGCAGCTACCGGCCCGCTGGTTCTGCACGGGCAAGAGGGATATTCGGTCAAATCGGCGGCGGGTCAGGCCAGCTACTACTATTCGCAGCCCTTCTACGATCTCACCGGCACGCTGACCCTGCCCGAAGGCGATGTGACGGTCACCGGGCAGGCGTGGCTTGACCGGGAATGGTCCTCGCAACCCTTGGCCGAGGATCAGAAGGGCTGGGACTGGTTCTCGCTCTCTTTCGACAGCGATGACAAGCTGATGGGCTTCGTGCTGCGCGGGGCCAGCGATTTCACCGCCGGAACATGGATCACTGCCGCAGGCGCGACGACCGCACTGCCCGACGGGGCCTTTTCCGCGACGCCGCTCTCATGGCATGAGGTGGCCGGACGAAAGGTGCCGGTCGAATGGCAAGTGCGCCTGCCCGAACAGGGCCTGGACGCGACGGTGACAGCGATCAATCCCGATGCCTGGATGACCACCTCGGTGCCCTATTGGGAAGGGCCAGTGACCATCAGCGGCAGCCACACCGGCACCGGCTATCTGGAAATGACTGGCTACGATGACTGATCCGGTCACGCCGCGCGATCTGCGGCGTGACCGGTTGGCCCTTAGCCGCCCGGCGTGAGCTTGTGGATCGAGCCTTCTTCCATGGCAGTATAGAGACTGCCATCGGGCCCAAGCACCAGCGCGCGGAAGCGGCCCGATTGCATCGGCAGGGTCATTTCGGTGACATCGACCACCGATATCTCCTCGTCGAGTTCGATCACGTCGATACGTTGGCCGATCGGCGTGCCACCAAAGCCGATGCCCATCAGGCTGACCGCCAGGGCGCCGTCCCAGTCGCCCCATTGCTCACCCTCCAGGAAGGCCGCCGCCGAGGTGCCCTGCGACCAGCCATTGTTGGTCCAGATCGGCGGCATCGCGTCGGGATAGGTCTCGAAATCGGTCATCGGCATGAATGAGGCGCGCTCGTAGCGGTTCATCCCCTCCGACTGGTTGGGCATGTAACCGCAATAGCCGTCCGGGCAGTCGCCGCGCCCGGCCATGTTGTCGCGCGGATCCCAGCCGCCATTGCCGCCATTCTGCAACACGGTGACCTCGTCCGAATGCCAGGGGCCATGTTCGGCGACGATCGGTGTCCCGGTGCCGGGGTGAAAGGCGATGCCCTGCACGTTGCGATGGCCATAGGTGTAGGTCCGCGTGTCAAAACCTTCGGGCGGCGTGTTGTCGGGATGGGCGTTGCCGTCAGTGTCAAGCCGCAGCACCTTGGAGCCCATCATCGTCGGACTTTGCGGGATCTCCGGATTGTGGTTGTCGCCCGTGGTCAGCCACAGCGCTCCGTCGGGGCCAAAGCGCACGCGCCCGCCATTATGCGCGCCGGGGCCTCCGAACGGGTGATCGCTGGCCTCCACCTTGTAGGGCACGTCATCGACAATGTCGGTGCGCTCCGACACCTCGGTGAAATCCTCGTTCACCACGAGGCGCATCAGCCGATTGGTGCGCGGATCGGATTTCTCGGAGGTCGAATAGACATAGATCCTGCGGTTCTCGGAGAAATCCGGGTCGATCGCGACGCCCATCATGCCCGCTTGCCCTTCGCAGACGAGATCCTCGGCGGTTGCGGCATAATCCTCGCTGCCCGACATTCCCAGAAGCGCGTTGACGGTGCCGTCGGGCATCCGCACCGAGAGCCCGTCGCATTTCTCGGTGAAGAGCATCGTGCCGTCATCGAGAAAGGCCATGTCCCACGGGCTGTCGAGCCCGTCGAGCACGACCTCATGTTGCAGGCTCGTGGTGTTCATGCCGGATTGCGCAAGCGCAGGGCTTGCTCCGATCACGGTGGCGATGGCCCCTGCGACCAGGCTGGCCAAGGCGCGGTCGGTTGTTTCAATCGTCATGATCTCCTCCCTTCAGCGACCGGTTTCCACGGTCGCACTTGCTGGTGTGAGAGTCGCATGATAACCCGTAATGCGTGTATCGCAACACCGGCGAGATCACGAAATGCAACGCGGCCTCGCCCACGCGTCACCCATGAAAGGTTGTCCAGGGGCCGCTAGCGCGCGCTCAGCGCCTCGAACAGACGCGCGACCGCCTCGGCCCCGGGATCGACATGACCGCGCAATTGCTCGGTGTTGATATAGGCGGCGCGCCCGGCGCGGGCCCGTTCCATTGCCGCAGTCCGGTCCGCGCCCGCGCGGGCCGCCTCTGCCGCCGCCGCCAATCCCTGCGGAAGTGCTGCGAGCGCGGGTTGAAGCGCGTCGATCATGGTTCGGTCGCCGGGCCGCGCGCCGCCGATCTCCTGCATCCGGGTGAGGCCCGCCTCCAGCGCCTCGCCCATGCTCTGCCCGCTCGAGGCGGCATCGCCCGCTGCGGCAAAGAAGATCGCAAGCAGCACCCCGGAAGAGCCGCCCATGGTCTCGCTCAACTCCTGCCCGATGGCGCGATAAAGCTGTGTGTGATCGGCCAGCGGCAGCCGGTCCATCGCCGCAATCAGCGCGCGCGCCGCCGTCGCCAGCGTGGAGCCGGTATCGCCGTCGCCGGTCTTGGCGTCGAGCGCGTTGAGATCGGTCTCGGCGTCGATCAGGATCTCGCAGCAATGGGTCAGAAAATCCCGTGTCGGCCCGTGATCCGAGGCCAGAGGCCGGATCGGACGCAACCCGTCGGGCAGTTCGACCGTGCTCACCTGGGCGATCTCGGCCACCCCCGGCCAGGCGGCCAGAGGTGTCGCCCGGGTGAGCGCGGCCAGATCTGCCGCGTTCGCCGGGTAAAGCGACACCGAAAAGCCCCGCATGTCGAGCGAGGTCATCATCGCCGCCGGTCCCACCACATGCGACAGGCGTTCCCCGAGCGGTGATTGTACCAGTTCATGCGCCAGCACGGCCATCTCCAGCACCGAAGCCCCGCCCAGATTGTTGAGCAGCGCCACATGCCGCGCATCCGGCGCGGTAAACCCCGCCAGCTTTTCGGCGACCATATGCATGGCCGAACGGGCATCGGTGTAATCCACCTGTTCAACCCCGGCCTCGCCATGGATGCCGAGGCCAAGCTCGGCCTTGCCCGGTGCGATCCGCTCTTCCCTCGGCGCGCCCGGCACGGTGCAGGTATCAAGCGACATGCCGATGGAGCGGGTGCCCGCCACTACTCGCGCCGCCGCCGTCGCCACCTCGTGGAGCGGTGCGCCGTCCTCGGCCAGGGCACCGGCGATCTTGTGGACAAAGAGCGTGCCCGCCACGCCGCGCGCCTGCGGCAGATCGGGCAGCGCGATATCGTCATCGACGATCACGATTTCGACCTTGAGGCCGAAGGCGCGTGCGCGTTCCGCCGCCAGTCCATAGTTCAGCCGGTCGCCGGTATAGTTCTTGACGATCAGGAGGCACCCCGCCTCGCCGGTCACCGCCAGAATGCCCGCCAGCACCGCATCGACCGAAGGGCTGGCGAAGACATCGCCGCAGACCGCCGCCGTCAGCATCCCCTCGCCGACAAAGCCCGCATGTGCCGGCTCGTGCCCCGAGCCGCCGCCCGACACCAGCGCCACGCGCGACCGGTCCCATCCCGCGCGCATCACCACGCGGATATGCGGATAGCCGTCGAGCCGCACCAGCCGCCCGCCCGAGGTGGCGATCAGCCCGTCGATGGCCTCCTGCACGATATCTTCCTTGCGGTTGATGAATTGGGTCATGGTCTCTCTCCTCAGGCCCGGATGCGCGCCCCGTCGGCGGCAAAGAAAAACGGATTGTGCGGTGTGATGGCGACCACGTCGCCCCTGCGCAGGGCGGTATGCGGGTCGGTCACGGTGACGATGTCGTGGTCGCGAAAACTCAGATGCAACCGGGTCTGATCGCCCAGCCGTTCCACCCGCGTGACAAGTGCGTCCAGCCCCTCTCCCTGCCGGATCTGCTCGGGCCGCAGCCCGATGGAGCGCGCGCCCGGCGGTGCGGTGCCGAAGAGATCGGCGGGCAGGATGTTGATCCGGGGCAGGCCCAGGCGGCTGGCGGTATAGATGCTGACCGGGTCCTCGTAGATCTCGCGCGGGGTGCCGGTCTGCACCAGCCTGCCTTCGTCGAGCACACCCACATGCGTGGCCATGGTCATCGCCTCGATCTGGTCATGGGTGACATAGAGGATCGTCGCACCCGAATCCGCCTGGATGGATTTCAGCTCGATCCGCAGGTCGGCGCGCAGCTTGGCGTCGAGCGAGCTGAGCGGCTCATCCATCAGATAGGCCACCGGGTCGCGCACCAGCGCGCGCCCGATCGAGACGCGCTGCATCTCGCCGCCCGAAAGCTCGGTCGCCTTGTTGTCGAGCTTGTGCGCGATCTGAAGCGTCTCGGCCACGCGCGCGACCTTTTGCGTCATCGCGTCGCGCGGCGTGCGCAAGAGCGGCGATTTAAGCGGAAACTCCAGGTTCTCGCGCACGGTCAGATGCGGGTAGAGCGAATATTGCTGGAACACCATGGCCACGTTGCGCTGCGCGGGCGTCAGCCCGGTCACTGCCTGCCCGCCAATCCGCACCTCGCCCGCATCGGGCCGGGTGAGGCCCGAGACCGCGCGCAGCGTCGTGGTCTTGCCTGCCCCGGTCGGCCCGAGCAGCACCATGAAGCCGCCGTCGGGCACATGCAGGTCGAGCGCGTCGAGCGCGGTGGTGGTGCCGTAGCGGACGGTGACGCCGCGCAGGTCGATCTCAGCCATCGCCCAGCACCCCCTCGTTTCCGGCCGAGCGCAGCGCCCGCCCGGTGGCGGTGTCAAAGACAGACAGCGTGCGCGCATCGAGATCGAGCCCGGCGGTCTCGTGCGGTGTCACCATCCGGTCCGAGGCAATGCGCGCCTTCACCTCGCCGAATTCCGTGCGCAGCGTGACGATCTGCGTGGTGCCGAGATATTCGGTCGCCAGCACCTCGCCGCGCAGGGCACCCTTGTCGCTCAGCCGCACATGCTCGGGTCGCACGCCGAGCGCGAAATCGCCCGCCATCCCCTCGCGCAGCGTCGGCATGGAAAGCTGTGCGTCGCCCAAGGTCACGTGATCGGCACCCACCCCGAGCATGCCATGCCCGCGCAGCATGTTCATCGGCGGCGCGCCGATGAAATCGGCCACGAACATGGTGGCGGGCCAGTCATAGATATCCTGCGGCACGCCGAACTGTTCGACGACGCCGTGATTCATCACCACGATCTTGTCGCCCATCTGCATCGCCTCGAGCTGATCATGGGTGACATAGACCGTGGTCGCCCCCATCCGGTCGTGCAGCGCACGCAGTTCTTCGGCCATGCGCTCACGAAACTCGGCATCGAGCGCACCAAGCGGCTCGTCCATGAAGAACGCCTTTGGCTCACGCACGATCGCCCGGCCAAGCGCCACCCGCTGCCGGTCGCCGCCCGACAGCCCGCCCACCGGCTTGTCGAGCATCGCCTCGATGCCGAGGATGCGCGCCACCTCGGCCACCCTTTCGCGGACCTGCGCGCGTTTCATGCCCTGGCTGACCAGCGGATAGGCGATGTTTCGGCGCACGTTCATATGCGGGTAGAGCGCGAACATCTGGAAGACGAAGGCGATATCGCGCTGGCTCGCCGGTTTCTGGCCGACCTCCTCACCGTCGATATAGACCCTTCCCGAGGTGGGCAGCTCGAGCCCCGCCATCATCCGCAGCGTCGTGGTCTTGCCACAGCCCGACGGCCCCAGCAGCATGAAGAACTCGCCATCCTCGACGGTGAAGGTTGAGGATTGCACGGCGGTGAAAGCCCCGAAATCCTTGCGCAGATGGTCGATCCTGATCTGGGCCATGGTCACTCCGGGAAATGGCTGACGACGAGGAACATCACCGTACCCGCGAGGATCACGATGAACGACCACGTGTAGAGCCAGAGAAAGAACGGCTGCATCAGCATCACCACCCCCACCGCGATGAGGATCGAGGCCAGCATCTCCCACGGGCCGCGGCGCAGGCGCAGAAAGGCTTTGAGGATATTGTTCATTTGCGCACCGCCCCGAAGGTGATCCCGCGCAGCAGATGCTTGCGCAGGAGGATGGTGAACACCATGACCGGCACCAGAAAGATCGTGGCGCCTGCGGCCACGGCGGGCCAGTCCTTGCCGCCAACGCCGATGATGGTCGGGATGAAGGGCGGTGCCGTCTGCGCGGTGCCCGAGGTGAGCAGCACCGCGAAGGCGTATTCGTTCCAGGCAAAGATCAGGCAGAAGATCGCGGTCGAGGCAATGCCCGTGGCCGCCTGCGGCAGCACCACCTTGGTAAAGGCCTGAAACCGGGTATAGCCGTCGATCAGCGCTGCCTCTTCGTATTCGACCGGGATCTCGTCGATGAAGCCCTTGAGCAGCCAGACCGACAGCGACAGGTTCACCGCCGTATAAAGCAGGATCATGCCAAGATGCGTGTCGTTGAGGCCCAGTTGCCGAAACATCAGGAAAATCGGGATCGCCACGGCGATGGGCGGCATCATTCTTGTGCTCAGGATGAAGAACATCAGGTCATCCCGCAGCGGCACCCGAAAGCGCGAGAACGCATAGGCTGCGGCAGTGCCCAGCACCATGCACAGGAAAGTGGAGCCGAAGCCGATGATCACCGAGTTGAGAAACCGCTCGCCATAGCGCGACGGCCCGGCGATGCTCTGCCCCTGTTCGCGCACGATGCGCTCGTACCATGTCTCGGCGGGGGGTAGCGTGGCCTGTTCCTCCTCACTGATCCGGGTGCGCGTGGTGAAGAGGTTGACATAGCCCTCCAGCGACGGCTCGAAAATGACCTTGGGCGGATAGGCGATGGAATCCTCGGGCGACTTGAATCCGGTGGCGATGATCCACAGAAGCGGCAGCAGCGTGATCAGCGCATAGAGCACCACCGTGACACCGGCGATCCAGCGTGACAGCGGCGAGGGGTCGGTGACCGAATAGCTCATCTTTCCTTCACCTTGTTCAGCGCCTTGACGTAGATCGACGCGAGCCCGAAGACGGTGACGAAGAGGATCACCGCATAGGCCGAGGCATAGCCGGTGCGCCAGCGCTCGAACGCCTCGCGCTTGAGGTCGATGGAAGTGAGCGTCGTGGTGTTGCCCGGCCCGCCGCCGGTCAGTTGCACCACCAGGTCGAACATCTTGAAATTCTCGATGCCGCGAAACAGCACCGCCAGCATCAGGAACGGCAGCACCATCGGCACGGTTATGGTCCAGAACTGGCGCCACTTGCTGGCCCGGTCGCATTCGGCGGCCTCGTAGATCGAGGGCGGGATCGAACGCAGACCGGCAAGACAGATCAGCATCACGAACGGCGTCCACATCCAGGTATCGGCAATGACGATCGCCCAGGGGGCCAGATGCACATCGCCGATCATCGAGAAACTCGCCGGGTCAACGCCGGTGAAAAACGCCACCACATGATTGAAGAGCCCGATTTGCGGCTGATAGAGAAAGGTCCAGAAATTGCCGACCACCGCAGGGCTGAGCATCATCGGCAGCACGATCACCGTGGTCCAGAAATTGCTGCTCCGGAACTTGCTGTTGATCAGCCAGGCCAGCGCAAAGCCGATCAGCACCTGCAATACAATCGTCCAGATCAGGAAATGCGCGGTCGCCTGCATGGTCTGCCAGACATCCGCATCGGTCAGGATACGCTCGTAATTGCGCAACCCGATCCAGTCGATCTCTCGGTTTGGGCGATTGACCCGGTAATTGGTAAAGCTGAGCCGGATCGTCCAGATCAGCGGAAAGATATTGACTGCCAGCAGCAGAAAGATCGTGGGTGCCACGAAGATCCACGCAATCGCCCGGTCCGACAGCCCGCGCACGCGGGCCGCGACGGGCTCCGGCGTGGCGCGGGCGGCCCCGATAATCGGTGACTTGGCCATGGGCTGAGCATCCTCCTGCGCCGGGCTCGGGTTGCGGCGCGGCGATCCTGTGACAGCGGGTCGGGTGGTGGTCCCGGGCGCGGTCCTACGCCCGGGGAGATGGGCCTAGAGCTTGCCTTCATCCTCGAAGATCACGGTCCAGTCCTCGACCAGCGCATCGAGCGCCTCCTGCGCCGTGCCGCTGCCTGCGATCACGTAGTTGTGGACATGATCCTGCATCGCCAGCAGCAGATCGGCATAGGCCGGTTCCGCCCAGAAATCCTTGACGATGGCCATCGAGTCGAGGAACGTCTGCGCATAGGGCTGGCTGCTGGCGAAGCCGGGGTCCTCGACCACCGCGTTCAGCGCAGAATAGCCGCCCGATTCCCACCATTTCTGCTGCACCTCGGGCTGCGCGAACCACTTGATATATTCAAGCGCCGCATCCTGCTTTTCCGAATAGGCGACGACCGAGATCCCCTGCCCGCCAAGCTGCGCAAAATGCCCGCCGGGACCTGCCGGATTGGGGAAATAGCCCGACTTGCCGCCGCCCACATTGGCATCGGCCTCGACACCCGGCCAGATAAAGGCGAAATTCATCTGAAGCGCGACCTGCCCGGATTTGTAGGCGTCGATATTCTCGCCCATGTACCAGTTGGACGAGCCCGGCGGCGTGCAGCAATCGTAAAGCGTCTTGTAGAATTCGAGACCTTCCACCGCGCCTGCCGAGTTGACATAGCCGTCAAGCTCATAGGGGTTGTCGGGATTGTCGTATTCGAACCCGTAATTATAGAGCGCATTGGTCACGCCCATGGTGATCCCCTCCGAGCCGCGCTCGGTATAGATCGCGGCACCGTAGACGGTGGTGCCATCGATCTCGCGGCCCTGAAAGAACTCGGCGATGTCCTTCAACTCCTCAAGCGTCTTGGGCACATCGAGCGCGCGGCCGTGTTTCTCCTGAAACTCCGCCTGCAAGTCAGGCCGCTCGAACCAGTCCTTGCGATAGGTCCAGCCGACCACGTCGCCAAAGGCCGGCAAGGCCCAGTAATTCGGCGTACCCTTGGGCCATTCCGAATAGCCGGTGACGGTGGCGGGGATGAAATCCGCCATATCGATGCCTTCCTGCGCGAAGAAATCGTTGAGCTTGATGTAATGCCCGCTTTCCGCCGCGCCGCCGATCCACTGGCTGTCGCCGATCATCAGGTCGCAGAGCTGCCCGCCTGAATTCAGCTCGTTCAGCATCCGGTCGGCGAAATTGGGCCAGGGCACGAATTCGAAACTCAAGTCATGACCGCTCTGCGCCTCGAAGTCCTTGCTCAGCTCAACGAGCGCGTTGGCCGGGTCCCAGGCCGCCCAGCACAGCGTCAGATCCTCGGCCTGCGCCGCCGGTGCGGTGCCGAGGGTGAGCGCCGCCGCTGCGGTCAATGCGAGTGTGCTTTTCATTCCGAAACTCCTCCCAAGAGTGATGTCGCAGCCTCCTCGCAGCGACTCGGTAGTGAAATCTTCTTAGGTGACGCACGTGCGTCAGAGCAAGAAAAAAAAAGCTGAGGCACGTGCCTCAAATACCTTGCATGACGCTGGAATATTGCCGAAATTGGGTGAGTTCGAGTGAGGAAATCAAACCACATGCGCCCCACGACCAAGGATCTGGCCCGCGAGGCGGGGGTGAGCCGCGCCACCGTGGACCGCGTGCTCAATGGCCGCCCCGGCGTGCAGGAAAAGACCGTCCGAGCGGTCGAGGAGGCCATTGTCCGGCTCGGCTTTGAGCGCAACCTCTCGGCGGCCAACCTCGCCAAGCGGCGGGTCTACCGCTTCGAGTTCCTGTTGCCGCGTGAGGGTGGCGAGTTTCTCGCAGAACTCGAGACGCAGATCCGCGACCATGGCCGACAGATGCGCGCCGACAGCGTCGAGATCCGCGCCCGCCGCGTGCTCGAGCGCGACCCGCATCAGGTGGTGGCGACGCTCGCCGCGCTCTCGCCTGACGAGGTGGAAGGCGTGGCGATCATGGCCTCTGAAAGCCCGCAGGTCCGCGACGCCACCCTGCGCCTGAACGAGCGGGGCATCCACGTGGTGCAGTTCATCTCGGGGCAGCACGGCGTGCGGCCCTTCGATTTCGTGGGCATCGACAACCATGCCGCCGGGGCCACGGCGGCGCGGCTGCTTGGCGGGTTCTGTCAACACCCGCAGGGTCATGTCCTCGCGATCACCGAATCGATGAATTCGCTCGACAGCGCCGAGCGGCGGCTCGGCTTCGATCATGTGCTGAACATGCGGTTCACGGGGCTTGCCGCCCTGCCCACGCTGGAGACTCATGGCGATCCGGCGCGTGCACAGACCATCGTCACCGCCGCCTTTCGCAATTTTCCCGATATTGTCGGGGTCTATGTCATGAGTTCCGAGGCCGCCGCGCCGCTTGATGCGATCCTGCGCCACGACCGGCACGAGCAGTTGACGATCATCGCCCATGAGCGCACCGAGAGCACCCTAGACCTGCTGGAGCGTGACCGGCTGGATGCGCTGATCGTGCAGAACCCGGGCCATGTGGTGCGCAGTGCGGTGCGCCTGCTCAAGAGCCGTTGCGACGGCCGCCAGCCGCTCGCCACCCAGGACGATATCCGGATCGAGATCCTGCTGAAGGAGAATATCGGCGGCACGCGGGTCCGGCAGCCGCTCAGCGGCCGTCACTCGCCTGAGCCCTGAGCAGCCGCGCGTATACACCGTCGCATGCCACAAGATCGGCATGGCGGCCCTGTTCCACCAGCCGCCCGGCCTCGAGCACATGGATGCAATCGGCATCTGCGATGGAGGCGAGGCGATGCGCCACCACGATGGTCGTGCGCCCCTTGGTCAGCCGCCGCAGCGCCGACCTGATCCGCGCCTCGGTGCCTTGATCGAGCGCGCTCGTCGCCTCGTCCAGAAGCAGGATCGGCGCATCGGTCAGAAACGCGCGCGCAATCGCGATCCGCTGTTTCTGCCCGGCCGAGAGTTGCGCGCCCCGAGGCCCGACCGGCGCGTCGCCGCGACTGTGGATCAACTCGGCGATCTCAGCATTCTCGGCGGCCTGCCGGATCTCAGCCTCGCTGGCCTGCGGCCTGACATAGCGGATGTTCTCCCAGATCGAATTGTCGAAGATCACGATATCCTGCGCCACCACCGCAAAGGACGAACGCAAGGCGCGAATATGCAGGTGCCGGATCGGGGTGCCGCCGATGGAGATCTGCCCGCTCTGCACATCGTAGAGCCGCGACAGCAGCGAGAGCACGGTCGTCTTGCCCGCGCCGGTGGGCCCTACGATGGCCGAGACCTTGCCACCTTCAAAGCGCATCGACAGCCCGTCGAAAAGCGGCTGATCGGCACCGTAGGCGAACCTGACCTCGTCGAACACGATGTCGCCGCCGGTGTCGAACGCGCTTACCGCGTCCGGGGCATCGGTGATCGCGGGCCGCGTGTCCATCAGCGCGCGCAGCCGGTCGAGCACCACCATATGGGCCTGAAAATGCGCGAGATACTGCGCCAGCAGACGCGCCGGATCGAAGACCAGCACCAGCCCCAGAAGAAAGGTGATGATGCCCGCGCCGTCCATGTCGAAGGACGGGCTGAGCACCATGTAGCCACCGCCGCCGATCACCAGCACATAGACCACCGCCGAGGACAGGTCGATCGACGGCATCACCAGCGCCTGCGCGCGTTGCAGGCTCAGCGACAGATCGCGCAGCGTGGCGGTGTCCTTTTCAAGCCGCGCCGCCTCGACCTCTTCCTGCCCGGCGATCTTGACCGTGCGCATCGCGCTCACGGTTTCCTCGACGGCGCTCATATAGCCCCCGAGCGCGCGGTCGGTTTCGCCTTGCAGGGTTCTCACCCGCGCCGAGACGTGGTTCATCACCCAGACGATGACCGGCAGCACCAGAACGGCGGCGCCGAACAGAAGGGCGTTCATCCAGATCAGATAGGCCGAGACGATCACCACCGTCACCGCGTCGCGCAGCGCGTTCACGCTGGACAGCCCGATGAAATGGCCAAGCGTCTGCGTCTGCGTCACGATCCGGTGCAGAATGTCGCCGCTGCCGGTGCGGTCAAAATAGGCCAGGTCGAGCCGCAGCACATGGCCGATCAGATCGCCCCGCATCTCGTGAATCGCGCCATTCGACACCGTCGCCGCGATCCGCGGCACCAGCCAGGCCATCGCCCCGCGCAGCACGAAAAGGCCGAGGACCGCCAGGCAGATCACCGCCAGTTCGCGCAGCGTGCCGCGCTCGAAGATCACCCGCAACCCGGTCTCGGTGATCGACAGGAATTGCTGATAGACCAACCCCTGCACAAGGATCATGCCCAGGACCAGGATCAGCCAGGGCGCGCGCCGCCGCAGGTAGCGCCGCCAGAACCAGCGCAGGTTGGAGCGGTCCCTTGACGAGACGGTCGGCGCTTTGGCGGTTTGGTCGGGCTTGGACATGCGGGCGGGGCCGTGGTTGGAAAGGCGCGACCCCCGTCATAGAGGCAATCGCTGCCCGCGTCATCACGGATAGCTGCGCGGCAGGTCCAGCAATTCGTCCAGTTGCCGGGCGATCCAGCCGCGCGGGATGAAATGGCCTCGCCCGTGCACATCGAGCGCGATGCGCCCCTCGGCGCAGGCCCACGTGGTGCGGATGAACGTGTCATGCTTGGTGACGCTCCACGCCCCCGCGTCGCGACCCGGCCCGGTACAGCTCATGCGTTCACGCCACAGCCGGACCGGCCCTGTCACCTCGCCGCTTGGGCCAAAGGGGAAATCCATCACATTGTCCGAGGTGCCATGCACGTGGCGCACCTCTCGCGGGGCCTCCGGGCAGGTCTCAGACTGTCGCAGCGTGCCCGACACTGCCAGCAGCGCGGTCACGCGATTGCCGCTCTCGCAGGCATAGCGCCAGGCCATGGCCGAGCCGTAGGAATAGCCCGAGACGTAGATCCGGCTGCGGTCGATCGGATAGCGTCTGGCCGCGTCCTCGATCACCGCACTGGCGAACGCCACGTCATCGGTCTCATTGGTCCAGAAATTCCAGGTCTTGCCCTGCCCGTTGGGCGCGAGCAGCAGAACCCCGCGCCGCCGTGTCGCCCCCGAGATGCGGCCATGTTTGACGATCAGCGTGCCCTGCCGCATCCAGCCGTGGAAATGCAGCAGCACCGGCAGGGGTGATGTGCCGTCCCACTCATCGGGTTCCTTGACATGGTAGGAGCGCGCGCCAAGCGGGCAGGGCACCTCGGCGTGACAGGCGGCGTGCTCAGGCTCGGAGGCGAGGGCGGTGACAGGCCAAAGAAGACACAGCAAGAACGGGATCAGGCGCATGGGCACTCCGGGGTCTCGGGCATTCGAGGCCAACCTAGCCGGGCCGCCTGAAATGTCATGTCACAAGCCTGTCAGGCGCGCGGCATCGGCACCGCATGCAGCATCGGCCCGGTCAGGAGCGCGATCGCCTCACGACGCATCAGCCCGGCAAAGGCGGCGTCATCGCTCCACAGCCCGCCAGTATAGGTGCCGTAGGCGGGCAGGATCACCCGGTCGCTGTCAATCAGGAAGGCCGGACGGCTGAGACTGCGGCCGCGCAGGGCCAGCCGCGCCTTGGGGTGGTAATGGCCTGACACCTCGCCCGATTGCCGGGCCCGGGCGATGTGGCGAAAGACCAGCGGCGGATTGGGCAATTCGGCCATATGCGCGCCGCCCAGATCCACCGGGCCGGGATCGTGATTGCCCTCGATCCAGACCCAGCGACGCCCGGCCTGCAGCTTGGCGATCCACAGCTTTTCGGCCTCGGGCAGGGCATGGGCGGCGGCGCTGTCGTCGAAACTGTCGCCCAGGCAGATCACCGTGGCCGCCCCGGTGCGGCGCAGGTCCTCTTCCAGCCGGGTGAGGGTATCGCGCGTCTCGTAGGGGGGCAGGGGCGGCTCACCCAGACGGGCGCGGCGCAGCGTCTTGCCCAGATGCAAATCCGACACGCAGAGCAGGTTGCGCGCCTCCCAGTAGAGCGCGCCCGAAGGCAGGGCCGTGAGCGCGGCCCCGGCAAGGGTGAAGGCGTAACCGTCCATCCCGTATTGGTGGCGCGGCGCGCGCGGAATGGCAAGGCCGGTCAACCTGCCTGATCGACCGAGACCAGCCCTGCCGCCTGCATCAGCCGGGCGCTTTCCTCGGCCAGGAGACGCTCTTGTGCCGCGCCCTCGACCGGGGTGCGCCCGGCTTCGAGGAAGAGCGGGGCCGCAAGCGGGCTTACGCGCTTGAGACGGCGCAGGGTGATCCGGCCATTGATGCGGTCCAGCATCTCCTCGATGCGGCCGAAATCGACCAGCCCGCGCATCGCCTCGGACTTCGTGATGTCCAGCAGCAGGTGGCCGGGGTCGTATTTCACCAGCGTGTCATAGAGGATATCCGACGACATCGTGGTTTGCCGCCCGGTCTTGCGCGCCTGCGGGCTGTTGCGCTGAATGAGACCCGCGATGGTGGCCGAGGCGCGGAAGGTGCGTTTCATCACCGCATTGCCCATCAGCCAGCTTTCAAGCCCGTCGCGCAGCGCCTCTCGGGCAAAGATCGGGGCGGCATCGGTCAGCGGCTCCAGCCCCCAGATCAGCGTCGCGTAATCGGTTGACACGAAGCCCAAGGGCGCAAGGCCTTCTTCCTCCATCCGTTTGGTGACCAGAAGGCCAAGCGTCTGCATCGCGTTGCGGCCCGCAAAGCCGTAGATGCAGACATGCTCGCGCCCCTCATGCGGAAAGCTTTCGATCAGCAGGCGGCCCGCCTGCGGCATTTCCGAGAGCGTGCGCTGCAACTCCAGCCAGTCGCGGATATGGGCGGGCAGGTCGGGCCAGTCGGGTTGATTGAGGATCGCGAGAATGCGCTCAGAGAGTTGCGTCGAGGTGGCGAACTTGGTGCCCATGAAGGTGGCGATTTTCGGCGTGCGCCCAGGATCGCGGCTGACCTCGACGACCATCTCGCGCAAGCTCTCGAAGCGCACGATCTGCCCGCCGATCAGAAAGGTATCGCCGGGGCTGAGCGTGGCGGCAAAGCCTTCCTCGATCTCACCCAATGGCTTACCGCCGCGCGCCCGGCGCATCCGCACCTTGAGCGTGTCGGTGTCCTGAATCGTGCCGATATTCATCCGGATGAGGCGCGGGCTGCGCGGATCGCGCAGCTGCCAAAGACCGTCGGGGCGCTGTTTCAGCCGCTGCCATTGGTCATAGGCCCGGAGTGCGTAGCCGCCCGTGGCGCAAAACTCGAGGCAGGCGTCGAATTCTGTGCGCGTGAGCGTGGCGTAGGCCCCGGCAGAGGCGACCTCGGCATAGAGATCATCCGCCTCAAAAGCCCCGGCGCAGGCACGGATCAGGATATGCTGGCAGAGTACGTCACGCGGCCCCGGTCCGCGCGGCTCGCCATCGAGATCGCGATCCTTGACGGCCTGCAACGCGGCGAGGCATTCCACCACCTCGAATCGGTTGGCGGGCACCAGGAGCGCCTTGGATGGCGCGTTGTAGCGGTGATTGGCCCGCCCGATCCGCTGCACGAGGCGTTTGACGTTCTTCGGTGCGCCGACCTGAATGACCAGATCGACATCGCCCCAGTCGAGCCCCAGATCGAGGCTTCCGGTGCAGACCACAGCGCGCAACTCGCCGCGCACCATCGCGCCCTCGACCCGCTCGCGCTGCACCCGGTCAAGGCTGCCGTGATGGATGCCGATGGGCAGCGCGTCCTCGTTGGCGAGCCAGAGGTTGTGAAAGAAGATCTCGGCCTGCGCGCGGGTGTTGTGGAAAATCAGCGTGGTCTTGTGGCGGCGCACCTGATCGAGCACGGCGGGGATTGCATAGGCGGCCCCGCCGCCGGACCACGGCGGCGCCTCGGCCGTTTCCAGCATGGCGATATCGGGGTCAGGGCCGGGATCGGCGTGCAGGATGTCGCAAGGGTGATCGCGATGCTCCATGAAGCGGGCGAGTGCGGGCGGGTCTTCGACCGTCGCCGAAAGGCCGACGCGTCGCATCTCGGGGCAGAGCGTCTGCAACCGCGACAGCGCCAGCATCAACTGATCGCCGCGTTTCGATTCGGCCAGGGCATGCACCTCGTCCACCACCACGCGCTTCAGCCCGGCAAAGAGGCGCGGCGCGTCCTCAAAGGAGGTCAGCAGCGCAAGGCTCTCGGGCGTGGTCAGAAGGATATGCGGCGGATCGGCGCGTTGGCGGCGTTTGGTGTGCGAGGAGGTGTCGCCGGTGCGATCCTCGATCCGGATGGCGAGGTCCATCTCTTCGACCGGACGCGTGAGATTGCGCCGTATATCCGCTGCAAGCGCCTTCAAGGGCGAGATATAGAGCGTATGCAACCCGGCGTGATCGCCCTGCGCCAGATCGGCCAGCGTCGGCAGGAACCCCGCCAGCGTCTTGCCGCCGCCGGTGGGCGCGATCAGCAGCGTCGCGGGGTCTTCGGCGCGCGCCAGCATTTCGGCCTGATGCGGGTGCAACTGCCAGCCGCGCGCGGCGAACCAGTGGTCAAGAGGGGCGGGCAGGGTGAGCATGACCGCAAATCTAGACGCGATCCCGCGCAAGGCAAAGGCTCAGCCGCGCCTCACATCCACCAGCGCAGCCGGTCGTGCCGCGCCAGCCAGCCGCCGAGGCTGAAATGATCGCGCCGGATCAGCAGCACCAGCGCGATGAACGCGCCCAGCACCGCCAGGTCGATCACCTGATTTCGATTGACCGGAAAGCCCCGGTCATTCACCGCGAAGGGATCGAAGAATCCCTCCCACCGGCGGGTGACGGTAAAGAAATGCATCATCAGCAGGCTGCCGTAGCTGAAGTACCGAAACAGCCCGATCGCCACCAGCACGCAGAGCACAATCTGCAGGCCGCCCATCGCGTAGACCTGTGTCAGGCTCACATCCACGCCATCGAAATGCCGCGCGAGGTTCTGGTATTGCGTTGGCGTGATCACCTTGTGTGCGGCCCACAGAAAGATGAACCACGCCAGTCCCAGCCGCAGCACCAGCAGGGCCAGCCCGTCCAGCTTGTCCTGCGGCGACAGGATGATCTTGTCGTTTAACGTCATCTCGTAAGACCCCCGTTCCGGATGCCTTCTGGCTAGCGGCATAATTTCCCGCGATCAAATCACGGCTTGGCGAGACATGTGTCAGCCGCCATGCGCCTCAAGGCTGTCCTTCGGGGCTTCGGCGCGGTCGTGCTTGCCGTAGTCGCGGATCACGCTGACGACGCGCAGGCGGTAGTCGTCGAACATCACCTCGCGCCCGGCGCGCTGCGCCTGCCGATGCGCGTGCAGGGTGCGCCACCGCTCGACCGCCGCCTCGTCCTCCCAGAAACTCAGCGACAGGAGCTTGCCGGGGTTGGTCAGGCTCTGGAACCGCTCGACGCTGATGAACCCCTCGACCCCTTCGACCAGCGAGCGCATCTTCGCCGCCATTTCCAGATAGGGCTCTTTCTGCCCCTCCGCCGGTTCCACCTCGAATATGATTGCGATCATCTCTGCTTTCCTTTTCCCGGTCCCGCACAGGCTGCGCAGAACCTGACCTTTTGTAGGAAGCGCGGCCAGGCATTTACAACCTGTCAATTCGCGTTCAGACCAGATTGCGCGAGTCATAAGTCCAGTCTACTCTTGCGCCATGGCGATTCCGGTTGAGACATTCTTTCTCGCCCCCGAGGCAGAGGGCACCTTGCAGGCGCAGATCCAGCAGATGATCGCGCAGGGTATTCTCTCGGGCCGTTTCCGCAAGGGCGAAAAGCTGCCCTCGTCGCGCAAACTCGCCGCGCATCTGGGCGTCAGCCGGATCACCGTGACCCTCGCGCTGACCGAATTGCAGGCCAATGATTATCTCGAGGCGCGCGACCGCTCAGGTTATTATGTGTCTGAAAACGCACCCGAACCGCCTGCGTTCACCACACCCACGCCGCGCGCCGACACGATCGACTGGACGCGCGCTTTGGGGCGTCGCTTTACCGGCGGCGACACGCCTGAGAAGCCGCAGGACTGGGCGCGCTACCCCTATCCGTTCATTTACGGCCAGACCGATCCGGCGCTCTTCGATCACACCAACTGGCGGCATTGCGCCCTGCGCGCGCTCGGGCAAAAGGACTTTCAGGCGCTGACCGCCGACTACTACGATCAGGACGATCCCGAACTGATCGAATTCATCGCCCGCCATACCCTGCCGCGTCGCGGAATAATTGCGCAACCCACTGAGATCCTTGTCACAATGGGCGCGCAAAACGCGCTCTGGCTGACCGCGCAGGTGCTGCTCACACAGCGCCGCACGGCAGTGATCGAGAACCCCTGCTACCACGCGCTGCGCGACATTCTCACCCAATCGCGCTGTCATCTTCTGCCGGTAAACGTCGACCGCGACGGTCTGCCCCCCGAGGCGCTGCCGGATCAGGCCGATGTGATCTTTACCACCCCCAGCCATCAGGCCCCGACCAACGCCACCATGCCCCGCGCCCGGCGCGAGGCGCTCTTGGCCAAGGCGGCAGATATGGGTGCGCTGATCGTCGAGGATGATTACGAGTTCGAGGTCTCCTTTCTCCGCGCGCCCCTGCCAGCCCTCAAATCGCTGGATACCGAGGGGCGGGTGATTTATGTGGGCAGCTTTTCCAAGTCGATCTTTCCCGGCCTGCGCCTTGGCTATCTTGTTGGCTCCAAAGCGTTTATCCGCGAATGTCGGGCCCTGCGCGCCTCGGTGCTGCGGCACCCGCCGGGCCATATCCAGCGCACGGCGGCCTATTTCCTGTCACTGGGGCATTACGACAGCCTCGTGCGGAGGATGGGCCAGGTCTTTGGCCGCCGCCGCAAGGTGATGGAGGAGGCGCTTTCCGAACACGGTCTCGACGTCGCCGGGCGCGGGGTCTTTGGCGGCTCGTCCATATGGATGGAGGCCCCCGCCTATATCGATATGGGCCAGCTTGACGCGCGGCTGCGCAAGCGTGGCGTTCTGGTGGAACCGGGTGCCCCATTCTTTCACGCCGACCGCCGCCCGCGCAATTTCTACCGCCTCGCCTATTCCTCTATCCCCTCAGAGCGTATCCCCCCCGGCATCGCGCTACTGGCACGCGAATTGGCGGATTTTTCCGGGTAAACCACGGAGCTAACCGGGAGAGGCACTCTTGTTTTTATATCAGAGTCTTGGCGGCCAATTTTGCAGATTCACCTCACGCTCCGACACGGTAAAATATTATGTTATTGATACTATCGTTCTCATTAATTTGCGTTCTTGGCGCTATCTGACATAATCATCTGGCCCTAGAACTGCCCCGCCCGCGCGGCTAGGGTTCGTGCATATAGTCACGCCCGGCGCCGGATTGCGCCCGACCCGAAGGATGAAACCCATGAAAATGACCACCGAAGAAGCCTTTGTAAAAACTCTGCAAATGCATGGAATTCAACACGCATTCGGGATCATCGGCTCGGCGATGATGCCGATCTCGGATATTTTCCCCAAGGCGGGAATCACCTTTTGGGACTGCGCGCATGAGGGCTCCGCGGGCATGATGGCCGACGGCTACACCCGCGTGACCGGTAAGATGTCGATGATGATCGCGCAGAACGGCCCCGGCATCACCAATTTCGTGACTGCCGTTAAAACCGCCTACTGGAACCACACGCCGCTGCTGCTCGTAACCCCGCAAGCCGCCAACAAGACCATCGGTCAGGGCGGTTTTCAGGAGGTCGAGCAGATGAAGCTGTTCGAGGATATGGTCGCCTATCAGGAAGAGGTGCGCGACCCCACCCGCATCGCCGAAACGCTCAACCGCGTGATCCTTCAGGCCAAGCGCGCCTCAGCCCCCGCGCAGATCAACATCCCCCGCGATTTCTGGACGCAGGTGATTGATGTCGATCTGCCCGCCATCGTCGAATTCGAGCGCCCCTCGGGTGGCGAGACGGCGATTGCCGAGGCGGCCAAGTTGCTGAGCAACGCCAGATTCCCCGTCATCCTAAACGGCGCGGGCGTCGTTCTGGCGGGTGGCATCGACGCCTCTCGCCAACTGGCCGAGCGGCTCGATGCGCCGGTCTGCGTGGGCTATCAGCACAATGACGCTTTCCCCGGTTCGCACCCGCTTTTCGCCGGTCCCCTTGGCTATAACGGCTCCAAGGCGGGCATGGAACTCATTGCCAAGGCCGATGTCGTGCTCTGCCTCGGCACGCGGCTCAACCCGTTCTCGACCCTGCCGGGCTATGGCATCGACTACTGGCCCAAGGAGGCCAAGATCATTCAGGTCGATATCAACCCCGACCGTATCGGGCTGACCAAAAAGGTCACCGTGGGCATCGTGGGCGACGCGAAAAAGGTCGCGACCTCAATCCTCGGCACCCTCGCCGACAGCGCCGGCGACGCCGGCCGCGAGGAACGCAAGGCCCTGATCGCACAGACGAAATCCACCTGGGCGCAGCAGCTTTCCTCGATGGATCACGAAGAGGACGACCCCGGCACCAACTGGAATGAACGCGCCCGCGCCGACAAGCCCGACTGGATGAGCCCGCGCATGGCGTGGCGTGCCATTCAGGCCGCATTGCCGAAAGAGGCGATCATTTCCTCCGACATCGGCAACAACTGTGCCATCGGCAACGCCTATCCCAGTTTTGAGGAGGGGCGCAAATACCTTGCGCCGGGCCTCTTCGGCCCCTGTGGCTATGGCCTGCCGTCGATCATCGGCGCCAAGATCGGCCAGCCGGACGTGCCCGTCGTGGGCTTTGCGGGCGATGGCGCCTTTGGTATCGCCGTCAATGAGTTGACCGCCATTGGCCGCGAGGAGTGGCCGCCGGTCACGCAGATCGTCTTCCGCAACTACCAGTGGGGCGCGGAAAAGCGCAACTCGACGCTGTGGTTTGACGACAATTTCGTCGGCACGGAACTCGATACCAAAGTGTCCTATGCCGGGATCGCGCAGGCCTGTGGTCTCAAGGGCGTGCAGGTCAAGACCATGGATGCGCTCACCGATGCGCTAAATCAGGCGATCAAGGATCAGATGGAGAACAACACCACGACGCTGATCGAGGTGCTGCTCAATCAGGAACTCGGCGATCCGTTCCGCCGTGACGCGATGAAAAAACCCGTCGCCGTTGCAGGGATAGACGCGGCTGATATGCGCGAGCAGCGGGTCTGAGACTATGAGTGATCCGGCGGATAGCGATCTCATACTGGTCCTGAACGCCGGATCCTCCTCGATCAAACTCGCAGTTTTCGACGGCGATCTGACCGAGAAACTGACCGGAATCGCCGAGGGGATTGGCGGCGCGGGACAGTTGAAACTGGGCACCGTAAAGAAGACCGCTCAGGATTTCCCCGACCATGAAAGCGCCCTGCAGGCGGTGCTCTCGGGGTTGGAGGCGAACGGCCTGCCCTTCAGCCGCTTTCGCGCCGCCGCGCACCGGGTGGTGCATGGCGGCACGGACCTGACCGAACCTGCGCGCGTTACGCCTGAGGTGATCGTGGCGATTGATCGTTGTTCGGCGCTCGCGCCGCTGCACAACCCGCATAACCTTGCCGCCATAAAGACGCTGGCGCGCCTTGCCCCCGATCTGCCGCAAACCGCTACATTCGACACCGCCTTTCATGCGACAAACCCCGAGGTGGCTGCGCGCTATGCCGTGCCCGCCGGGATCGAGGCGCGCGGCATCCGGCGCTACGGATTTCACGGCACCTCCTACGCCTCGCTCGTGCGGCACATGCCGAGCCTCACCGGCACGGCCCTGCCCAAGCGGCTGCTCGCCTTTCACTTGGGCAACGGGGCCTCGATCTGTGCCATCCGCGACGGGCAATCACTGGCCACCACGATGGGCTATTCGCCGCTTGGCGGGCTGACCATGGGCACCCGTACCGGCGAGATCGACGGTAACGCCGTGCTGCGCCTCGCCGAGGAAGACGGGATCGCGGCCACCCATCACCTCATGAACAAAGAAAGCGGGCTGCGCGGCCTCTCGGGCGGGCTGTCGGACATGCGCGCGTTGTTGGAGGCGGACACGGCAGAGGCGCGCTTTGCCATAGATCACTTCTGCTACTGGGCCATCCGCCATGCCGGATCGCTGATCGCGGCGATGGAGGGGGTCGATGCCGTGGCCTTCACCGGCGGTATCGGAGAGAACGCGGCCCCCATCCGCGCCCGCATCTTTCAGGGCCTCGCGTGGCTTGGCGCGCAGCTGAATGAGGCGGCGAACACGCGCGGCGACACACGCCTGCACGCCGACACCTCCGCCATCACCGGCTGGATCGTGCCCGCGCAGGAGGAACGCATGATCGCCGCCGATGCGCTTCATCTCTTGAATGTATCACCGCCATGAAAACCGGAACGATGAACCGCTGTCTTCGGGATTTCCAAGACGGATGTTCAGGAAATGCAAAGATCTCAGAAAACGGTCGCGGCCAGACATCGTCTGCCCTAACGTGACGCCGACCAAGGACAAGGGCCTGACATGACGCATCATCAACCACATATCGACACCTCGCCCCACGTCTCGGACGAGGTGCGCAAGACCACCTGTTACATGTGCGCCTGTCGCTGCGGGATCAACGTCCACATGAAGGGCGGCAAGGTGGCCTATATCGAGGGCAACCGCGACCACCCGGTGAACAAGGGCGTGCTCTGCGCCAAGGGGTCGGCGGGGATCATGCAGGTCAACGCCCCCTCGCGCCTGCGTGCGCCGTTGAAGCGCGTCGGCCCCCGTGGCTCGGGCGAGTTCGAGGAGATCACCTGGGACGAGGCGCTGCAAATCGCCTGCGACTGGCTCGAGCCGATCCGCAAGACCGACCCGTCCAAGCTCGCCTTTTTTACCGGGCGCGATCAGTCACAGAGCTTCACCGGCTACTGGGCGCAGAATTTCGGCACGCCAAATTTCGCGGCGCATGGAGGCTTTTGCTCGGTCAACATGGCCGCTGGTGGCATCTACACGATGGGCGGCGCGTTCTGGGAATTCGGGCAGCCGGATTGGGACCATACCAAGCTCTTCATGCTGTTCGGCGTGGCCGAGGACCATGACAGCAACCCGATCAAGATGGGCATCGGCAAGATCAAGGCGCGAGGCGCGCGGGTGATCGGGGTGAACCCGATCCGCTCGGGCTATAACGCCGTGGCGGATGACTGGGTGGGCATCACGCCGGGCACGGACGGGCTCTTCATCCTTTCGCTCATTCACGAGCTGATGCGCGCAGGCAAGATCGACCTCGATTACCTCGCCCGCTACACCAACGCGCCGGTGCTGGTGAATGCCGATCCGAACTCGCCCGAGCACGGGCTTTTCCTACGCGATACCGACGGAAAACCGACAGTCATAGACCGCAAGACCGGCAAGGTTATGGCGTTCGACACCCCCGGCGTGCGCCCTGACCTGAGCGCCACGCATGAGGCTGACGGGATCACGCACCGCCCCGTGATGCACCTCATGGCCGACCGTTACCTTGACCCGCAATACGCCCCCGAGGCGGTGGCCGAGCGCTGCGGCATCACGCCCGACAAGATCCGCCGCATCGCCGCCGAGATCGCGCGCGTGGCCTTTGACGAGGCGTTTACGCTCGACCACGAATGGACCGATTTCCGCGGCGAGACGCACAAGACCATGACCGGCCGCCCGGTCAGCTTTCACGCCATGCGCGGAATATCGGCCCATTCCAACGGCTTTCAGACGGCCCGTGCGCTGCATGTGCTGCAAATCATCCTCGGCACGGTCGAGGTGCCCGGCGGCTTTCGGTTCAAACCGCCCTATCCCAAACCCGTGAGCGCCCATCCCACGCCGCATTGTAAATACGCGGCATGCCAACCGCTCGATGGCCCGCATCTGGGCTTTGTGCGGGGCCCCGAGGATCTCGCCCTCAAGGACGACGGCAGCCCCGCCCGTATCGACAAGGCGTTCACATGGGAAAACCCGATGTCGGCGCATGGGCTGATGCACATGGTCATCTCCAACGCCCATGCGGGCGACCCCTACAAGATCGACACGCTCTTCATGTACATGGCCAACATGTCGTGGAATTCTTCGATGAATACGCGCGGCGTGATGGAAATGCTGACCGACACCGATGAGAATGGCGACTATGTCATCCCGCGCATCATCTACTCGGACGCCTATAGCTCAGAGATGGTCGCCTATGCCGACCTCATCCTGCCCGACACCACCTACCTGGAGCGCCACGACTGCATCTCGCTGCTCGACCGTCCGATATGCGAGGCGGATGCGGCGGCCGACGCGATCCGCTGGCCGGTGATCGAGCCCGACCGCGACGTGCGCGGATTTCAGACCGTGCTGGTGCAACTGGCCAACAGGCTGAAATTGCCCGGCTTTACCGCCGAGGACGGCACACCGCGCTACACTGATTACGCCGATTACATGGTCAACCATGAACGCAAGCCGGGCATCGGCCCGCTCATGGGCTTTCGCGGGGACGGCACGGATACGGGCCGCGGCGCGCCCAACCCGGCGCAGATCGATCGCTATATCGAAAACGGCGGCTTTTTCGTCAGCCACATCCCCGAGGGTGCCAATTACTACAAGCCGTGGAACATGGCCTATCAGGAATGGGCCGTCGGCATGGGCATATTCGACAAACCGCAGCCCTATATTTTCGATCTCTACGCCGAGCCGATGCGCAAGTTCCAACTCGCCGCCGAAGGCCATGGCGACCGTCAACCGCCCGATCACCTGCGCGACCGGATCAAATCCACGATGGACCCGCTTCCGATCTGGTATCCGCCATTCGAGGATACGAGCATTGATACCGACGAATTCCCCATCCATGCCCTGACGCAGCGCCCGATGGCGATGTATCACAGCTGGGGCACGCAAAACGCCTGGCTGCGGCAGATCCATGGCCATAACCCGCTCTACCTGCCCACCAAGCTGTGGGAGAAGCACGGCTTCGCCGACGGCGATTGGGCGCGCGTCACCTCGGCGCATGGCGAGATCACCGTGCCGGTGGCGCATATGGCCGCGCTCAATGAAAACACCGTCTGGACATGGAACGCCATCGGCAAGCGCAAGGGGGCCTGGGCGCTGTCGGAGGATGCGCCCGAGGCGACACGCGGCTTCCTGCTCAACCATCTCATCCATGAGCTCTTGCCACCAAAGGGTGATGGGCTGCGCTGGTCCAACTCTGATCCGATCACCGGGCAGGCGGCGTGGTTCGACCTGCGGGTGAAGATCGAGAAATCCATCGTCCCGGCAGAGGCGCAACCCGCCTTCGCGCCGATCAAATCGCCGGTCGGGAAAGGCCCCGACCACCTCGAATGGAAGGTTGGCGAATGAGCGGCAAGACCCTGACATTGCTCGCCATTCTGGCCTTTATTGCCTTCGGCGTCGGCTCGTTCATCTGGTTCATTGCCACATGGGACAAGTCCCGCGAAGAGCCAGTGAGCACTCGCCCCCACATACTTGAGGAGCGCCCCGCATGACCACGCTTCCCGAAACCACGACCCGCAAACTCGGCCTCGTCATCGACCTCGATACCTGCGTCGGCTGTCATGCCTGCGTGGTGTCCTGCAAAGGCTGGAACACCGAGAATTACGGCGCGCCGC
Source organism: Roseovarius sp. MBR-154 (assembly GCF_053628595.1). NCBI lineage: Bacteria > Pseudomonadati > Pseudomonadota > Alphaproteobacteria > Rhodobacterales > Roseobacteraceae > Roseovarius > Roseovarius sp. MBR-154. The sequence continues at coordinate 507,073 of NZ_JBRJGR010000001.1, forward strand.
TCTCCGATCAGGCCCCCTATGGCGCCGATCCATCTGGCACATTCCTCAACCGCGTGCACAGCTACGAGGTGCAGCCGCTGGCAACATCAGCCATGCCGCACCCCGCCGCGCAACTGGTCCACTTCCCCAAATCCTGCCTGCATTGCGAGGATGCGCCCTGTGTCACCGTCTGCCCGACAGGAGCCAGCTACAAGCGGGGGGAGGACGGCATCGTTCTGGTCAATGAGAGCGATTGTATCGGCTGCGGGCTCTGCGCATGGGCCTGCCCCTACGGTGCGCGCGAGATGGATCAGGCCGAGGGGGTGATGAAGAAATGCACTCTCTGCGTCGACCGCATCTACAACGACAACCTGCCCGAGGAGGATCGCGTGCCGGCCTGCGTGCGCACCTGTCCCGCCGGGGCCCGGCATTTCGGCGATCTCGGCGATCCCGACAGCGACGTGAGCCAGCTTGTGGCAGAGCGCGGCGGCATGGATCTCATGCCCGAACAGGGCACACGCCCCGTCAACCAGTATCTGCCGCCCCGCCCCAAGGACACGCTCGACCAGCCCAAACCGGCGGGTGAGATCGACGTGCTCGCCCCGTTTCTGGAGTCGGTGATGGAGGAACCCAAGGGCTTTCTCGGCTGGCTCGACCGTACATTGGAGAAGATCTGATGCATCCCGCCCCGTCTGTCATCGTCTTCACCACCCTCTCGGGGCTTGGCTTCGGCCTGCTGATCTGGCTGGGCCTTGGCCTGCCTGCCGTCACCGGCTGGGTTGCTTTCGCCTTCTTCGCCATCGCCTATGCGCTCGCCGTGGGCGGTCTCCTGGCCTCGACCTTTCACCTCGGGCATCCCGAACGCGCGTGGAAAGCGTTCAGTCAGTGGCGCTCAAGCTGGTTGTCGCGCGAGGGTGTTTGCGCCGTCGCCGCACTTCCGGTCATGGCCGCCTACGGCGCAGGGCTGGTGTTGTTCGAGACGCGGTTGGCGCTACTGGGTTGGGTCGGTGCCGTGCTGTCGCTCGGTACGGTGTTGACCACCTCGATGATTTACACGCAGATGAAAACCGTGCCGCGCTGGAACACCGCTCTGACACCGGCCTTGCTGATTGCCATCTCGTTGGCCGGGGGCGCGCTGCTGGCCGGGGAAATCAGCGCCGCGCTGATCCTAATTCCCATCGCCGGTGTGCTGCAAATCCTGTGGTGGGTGCGCGGCGACGGGGCCTTTGCCGCATCGGGCACCGACATGGCGACCGCGACCAGTCTCGGCAACATCGGCACCGTGCGCTCGTTCGAGCCACCGCATACCGGCACCAACTACCTGTTGCGTGAAATGGTGCATCAGATCGGGCGCAAGCATGCGGTGAAACTGCGCGTCATCGCCTTCGGGCTTGGCTATGTGCTGCCCGTCGCGCTCCTGCTGCTGCCGTTCTCGCATCTTCTGGCGCTGGTCGCGGTGCTGACCCATGTCGCAGGCATTGCCATCTCACGCTGGCTGTTCTTTGCCGAGGCCGAGCACGTGGTCGGGCTATATTACGGCAAGCGCTGAGTGGCGCGCGGGGATCAGCGGGCCCCCTCGCTCCACTCGTCCATCACCGGCTCGATGCGCCGCTTGCGAAAGCGCTTCCAGCGCACGCGGATCGCCCAGAACGACGCAGCCAGCAGCACGAGAATCACGATCTTGACCCAAGGAATGATCTGCTCGTCCGGCCCCGTCGCCTCACGGATGCTCACCGCGTTCGGATAGATCGAAAACAGTTCATTGCGCCAGCCATAATGGCGCACAACCACCCATTGCGCATTCTCGGCGTTCTTCTTGGACACCATGTCTGACGCTTCGGCCTGCAAATTGGACGTGTCGAACTTGAAATAAGGTGGCCAGCCCCAGCCGGTATCCTCGTTGCGATAGATCATCGGCTTGTCATTGGCGCGGAAGGCCTGAATGAAGAACACGTCGCGCTCGGCCGCCGTGGGATCCTCACCGGTATCGGCGTTCGACCAGAACAGCGCATTATCGCCCGGATTGACCCGCTTTTCGTAGGTGTCGGTGATCCGCACCACGTCATGCTGCGGCAGCGTGTAATGCAGAAAGGCGATCAACACCGACCAGAACACGCCCCAGAATACCCATTTGACATAGACCATGCGTGGCCCCCTTACATGAAATTCGTGACATAGATGGTGACGCCGATCAGCGTCACCGGAACGATATAGACGAGCCAGATCAAGCGCTTTCGCAGCGAGCGCTCGTACTGGGCCATCCCGGCCTCTATATAGGCATCCCGGTCGCCGGGACGACCCGCCTCTTCCCAGTCGCGCGCCATTTTCTTGCGCCGCACGGACCGCGAATACCAGGAAATCCCAAGATAGAGCGCTGTCAGAGCGATCAGCCCGAAGATCAGCAATCGCATCAATGCCAGCATCCAAATACTCCTAATTCGGGTTCCCGACCAAAGCCGCACCCCTGCATAGCGCAGAATCATGCTAGGCTGCACCCCATATGCAACGAAACCGGAAAGGACATGCCATGTGTGATGCTTGCGTAATCAATGCGGTCAAGGACAGGATGCTGTCACGCCGCTCCTTCTTTTCCACCGCTGCCGGGGCCGGAGCGGCGACTGCTCTGTCGGCTGTGGGTGCACAACCCGCGATGGCCATGAGCCATAGCGCGGTCGCGGACCTGACCCATGCCTATGATGTCGGCTTCCCAACATATTTCGGCGCGCCCGGCATCTCGACCGAGCAGAGTTTCAACTTTGCCGAACACGGCTTCAACCTGCTCACGCTCACCATCAACGAGCATACTGGCACCCATGTCGATGCGCCGCTGCATTTCTCCGCGGATGGCGCCTCGGTCGACGAAATCCCGGTGGGCGATCTCGTGGCCCCGCTCTGCGTCGTGGATATCGCGGCGCGCGCGGCAGAAGATCCCGATGCGCTGCTCACACCCGATGATCTCTCGGCGTGGATTTCGGCCAATGGCGACATCCCCGACGGGGCGTGTGTGGCGCTTTACTCCGGCTGGGGGGCCAAGACCGGCAGCGACGCCTTCAGGGGCTTTGACGGCGAAGTGCAGCATTATCCGGGCTTTCACGTCGATGCGGCGCAGATGCTGATCGAACAAACCGGGGCCCGCTCCATTGCCACGGACACGCTGTCGCTCGATCACGGGCCCTCGGCGGATTTCGCCACGCACTACGCCTGGCTGCCGACGGGGCGGTTCGGCATCGAATGCATGGCCAATCTCGACAAGGTGCCTGCGGCGGGGGCGACCGTGGTCATTGGCGCGCCCAAGCATCGCGGCGGCACCGGTGGTCCGGCGCGCATCTTCGCGCTGATCTGAGGAAGCCGGCGCGCGGCCAAGCAGGCAGGCCCTATCGGCTGCGCGTCAACTCTAGGAACACATCCTGCAGATCGGCCTGCTCGGTCTTCACGTCGCGGATCGAGATCCCGGCCTCGTGCACCGCGGCCAACACCGCCTCGGCTGGAGTGTCGGCGGAGTGATAGGTGATTTCCAGCGCGCCGCTCTCGCGCCGAGTCACGGTCAGCCCCGGGCCTTCGGGCAGGGCCGCCACGGGCCGTTCGGGCTGAATGATCATCGTCTTGATATCGAGCCGACCCAGGAGGTTGGCCGTGGAATCCCGCGCCACCACCTCGCCCAGATTGATGATCGCGATCTCGTCGCACATCTCCTCGGCCTCCTCAAGGTAATGCGTGGTCAGGATGATCGTCATCCCCTCGCGGTTGAGCTTTCGCACGTTTTCCCAGAGCATCTGCCGCAACTCGATATCGACGCCGGCCGTCGGCTCGTCCAGCACCAGGATATGCGGATGATGAACCAGCGCCTTGCCCAGCAAGAGCCGCCGCCGCATCCCGCCCGAAAGGGTGCGCGCATAGGCCTCGGCCTTGTCCTCGAGCCCGATCAGCCGCAGGATCTCGTCACTGCGACGCTGCGCGCGCGGCACGCCGTATAACCCGGCCTGAACTTCCAGCGCGCCGCGCGGTGTGAAGAACGGATCGAGGTTCAGTTCCTGCGGCATAACCCCGATCGAGGCACGGCTCTGACGCGGATTGCGGTCCTGATCAAAGCCCCAGATCGTCACCTGACCGGCGGTTTTCACGACCAGCCCGGCCAGAATGTTGATCAGCGTCGATTTCCCCGCCCCGTTCGGCCCCAGAAGCCCAAAGACCGAGCCCTGCGGGATAGCCAGGTCGACCCCCTTGAGCGCCTGTTTCGCAGGGCTTCTGCCCTGACCGCCATAGGTTTTCGTCAATCCCCGGATTTCAATGGCATTTGCCGCCATGCTGCTCTTGCCCCTCGGCTTGGCTTCACTCATATTCGCACCTAGTGGAAAGCACGGCAAAAGGAAACGCCCCCATGGTCACCCAGGCCCCGGAAACCCGTATCGTGGACAGTTACCGTGTCGCCTGCGACGGGGGCGAGGGCGCATTGGGTCATCCCCGCGTCTGGCTGCAAATCCCGCGCGAGACGGGCTATGTCGAATGCCCCTATTGCGATGCCAAGCTCATTCACCACGATTTCGAGGGCAAGGTCTGACCGACCGCCGCCGCGCCCCTGCCGGGCATCGGAGTTTGAGTATTTTTAGAACGATGAAGCCTGATCGGGAGGGCGAGCCATGTCATTCGGAAAAGGCTGTCATCTGCATCTGATCGATGGCTCCGCCTTCATCTTCCGCGCCTATCACGCCTTGCCGCCGCTGACGCGGAAATCCGACGGGTTGCCGATTGGGGCCGTGTCGGGCTTTTGCAACATGCTGCAACGCTATGTCGAGGGCAACAATGGCCATGATGCCCCCACTCATGTGGCGGTGATCTTCGACAAGGGCAGCCACACATTTCGCAATGACCTCTATGACGCCTACAAGGCCAATCGCGAGGCGATGCCCGAGGATCTGCGCCCGCAAATCCCGCTGACGCGGGACGCCACCCGCGCCTTCAACATCGCCTGCGAGGAAATCGAGGGCTATGAGGCTGATGACATCATCGCCACGCTCGCCTGTCAGGCGCGCGATCTGGGCGGGCGGGTGACGATCATCAGTTCCGACAAGGACCTGATGCAGCTGGTCGGCAACGGCGTCGAGATGCTCGACGCGATGAAGAACCGCCGCATCGATGTTGATGGCGTGCGGGAGAAATTCGGGGTGGACCCGGCGCAGGTGGTCGATGTGCAGGCCCTGGCCGGTGACAGTGTCGATAACATCCCGGGCGCGCCCGGTATCGGGATCAAGACGGCTGCGCTGTTGATCAACGAATTCGGCTCCCTTGAAGATTTGCTCGACCGCGCCGAAGAAATCAAGCAGCCCAAGCGCCGCGAGACCCTGATCGCCAAGCGCGAGCAGATCGAAATGTCGAAACGTCTGGTGCAGCTTGACTGTAACACGCCGCTCGACTTCACGCTCGACGATCTCGAGGTGCGCGACCCCGATCCCGACACGCTGCTCGGTTTTCTGGCCGAAATGGAGTTTCGCACGCTCTCCAAGCGGATTGCGGACGCACTGGGCAAGGATGCGCCGGTGATCCCCGAACCCACTGCACAGGCAGCAGAGGACGCGCCCAAGGCCCCCGATTGGCCTGCAATAGAGCCTGACGCCTACACACGCATCAGCGATATGGCAAAGCTGGAGGACTGGATCGCCGCGATCCGCGCGCAGGGCTTTGTCGCTATCGACACCGAGACCACCTCGCTCAATGAAATGCAGGCCGATCTGGTGGGTATCTCGCTGGCCACGGCGCCCGGCACCGCCTGCTACATCCCGCTTGGGCACAAGGACGGTGCGTCGGATGACCTCTTTGGCTCCGATACGCTGGCCGAGGGGCAGTTGCCGATGCAGGACGTGCTGGATGCGCTGAAACCGGTGCTCGAGGATGACGCGATCCTCAAGGTCGGGCAGAACATGAAATACGATGCCAAGATACTCGCGGGGCATGGCATCACCATTGCCCCCATCGACGACACCATGCTGATGTCCTACGCGCTGCATGCGGGCGAGCACGGGCACGGCATGGACACGCTGTCGGAGCGCTATCTCAGCCATGATCCGATCCCGATCAAGTCGCTTCTGGGCTCGGGTAAATCCGCCATCACATTCGACCGCGTGCCGCTTGACGAGGCGGTGAAATACGCCGCCGAGGATGCCGATATCACGCTGCGCCTGTGGCATATCTTCAAGCCGCAGTTGCACCGCGCCCGCGTCACCACGGTCTATGAAACGCTCGAACGCCCGCTTGTTCCGGTCCTCGCCCGGATGGAGCGGCACGGGGTCAAGGTCGACCGCGAGACGCTGCGCGCCATGTCGGGCAAGTTCGCCCAGAAAATGGCTGGATTAGAGTCTGAGATCCACGAACTGGCCGGGCGTAGCTTCAATGTCGGCTCGCCCAAGCAGTTGGGTGAGATCCTGTTTGATGAAATGGGCCTCGACGGCGGCAAGAAGGGCAAGACCGGGGCCTATGCCACCGGCGCGGATGTGCTGGAGGATCTTGCGACGGAGCACGAGTTGCCTGCCCGCGTGCTCGACTGGCGGCAACTCTCGAAACTCAAATCGACCTACACGGATGCGTTGCAGGATCACATCGACCCCGACACCGGCCGTGTGCATACCTCTTACGTGCAGACCGGGGCCAATACGGGACGGCTCGCCTCGACCGACCCGAACCTGCAGAATATCCCCGTGCGCTCCGAGGAAGGTCGCCGCATTCGCGAGGCGTTCGTCGCCGAGGTGGGCAATCGCCTTGTCAGTCTCGACTATAGCCAGATCGAACTGCGCATCCTCGCCCATGTGGCGCAGATCGACAGCCTGAAACAGGCGTTCCGCGACGGCCTGGACATTCATGCCATGACGGCGTCAGAGATGTTCAACGTGCCGATGGACGAGATGACACCCGAGGTGCGTCGTCAGGCCAAGGCGATCAATTTTGGTGTGATCTACGGCATTTCCGGCTTTGGCCTCGCCCGCAACCTGCGCATCCCGAGGTCAGAGGCGCAGGGCTTCATCGATCGGTATTTCGAACGCTTCCCCGGCATCAAGGATTACATGGACAAAACCGTCTCCTTCGCCAAGGAACACGGCCATGTTCAGACCCTGTTTGGCCGCAAGATCCATACCCCCGAGATCTCGGCCAAGGGTCCACGCGCAGGCTTTGCCCGCCGCGCCGCGATCAACGCACCGATTCAGGGCACCGCCGCCGACATCATCCGCCGCGCCATGATCCGCATGCCCGACGCGATCGAGGGCCTGCCCTGCAAGATGCTGCTACAGGTGCATGACGAACTGATCTTCGAGGTGGCCGAGGACAGCATCGACCGCCTGATCGACGTGGCCCGCGACGTCATGCAGGGTGCCGCGGACCCGGCGGTGCATCTCGACGTGCCGCTGGTGGTGGATGCGGGACAGGGCACCAACTGGGCCGAGGCGCATTGAGGCCGCGCACCAAGATCGACCCGGACGTGACTTTTTCAGAGCATGCCGGTAGATCGACCCTACGTTCGCGTCGCAGCCGCAACGCAACGGTCGCATAGGGGGCGCATGTCCGCAGACGAATCGGGTTAGGCCTCGGCCAGTTCTCAATTTCGGAAATCACCATGCCGCGCCAGACCAAGCTCATCCTCTGCCCTGTCAACCTGCGACACGTGAAGGTGGAATACAACGCCTATACCGAGGCTGTGGAAATGGCCCAGAGACGCGGGGCCAAGCTCATCGTGGCGACGGTCGCACCCGAGATCGAGCGCAACATGAATATCTACAATTCCGATGTGTATTGGGGCGATGAACTCCGGAAATTCGTCGCAGCCCACCCCGCCGAAGGGGTCGATATGGAACTGATCGTGCGCAAGGGCGCTGTGCATCGCCAGATCGTCAAGCTCGCGGATGAGCGCAAGGTCGACCTGATCGTGATGGAATCCGCCAACCCCAAGGTACAGGATTACCTGCTCGGCACCACGGCGAGCCACGTGGTGACCCATGCCGAATGTTCGGTCTACGTGGTGCGCAGTTAAGCGGGCAGCTTGCCCTCCAGCACATAGCGCAGGATATCAACCACCTGCCCCGGCTCGCGCGCCACGGCGAGGGCTGCGGCATCCACCTCCTTGAGCGCGTGGTCGTGCTCGGGCGGTTGCAGGATGATCAGCGACTTGCCCAAGGCAGACGCGAAGCCCGCATCAAATGCCGCGTTCCACTGCTTGTACTTGTCGCCAAAACGGACCACCACGATATCGGCATCGGCAATCCCCTTGCGGGTGCGGATCGCGTTGACCATCGCGCCCTTGTGGTCGTGCCAATACTTTTCGGGCTCCTCGCCCAGGATCGCAACACCGCAATCATCGCTCGCCGAGTGATCCGTCACCGGGGACGAGAAAGACACATCAAGTCCCTTGGCCCCCGCGATGATCTGCTCACGCCAATCGGTGTGTATCTCGCCTGACAGATAGACATTCAGCATCGTTTGCTCCTTTCTTAGCCGCGCAGCGTGCCGCCCGTGGCCTTGGTGACCTTCTCGATGATCCTGGCCGAAACCGCCTCGATATCAGCCTCTTTCAGCGTGGTATCGCGCGGCTGCAAGCGCACGGTCATCGCCAGCGATTTCTTGCCCTCGCCCAGAGTGCCGCCGATGAACTCGTCAAAAATGCGCACATCCTCAATCAGCGCCTTGTCGGCCCCCGCCGCCGCATTGACCAGCGTCAGCGCCTCGACCTCGCGGTCGACGACAAAGGCAAAATCGCGCTCCACCGTCTGCAGATCGCTGATCGCCATCGCCCCGCGCGTGGCCGAGGATTTGCGCGGCAGCGGAACCTCTGCAGGCCAAAGGGTAAAGGCCACCGCCGGCCCCTTCACATCCATCGCGCGCAGCACCTTAGGGTGCAACTCGCCAAAGACGCCCATCACCTTCTTGGGGCCAAGGCAGACCATGCCATGCCGCCCCGGATGCCACCAGTCTGGCGCACCGCGCAGGATCTGCGCCTTGGCGGGCGCACCGATCGCTGACAGCACCGCCTCGGCATCCGCCTTGGCGTCATAGAGATCGACGGCGCGTGAGGTGCCATGCACATCCTTGGGCCCGGTCCGCCCGATCAGCACGCCGCAGATCTGCAAATGCTGCTCGCCCGGCTCGCCGCCCTGAAACGCATGACCGGCCTCGAACAACGCCAGTTCCATGATCCCGCGCGCCTGATTGCGCGCCGCGGCCTGCAACAGCCCCGGCAACAGATCGGGCCGCATATGGCTCATTTCCGAGCTGATCGGATTTGCCAGCATCGTGGACGCGTCACCTCCGCCAAAGAGGGTGGCCGAGCCGTGGTCGATAAAGCTGTAGGTGACGCATTCGTTATAACCGAGTGCCGCCATGCTGCGCCACGCGATCTGTTCGCGCTTCTGCATCGGGCTCAGGATCGGCTTGGGCACACCGGCATCGACACGCGCCATCGGCCGTCCCTTGAGCTTGGTTAGCGACGCAATCCGCGCCACCTCCTCGACCAGATCGGCCTCGCCCAGGATATCGGGCCGCCAGCTTGGCACATGCGCCATGTTGCCCTCGAGCTTGAAGCCGAGCGCCGTCAGCGTCTGGCGCTGCTCGCTTTCTGGGATGTCCATACCCACCAGCGACTGCACCCGCGCCGGATCAAGCTTGTAGGCGCGGCTTACATCCGGCACCTTGCCCGCCGTCACCCGGTTCGAGGGTACACCGCCACACAGATCGAGGATCATCTGCGTCGCAAGATCCAGCGCCTCCATGTTGAAGGCCGGGTCGATCCCGCGCTCGTTGCGATAGCGCGCGTCGGAGTTGATCTTGAGCGCGCGGCCCGTCGTGGCGATCTGGATATGGTCCCAGACCGCCGCCTCGAGAAACACGTTCACCGTCTGCTCGGTGCAGCCGGTGGCAAGCCCGCCCATGATGCCACCGATGCTCTCGATCCCGGTCTCGTCGGAAATGACCACCTGCCCGGGGCCAAAGGTGTATTCCTTTTCATCCAGCCCCAGGAGCGTCTCGCCCCCCGTGGTGCGGTGCACCCGCAGATCGCCGGTCACCTTGTCGGCATCGAACACATGCAGCGGGCGGTTGCGATCATAGGTGAAGAAATTGGTGATATCCACGAGTGCCGAGATCGGGCGCAACCCGATGGCGCGCAGCCGGTCCTGAAGCCACGCGGGCGATGGCCCGTTCTGGACATCGCGGATCAAACGACCGCCAAAGACCTCGCAGCCGCCGGTGGTCGTATCCTCGTCGATCGTCACCTTGACCGGGCAGGCGAACTGGCCCTCGATATCCGCCGTGGGGGCGGGCTTCATCGTGCCAAGACCACGCGCCGCGAGGTCGCGCGCGATGCCCCGCACGCCAAGCGCATCCGGGCGGTTGGGCGTTATCGCGATCTCGATCACCGGATCGACCTTGGCTGGATGATGCACGGCCAGCCAATCGACAAAGCGCTCGCCGACCTCCCCCGACGGCAGTTCGATGATTCCGTCATGCTCGTCCGAGAGTTCCATTTCGCGTTCCGAGCACATCATGCCATGGCTCTCGATCCCGCGGATTTTGCCCACGCCGATGGTGGTGTCGATGCCGGGCACGTAGACACCCGGCTTGGCGATCACCACGGTGATCCCCTCGCGCGCATTGGGCGCACCGCAGATTATCTGCGTTTCGCCAGCATCCGTCGCCACCTGACAGACCCGCAGCTTGTCGGCATCAGGGTGTTTCTCGGCACGGATCACCTTGCCAATGGTGAAATCCCCCAGCCGCGCGGCGGGGTCGAAAATGCTTTCTACCTCCAGCCCCAGGTCAGTAAGGGTTTCCGCGATCTCCGCCACCGACGCGGTGGTCGCGAGGTGCTCTTTCAGCCAGGACAATGTGAATTTCATGCGTGCTCTTCCGACTGCGAAACGTGGGTCCGACTGCGCTTTACCGGATATGTCGGACATGGAAAACCCCGCATTGCTGCGGGGCTTTGCTGTTGATCAGTGCGCCGTGCCGTTCAACTCGTCCAGCGGGACGCGAAATCAAACGCGCTGTCATAGCCGAAGAGGGCAACCGACCCTCCGGTATGTAGGAACACGACCCGCTCGCCTTTCTTGAAATGTCCCTTGCGAATGAGGTCGACGAAACCCGCCGCGCCCTTGGCCGAATAGACCGGATCGAGCAGGATCGCCTCGAGTTCCGCGAACATCTGGATCGCCTCGATGCCGCTCTCGGTGGGGATGCCATAGCCTTCACCCACGTAATCGGTATTGGCGACGACGTCCTCGCGCGCCACCACACCCGGACAGCCCAGCTTTTCCGCTGTGGCACAGGCGAGGTTATAGACGTTTTCCTCCTGCTTGGGCTTGGGCGCACGCACCCCGATCCCCAACAGCGGGATTTGCGCGTTCATCGCCTTGAGCCCGGTAATCAGCCCCGCCTGCGTGCCCGCACTACCTGTTGCATGCACGATATGGTCGACCTTGAGCGCGCGATCATTGAACTGCGCCAGCATCTCGAAGGCGCAATTGACATAACCGAGCGCGCCCGTCGGGTTCGACCCTCCGCCGGGAATGGTGTAGACATTGCGCCCCTCGGCGCGGAACTTGTCGGCGACCTTTTCCATCTCGGCATTCATGTCACCGCCGCCGGGGCGCTTCTCGGTCGTGGCCCCATGCATGTGATCCAGCAGAACGTTGCCGTTATTGTTGTAATTGGCATTGTTCGAGCCGGTCCGGTCCTCGAGCAGGATATGGCAATCCAGCCCCAGCTTGGCCGCAAAGGCCGCCGTCTGACGGGCGTGGTTGGATTGCGTGGCCCCTTGGGTCATCACCATATCCGCACCCTGCAATTCCGCCTCGGCCATCAGGAATTCCAGCTTGCGGGTCTTGTTGCCGCCCGTGGACAGACCGGTGCAATCATCCCGCTTGATCCAGATTTCGGGGCCGTTCAATTCCTTGGTCAGCCGGTCCAGCCGCTCCAGCGGGGTCGGCAGATGGGCGATGAAGTGGCGGGGATAACGGGCGAGATGCATTTGAGGTCCTCCATAAAACATGCGTTTCACGCAGGGTAAGTCGGGACATTCCCATCGTCTAATGCTATTTTTGCCATATATTATGCAAGGTACGCAATATGCGACTGGACTGGCTCGACGATCTTATGGCGGTGTCCGACACCGGTTCGCTCGCCCGAGCGGCCGAGATGCGCCATGTCAGCCAATCGGCCTTCACCCGCCGCCTGCGCGCCATCGAAGAGGCGCTCGGCACCCCGCTCCTCAACCGCAGCCGCAAACCCGTCACCCTGCTGCCAGATGTTGCGGCAAAAATCCCCGAAATGCGCAGCCTCGCCACGCAACTGCGCACCCTGCGCGAAACGCTGGCGCACACGTCGGACGCGCGCGGCCTGACACTGGCCTGTCAGCACGCGATCACCACGACCCATTCGCCCGCCATCGTCAGCATTCTGACCGCGCAGGGTGGCCGCGCGGTGCGCGTGCGTTCGGACAACCGCGAGGAATGCCTGCTCCGCCTTTTGTCCGGCGAGGCCGATCTCGCGGTGGTCTATGCCGCGCCCGAGGTCGCCCCCCTGACCCTCGGCCGCGCCTTCGACCGGGTCTCGCTCGGGGTCGAACGCCTGCTGCCGGTAGCCACTCCGCGGCTCATGCAGGGCCCCGACCTGCCCTACATCGCCTATCCCGGCGACGTGTTCCTGGGTCAGGTCATGGCGCGCGCGATCCTGCCGCGCATCCCTGCCCCCCGCGTGCTGCGCCGTCGCGCGGAAACCGCGCTCACGCTTGCCGCGCATGAATATGCCCGGCGCGGCATCGGAGTGGCTTGGTTGCCCGAAGGCATGGCGCGCGACGATCTGGCAAGCGGGCGGCTGATCGGCCTTGATGACGCGCTGCCCGCGCTCGACATGGCGCTCTGGATGATACGGCTGACCGAAAGCGGAACCGCCCCTTGGGCGCGCGACTGGTCCCGACTCGTGACCGCCCTCGGGCAACCCGGCTGAGCGTTCCGCCTTGCACAGCCCTGCCCCCTTTGCTTTAACCTCCGCGATACCCCTGTCGGAGGCCGCATCATGGTCGACATCGCAACCCGCGTCTACAATCATCGCTGGAAGATGGACCCCATCGTTCGGTCCCTGATCGACACCGATTTCTACAAGCTGCTGATGTGCCAGTCGGTGTTTCGCAACCGGCCTGATACGACCGTGACGTTCTCGCTCATCAACCGGACGAAATCCATCCGGCTGGCGGAACTGGTGGACGAGGGAGAGCTGCGCGAACAGCTCGATCACATTCGCTCGCTCTCGCTGTCGCGCGGTGAAAGCACCTGGCTGCGCGGCAACATGTTCTATGGCAAGCGCCAGATGTTCACGCCCGAATTCATGGAATGGTTCGAAGGGCTGACCCTGCCGCCCTATCACCTCGAGGTGCGTGACGGGCAATACGAGTTGACCTTCGAAGGCAAATGGCCCGAGGTCATGCTCTGGGAAATCCCCGCGCTGGCCGTGCTGATGGAACTGCGCGCTCGCGCGGTGCTCGGCCACATGAAGAAATTCGAGCTTCAGGTGCTCTACGCGCGTGCCATGACCAAGCTCTGGGAAAAGGTCGAGCGGCTGCGCCCTATCGACGGGCTGCGCATCGCCGATTTCGGCACGCGGCGGCGGCATTCGTTTCTGTGGCAGGACTGGTGCGTGCAGGCCATGCGCGAGGGGCTGGGCGAACGCTTCGTCGGCACCTCCAACTGCCTGATCGCCAAGAACCGCGATCTCGAGGCGATCGGCACCAATGCCCATGAATTGCCGATGGTCTACGCGGCCCTCGCGCCCGACGATGCGGCCCTCGCGCAGGCCCCTTATGACGTGCTGTCGGACTGGCACGAGGAACATGACGGCAACCTGCGCATCATCCTGCCCGACACCTACGGCACCAAGGGGTTTCTCGAAAACGCCCCCGACTGGCTGGCGGGCTGGACCGGCATTCGCGTCGATTCCGGCGCGCCCGAGGCCGGGGCCGAAACCGCGATCCGCTGGTGGCAAGACCGCGGTGAAGACCCGCGCCAGAAGATGGTGATCTTCTCCGACGGGCTCGACGTCGACAAGATCATCGAGTTGCAGGCGCAGTTCGCCGGGCGCGTGCGTACCTCCTTCGGCTGGGGCACGCTGCTCACCAATGATTTCCGCGGTCTGACCGAGGATGACGCACTCGCGCCGTTCTCTCTGGTGTGCAAGGCGGTGTCGGCCAACGGGCGACCCACGGTCAAACTCTCGGACAACCCGCGCAAGGCCATGGGCCCTGAGGATGAGATCGCGCGCTATCGCCGCGTGTTCGGCGTCGGCGAGCAAGAGGTGCTCGACGTGATCGTGTGACGCCGCACAGGCTAGCGCACCACGAATTCGGCATGCAGGGCGCCTGCCGCCTTGATGCTCTTGAGAATGTCGATCATGTCACGAGGGGCGACACCAAGCGCGTTAAGCCCTGCGATCACCTCGGACAGCGAGGTTCCTGCAGGCACTTCGGCCAGGCCAATGCCTGGCTCTTCCGCGATCCCGGCGTCGGTGCGGGGCACCACTACTGTTTCGCCTCGTGCGAACGGGTTGGGCTGCACGGCTAGTGGCGTTTCCTGGACCCGCAAGGTCAGATTGCCCTGCGACACCGCAACCCGCGAGATCCGCACATCCTGTCCCATGACGATTGTGCCAGAGCGCTGATCGACGACCACGCGCGCCCGTCGTTCCGGCTCGACCAGCAGGTTTTCGATCCGGCCCAGGGCGTGGGCGGGTGACGCGGCTTTCATCCTCGCGATATCGACACCGACCGTACCGGAATCCAGCATCGCCGCGACGCCATGGCCGACGGCTCCGTTGATGACCTTTTCGATCCTCCCGGCGGTGGTGAAATCCGGCTCGCGCAGGGCGAGGCGAATCCTGTCGAGGCTTGCGAAATCAAATGCGATCTCACGTTCCACCCGGGCCCCTGCCGGGATCGTTCCCGAGGTCGGCACACCTTGGACGATCCCGCCGCCTTCACCTTCGGCGGCGACCCCACCGGCGATGATCGTGCCTTGCGCAACCGCGTAGATCTGCCCGTCCGCGCCGTTCAGCGGGGTCATGATGAGTGTCCCTCCGAGGAGGCTATCGGCGTCGCCGATGGCGGAAACCGTGACATCGATCTGTCCGCCTGCCCTCGCAAAAGGCGGCAATTCGGCGGTGACCAGAACCGACGCCACATTCTTGGGGCGGAACTGTTCGCCCGTGACATTCACCCCGAGCCGCTCGAGTATGTTCGTCATGATTTCTTCGGTGAAAGGGGAGTTTCGCAGACCATCTCCTGTGCCGTTGAGCCCGACCACGAGGCCGTAGCCCACAAGATCGTTGCCACGCACGCCGTCGAATTCCACCAGGTCCTTGATCCGGACCGGACCTGCGGCCACGGGCAGCACAAGCACATGAAGCGCAAGCCCCAGGCACAGCGCCCGGATCAACCGAACGATCCACGTCACAGGAAATTCACCAGGCTCAGCCGCGACGCCCGCGCAGTAAGTGTGTAAAGAGCCTCCAACTGGAATTGGACCTGCTGAAGCTCGTTGGCGGTCGCAAACGCATCGACCGAGGTCAGGCTATTCCGGGCAATTCCGAGGCTGCTGATCTCAGCTGATATGCGGCTTTCGGCCTGGGCGACGCGCTCTTCGGCAAAGCCGAGATCGGCGCGCAATCGCGTCAGGTCGTCCTGCGACCCGAGAAGATTTTCCCCCGCGCTGCGGGCCAGTTCGTTGCGCAGACCAGGCGCGACCACGCCATCGTCCAGTATCGCGCTCAGAGCGACCTCCTTGATCTGTGTCCGCAGCACAGGGTCATCCGCGCGTATGCTCAAACGGACCGATTCACCGGAGCCGAGGGCAATGGCGCTCAGATCTGCGCTTCCGCCCTGGTAGATAGATGTGACAAAAGGCCCATCCGGAGCGTCGAAGAACGTGTCGAGCCTGTGCCGCATCTCGGTGGGAGACGTGGCCCCTGACAGCGCGATGCGCAATTGGTCGAGCAGAAGGTCGGCGCTGTTCAATGGCGGTTGAGCGACCCGGTTTCCGGCGAAGAGGGATCGGCCCGCCGAGGAGCCATTGAGGCTGGACACGATGCTGTCCAGGGCGCCGCGTGCTTCGGTGGCAAGCGTTGATATAGCGGAGTTGCCGGCATCGGCTCCGACCAGAATCGCAGTGGATGCCAGAGACGTCGTCGAGTCCTGGATTCGTTCAAGCGACAGCTGCATAACCGCGGCGTCAGTCGCGGCACCGCGCGCGGCATCGCGAAGCGCTGTCTGTACGCTCAGCGCGCGTTCGATCTCGTCCAGCTGGACGAGATTTCCCGAAAGATGCGCCGAGATATCCGCAGCCCTGCCGGTCGACAGTTCTCGGGTCAGGCGATCCATTTGCCGGTTGATCTCCACGCTTTGGCGACGGAGGGTGAAATTCTGCGCCAGATCGCCAATGGATTGCATGGTCATGTTCCTATCCTCAAAAGGGTCTGCATCAGATCATCAATGGTCTGGATCATGCGCGCATTGGCCGTGAACGCCTGTTCGACCAGCAAAAGGCGCTGCAACTCCGCATCGCTATCCACCCCGTGCTCAAGCTCGATCGTGCGCAATTCGCCGGACTGGTTCGTGGCAAAGCTGAGCTCACGCTCTGCGGTGAGGCGGTTCTGGGCCAACTGGCTTGCGAAATCGGCGATATGGCCGCTCTCATCGCGGATCGCTGACTCCGGGCCGAGCGGGCGGCGGGATGTCAAGGCATCGCTCATGCGCTGCAGAAGGTCGGCATTGCCCGACGGACCGGGCTGCGTTGCCCCCAGACCGTCACGCAATCTCGAGACTGAGCCGCCGGATTGCGGATTGACCACGGGATTGATGCCAAGGCGGGCGGCAAGTCCGGTCTCGGTCCCGGCGAGCAGTGCGCCCCCGGAATCGGTGAACAGCCCCGGTGCGCCGGGCGCCTGGGTCGGATCGAGATCGGCTTGCGAGAATCGTTCAATCAGATCCCGCGCGATGGCATCGAGTCCGGCCTGGGCGCCTGTGCCCATCTCGTCCCGGCTCTGGAAAAGCGCGGCCAGTCTGCCGCCTGCCAGGGGCCCGGGATCGGCAAGAGACATTTCCTGCTCGGCAATGCGTATGCCCGAGAGCAGACCGTTCTCGCGGGTCATATGTGGCGCAACGACTCGCGACGCGTCAAACTCCAGGTGGGCCGCCCGCCCGTCGACAAGCACGGCACCGCCGGTGGTCACGAGGGCCACGGCACCGTTGTCTCTGGACAGTTGGCGAAGGGGCACGATCTGCGCGATATCGTCGATCACCGCCTGTCGCCGGTCCTCGAACCCTGTCGCATCGCGCCCGTTCGCGGATGCCTGCGCGATCTGCAGGTTCAGGGCGACAACGGTCTCGAGATTTGTATTCAGACTGTCCACATTTGCGGCGATCTCGGCATCCGCGCGAGCACGCAGATCCTGGATTCTGCCAGAGATGGTATTGATGTCGGCGCTCAGCGCGGCGGCTGCGTCAACCGCCGCCTGAAGACGGTTCGGGTCTTCGGGCCGTGTGGCGGCGCTAATGAGGTCGGTTTCGAATGTGACAAGCCGGGTTGAGAGTGCGCCCTCTTCACCGGGTGCCCCGATCATGCGTTCGAAGGCCAGCGCGAAATCGGCCCGCGTTTCGGCAGCCGCCTGCGCGCTGTCAGCCAGCCGACGATCGCCCAGCAGGGCGGTATCGACGAACCGCGTGATGCCGACAAGGGACACGCCGCCATTTTGCCGCGATTCAAGCGCAACGTCCCGCGGGGCGAAGCCCTCTGTCAGAACATTCGCGATATTGCCGGCGACAGTTTCAGCAATGCGGGAACCGGCGTTCAATCCGCTCAGCGCGTTGGACAGGGCCGCCGAGATCGTCATATCATGTACCTTTCACGGGTGTTGCCGATTCAGCGAATGAGGTTCGTGGTTTCCTGCAACATCTCGTCGACGGTCTGGATCACGTTCGCGTTCGAGGAGTAGGCCCGTTGCGTCTGGATCATGTCGGTGAGTTCGCGTGCGATATCGGTTGCGGACTCCTGGCGTGCGAAGGAAACCATGTCACCTGTCGGGCCGTCCCCGGCATCCCAAAGGAAGAACGAGCCGCTTTCGGTCGAGGGCAGGAAGGTTTGCTGATCCAGGGATCGCATGCCATTCGGGTTCGGCAGATCAACAAGCGGAACCTGGTAGATTACCCGGCTTGCTCCGGTATCGAATGTCGCATGCACGAACCCGTTCTCGTCTACAGTCGCAGAGGTCATGTTGCCGACCGGCGAGCCGTCCTTGGTTATTGCGAGCGGAGCGAAGCTGTTTGAAAGTTGGGTCAACCCTTCGGACGTGCCGGGTCGTCCGATGTTGATCTCGACCGGTCCACTTTCGACATTGACGATCACCCGTCCCGTGGCCGGGTCATAGGGCCCGCCGCTGACATCGGTCACGTCGAGGAGGGTTCCGCCTGTGGCGCGCGCGTCATCGAAGGTGAGGCGATACTCTCCGATAAGTGCGCCGCCCTGGGCGGAATCCGACAGGGCCATTGTCCATTCATTCGACGTGCCATCTGCGGGCACGGTCGGTGTGAAGGCGATCTGGATCGTCTCGGACCTGCCGAGATTGTCGAAATACTCTACCGAAAGCTGTTGTGCAGTGCCGTCGCCACCCGCCTCGGTGTCGGTGGCAGGAAGATTGATGCCAAGATTGATGCTGGTCGTCGGTTCGCCGGTGAGCTGGTTGACGTTGATCTGCACCGGTTCCAACCCTTGGCTTGTGTCGCGGGGGAAGGGGGGCACCGTGCCATCGGCATTCGCGGGCCAGCCCAAAAGTACAAGACCCGATTCGGTCACGAGGCGCCCGGTGGAATCAGTGCGGAACGATCCGGTCGAGGTCAGAAGCATCTGCGGGTCTCCGTTGCCGATCGCCACGTCGCTGGACAGGGCGACGGGAAGAAAGCCACGGCCGCGCACTGCCAGATCGGTCGGATTCGACGTGCTGACAAGCGCGCCGCCCTGATCGATCCGGCGTTGGGTATTGGCGCGCACGCCGCCGGCCGCGAATGTCGCGCCCCCGTCCGAGACCACAAGCGATTCAAAGCTCGTCTCGACCCGGCGATATCCGAAGGTTGAGGAATTCGCGATATTGTCGGAAATCGCACCGAGGCGGGAGGCGTTGGCGTTGAGCCCAGCCACGCCTGCGTTCAAGGAGGAGGATATCGTCATGATCACGCCTTTCTGCTGTATCGACCAAATCTCGACGTCCGTCATAAGCGCGTATCTTTAACATGCGGCTAACGCCCGCGACATTCGCAGTGCGTCTCAGCCAGAGCGCAGGAGGATCACCTCGATCCGGTTGTTGCGCGGTGCCATCGGATCCGCAACAGCGGGGCTGCGGTCGGCGTGCCCGGTGACACGCTTGACGCGTGCTGGCGCGGTACCGTCCTCCTCAAGCAGCATACGCGTCCGATTGGCGCGCTCCGATGAGTCGTCCCAGACAGGATTGTCGATCAAGGTCACGGGCCGCGCGCTCAAATGCGCTTCGATGGCCATGTCATTCTCGACCAGTTGAACAACCTGCGCGATCAGAGCCGAGAGAGCCTTGAGCAGTTGTGTTGGCTGGGCGCGGTCGATGAAAAGCACCGATCGGCCAAGGTCGAACAGTTCGATCACGAGCCCTTCATCGGTCACGCGCGTGCGGATGTGTTGCAGTATCTCGTCCGAGACGAGGCTTTCGCCACTGCTTGCGGTGAGCATATCGGCCACTCGGGTGAAGGCCGCATCCTCCACCGCGCGCTGCTGCGCCTTGGATATGTCGGTCGAAAGGCCCTGGTCGCCGCGGGCCTGGCGGCTATCGCTGGTATAGGTGTTGGTTGCACCGATGCCGTTTTGGGCAAGCATTTCCTCGGAGAAGACGCTGTCGCCGCCGAACGCGCCGTCGCCACCGCCGGAGATGCGGTTGACCGGCAAGGTGGGGCTGAAATAGTCCGCGATTCCTTTGCGTTGCTGTTCCGTTGTCGCGTTCAACAGCCACATCAGCAGGAAAAAGGCCATCATCGCGGTGACGAAATCGGCATAGGCCACTTTCCAGGCACCGCCATGATGCCCGCCACTCGCAATGATCTTCTTCCGTTTGATGATGACCGGTGCCGCGTTGCTGCGCGCATCCATACTCACCACCTTGTCTCACCCGACCCAAGGGGTAGCATGTGATGGATTACCGACCTGTTAACATGTTCAGTTTTAGGGACTTCGCTAGGCCAGGCCGGGCAACCACAGAACGATTGCCGGGAACGCCACGAGCAGGGCGATAGTCACCGCGTCGGCGAAAAAGAACGGCATCACACCCTTGAACACGTCCTGCACGCTCAGGTCGGGTCGCACACCCGCCACTACGAAACAGTTGAGCCCGATAGGCGGCGTGATCAGGCAGAACTCGGCCATCTTGACCACAAGGATCCCGAACCAGATCGCGCACATCTGGCCATTCATGCCAAACGCACTGTCCGCCGCGCTGACATTGATCCCGCCGTTGAGCGCCATCACCGCCGGATAGACCACCGGCAGCGTCAGCAGCAGCATGCCGATCGCGTCCATGAACATGCCCAGCACCGCATAGGCCAGCAGGATGCAGATCAGGATCAGCATCGGCGACAGCCTCAGCGAGGTGATCCAGTCGGCAAAGGCCGAGGGCAGATCGGCAAAGCCGAGAAACCGCACATAGATCAGCACCCCCCAGATGATCGTGAAGATCATCACCGACAGCTTCGCCGTCTCCAGCAGCGCATCCTTCAACTCGGGCCAGCGCATGCCGCGATAAAGTGCCATCAGGAACACCACGAACGCGCCAATCGCCCCGCCTTCGGTCGGCGTGCCCCAGGCGTCGCCGCCGAACGGGTTGTAGACGAAAAAGATGATCGTCACGACGACAAAGACGATGGGTAGGGCAGGGGGCAGCGACACGAAGCGTTCGCGCCAGGTAAAGCCCCCCACCGGCGGGCCGAACCCCTTGATGGTCAGCGCTAATCCGATGATCAAAAGCGCATACACAAAGGCCGAAAACACGCCGGGAATGAACCCGGCAAGCAACAGCTTGCCCACGTCCTGCTCCACGATGATCGCGTAGATCACCAGCAATGCCGAGGGCGGAATGAGGCTCGCCAATGTGCCGCCCGCAGCCACGACACCCGCCGCAAAGCGCTTGTCATAGCCGATCTTGAGCATCTCGGGGATGGCGATGCGCGCAAACACCGCCGCCGTCGCCACGCTCGCCCCCGACACGGCGGCAAAGCCTGCCGTGGCAAACACGGTCGAGACGGCAAGCCCCCCCGGCACCCAGGCGATCCAGCGTTTCGCCGCCTCGAAGAGCGCCTTGGTCAGCCCCGCGTAATAGGCGAGATAGCCGATCATGATGAATGTCGGAATGAGGCTCAGCGCCTGTGAACTGACCTTGGAATGCGGCACCTGACCGGCGGTCTTTACCGCGACGGTCAGCGCCCAGACGAATTCGTCGCCCGCATAGCCCTTCTTGGACCAGAAGATCCAGATCAGCCCGACCGTGCCCGCAAGGGCGGCGGCAAAGGCCACACGCATGCCTAGGATCACGACGACCAGCATCATGCCGGTCACGACCAGCCCGATATCAATCGGCTCCATCAGGTGACATCCTTATTCATCATGCCCGCTCAGCTGCGCCGCCTCACGCGCGGCCTGTGCTGCGGCATCCTCGATCAGCGGCACGGCGACCGGCCGGTCTGCCCCGGTGATCAGCGCGTGTCCGAACCCCCAGGCCTGAAGCATCAGCCGCAGCGACAGCACGCCAAAGGCGATCGGCGCGAGGATCTTTGCAGGCCAGATCGGCAGGGCGATATCAATGGTGCTGTCGCGGCTCCAGAGCGGCGCGTTCCAGTCGAAACTGCGCTCGAAATGCGCCCAGCTGCCCCAGACCAGCAGCAGCATCAAAAGCAGAACTGCCAGCGTCGTGATCAACTCGATCAGCCACAGCGCGCGACCTTGAAACATCCCGACGAAGATATCCATGCGGATGTGCCCGCCATCGCGCTGCGTATAGGCCACGCCCATGAAGGCAATCAGCGGCATGATCTGCTCGATCCAGTCGACATATCCGGGCATAGGCTGATTGAAGAAATTGCGCCCGCCCACGGAGAATACCGCCAGCACCATCAGCGAGAACACCGCGATCCCGCTCAAGAGCGCAAGCTGCCGCTCGATCCGGTAAAGGCCGCGATCCAGCCTGCTCAGGCTGCTGTCGTCGGACAGGACAGAGGCCGCTCCCGCCATGGGTCGTCTCCCGGATCATGCGCAAGGGGATTGGCCCGCCCCGGATGATCCGAGGCAGGCCGCGATGGTCAGAGGCTCAGGAGTCGCCCTTGAGCTCCGCAAGCGTGCTCGTGGCAAAGTCATAGAGCTCTTGCGCGGGAATACCGCGATTGCCCATCTCTTCGATCCAGGACGCAGCGGCAGGACCGGCCACCGCCTCTTCGAACTTCTTCAGAGACTCCTCATCAAAACTGATCACCTCGATCCCACGCTCTTCGAGTGCCGGACCCCACGCCTCCATCGTGTTGTTCTGATAGTTGTCGATGTAGTGATCGAGCGCCTCGTCGATCGAGCCCAACAGCGCCTCGCGATGCTCATCCGACAGCGCATCAAGCGCGTCGGTGTTCGCCACGACCGGGCAATTCACCGTGCCGGGGTTGAGGTTTTCGGTCCACCATTTCGCGTTCTCGATGGTGCCGAAGGACATATGCGCATGAGGTGCAAAGCTCACGGCCTTGACCACGCCGCTATCCATCGCCTGCCGCACCTCGGTCGCCGACATCGAGGTCGGCACCGCGCCTACGGCCTCCATCGCGGACCCGATTCCACCGAGCGCGCGCACGCTAAGCCCCTTGAAATCGTCAAGGCTGCGGGGCGCGTCACCCAGACCCACAAGGTTGTATTGCGGCATCGGCGAGGGCATCAGCAGCGTCGCGTTCCAGCGCGCCAGATCGGCCTTGACCGCCGGTTGGTCATAGAGCGCCATCGACAGCGCGGTTTCCTGCTCAAGGTTCTCGACGCCGAGGAACGGAAGTTCCAGCACCGTGATCGTCGGGTTCTTGTCGCGGTGATAACCCGCGCAGAACTGCGCCATCTCGAAGGCGCCGATGGAAATCCCGTCAAGGTTCTCGCGGTTGTTCGACAGGCCGCCATAGCTGATGTTCAGGGTGAAATCGCCATTCGTCTTTTCGCTCACCAGTTCGGCCAGCTTCTCGACATGCTCGGTGAACGCCCGGCGCTTGCCCCAAAGCGAGACGTTCCATTCGGTCGCCATCGCCTCACCGGCAAAGGCAAGGCTGATCGCGGCCACAGCGGTATAACTCAGAAATTTCGGCATGGTTTCTCCTCCCAGATGTCATGCTTTATGATGGGCGCTACCTTGGGTCATCCCCGGCACAATGGCTATGAAAAAAACCGCGCATGCCCCGGCAGCCGCCCTGCGGATATCCGCAAGGTGACTACAGCAGCGCCTCCTTGTCCAGCCCCAGCTTGACGATCTTCTCGTTGAGCGTGCGCCGCCCGATGCCGAGCGCCTCGGCCACCGCCTCCATCTTTCCCTCATGCGCGGTGATCGCCTTGGCGATCAGTTCCCGCTCAAAGGCCGCCACGGCGGCGCGCAGCGTGTCGGGCACATCATCGGCCAGCGCGTCGCGGCGCAGCGCCTGCGCCATCGAGCCGCCCCCGCGCCGCGCACTCAGCACCCGGCGTTCGCACACATTGCGCAACTCGCGCACATTGCCGGGCCAGTCATGCGCCAGAAGGGCGGCGCTGTCCTCGGGCGTGAGGTCCGGCGCGCGGGTCTCGTAGACGCGCGCAAACTCGTCCAGAAACCGCGCCGCCAGCAGCATCACGTCATCGCGCCGCTGCCGCAGGGTGGGCAGGACGATCACGGTGGTATTGAGCCGATACAGTAGATCGGCCCGCAGCCGCCCCTCGCGCACCGCCAGATCGGGGTCCTCGTTGGTCGCCGAAATCACCCGGAACGCCAGCGGCACAGGGGCGCCGGCCCCGAGTGGCAATACCTGCTTGTCCTCGATCACCCGCAAAAGCTTGGCCTGCACCGGCATCGGGCAGGAACAGATTTCATCAAGGAACAGCGTGCCGCCATCAGCGCCCTGCAATCGCCCTTTGGTGCCGCCCTCGGCCCCGAACATCTCGGCCTCGAATCCCTCGACCGAGAGCGCGGCACAGTTCAGCGCCAGAAACGGTCCCACCGCATCGCCACCCAGATCATGCAGCGCCCGCGCCACCAGCTCCTTGCCGGTGCCGGTCTCGCCCTGCAGTATCACTGCCGCCCCGCTTTGCGACAGGTCCAGCACCTCCTCGCGCAGCGCCACGGTCTCGCGCGTCTGCCCCAGCATCACCCGGTTCAGCCCCGACAGCTGCATCAACCGCGATTTCAACCGCTCGGTCGTGCGTCGCATTGCGTGCTGATCGGCGGCATGGCGCAGGATGTTCAGCAAGCGGCGCGGCTCATAGGGTTTCTCGACAAAGCTGTAGGCCCCGCGCTGCATCGCATCGACCGCCATGGCGATATCGCCATGCGCCGAAATCAGCACCAGCGGCGGCGACAGATCGCGGTCGAGACTGTCCAGCAACTCCAGCCCCGACATGCCCGGCATCCGCACATCCGACAGGATCACATCCGGCTGAAACGCCTCCAGCCGGTCAGCCAGCCGCTCTGCGCGCGGCAGCGCCTCGACGCACCACTCAGACGCCTCCAGCAGGTCGATTAGCGACAGGCGCATCGCGCGATCATCCTCGACGATCAGGATACGGGGGGTGCTGCTCATGCCGCGCTCAATTCCTCGTCCATCCCCTCTTGCGGGATCTCGATCCGGAACATTGCCCCGCCTTGGGCAAGCGTATCGGCGCTGAAACTGCCCTGATGCGCCTTGACGATATTCGCCGAAATCGCAAGGCCCAGCCCCATGCCACGTCCGCTCTCGCGGGTGGTGACGAATGGCTCCTGCAATTCGTCAAGGCTCGCCTGTCCCAGCCCATGCCCGGTATCGCGTACCTCGACCCAGCCCGCGCCATCGCCCTGTCCCAACGTGATATCGATCCGTCGCGCGGCACAATCCTCCACCGCATCGACGGCATTGCGCAACACATTGGTCAGCACCTGTTCCAACCGCAACTGATTGCCGCGCACCAGAACGGGTTTATCCGGCGCATCAATCGATGTCGTGGCCCCGACCTTGGCGATATTCGGCTCGACCAGCGACAGCGCCGCCTGCACCACCGCCCCCAGATCGACCGGCCCGAACTCCTCGCGGTCATTGCGGGCAAAGAACTTCAATTGCCGGGTGATCCCCTCCATGCGATCCACGATTCCGGTGATCCTCGGGATGATCCGTGCTGCCGGTTGTCCGCCGATCTCGGCCGCCGTCAGGTGGTTGCGCATCGCCGCGATGGGCTGTCCCAACTCATGCGTGACCGAGGCCGCCAACTGCCCGAGTGCCGCCAGGCGGCTCGCGCGCTCCAACTCATCCTGCGTCCGCTTCAACCGGCGCTCGGCGGTTCGGCGCTCCTCGATCTCCACTGCCAGCCGTTCATTGGCCTCGCGCAACTGGGCCTCCTCCGCTTCGGACCGGCGCAAGGCCGCCCCGATGCGTTGCGTCCGACGCACCTGCGACACCAGGAATCCCGCGCCTGTAAGGATAATCACCAGCCCTGTCAGCAGCCAGCTGCGCGTCATCGCCGCGCTGTCATCTGCAAAGTAATGCAGCACCCAGTCATGCGGCGCGACCGAGGCCGAGAGGTGAATGCGCTCCGTCCCGTCAATCATAGCGCGCGCACCCTCTACGGGCTGCCAGTCCAGCGGCGCAAGAGCCTGCCCCGGAAACTGCCGGTCCTGCGCGATCCGGGCCCGCTGTTCGGCACTCAGATCCGCAAGGCTGCGATACCGCCCGCCCGGGTCCGAGGATAGCAGCACCACGCCATCCCGATTGGCCAGCAAGACCTGCTCCCCGGCGCGCCGCCATGACTCCTCCAGATCGGTGAGATCGAGTTTGATCGCAATCACCCCGGCCAACCCGCCATCCGCATCGCGCACCGCATCGGCGATGAAATAACCGGGCAATCCCGTGGTCGCCCCGATGCCGTAGAACCGCCCCTGCAGACCGGCCCGCGCCGCCTGAAAATAGGGACGAAAGGAATAATCCTGCCCCACGAAGGTGCCAGGTCGCCCCGCGTTCGAGGCGGCAATCGTCATCCCGTCAGGCCGCATCAGATAGATCGCCTCTAGCCCCGATTGCTCCGCAAAGGCCGCGAGCCTGCGATCCAGCCGCCCGGTCGGTCCACCCGTGGCGGTGTCGATCACATGACTGTCGCGCGCCAGCACATAGGTCAGGTGCGAAAACCGCTCCAGTTCCGATCGAACCGTGCTGTGATACAGCGACAGCCGCCCGCGCGCCTTGGCCTCTTCCTCGGATTGGAAAAAGCTGAGCGAGAGCCAGAACACGCCGATCATCACGCAAAGCGCGGTCACGGCGGCAAGGGCGGTGGTGGTCAGTCGCATGGGAAACAGGTATCGGTATCTTTGCGGGTTCACGCAAGCGAAAGCATGGCCCGGACGCGCAACGCCGGAGGAGCAATGACCGACCATCTGACCCACGCCCTGAAAGACGCCCGCGTCGTTCCGGTGATCCGCCATCCCGACACGACCATCGCCGAAACCGCCTGCCGCCTGCTCGTCGAAGAAGGCGCGCGCGTCCTCGAAATCACCATGACCGTGCCGGATGCGAACGGGCTCTTGCAGCGCCTTGGTGCCGCACACCCCGATGTCATTCTCGGGGCGGGCACCGTTCTTGACGCAACACAGGCGCAGGCGGCCATCGCCTCGGGCGCGCAATTCGTCGTCTCGCCCTGTTGGTGCGACACTGTGGCGGCAACCTGTCGCGCCGCACAGATCCCCTATCTGCCTGGCGCCATGACACCCGGCGAAGTGATCCATCACGCACAGGCGGGCGCGCATGTGGTCAAGGTCTTTCCCGCCGACGCCGCAGGCGGTCCGGGGTTTCTCAAGGCGCTCCGGGCGGTTTTTCCTGATATTGCACTCATGCCGACCGGCGGCATCACACCGGGTAACGCAACCGACTACCTGGCCGCCGGGGCGCTCTGCGTCGGCATGGGCGGCAACCTGCTGCCCGCTGCCGCCCTCGAGGCGGGTGACGAGGCCACGGCGCGCGATCTCATCCGCGCAGCTTTGCACGGAGTGCGCTGATGGCCGTCGATCTCCTCTGCCTCGGCGAGCCGATCCTCGAATTCAACCAGCAGCCCGACGGGCGCTACCTGCCGGGCCATGGCGGCGACACCTCGAACTGTGCCATCGCCGCCGCGCGGCAGGGTGCGCATGTGGGATATCTCACCCATGTCGGGGCCGATGCCTTTGGCCGCTCCTTTATCGACCTGTGGCAGGCCGAAGGCGTGGACACCACCACCGTGCGCGAGGTCGAGGGCGGCCAGACCGGCATCTATTTCGTCACTCACGGGCTGAACGGGCACGAGTTCAGCTATTTTCGGGACGGGTCTGCGGCCAGCCGCATGACCCCCGCAGACCTGCCCCGCGCCGCTCTTGAGACCGCGCAAATCCTGCATGTCTCGGGCATCAGCCAGGCTATCTCCCAAAGCGCCGCCGATACCGTATTCGCCGCGATGGAGATTTTGCGCGCAGCGGGCGGGCGCGTGTCCTATGACAGCAATCTGCGGCTCAAGCTCTGGCCGCTCGACCGCGCGCGGGCGATCATTCATGCGGGCATGGCGATGGCCGATATCGCCCTGCCGGGGCTCGAGGATGCCGAGACTTTGACCGGGCTCACCGACCCCGACAGGATCGCAGATTTTTACCTCGGGCTCGGGGCAGGGATCGTCGCACTGACACTCGGGGCCGAGGGCACGTTGGTAGCCACGCCTGAAAAACGGATGCGCGTGCCGGGACGGCCGGTTGCGGTCGTGGACGCCACCGGTGCAGGCGACACGTTCGACGGCGCGTTTCTGGCGCGGATCATCGCCGGGGACGATCCCTTTACCGCCGCCGCCTATGCCAACGCGGCAGCGTCTATCGCGGTTCAAGGCTACGGTGCCGTTGCCCCGATCCCCAGGTGTGCGGACGTGGAGGCGGTTCTTTCCACGCCCTAGGTGGCGAGCCTCGAAACACGGGGCGAAGGAGCGTGAGTGGCCTGTTGCGGTCCTTGCATGACCCGTAGAAGGTGCCGCGTGATCGCAGGGCTGGGGACTGGCGATGCAACGCTCGTGGCGGGTACTTAATCCCAGCCAAGTCATTTTAACCTCGACACGTTGCGCAACCCCTCAAATCGCCAGGCTGCAGGGCGGCCCGGCGATCGCGCGGCACCTTCGGTGCGTTTCGCGCGGGATGCGGCAACGGCAGAAATAGGCCAAAACCCGCATATCCTCTGACCCAAAATCACCCCACAGGCTGGTCATCCTCGATATAGGCCCGCACATTCTCTTCAAAGCTGCCATCCGCCTCCAGCCCCAGCGCAAGCGCCCGGTCGGCATGGATGTCGAACCGCCAACCACCCACGATCCGGCGCACCGCCTCTTCCGGCTGCCAGGTGATCAACGTCGCGGGCTCCGGCCCCGCCACGGCCGTCATCGCGTCGATCATCTGCCGGATCGACAAGGTCCGCCCGGGCATCTGCAGAATGCGGTTACCCCCCAGATCCGCGGCCGAAATCTCCGCCACCCGGATCAGGTTCTCGACGCATTTGCGCGGGCTCAGGTAATAGTGCCGGAAATCCTCATCCACCGGGCAATTGGCCGTCTGCCCGTTCAGTGGCTCACGCAGGATCGACGACATGAAACTCGACGCCGCGCGGTTCGGCTTGCCGGGGCGGATCGAGATCGTAGGCAGGCGCACGCCGCGCCCGTCGATATAACCCTTGCGCGCGTAGTCGTTGACCAACAATTCGCCAATGGCCTTTTGCGTGCCATAAGAGCTTTGCGGATTGAGCAGCGACACCTCGGTGATCGGGTCCGGCACCTCGCCACCGTAAACCGCCAAAGACGAGGTGAAGACCAACAGCGGCGCCGTGCCCAGCGCCCGGCACCGCTCCAATATGTTGAGCGTCCCATGCAGGTTGATCTGCATACCCTCCTCGAACTCCTCCTCGGCATGCGAGGACACGACAGCGGCGAGGTGATAGATCACGTCCGTCTCACCAGTGACCACCCGCGCCACCGAGGCCGGATCGGTGATGTCGCACCGCGCGGTCTCGACCGGCACCGTGGCATCCTCCATCCTGGAGGGATCGTTCACATCCGCCAGAGTGATGCGCGAGATCTGCCTGCCGCCGAGCATGCCCCGCGCAACCAGTGCGCGCGCCAGCTTTTGCCCCAGAAATCCGCCGCCGCCGATGATGGTGATGTTCATGTTGCGTCCTTTTGGTGTCGTGTTGCGGGTGTTGCCCGGGTCAAGCCGCGCCGCCCTCCTCGGGCGGCAGCAGCTTGCCGGGGTTGAGAATGTCCTGCGGGTCGAGCGCGATCTTGATCGCACGCATGACATCGACCGCCGCGCCGTGCTCGGCGTGCATCAGGTCGCGCTTGCCGATGCCGATGCCGTGTTCGCCCGACACCGTTCCGCCGAGCCGCAGCGCCATCTCCGCAAGCTCATGCCCGAACCCCGAGGCGAGGGCGAGGTTGTCGCGGTCGCTCGGGTCGATGCTGACGCCGCAATGGAAGTTGGCGTCGCCGACATGGCCGACGATGGTCGAGACAAGCCCGAGATCGCGCGCCCGGCTCTGGGCATGGGTCACCGCCTCGGCCAGTCGGGAGATCGGCACGCAGACATCGGTCACGTAGAGCTGCGTGCCAGGGCCGCCCAGCGCCTGACTGGCATAATGCGCCTTGTGCCGCATCGACCAGAGCGCGTTGCGGTCCTCGGTCCTGGTGGCCGTCTGCCACGCCTGCATGCCGAACTCTTCGGCGATGTCCGCGAAACTGCGGCTCTGCTCGGTGACGCTCGCCGGGGTGCCGGTGAATTCGAGAAAGAGATGCGGGCGCTCGGGCAGGCCGCTGTCAGAATAGAGGTTGAAGCCGCGCACCATCATCTCGTCCAGCAGCTCGATGCGCGCTATCGGCAGGCCCGATTGGATGGTCGTGATCACGCAGGTCACCGCATCCTCGACCGTCGCGAACCGGCAGGTCGCGGCCAGCACCGCCTCGGGTACGCCCTGCAGGCACAGGGTCAGTTCGGTGATGATCCCGAGCGTGCCTTCGGATCCGATCAGCAGATGGGTGAGGTCATAGCCGGTGGAGGATTTTCGCGCCCTCGATCCGGTCCGGATGATCGTGCCATCAGCGATCACCGCCTCCAGAGCCAGCACGTTCTCGCGCATCGTGCCATGGCGCACGGCGGTGGTGCCGCTGGCGCGTGTCGCGGCCATCCCGCCGAGCGAGGCATCGGCCCCAGGATCGACCGGAAAATACAGCCCGGTCGCGCGCAGGTCTTCATTGAGCGCGTGCCGTGTGACGCCCGGTTGCACCACCGCATGCAGATCCTCGGCGCTGACCGCAAGCACGCGATTCATCCGGGTCATGTCGAGACTGAGGCCGCCCAGGACGGCCAGATGCTGGCCCTCGAGTGCGCTTGCCGCACCGTAGGCCACGACCGGGCAGCGATGCGCCTGACAGAGCTTGACGATCTCCGAGACCTCTTCGGTGGTCTCGGGATAGGCGACCGCCTCGGGCGGGGTGGGCGGATACCATGTCTCGCAGCGGCCATGCGCGTCGCGATCGGCCCTTGTCGTGACCAGCCGGTCCCCCAGCAGAGTGCGGAGCGCGTCAATCGCGGAGGGATGGGCGGACGGGGTATCGAGGGTCATGGTGTCGGTCCTTTCTCAGCCCGATCTTAGTGCGGCAAGGGTTGCCAGCACCACCACCAGCAGCATCGAGGCCGCCATCGCGACATTGATCCGGCGATGTGCGCGCTCGGACAGGTTCAGCCGGTGCAGCGCCACCCCGGCCCAGAGCCAGCCGAGGTGAATGGGAATCCAGATCAGGTTCATGATGACCAGCTTGCTCGCGGTCTCGAACAGCAGATTTTCGGGCGCGTAGGGAAAGCCCGCCATCAGCGTGGTGTTGACCGCATAGGCCTTGGGGTTGATCGCCTGAAGCAGGATCCCGGCCCCGATCCCGGGTGCGCGACGTGCCTCGATGAAGGCGATGCGCGACCCGGCCAGCGCGATCTTGGTGGCGAGATAGAGCAGGTAGAGAATCGAGGCGACCATCAGGAGAGTGCGGATCACCGGCTCGGCCAGAAGGATCGCTGCAAGGCCCGAAATCACCGCAAGCGCGACAAGGTTGGTGCCGATGAACAGCCCGGTGACGTAGGCCAGCCCGGACCTGAACCCGTAGGCCGATCCCAGACCGGCGGTGGACAAGACCCCCGGACCGGGCGTGATGATCAGGAACAGCACGGCAAGCGCGAATGTCAGCATCCGCGCGCCCTGTCCGTCGTCGTCATGCGCGCGTGCATCCGCTCTCCCGCTCGGTCCGTGGCCGTGCCGACTATGGTATACCATTTGACTAGTGCCAGCACGTCCCAAAGGTCAACAGCGATTTGGACCATATCGGATGACATGCTGTGGGTTGGCGGGACGGCCGCCATCCACCGACCGAATCGCGTTGTGCCCTTGACGGTTTCAGGCGGTCAGATCGGGCGTGACGCCACCGCCTATGCGGGCGCTGTATCCTGGTGCCAAGGTGTCTGCGGCGGGCACTGCGCCTTGTATTTCAAAGGCTCCATGTTTTGGCTTGCATTTTGGTATACCAAATTCGATGCTTGCCGCAAACGCCGCGCGACAGCACTCGGGCAGGCGGACGTCTCGAGGAGGACAGCATGAGCAACACCCGCGCCAACAAGCGCTTCCGCTCGCAGGAATGGTTCGACAATCCCAACAATCCGGGCATGACCGCGCTCTATCTGGAGCGCTATCAGAACCAGACCTTCACCCGCGAGGAACTGCAGAGCGACCGGCCCGTGATCGGCATAGCCAATACCGGTTCCGATCTCGCACCCTGCAACAAGATCCACATCTTCCTGATGGACCGGATCAAGGCGGGCATCCGTGACGCAGGCGGCATCCCGATGGAATTTCCGATCCATCCGATCCAGGAAACCGGCAAGCGGCCGACGGCGGCGCTCGACCGCAATCTTGCCTATCTCAGCCTGGTCGAGGTTCTGCACGGTTATCCGATCGACGGCGTGGTGCTGACCACCGGCTGTGACAAGACCACCCCGGCGCAGCTCATGGGGGCGGCGACGGTGGACCTTCCGGCGATTGCCCTCAATGGCGGCCCGATGCTCGACGGCTGGTACAAGGGCAAGCGCGCGGGCTCGGGCATGGTGGTCTGGGAGGGCCGCCGCCTGCTGGCCGAGGGCAAGATAGACTACGAGGAATTCATGGAGCGCGCCTGCGCCTCGGCCCCCTCGCTGGGGCATTGCAACACGATGGGCACCGCCTCGACGATGAATGCCATGGCCGAGGCGCTCGGCATGACACTCACCGGTGCTGCGGCGATCCCCGCGCCTTTCCGCGAGCGGATGGAAATGGCCTATGCCACCGGCAAGCGCATCGTCGAGATGGTTCTGGAGGACCTCAAGCCCTCCGACATCCTGACCCGCGCGGCTTTCGAGAACGCGATCAAGACCAACACCGCCATCGGTGGCTCGACCAACGCGCCGCCGCATCTGCAGGCCATCGCGCGCCATGCGGGCGTGGAATTGCAGGTCAAGGACTGGCAGACGGTCGGCTTCGAAGAGCCGCTTCTGGTCAACATGCAACCCGCCGGAGAGTATCTCGGCGAGAGCTTCCACCGCGCGGGCGGCGTGCCTGCGGTGATGGCTGAACTGCACAAGGCCGGTCGGCTGCATGGCGACGTGATGACCGCCACCGGCAAGACGATGGGCGAGAATCTGGCGGGCCGCGTCAGCGTCGATCATGACGTGATCCGCCCCTATGACCGCCCGCTGCGCGAGAATGCCGGGTTCATCGTGCTCTCGGGCAATCTGTTCGACTCCGCGCTGATGAAAACCGCTGTGATCTCGCCCGACTTCCGCAACCGGTTCCTCTCCACCCCCGGCGCGGAGGGCATATTCGAAGGCCGGGCCGTGGTGTTCGAGGGGCCGGAGGATTACCACGACCGGATCAATGACGAGAGCCTCGGCATCGACGAGAAAACCATCCTGTTCATCCGCAATGTCGGTTGTGTCGGCTACCCCGGAGCGGCCGAAGTGGTGAACATGCAGCCGCCCGATGCGGTGCTGCGTGCCGGTGTGCATCACCTGCCCACGGTCGGTGACGGGCGGCAATCGGGCACCTCCGAAAGCCCCTCGATCCTCAACGCCTCGCCCGAATCTGTGGTCGGCGGGGGCCTCGCCTATCTTCAGACCGGTGACCGGGTGCGGCTCGACCTCAACACCGCCTCGATGGAGGCGTTGGTGGATCCGGAGGAATGGACGCGCCGCAAGGCCGACTGGACCGCTCCCGAGATTGAGAATCAGACCCCTTGGCAAGAGATCTATCGCCGTCATGTCGGGCAACTGGCCGAGGGCGGGTGTCTCGAACTGGCGACCGCCTATCAGCGTGTCGCCCGCACCCTGCCGCGCGACAATCACTGAGGGGGAGCCATGGCGCAGAGCATCATCATCACCGGTGCGGGCAGCGGCGTGGGACGCGCCACCGCCCGGGTCTTTCTCGATGCGGGATGGCAGGTCGGCCTTGTCGGACGCCGCGCCGAGGCGCTCGAAGAGACGGCGGCAGGCCACGGTGCGGCGCTTGTCCTGCCCTGCGACGTGAGCGACGCAGATGCGACCGAGGCGATGGTGGCGCGCGCCACGGGGAAATGGGGCCGGGTGGACGCGCTCTTCAACAATGCCGGTGTCGCGATGAAGGGCGCGCCGATAGACGAACTGGATATCGACGAGATCCGCACATTGATCGACGTAAATGTCACGGGCGCGTTCATCGCCGCCCGCGCCGTGTTTGCGCAGATGCGGCGGCAGGATCCGCAGGGCGGGCGGATCATCAACAACGGCTCGGTTTCGGCCCATGTGCCCCGCTGGGGTTCGGCCCCCTATACCGCCTCGAAACACGCGATCACCGGGCTCACGCGCACACTCTCGCTCGACGGGCGGGCCTTCAACATCGCCTGTGGCCAGATCGATATCGGCAACGCCCTGACCGAGATGGCGCAGGCCATGACCCAAGGCGTACCGCAGGCGGACGGATCGCTGGCGGTGGAGCCGGTGATGGATGTGGCCCATGTGGCGCAATCGGTGCTGTACATGGCCTCCTTGCCGCTCGAGGCGAATGTGCAATTCATGACCGTGATGGCCAGCGCCATGCCCTATATCGGACGTGGTTGAACATTCTTCAGGGAGATGAACAGATGACCGAAACCCTCGCAATCGGATCCTTCAGCGAGGTGGACGAGACCGCCCTGCAAGGCGACCTCGGCGCGCGGATCGTGGACAGCCTCGACGTCGCCGCGGCGCTGCACGAAGAGAGTCGCGGCGCGGTTCGCGCCATCGCCTTCAAGGGACATACGCGTTTTGACGGGGCGTTGATGGATCTCTTCCCGGCGCTTGGCCTGATCGCCAATTACGGCGTGGGCTATGACGCGATCAACGTGGCCGATGCGCAGACCCGGGGCATTGCGGTCACCAACACGCCCGATGTGCTCAATGACGATGTCGCGGATCTTGCGGTTGGCATGATGATCGCGCAATGCCGCCGGATGGTGCAGGGCGATCATCATGCCCGCTCCGGTGCCTGGGCCGCCGGGCAGGCATTCCCGCTCAATCGCAAGATGTCGGGCGGGCGCGCGGGTATTCTCGGGCTGGGCCGGATCGGACGCGAGATCGCGGACCGTCTGGCGGCGTTCAAGATGGATCTGCACTACTGGTCGCGCATCGAAAAGGACACGCCGGGCTGGACCTATCACGACGATCCCGCGTCCCTCGCGCGGGCGGTGGATTTCCTGGTGGTGGCCCTTGTCGGTGGTCCGGAGACCGAGAGCATGGTGTCGGCCGAGGTGCTGGATGCGCTCGGGCCGGAAGGGGTGCTGGTGAACATCTCGCGCGGCTCGACGGTGGATGAGGGCGCGTTGCTCGACCGGCTGGAGGATGGCCGCCTGGGCGGTGCCGCGCTTGACGTGTTCCGCTCCGAACCGGATCTCGACCCGCGCTTTGCCGCGCTCGACAGCGTGATCCTGCAACCGCATCAGGGCTCTGGCACGCATGTCACGCGCGCGGCCATGGGAAGATTGCAACGCGACAACGTCGCGGCCTTCATGGCGGGCAAGCCGCTTTTAACGCAGGTCGCGTGAACCGGATCAGGGAGGACAGGAGTGTGACGGATCAACCAAAGATCGGCTTTGTCGGCGTGGGCTATATGGGCCACGGCATGGCCAAGAATATTCTCAAGGGCGGCTATAACCTGATGGTCAAGGGCAACCGCAACCGCGCGCCCGTCGAAAGCCTGACGGCTATGGGCGCGCAGGAGGCCGCAAGCCTCGCCGAGATGGCGGCGGCCTGTGACATCGTGTTTCTGTGCCTGTCGAACTCGCCACAGGTGGAGTCGGTGATCAGGGGCGAAGACGGGTTGATCGCCAATGGCAAGCCGGGGCTGATCGTGGTAGATACCACCACCGCCAACCCGGTCTCGACCGAGGCGCTAGCCGCCGAGTTGGAGGCGCGCGGCATGCATATGGTCGATGCCCCGCTTGGCCGCACGCCCAAGGAGGCCGAGGCCGGCACGCTCGACGCCATGGTCGGGGCCGCGCCGGAGGTGTTCGAGAGGGTCAGGCCGGTGATCGACTGCTGGGCGGGAACGGTCACGCATCTCGGGCCGGTGGGCGCGGGGCACAAGATGAAACTGGTGATGAATTTCCTCGGCACCGGCTATGCCGCGCTTTATGCCGAGGCGTTCACCATGGGCGCCAAGGTCGGGCTCGCGCCGCAGCTTGTCCGCGAGGTGATCGGCGGCAGCCGCATGGGTTGCGGGTTCTTCGAGACCTACACGCAATGGGTCTGCGACCGGAACCGCGAGGCGCATGTCTTCAGTCTCGACAATGCTGCCAAGGATATCGGCTATGTCTGCCTGATGGCGCAGGCGGCGGGCATGGCCAATCCGATGTCCGCCACGATCCGCAATGCCTTTGCCAGTGCCGTGGCACAGGGCAAGGGAGCCGATTACATGCCGATGCTGGCCGATCACGTGGCCTCGCTCAATGGCCTCGATCTTGGCGCGGAGGTCGAAAAGGGCCGCGGCTGACGTGAGGACGGGCCCGGCGATCCGTTGTCGCCGGGCCCGGTGCCTTAGTTGGCCGCGATCACCTCCTGGCGCTGATCGCCAAGGCCCTCGATGGTCAGCTCCATAACGTCGCCCGGTTTCAGAAAGCGTTGCGGCGACATGCCGAGGCCAACACCCGAGGGCGTTCCGGTGGCGATGATATCCCCCGCGCGCAGCAGCATGAAGCGGCTGAGATACGACACGATCTCGGCTACGCCGAAGATCATGTCGGAGGTGTTGGAGGATTGCACCTTCTCGCCGTTGAGCGCCAGCGACAGGTCGAGGCTCTGCGGGTCGGGCACCTCGTCGGCGGTGACCAGCCAGGGGCCGATCGGCCCGAAACCGGGGGCGGATTTGCCCTTGATCCATTGACCGCCGCGTTCGATCTGGAAGGCGCGCTCGGAGACGTCGTTGATCACGCAATATCCCGCGACGTGATCGAGTGCATCCTCCTCCGAGACGTAGAGCGTGTCACGTCCGATGATGACCCCAAGCTCGACCTCCCAATCGGCCTTGCTCGACTCGCGCGGCAGCGGCACCGGGTCGTTGGGTCCCGACAGGGAGCTTGTGGTCTTGGAAAAGATGATCGGCTCCTCTGGCTCCTTGGCCCCCGTCTCCGCGGCATGTTGGGCGTAGTTCAGCCCGATGGCGATGAAATTCGGGACCCATCCCAGGCACGGGCCGATGCGACCCGGTTCCTCGATCACCGGAAGGCTCGCCGTATCGAGCGCCGCAATTCGCGCGAGAGCGTCGAGCGACACCGCCTCGCCGGCGAAATCGGGCACTTGGCCCGACAGGTCGCGCAGCTGTCCGTCGGCATCGAGAATTGCAGGCCGTTCCGCGCCGTGCGGGCCAACTCTAAGAAGTTTCATGGGTCTCCTCTTCTCCGGATTCTTCCGGTGTCTTGGGTTTGTCCCGCGTTTGCGAGATCATCAGGTTCTCGAGATCCTTGGGCAGGTTCCCGAGATGCGCGTCGAACGCGGTGACAAGCGCGGCCTTGTCGCGCCGCAGGATAGCGTCGAGGATGCCGCCATGCTGGGTCAACACGCGCTCTCGGTTCTCGCGCATGCGCGAGGTCAGGTAGCGGGCATGCCACAGTCGAGCGAGATAGGCCCGGTGCGTGCGCGCGAGCGCGGTGTTGCGCGACGCTTCGGCGATGGTGGTGTGAAACGCCATGTCCATTTCAAAAGAGTCGATCCGCTCGGCGGTGTAGAAGGTTTCTTCCATGTGACGTGCCGCCTCGCGGATATGGTCGAGATCGGAGTCGGTTGCATGGTCGCAGGCCAGTTCGCCGGAGAGTTTCTCGAGCGCCACCAGCACGACCGCCTGATCGCACAGCTCTTTCGCCGTGGGTCGGCTCACGACCGGGCTGCGCGACGGGCTGAGCACGACCAGCCCCTCCTTGGCCAGAATGCGAATCGCTTCTCGCATCGGCGTGCGGCTGACGCCCATGGTCGCCGCGTGATCGCGTTCCTTGATCGGCGCGCCCGGCACAAGCTCGCCGCGCAGGATGCTGCGGCGCAACTCGTTGGCGATGCGATTTGCGAGCGTTGGTCCTGACATCGCGACGAAATTCCTCGACTTGTGCATTTCCGGGGTCTGTTAGTCCGCGTCGGGTTGCGCGTTCATAATTCTAGATTTGGTATACCAAAACAAGTTGATTGTGAAATTCAGTTTGTTTACCGTCCATTCCAGAATGGTATACCATTTATTGCAGAGCGATCCTGCAAAGGAGGAGACGGCACAGAAGCCGTGACAGGGAGGAAAGACCAATGACCTTGAAGCCACTACTCACATCTACCGCTGCCGCCGCGCTACTGGCCACAGGTGCCCTCGGGCAGGAGGTGACCCTGCGGATGCAGACCCATTACGCCACGGAGCATCCCACCGGCCAGGCGCTCGGGCGATTCATCGACGATGTCGAGACCATGTCCGAGGGCGAGATCGCGATCGAGATGTTCTATTCCTCGGCCGTCGTCGCCACGACCGAAACCTTCGACGCAGCAATCAACGGGATTCTCGATTGCGACGCCACTGGTGGCGCCTATCAGACCGGCAAGAACCCTGCCTTCCAGTTCGTCGGCGACTTCATGGGCGGCTATGACACACCCTGGCAGCAATATTCCTGGCTCTACTATGGTGGCGGCTACGAGGCGGCGCAGAAACTCTATAACGAACACAACATGCAGTTGATAGGCTGGTCCATCTATGGCCAGGAATCGCTGTCGTCTTCCGAGCCGATCGCTGGTCCCGAGGATCTCAAGGGCTGGAAATTCCGCTCGCCCCCCGGCATGGAGACCGAGATTTTCGAGGAACTCGGGGCCTCGCCTATCGTGATGGACTTTACCGAGATCTTCACCGCGCTCGAGACCGGCATCATCGACGGGGCGGATGCCTCGGGTCTGGCCAACAATGTCGGGCTCGGGATCTATGATATCGTCGACCACGCGACCTATCCCGGCTTTCACTCGATGCCGTCGGATCACCTTGCGTGCAACAAGGACGTCTGGGACGGGCTGACGGAATCGCAGCGCCGGATCGTCGACACGGCCTGGCAAAAGATGGGCTTTCACATCGCACTCGCCAACGAGCGCGCCAATGCCGAGGCCGCAGCCAAGCTGGAGGAACAGGGCGTGACCCTGCACGCTTGGTCGGATGAGGATCGGAAGGTGTTCCGGGAGGCGGCGCAGGTATCCTGGGAACGTTGGGGCGACAAGAACGAGCAGGCGCGCGCCATTCTCGAGAGCCACAAGACCTATCTGCGCCAACTTGGTCTTCTGAAATAAACCGACCCATAGCGCAAGGCGGGCCTTCGCGGTCCGTCTTCTTCCAGTCAGTGAACGGGCCGTTCCATGCGGCGCGGGTGTGGGAGACCGAATATCATGAGCAAGAGTGTCTGGCTTGGACGCGCGCGCCGACCCGTGAAGCTGGCGATGATCGGGTTTTGCGGTGTTGCGCTTCTGCTCTATGTCTGGCTCGTGGCGGCGCGGATCATGGATCCGGACACCACCATCGGCATGTATGAGATGATCCGGCCCGAGGGCCGCCCGATGGTCAAGCTTATGCTGGCCACCCTGTTGGGCGCGCTGGTTTTTGCCTCACTCTACCTGTCGGATTTCAAGGGTCACATCGAGCCTGCGAAGAAGGGCTTCTTCGACATCGTGAGCCTGGTCCTTAGCCGCGCGGCAATGATCCTCGTGGCCCTGATCGTGCTGGTGATGTTCTACGAGGTGGTTTCGCGCTACGTTTTCTCGCAACCGACCCTCTGGGCCAACGAGCTTTCGCTCTGGCTGGCCTCTTTCGTCTTTCTGCTGGCTGGGCAATACGCCATGCAGCAGCGCAGCCATATCCGTATCTACGTGATCTACGACAGCATGCCGCGCTGGATGCGCAAGGCGTCGGATACGCTGTCGGTGCTGCTCATTGTCGGATTTGCCCTTGCGTTGGTCTGGGGCGGCTATAACGATGCCGAGACCCGGTTTCTGCGGATGGAAACCTTTGGCACCGCCTGGGATCCGCCTTTGCCGGGTACCGTCAAGCCGTTCCTGCTCATTGCGATCATTTTGGTGGCGGTGCAGGCGGTCTCGAACCTGATCGCTGACTGGAACCGCGAGGCTGCCGATCTGCACGCCGACGAGATCGACGAGGTCGAGATTGAATCCATCCGCCGCACCCTGGAGGACCGGGCCTGATGATAGATATCGGCACGCTCAGCCTGATCCTGCTTTTCGGGATGTTCGCCCTCTTGGCCATCGGCATGCCGCTCGGCTTTGCCTCGGCCTTTCTGGCGGTGGTGACGCTGGCGCTCAAATTCGACCTCGATCTGCTGTTCGGCACCTTCGGGCGCGGCCCGCTTTCGGTACTGGCGCAGGCGGTCTACCGGCAGATGACGAATTATGTGCTGATCTCGGTGCCGCTCTTTATCTTCATGGCAGCACTGCTGGAGCGATCCGGAATCGCGCGGGACATGTATTCCTCGCTCAACCAATGGCTCAGCCGGACACGCGGCGGGATCGCCATCGTCACCTCGATCATGGCGGTGATCATGGCGGCGATGTCTGGCATCATCGGCGGCGAGGTGGTTCTGCTTGGCCTGATCGCCTTGCCGCAGATGCTGCGGCTTGGTTATGACCGCAATCTTGCCGTGGGTACGATCTGCGCCTCGGGCAGCCTCGGCACGATGATACCGCCGTCGATCGTGCTGATCTTCTACGGGCTGGTGACCGAGACCTCGATTAAGGCGCTGTTTACCGCGTCGTTCCTGCCGGGCTTCATGCTGGCCTCGTTTTTTCTGATCTACATAATCCTGCGCACCAACCTGAACCCGTCGCTGGCACCCCTGCCGCCCGATGATCCGGACGACCCTAGAGGGCGTGAAAAGGGGCTGATGTTTCTGGGCTTCGTGTCGCGGATGCTGGTTTGGATTACCGGCGTTCTCACATTGCGCGCTGTGTTTTTCACGCTGACCGGCGACAACGCCGTGCGTGAGGGTACCGATCCCATTCCGCTCGGCATGGTGTCGGATCTGCCTTGGCTGGTGGGAGCCTTTGTGATTTCGCTGGCGGTGATCTTTCTCGTGGTCGGGCGTGCGCGCACGGCAAGGGGCTGGGAGATGGGCAAGGGCCTTGTCGCGCCGATCGTGGTGATCGGCGTCGTTCTTGGATCGATCTATGGCGGCATCACCGGCATCACCGAGGCGGCGGGCATGGGGGCTATCGCGGTTTTTGTGATCGGGTTGTTGCGTCGCGAGATGACCTTTACCATTGTCTGGGACAGCCTGATGCGGACCCTGAAATCCACCGGCACGATCATCTGGGTCACCATCGGTGCCGCTGCGCTTGCCGCCGCCTACACGCTGGTCGGAGGCCCGAGTTATGTGGCCAACATGATTATCGGTGCCGAATTGCCCACCATGGGGATCATCCTGGTGATGATGGCGATTTTTCTGGTGATGGGCATGTTCATGGACTGGATCGGCATCGTGCTGCTGATCATGCCGGTTTTTCTGCCCATCGTGGTCAAGCTGCCGCCCGAGGAAATCGGCTGGCTCGGCTCGGTCGATGCGCGCTATATCCCGATCTGGTTCGGGGTGGTCTTTACCATGAACATGCAGGTGAGCTTTCTGTCGCCGCCCTTCGGCCCAGCCGCATTTTACCTCAAATCGGTGGCGCCGCCGGACATCTCGATCACGGATATTTTCCGCGGCTTTCTCCCGTTCATTGCGTTGCAACTCCTGGCATTGTCGGTTCTGCTGATCTGGCCACCCATCGTCACGCTGTTTCTCTAACCTGAAATCGACCGGCGGACATGATGTCACGCCGGTCCACGAAAGGAGGCTCGCATGAGCAAGCAAACCATCGGATTCATCGGTCTCGGCCTGATG
Organism: Roseovarius sp. MBR-154; assembly: GCF_053628595.1. NCBI lineage: Bacteria > Pseudomonadati > Pseudomonadota > Alphaproteobacteria > Rhodobacterales > Roseobacteraceae > Roseovarius > Roseovarius sp. MBR-154. The sequence continues at coordinate 548,826 of NZ_JBRJGR010000001.1, forward strand.
GGCCGGGCCATGGTCGAATGTCTGCAAGAGGACGGGTATCCGGTCGTCGTGCTGGGCAATCGCGACCGCAGCGGCGTTGAGGCGGCGATCTCGCGCGGCGGGCAGGAGGCGCAATCGGCGCGCGATCTGGCGGAGCGGTCGGATATCGTCATGCTCTGCGTCGGCACGTCGGATCAGGTGGAATCGCGCATCTTCGGCGCGGATGGCGTTTTGGAGGGGACCACCGCCGGGCAGGTGGTGATCGATTTCGGCACCTCGCTACCGGACTCGACTCTCAAGATCGGCGCCGCACTCGCCGAAAAGGGGGCGATATATCTCGACGCGCCCCTCGGGCGCACGCCATCCCATGCCAAGGAGGGCAAGCTCAACATCATGTGCGCGGGCGACAAGGCCGCCTATGACCGGGTCAAGCCGATCCTCGACACGCTTGGCGAGAATGTCTTTCACCTCGGCAAGCTGAGCAATGGGCACACCATCAAGCTGATCAACAATTTCTTTGCGATGACGACGGCCTGCGCCATGTCCGAGGCCTTTGCCCTTGCCGATGCGGCGGGGATAGACCGGGACGCGCTCCACGGCGTGATGGCGGCCGGGCCGCTCCATTCGGGGATGATGGATTTCATCCGCAACTACGCGGTCGAAGGCAAGGTCGATCTGGCATTCTCGGTGGCCAATGCCGCCAAGGATGTGGGGTATTACCGGCAGATGGCCGACGCGCTCGGCCTCGACAGCGCCATGTCAGGGGCGGCGGACGCCACCTTGCGGCGCGCGCGCGATGGCGGCGAGGGCGATCTGATGGTGCCCGAGATGGTCGACTGGATGACACGAAACCTGGAGAAGAAAGCATGAGATTGCAGGGCAAACGCGCCTTTATCACCGCCGCCGGTCAGGGCATCGGCCGGGCAATTGCCGAGGCCTATATCCGCGAGGGTGCGCAGGTCACGGCGACCGACCTCAAGGCTGACCTGCTGAGCGGTCTGGAGGCCGAGACCTTCGCGCTCGACGTGACCGACAAGGCGGCGCTGCAAGACGCGATCCGCACCGCCGCGCCCGATATTCTGGTGAATTGCGCCGGGTTCGTGCATGCCGGGACGCTGCTCGAGGCCAGCGATGACGAGTTCGATTTCGCCATGACCCTGAACGTGAAATCCCAGTTCCACGCCATGCAGGCTGCCGTGCCGGGCATGCTGGAGCGTGGTGGCGGCTCGATCGTCAACATCGCCTCGGTGGTCGCCTCGATCATCGGCGCGCCCGGGCGCTGCATCTACGGCACCTCGAAGGCGGCGATCATCGGGCTGACCAAATCGGTGGCTGTCGATTACGTGACCAAGGGCGTGCGGGTGAACTGCATCTGTCCGGGCACCGTCGAGAGCCCGAGCCTGCAGGACCGGCTCAGCGCCACCGGAGATTACGAGGCCGCGCGCGCCGCCTTTGTCGCACGTCAACCGATGGGCCGGATCGGACAGCCTGAGGAGATCGCGCATCTCGCGGTCTATCTGGGCTCGGACGACTCGAGCTTCACGACCGGGCAGGCGCATGTCATCGACGGTGGCTGGGCCGCCGCCTGATGCCTGTGGGCCAGCCGAACCACGCCGTCGCCCAACGAGAGAACCGCATGGGCCTCGGCGTGGCGATGATGGCGTTGGCCGTGCTGTTCTTCACCTGCATCGACACCTCGGCCAAGTGGCTGGTGACCGCCGGCCTTGCCGCGATCCAAGTGGTGTTCGTGCGTTATGCGGTGCATTTCCTGCTGGCACTTGCCCTGTTTTTGCCCCGCGAGGGCCCGACCGCGCTGCGTTCCAATGCGCCGGGTCGGCAATTGTTGCGCTCGTCCTGTCTGTTCGGCAGTACGATCTGCAATTTCACTGCCCTGCAATTCCTGCCGATCACGGTGACCACGACGATCATGTTCGCCGGTCCGATCGCGGTGACGGTCCTGGCGATCCCGATTCTGGGGGAACGGGTTGGCCTGCACCGGTTCGCGGCGGTGTGTACCGGGTTCGTCGGCGTGCTGGTGGTGATGCAGCCCTGGGGGGCCGAGTTTCACCCGGCCATGCTGTTGAACCTTGCCGCCATGACCCTCGCGGCGCTCTATTTCATCATGACCCGCATGCTGGCCGGGACCGAGAGCAACGCCACCAGCCAGCTATGGGCTTCGGGCCTGGCGACGGTCTGTCTTGCGCCTTTCGCGGTCCGGGTCTGGCAATGGCCGGCGGCGGCAATTGACTGGGCGCCGTTTCTCTTGATCGGCATATTCGGCGGGGTCGGGCATATTTCCGCCACCTATGCGCATCGCATGGCCGATGCCTCGATCCTGGCCCCGATCGTCTATATCCAGATCGTTCTCGCTGCGGTGGCGAGCATCATCGTCTTCGGGGTCTATCCCACGGTCTGGACCTTGGGTGGCGGGCTGATCATCGCCGGGGCTGGGCTCTATATCTGGTGGCGCGAGCGGCGCCGTTGACGGAACCCCCGAGATATCAGCGCAAATCAGGACAGGCTTGGCGCAAGCGGCATCATCGTGCCGGTCAGCAGCGCGACATGGGTTTCGCGGCCCTCGTCGAGCGCATGGACATCCGCCTGCACGACCACCAGCCGTCGGCCTGCTTTGATCACCCGCCCGCGCGCGATCAGCCGTTCGCCCCGTGCCGGTGCCAGCAGATTGATCTTCATTTCGGTGGTCAGCACCTCGAACCCCTCCGGCATCACGCTGAGCGCGGCATAGCCCGCAGCGCTGTCGCCGATGGCGAATGTCAGGCCGGCATGGGCGTAGCCGTGCTGCTGGCGACTGCCCGGCAGGATCGGCGCCTCGATGCGCACGTGCCCGGGAGAAAGGTCTTCCAGAGTCGCCCCGAGCGTTGCCATCATCGCCTGCGCAGCAAAGCTCTGTCTGACTCGCGCCTCTATGTCGGGGGATAACCTGGCTGAATTTCCCATTTTGCCCTCGCGCTGTTCATCTCACGGTAAAGTGCCCTGCATGTGATTTGCTACCTTGGATTTGATGTATCTCACTGATAAATGCACGTTTGGCGATTAAGAGTAAGGGTTTTGGTTTGTATTGGTCTGAGTTTAGACGGCATATGGCAGAGACGCGGGACGGTCTGCTTTCTCCATTGACACTGTCTATTTGGGTTTCGGTTTGCGTGATCGCGGTGGTTGCAGGGCCTTTCGGCACCTATGACACGATGATGTGGCCCACGCGCCTCGCCTATTGGGTTCTTGTGGCGAGCATCGGTATTCTGATCGGCAGCGTTGTGCGGGCGATCAAGAAGACCGTTTGTGTCAGGCCGCACCCGGCGGTTTTCGATGCGGTTGTGAGCCTGCTGACAAGCCTGTTTCTCGCCCCGGTGATCTGGCTCCTGCGGGGCGCGCTTGATCCCCAGATCAGCCGTGCGGACCTGAGCCTGTTCAGCATCTCTCTAAATACTCTTCTCATTGTCGGTCCGGTATTCGTGTTGCGTCGTCAATTCGGCGTGGAACTGCCGGCCAGCTATGACGTCTCCGCCCGCGTGTCCAAGGCACCGCGGACCCGGCTGCATCGTCGCCTCTCTGACTGGCCCGATGCCGAGGTCCTGCGCCTGTCCGCCAATGATCACTTTGTCGAAGTGGCGACTTCGCAAGGCATGGAGACGGTGCGCCTGCGATTGGGCGACGCAATTGACGAAATGGAGCCGGTTAAGGGCATCTGCACGCATCGCTCGCATTGGGTGGCGATCAGTGCAATCGAACAGATCGAGCGTGAGGGCGCGCGGCTGTTTGTTGTGCTGCGCAATGGCGACCGGGTGCCTGTCAGCCGCAAGTATCGCCCCAGACTGGAACAGGCAGGCCTCATCGACAGGGCGGACGGGCAGGGCGGCTGACCCGGAGCGTTGGCCCGGGGCAGCCTCTGACGGGGGTGGAAGGGCGCTTGTTGCCGCCCATCCGCCCGTCACTTGGCCTCAACGACCGGACATCGCCCGTGGGCCGAGGTGTCTGCAACGTCTCGGCGGGCAGCACCGGGTAGACCACTTCGGGCATCCTGCCGGTGAGCGCCCCTAGGAAAGCGACGATCTGATCGGTCTCCTGCTCGTTGATCTCGGTGCCAAGCTGCGAGGTGCCCATGATCTGCACCGCGACCTTGAGATCCCAGACCTTGCCGGAGTGAAAATAGGGCGCGGTCTGGTCGATATTGCGCAAGGGCGCGGCGCGGAACACGTAGGAATCATCCGCCGTCTCGGTCACGGCAAAGCGGCCGCGGTCATCGGGTGGCTGCACATCTGCCCCAGATTTCTCGATCAGGCCGAAGGGATAATAGCAATTGCCGCCGAGGTTGACGCCGTTGTGGCAAGCCGAACAGCCCTTGTCCATGAACAGTTCCAGCCCGACCACCTGCTCGTCCGAGAGCGCGCCGTCGACCCCGTTGAGCCATGCATCGAACGGCGCAGGCGTGATCAATGTGGCCTCATAGGCCTCGATCGCCTTGGCGAAATTGTAAAAGCTGACCGGAGCCGCCTCTTCGGGGAAGGACGCCTCGAACCACTCCACATGTTGCGGTATGGAATTGAGGGTAGCGAGCACGTTGTCAGGCGTGTTGGCCATCTCGACACCGGCCTCTACCGGCCCCTTGGCCTGTTCGGCAAGGTCGGCGGCGCGGCCATCCCAGAATTGCGCCTCATTGAACACGGCGTTGAGCACGGTGGCCGAGTTGCGCGGGCCGTTTTGTCAGGCATGGCCGATCGAGGTCTCCATGTCGTCGTCGCCGCCGGTGGCGAGGTTGTGGCACGAGTTGCAGGAAAACACGCCCGAAGCCGACATCCGCGGATCGAAGAACAGCGCTTTGCCGAGATCGACCTTTTCGTGGGTGATGATGTTGTCGTTGAGGGCGGGAATGGTCGAGGGCAGGGGCGCGAATGTCACTTGTGCGCGCTCGCGCAAGTCTGATGCGGCGGCGACCTGGGCGAGGGAGGATACCGTGCCGAGAATGAGTTTGAGGGGACGTGCCAAGGAATTTCTCCTTGGATTACGTGGATTCGCGCGTTTGGAACTATTCTAAGCTTTATGAGAAAAGGCAGTTTTGATCTATCTCAAGACAACACCGCGTCTGGAACCGATAAGTGGCGATCTTGCGGGAATGGCGGTTGTTGTTCCAGGCCGGCGGGTTCTCGCGTTATTTTTGTCTCAATTCACCAAACAAACCGGCTATGCCTTGAAGTTATGTCCCAAGCGGGGCTAATCCCCGGCCAACCCTGTTGCGCTGCAACATCATTCAAATCCGCGAATTGCCCGAGGCTCACAATGCAACTGCCCAACCTTTCCCCCGTTCCGGAACTTTACGTCTCATACGAAAGCGCCCAGAAACTCAAGGTCGAGGCGGCCGATCTCACGAGTTGGGACCTGACACCGCGCCAGATCTGCGATCTGGAACTTTTGATGAATGGCGGGTTCAACCCGCTCAAGGGCTTCCTGAGCGAGGCCGATTATGATGGCGTGGTCGACAACATGCGGCTGACGGATGGCACGCTCTGGCCGATGCCGATCACGCTGGATGTCAGCGGGAAATTCGCCGAAGGCATCGAGATCGGTCAGGATATCGCGCTGCGCGACCAGGAGGGCGTGATCCTTGGCACGATGACCGTGACCGACCGCTGGACACCTGACAAATCCCACGAGGCGCAAAAGGTGTTCGGGGCCGATGACAGCGCGCATCCGGCGGTGAATTACCTGCACAACACGGCAGGCCCGGTCTATCTCGGCGGTCCGGTCACCGGCATTCAGCAACCGGTGCATTACGATTTCCGCGGCCGTCGCGACACCCCAAACGAATTGCGCGCGCTCTTTCGCAAGCTCGGCTGGCGCCGCGTGGTGGCGTTCCAGACGCGCAACCCGCTGCACCGCGCGCATCAGGAACTGACCTTCCGCGCCGCCAAGGAGGCGCAGGCCAACCTGCTGATCCATCCCGTTGTCGGCATGACCAAGCCGGGCGATGTCGATCACTTTACCCGCGTGCGCTGTTACGAGGCGGTGCTGGACAAATACCCGGGCTCGACCACCACGATGAGCCTGCTCAATCTGGCGATGCGCATGGCGGGCCCGCGCGAGGCGGTCTGGCATGGCCTGATCCGCAAGAACCACGGCTGTACCCATTTCATCGTCGGGCGCGACCATGCGGGCCCCGGCAAGAACTCGGCGGGCGAGGATTTCTACGGGCCGTATGAGGCGCAGGATCTCTTCCGCGAGCATCAGGCGGAAATCGGCATCGAGATGGTCGATTTCAAACACATGGTCTATGTGCAGGAGCGCGCCCAATACGAGGCGATCGACGAGATCGAGGACAAGGACAACGTCACCATCCTCAACATCTCGGGGACCGAATTGCGCCGCCGCCTGCAGGAAGGGCTTGAGATCCCCGACTGGTTCTCCTTCCCCGAGGTGGTGAACGAGCTGCGCCGCACCCGTCCGCCACGCAGCGAGCAGGGCTTCACCGTCTTCTTCACCGGCTTCTCGGGCTCGGGCAAGTCGACCATCGCCAACGCGCTGATGGTCAAGCTGATGGAGATGGGCGGGCGTCCCGTGACGCTGCTCGATGGCGATATCGTGCGCAAGAATCTCAGCTCCGAGCTGGGCTTTTCCAAGGAGCATCGCGATCTCAACATCCGCCGCATCGGCTATGTGGCGAGCGAGATCACCAAGAATGGCGGCATCGCCATTTGTGCGCCGATCGCCCCCTATGCCACCACACGCCGCGCAGTGCGCGAGGAGATCGAACAGTTCGGTGCCTTCATCGAGGTTCACGTGGCCACCACGCTCGAGGAATGTGAGCGCCGCGACCGCAAGGGGCTCTACAGGCTGGCCCGCGAAGGCAAGATCAAGGAATTCACCGGCATTTCCGACCCCTATGACGTGCCTGAAACCCCGGAACTGCGCGTCGAGACCGAGAATGTCGATGTCGACAACTGCGCACATCAGGTCATTCTGAAACTCGAGTCCATGGGCCTCATCGTGGGATGATCACATGATGCGGCGTCGTTCACGGGGGCGGGCCGCCCTTGACGGGGCGGTCCGTTTCGTTTGCGGTGCGAACATGTCCGCGATCTCGCTGACTTCATTCCGCGATGCTTTGCCCGACTCTCTCATGTCGAGGCGCGTCGGTCCTTGGCCACCATGAGACCAAACGCTCAGCGTACCCGGGGGGACACACGGTTCACGTGTCCCATCTTGCGGCCCGGCTTGACCTCGGCCTTGCCGTAAAGATGAATCGCAGCCCCGGCCTCCTGCCTGATTTGCGGCAGGCGGTCCATGTCATCCCCGATCAGGTTCTCCATCACCACATCGGCGTAGCGCGAACCGTCACCGAGAGGCCATCCTGCGACCGCGCGGATATGTTGCTCAAACTGGTCAATGCTGCATCCCGCTTGGGTCCAATGCCCGGAGTTGTGGACGCGCGGCGCGATCTCGTTGACGATCAGACCCTTGGGCGTCACAAACAGTTCCACCCCCATGACACCAACATATCTGAGCGCGTTCAGGATCTTGGCCGCCAGCAGAACTGCATCGGTGCGCTGTGCTGCCGTCAGGCGTGCGGGCACGGTGGTGGTGCGTAATATGCCGCCTTCATGCACGTTCTCGCCCGGATCGTAACAGGCCACGTCACCGGCGGCGTTGCGCGCGGCGATGACCGACACCTCGTGACTGAACTCGACGAACCCCTCGTAGATCGCGTCGAGCCCGTTCATGTCCGCAAGTGCTTGCGCGGCTTGCTCCCGGGCCATGATCCGCACCTGCCCCTTGCCGTCATAGCCAAAGCGGCGAGTCTTGAGGATCGCGGACAGACCGATCTCGGCCATCGCTTCGGCCAGATCCTCGGCGTCATCGACGGCGGCAAAGGGGGCGGTTGCCAGCCCCAGATCCGAGAGGAACGCCTTTTCCGTCAGACGGTCCTGGCTGACCTTGAGGGCGCGGCGGTTCGGATGGACGGGCTTGCTCCGCTCGATCACGTCGAGCGCGGACGCCGGGATGTTCTCAAACTCGTAAGTGATGACATCGACGCTTTCGGCGAACCGTCGCAGCATGTCCTCGTCTGTATATTCCGCCTGGAAATGAAAATTCGCCACATGGCTGGCAGGGCAATCGCCGCCCGGCTCGAAAATGCAGGTCTTGAAGCCGAGGCGCGCGGCAGCGACCGAGAGCATGCGGCCCAACTGGCCGCCGCCCAGAATACCGATGGTCGCGCCGGGAGAGAGAGGATCAGTCATCGCTAGGCTCGTCAGGAATAGATGCAGAGAGGGTGGCGCGCCAGTCGTCGAGGCGCTGCGCGAGGGCGGCATCGGAATTCGCGAGGATTGCGGCGGCCATGAGCCCGGCATTGGCGGCCCCGGCCGCCCCGATCGCCATGGTCGCCACGGGAAAGCCCTTTGGCATCTGCACGATGGAATAGAGGCTGTCGACACCCGAAAGCGCGCGGGTCTGTACCGGCACGCCGATCACCGGCACGCGGGTTTTCGACGCCATCATGCCCGGCAGATGCGCCGCCCCGCCCGCACCGGCGATGATCACCTGCAACCCGCGCTCAACGGCGGTCTTTCCGTAGTCCCACAGCCGGTCCGGCGTGCGATGCGCCGAGACAATGCGCGTCTCGTATCCGACACCCAATTCGTCGAGAACCGTCGCCGCTTCGCGCATGGTCGGCCAGTCCGACTGACTGCCCATGATGATGCCGATTTTCACGCCTGTCATGTCACGCCTCACGTTTTGAAGCGCGCACTATACCCATCAAGGGGGGTTACGCAATGATGTCGGGATAAAGCCGGTCCTCGATCCGGGCGATCATGTCGCGCAGCCAGAGTTTTTTCTTCTTGAGCCGTTGCAGGGTCAGCTGATCGGCGGTCCCTTTCTCCTGCAACGCTCGAATGGCCGCATCGAGATCGCCATGCTCGCGGCGAAACTCTTCAAGTTCCACGCGCAGCACATCCTCTGATTTCATCGAAAGGTCGCTATAGGCGTTCATGGCAAGCGATTCCTCCAAAAGGGGCGTGGTCCCACAAGATAGAGGCATCAAGCTCATTCGCAAAGCCCTTGTGCATGTAATATGCAATGCCCATATTTCTGCGGCAGGCTGCCGTAACGGGGCCTTGCGCAATGGACGGTCGCTTAAAGTCAAGGACGTGTCGATGACAAAGCTTACTCTGGGGTCGCATCCCTACATGCTGGGATTCGAACAGCTCGAACGGATGCTGGAACGCAGCGCCAAGTCGGGCAACGAGGGCTATCCGCCCTTCAACATCGAACAGACCTCGCAGAATTCCTATCGGATCACACTGGCTGTGGCCGGGTTTTCCGAGGACGATCTCGCAATCACTGTCGAGGATCGGCAACTGGTCATCCGGGGCCGTCAGGGCGAGGAGGCCGACGACCGCATCTACCTGCATCGCGGTATCGCAGCGCGCCAGTTCCAGCGCTCTTTCGTGCTAGCAGACGGGGTAGAGGTGGGCGAAGCTATCATGGAAAACGGGCTTTTGCACGTGGACCTCACCCGCGCCCAACCTGAACCGGTGGTGCAGAAAATCAGGATCAACAAGGGGTAAGCCATCATGGATACCAGATATGATTTCGGGGATAACGAAGACCGGGCCATCGTCTATGTGCGTCCCGTCAAGGTTGAGGAACTGCCCAAGGAGATGCGCGAGCAGGTCGGCGATCTGACCACGCTCTATGCGGTGCACAGCACCGAGGGTGAGCGGCTGGCAGTGGTTCGCGACCGCAAGCTGGCTTTTCTGCTGGCCCGTCAGAACAACATGGAGCCCGTTACTGTCCATTGATAGTGATCGGCGTGTGACGCGGTGATGCGCCGCACGCCGGGTTCAGTGCAGGATGTCTTCCTCGCGCACGAACATGTTGTCCCACGCCCGGTCTATGAGGTCGGGTGTCATCTGGTAGGGAATACCCTCGAATTCGCAAATCGCGATCATCTGGTCGATCAGAAAGACCGGCTGATAATTGGCGTAGACATTGTCGATTGTCGGATATTTCTCCTTGATCAGATGAATCAGTGCGCCCTCGTCCAAGGGCATCCCCTTCTTGCGGGCGACCATGGCAAAGATCTTCAGAAAATCCGCTTGGCACGGCCCGTCGATCTTGATCTTGTAGAAGATCCGGCGCAAAGCGGCCTTGTCGAAAATCTTGTTGGGGTGGAAGTTGGTCGAGAAGATCACCAGCGTGTCGAAGGGAACCTCGAACTTTTCACCCGATTGCAGGGCAAGAATGTCCTTGGATTCCTCCAGCGGCACAATCCAGCGGTTGACCAGCGACTGCGGCGGTTCCGCCTGACGGCCAAGGTCGTCAACGATGAAGATGCCGCCCGTGGATTTGAGCTGAAGCGGGGCCTGATAAGTGCGCGCCGTGGGGTTGTAAACCAGATCGAGCATCGAAAGGCTGAGTTCGCCGCCGGTGATCACCGTGGGCCGCTCGCAACGCACATAGCGCGTGTCGAAGGTGCGCTTGCGGCGCAGCGAATTGGGATCGTCCACCTCCACCTCGGCCGATGAATGTATGATCGGATCATAGACGGTGATGACTTGTCCGGAATACTCGATGGCGCGGGGGACATAGATCCGGTCGCCCATGGCGTCGCGAATTCCGTTAGAAATCGAGGACTTGCCGTTACCCGGCGGGCCATACATCAGCACCGAGCGCCCTGCACTCACGGCAGGCCCGAGATGGTCGAGCAGGTTGTCGGGCAGGATCAGATGGCCCATGGCATTGGTCAACTGCTCCCGCGTGATCTGGATGTTGCGGATCGATTGCCGCGCGACCTGCTCGCGGTAGACGTCGAGCGGCACGGGCATCGCGCCGAAATACTCCGACTGGCTGAGCGCATCCAGTGCGCGCGCCTTGCCGGCATCGGTCAACTGATACCCCATTTCGCCGCCGGAATTGGCATTGAGCGTGCCCGTCGCCTCGACCAGACGCTGCGTACGGGCCATGTCGACCAATTCCTGTGTGACCGCACGCGGCAGACAAATCGCCTCGGCCAGGTCGGTGACCATGTCGAGGTTCTTGCGGAACATGGTCTTGAGCAGGATATCGCGCATCATCACGATGGGAAGCCGCATGTCCTCGATGCGCGTAGGCGGCGGCGGCGGCTGGACACCGGTCGGGGCTTGCATGTTCATTGGTTCTGCCTGTCCTGCATGCTGGTGGACTCGCTTCCAACCCTGCCCGGCAATCGTGCAGAAATTAAGGTCGGCATCGGGCGGATCGGGGGCGCATTCAGCTGCCGTGCATAGCCCCGAGCCCGAGATAGAGCGCGAGCGTGGGCCCAAGCGCCAGTCCCATGGGAAACTTTTTGGTCATCTGCCAGCTTGTCCAGTCCGGTGCCATACGCCGCAGCGGACTGTGCATGGCGATCCGATGGCTGGCAAAGGAGATGATCAAAACCGCCGCGAACAACAGGCAGACCATTGCCGCGTCACCAAGTGCGACGAATGGAGCGGCCACCGCGATGAACTTCGCGTCGCCAGCTCCCATCAGGCCGATCATGTTGGCCAGAATGCCCAAAACGAGAAGGATCGCTAGATGCGCAAAGCGCCAGGCGTAATCCCAGAAGGGCAGGGCCAGAACGCCCACCACCACGAACACCGCCAGAAGCGCCAGAACCGCCATGTTTGGGATCTTCATGCGCCGCAGGTCGCTCAGCGCGACCCATGCGCAGATCGGCACGGCAAAGGGCAGAAACCAGAGCGCGGCACGGGCGGTGATCTCGAGCGTCATGGGCCCTAGCCGGAATTGGTTTCAAGCGCCCGCAGGCTACGTGTGGCGTCTTCGAAATGCTGCGGATGCGTCTCGACCGCGTCGCGCATCAGCCCTTTGGCGATCTCGGTATCGCCCTGTTTCACGGCCGACAAACCAAGCGTGTAAAGAAGCTGCGCGCGCTCGACCTGGGTTACGGGCAGCACAGGAAGCGCATAGTTGCGTTGTGCCCCGCGCGCCAGCACGAGATTATTCTTGGCCGTGAAGAGCGATGGGTCCTGTCGCACGGCCTCTGAAAAGAGCCGCTCCGCGCCTTCGAAATCGCCACGCGTGAGCTTGGAATAGCCCCAGTTGTTCATCACATTCGCGGGTTGCGTCGTCAGGCCCACGGCGGTCTCGTAGAAACTGTCGGACTTGCTCCAGTCTTCCTCGCTGTCAGCGATCATCGCTTCGAGCCGGTACCGCTTGAAGGTCTCATGCGTTGGTGGCACGCTGTCGAGGACTGCTGCGGCGCGTTTCCACTCGTTGTTGCGGATCAGGGCATCGGCGAGGTTAACCCGATCGTCGTCACTGGCGTCCTTGTGATCCGTAACCCGCGTCCAGGCCGAAACCGCTTCGGTATTGCGTTTGGCGCGCACCATTGACACCGCGACACCGCGCAGCAGGTCGATGCGATCGGGCTTCTGACTGGCAGCACGCTGGAAATAGGACGCCGCCTCATCGGGGTCGGCGGCGCTGAGCATCACGTCGTTGAGATTGGTTTCGTCCACGACATTTATGTCTTGCAGGGCGCGATCGACCTCATCGCCAGACGATTGCCCACACGCGGAAAGCGCGAAAATACCTGTCACGCACAGGGTAAAAAGGAAAGGGTGGCGCATGCTTGCGTCCTTTTACTGCCTCGGCCTCTTTATGGTATCTTTCGGACCAGATATTCGCTGCTGCCCCGCCGTACCACTTTGTAACCTTGCTCTGTACCATCACCATACGATGGATTTTCAGATTTTGCGAGGGCCAAACGCAAATTGTCGCGGATCGCGTCGCTTTCACCACTATCAAGCGCATAGGCGCGGCGCAGAACCTGTTCTGCCTCGGCATAAGCGCCTTTCTCGACCAGAACGACGCCGAGATTGTTCCAGATCTCCGGCGTGGCGTCGTCGCTCTCGATTGCGCGCCGCAACAGGCGTTCGGCCGTGCCGAGACGACCGAGCGCTAGATTGGCGCTGCCAAGACCGGCGAGGACGTCGGTCGTCATACCATCATCCAGGGCCGCACGGCCATAGGCCTTTTGTGCGAGCTCGTATTCCCCGGCATCCATCAGGCGATGGCCAACGATCAGCCCGTCCACCGGCTCGCCTCCGGGTGCCGGTCCGGGGGCATAGGGCCCGCGATCCGGCGGCGGGGTGAGGCATCCTGCTACAGCAAGCGTCACCGTAAGAAAGAGCGCCCCGCGTATGACCATTTCGCCCCATTATCAGCCAGCGGACATTGCCATCAGTTCCATGATCCCAAGAACCGAAGGTCCGACAAGAATAATCAACAATGGGGGCACCGTAAGCATCATTGTGGCCAATGTCATCTTGGTCGGCAGCTTGTTGGCTTTTTCCTCGGCGCGCATGACACGTTTGTCACGCATTTCTGCGGCATAGACACGCAACGCCTCGCCAACCGAGGTGCCGAAGGTCTGCGATTGCACGAGAACCGTGACGAAACTCGAGATGTCCTGCACGCCGCAGCGCTCGCCCATCTCGTTGAGAACCGACGCCTTGTCGCGTCCGGCCTTGATCTGAAGCGCCACGATTTCGAATTCGTCGGCCAGGGCAGGATAGGAGGCGCGCATTTCCTTCGAGACGCGGATGATTGCCTGATCGAGCGACTGACCCGCCTCGATGCAGACCAGCATCATGTCGAGACTGTCGGGGAAGCCATCCTGGATTTCCTCCTGCCGCTGCTGCTGACGTTTCGTGACCCAGTATTTTGGAAGCATGTAGCCGACGCCACCGGGCCCGAGCACATAAAGCACCATCTCGGTGGGGCCGGTCGTGTCGCTTGACACGAAGAGCAGGAAGTAACCCAATCCCAGCACCAGCAGCCCGAGCCCGAGCGTCAATTGCGCAAAGTGGAAATACCGCACCGCGTCGCGATGCCGATATCCGGCCTGCATCAGGGTCAGGCGCATGGCGCTCAGTTGCTTGGCGTCCTGAGGTTCAAGAAACCCGGCGTATTTATCGAGCTTCTTGTTTTTTGCACCGGCACGGAGATTCGTTTTGGTCTCATTGCTTGGTGCGCGGCTGGAATTGTCTCTTTTCAGCTTCTCGAGCGGATCCTGACTTTCCTTGATCATCATCGGGATCATCAGAAGAATGAGAATGAGCCCGAGTCCGCCGACTGCGATCATCGGCCCGAACGGCCCGAGCGAGTCGGTCAGCCAGGTGTTGACTGTGACGAGCATTTCCATTGGAACCTCTCAGACCTTAATGTTCACGAGGGCGCGCATGACGATCAGGTTGAGCACCAGAAAGACGCCAACGACCAGCACGGCAGGGATGAAGAACGGGTGTTCCATGGCTTCGTCGTAGTAGTTCGGTTTGATCAACTGAATGCCGATGAGCGCGAGGATCGGAAAGCCTGACAGGAACTTGCCCGACCATTTTGCCTCGGCGGTAATGGCCTTGACTCTGCGGAACAGGCGAAAGCGCGCGCGGATCACCTTGGCCAGACCGGCAAGGATCTCGGCGAGGTTGCCGCCCGATTGCTGCTGGATCGTGACGGCCACGGCGAGAAAGCGCAAATCCTGCATGTCGAGCCGCTCTGCCATGTCCTTGAGCGCCTCGCCCATGTCGCGCCCATAGGTCGCCTCATCTGCGATGATGCCGAACTCGGTCGCAAGGGGGTCACCGACCTCGGTGGCGACGATACCTATAGCGGACGAGAATGGGTGACCCACGCGTAGGCTGCGCACCATCAACTCGATTGCGTCGGGCAGTTGCTCTTCCAGCATGGCCATGCGCTTGGCTGCCTTCATGCTGATCCAGGTGAAGATCCCGCCCACGCCCATGCCGATGGAGGCAAGTATACGCACGGGCAAGGCGGTGGCGGTGGCTAGCGTCAGGCCGAGAAACGCCAGGATGCTTAGGCCGACCATAAGAAGGATCAGTTGTTTGGGAGTAAAGGCTATCGCAGCCTTCTGCGCCTTGTCGGACAGGATCGAGTAGAGCGGCACCCTGCGCGCATTGAGATGCTGCTGCATTTCCTTGCGCAGCTTCTCCATGACTTCCTCGCGGTTGCCAGTCTTGTCGAGCATCTCGAGGCGCCGGTTGACCCGGTTGTTGAGGCTGATGGACCGACCGAAGACAGTGAGATAGATGCCTTCGACCAGCACCAGGACGCCGACGAAGATGAGGCCATAAATGATCGGTTCTGCACTGAGGGTCATCTGCCTTACTCCGCTGCAATGGGTTCGTAGATCGCTGCGGGCAAATCATATCCCCACAGACGGAACCGCTCGGTATAGTTGGAGCGTACGCCGGTGCCGGTGAAATGGCCGATGATCTTGTTGTCCGGGGTCAGGCCCACCCGCTGAAAGCGGAAGATTTCCTGCATTGAAATGACGTCGCCTTCCATACCCGTGATCTCGGTGATCGAGGTCATCCGGCGCGAGCCGTCCTGCAGACGACTGGCCTGCACGATGAGGTTGACGGCGCTCGCGATCTGGCTGCGCACGGCCTTGAGCGGCATTTCGATACCGGCCATCGCGACCATGTTCTCCATTCGGCTGATACCATCACGCGGGTTGTTGGCGTGAATCGTCGTCATTGAGCCGTCATGGCCGGTGTTCATCGCCTGCAGCATGTCGATCACTTCCTCACCGCGCGTTTCGCCGACGATGATGCGATCGGGGCGCATCCTGAGCGCGTTCTTGAGACAGTCGCGCGGGCTCACCTCGCCCTTGCCCTCGACGTTTGGCGGGCGGCTTTCCATTCGGCCGACATGGACCTGTTGCAGCTGAAGTTCGGCTGTATCTTCGATGGTGAGGATGCGCTCGGCATTGTCGATGAACGAGGACAGCGCATTGAGCGTCGTCGTCTTGCCGGAACCTGTCCCGCCCGAGACGATGATGTTGAGCCGCGTAGCGACAGCGGCCTGGAGATAGGCCGCCATTTCTTCGGAGAAAGCCCCGAAGCGCACGAGATCGTCGATCCCAAGCTTGTCTTTCTTAAATTTCCGGATCGAGACGAGGCTGCCATCGACCGCGACCGGGGGTACCATGGCGTTGAAACGCGATCCATCCGCGAGACGCGCATCGACATAGGGGTTCGATTCATCGACGCGCCGACCCACGGCGCTCACGATCTTGTCGATGATGCGCAGCAGGTGGCGCTCGTCCTTGAACGTGACGTCGCTGAGTTCAAGCTTGCCCGCGCGCTCGACGAAAATCTGATGTGGCCCGTTGACCAGTATGTCGTTGATCGTGTCATCCTTGAGCAGGGTTTCCAACGGTCCCAGACCCTTGACCTCATCATAGAGTTCCTGGGTGAGGATGCCGCGATCCTCGCGATTCAGCACGATTCCCTTTTCCTCGAGGATCTCTCCGGCAATTGAGCTGATCTCGGCCCGCAGATCCGTTTCGGTTGCGGTGTCGAGCGCTGCGAGATTCAGGTGATCAAGCAGAGCGCGATGCAACTCGATCTTGATTTCTCCCATACGTTCCTTGCGCTTGCGGTCCTTGTCCACAGCTTCCGGAACGGCAGCGGCCTTCTGCGCGGGCTTGCGAAAGGACTGCGCGGCCACCGCCTCGAACGATGCTGTCTTGGGCGTGGTATCGACGACCGGCTTGGCCGCGCTGTTGGCCGACTGGGTTTTCTTGTAGCGCGAAAACATGTGGTATCCTTTCCTACGCCGCCTCGGCGTCATCCTTGCCCAAGGCATGGAGCGATTGGGCAAGTTTCGCGATTTCCCGACGCAGCGGATTCTTGGCCGCGCTCGAGGCAAGCGGCAACCCGTGGTCGCAACTTTGCGAAACAGCACGTCCGCCATCCGGCAATTGCAACTCGATGCCGATTTCGAGGCTTTCTGCCATGCGCTTGACCCGGCTCTTGCCATTGAGATCAGTGAATTTCGGTGCACGATTCAGGCAATAACGCAGCTTTTCGACGGGCAGGCCTTCGGACTGCAGCGCGCGTTTGACGCGCAGCGCGTTCTGCGCCGACCGCATGTCGAGTTCGAGCGTCGTGAAACAGATCTGGCACATGTTCAATACCGCTTCAGTCCATTGGACCAGGGTGGTCGGCATATCCACGATCACATAGTCGAAATGCCGACGCGCCAGATCGAGCACTCGGGTCACATCCTCAGAGGTAATCATGTCCAGCGGCGGAATATCCGTCGGGGCGGTGAGGACGCGCATCTTGTCCTCGAAGGTCACCAGTGCCTGCCGGAAAACGTCCTCGTCCAGAATATCGGTGTCCGACCACATCTCGAAAACCACATCACGACGCGGCAAATCCAGAAAGGTCGATACCGACCCGAATTGCAGGCTGAAATCCAGCAGACAGACCTGGGGTGGCTTGGCCTTCTCGACATTCGCCAGTTCCCAGGCGAGGTTGACCGCCAGTGTCGTGGCACCGGTTCCGCCGGCGAGGCCCTGAACCGCAAGGATCACCCCGTCACCATCGGTGGGTTGCGCCAGCGGCGCAGAGGTCGCGGTGGCGGCACTCGTGGGAGCAGGCCGCTTGAGACGGTCGATCGCGGCCTGCAATTCGCCTTCCGGCAGCGGATAGGGCACGAATTCATCGGCCCCCTTTCGCAAAAGCTGATGCAGAGCGGCGGGGCTTACATCCTCTGCGATAAGTATGGTCTTGATATCGGCCTGCTTTGCCAATGCGATGATTTCGCCGAGCATGGCGAGATCGGCCTCGTCGGTTTCGTCGATCGCAATGGCTACAAACTCAAGCGAATCGGCCTCGGGCTGCCCGATAAAGGCCAAGGCTTCGCTGAATCCCAAATCGCCCCAGGCTTCGCCGAGCGCGGCCTCCATATCCTCGATCAGAAGATCGAAATTCTGCACATCCCTGCTGATGGTGCAGGCGACTATCGGCGCCGGATCAGTCTGCTTCATCATGCTCGTGGTTACTCGCTCTATCCTGTATTATCATTACGCGTGCACAAGCCTTTCAGTGAGGACATGCCATTTACATGGATCATGTTCTCGCTTGCTGCAGGTCGGAGATCACTCGATACAGGCAGACCATGGCCGGAAATATTGGCGACATTTGGGCTAAAACATCGTAATTGTGCGATGAAACGGGTACGAAAGAACCCGCCCCCAGGGGCGGGTCTGGGGTTCCGGTCACGATGGAGGAGGAGTTTGCCTGGGCAGCACGATGTCACTCGTTGCTGGTGACCTCGCCGGTCTCCGTGACGTCAGTCTCAGGCACCGCACTTGCGACATATTCACGGTAGACCACTTGGGCATACTTGCCGTCCATGACATGCGGATGGGAACTGACAAAGCCGGTCACCTCTGTCACCGTGCGCCGGTTACGGCGTTCGCGTCCCTGGGTGACGACAAGCGGCTGCGTCTCGCCAAACGAGGCGACGGCCTCGAGCCGTGATCGGCTGATTCCCTGGCTCATGAGGTATCCGACAACAGCGTTGGCGCGACGCTGGCCAAGCGACTTGTTGTAGGCATTCGGGCCGACGGCGTCGGTATGGCCGTAGACGCGAAAACGCACTTCGGGAAACTGGCGGATCCAGCGTGCCTGTTCCCGCAACGTCTCCCGAGCCTGCGCGTCAAGTGCGGAGGAGTCGAAGGGGAAGGTCACCATGCTGGGGACTTCCTGTGAAAATCTGTTTGACAGATCAAGCACATAGCCGCGCTCTCCTGTCATGACGAGATGGTTGTTCATCACCGATTCGCCAAAGCTGCCATTGTCGACGAGTGAACCAGCCTCGCTGAAATAGGACTGGACCACTTCGCCATCCGGTGGCGCACAGGCAGCCAGAACGATCAGACCGCTCATCGCAAGATACTGTTTCATGGCCCAGCCCTCTCTCAATCCATCACATAGCCGTAAGAGCCGGTGAAGTCCTGCTTGGCGACCTCGCCTGCGGCACCGCCACGCTCGATCCCCCTTGCGACCCGGCCGTTCAGGAACAGGTCGCCATCGGTGGGCAGCCGTACACGATCGGTGGGCAGGGCAAGCGCCTCGCCGCGCGTTGGTGAGACGAGATGGGCCGAGATGATGATCACCAGTTCGGTTTGTGCCCGTTCGTAATCGGCGCTGCGGAACAGGGCTCCTAGGACCGGAATGTCACCCAGCCATGGTACTTGCGCGTTGTTGTCCCGGAAATCGTCCTGCAAGAGCCCGGCAATCGCAAAGCTTTCGCCGTCACGCATCGACACGGTGGTGGAGGTGTCCCGCCGACGGAAGGCCGGTATGTTGATCCCACCTGCCGAAACGGCAACCGAGCTGTCGATAGAAGAAACTGCTGCGTCGATCTCGAGATTGATGATCCCGTCATCCACGACCCTCGGGATGAAATTCAGCTCAACACCGAAGGGTTTGAACTCGATCGTGGTGGTGTCGTTCTCTTGCGCGACGGGAATCGGGAACTCGCCGCCGGCCAGAAAGGTTGCTTCCTGCCCCGACAGGGCGGTCAGATTCGGCTCCGCCAGTGTGCGGACAACGCCCTTGGTTTCCAACGCCTCGAGCAGGATGCCGACCTCGACCGAGCCGATGTCGAAGCCGAAGAACGCGGTGCCTTGGGCAGTGTTGCCGGCGACTGTTCCGGGCACAATCAAGTCACCCGCGCCGCCGCCGATCTGTCCGGTGCTCAGATTGCTGCCAACAAAGCCGCCCCCTGTGCCGCTGGTGGCACCAATGCCGTCAACCGCGAGCGAGGTGGACAGCGCCTTGGAGACACTGCGCTGCATCTCGGCAAAGCGCACCTTGAGCATGACCTGCTGCTTGCCGGAGACCGACATCAGGTTCGACACACGTTCTGGCGCATAGCGTTCGGCAAGATCGAGCGCGCGTTGCAACCGCGCCGAACTCGAAACCGTGCCTGACAGAACGATGCCGTCATTCGCGGTGCGCACTTCGATGGGCTCACCCGGCAGAATCTGGCGCAGCCGTTCCTTGAACTCGGAAATATCGGTGTTGACGTGCACGTCGAGATTGGTGATCAGCTGTCCGGTTCCGTCGAACAGGCTCAGCGTGGTGCGTCCCGGTGTCTTGCCCAGGACATAAATGGTCCGGTCCGACAGGGTAGAGAAATCGGCGATTGCGGGGTTTGCGATGCTGAGCTCGGCGAACGGCACCTCGCTTTCCACGACAATCGCACGGTTCATCGAGACGCTGAGATTACCGGATGCGCCTTCGCGCAACACCCGGACGGTTTGGGCCTGCGCTGTGGGGGGCACAACCGGTATCACTGCCATGGCGAACCCTGCGAGGGCCGCCGCGACGATGCTCTTGATTTTCATGTGACCTGCCTTTCCGATCACGCCTCATTTATTCGGGTCTTGGTGCCCGTAATTGTCGTCACCTTGGGGCAGTTTTGATTATTTTGCAAGAATCAATGCAAATATGCGTTTTTTTAGACAGAATGTGATGCCCTTGCCTCGGCACGGGCAGGGGGCGGCCAATCGGGCCGCCCCCCCCAGTAACCGCCCTGCTTGCAATCAGTTCGTGCAGGGGATCGGCGTAATCACCACTTCCGAGCCGCGCCGGGTGCGGATGGCGCATTCCTGCTTTTCCGGCTCCGGGGCCTCGACGGCCGCTTCCTCCAGTCCGAGGAGGCGGCGTTGATCGACCTCGACGACCTGCGCCAGTGTTTCGTCCAGCGCGCCGACCAGCGACAGCGTGAGCCGCCCCGAGGCCTGCGCCTGTGCCAGACCCGCGACCTGTTGCGGCGTGGCCGCGACGGTGACGGTGCGCGCGACCTGCGCCTCAAAGCGCTCCTCATCGGCGCTCTGGTCCACGGCGATCAGCTTCAACCGGCTCTCGATCATCTTGGTGAATTCGCCGGTCGAATCGCCCTCGGTGCGCAGGTTGCCCCGCCCGGTGGACCCGGTCCAGTAGACATCGACCAGATCACCGGGACGCAGAAAGCCCGAGACGCCGCTTGTCGCGTCAACCTTGATGGCAAAGGCGCGCATGCCGGAATCGAGACGCGAGGTGATGCCCGCATCCTCGCCCGGGCGGGTCACCTTGTTGGCCAGAACGACCTCGTTCGCGCTCATGCTGCGCAGAACCTCGCGCTTGGTGGCTGTACCTTCCGGAAACAGTGCGTCTGCGGTGGCGAAGATGCCTTCGGGCAGCGATTGCTTTGGGAAGGCGGTCAGGCGCACCGTATCCTCGCCCAGCGTTTCGCCATATTTCAGATCGCGCGTTGCGACATAGACATCGACGGTCTCGATCTTCGGCGCGCTCTGCTGCCGGGCATGCGCCAACTGGCGCTGATAGCCGTCGATATAGTTCTTCGCCATGTAGGCGGCGAACCCGGCCAGGCCGATGCCAAGAACTAGAACTAGTCCGAATATCAGGCGCATGGGGCGTTCCTTTCGCTAAAGACTGATCCCGCGATCATTCCTAGCTGCTGATATGCTACCAATGTGTCGAAATCAGGGAAGTTTGACGCAGCTTGTGTGACCGATGTCAAAGAAACTGGCCACCGATACACGTGTATCGGTGGCCAGATAGCTTGCGATCTGATGACGTTGGCTCGGCTTACGATCCGCCAGCGTCAGCCGCAGGAATGCCGGCGCCGATCAGTGCGTTGTCGGCACCGCCTGCGGTGAGGTTGGCTTCAATGTCTTGGCCAAGGCCCACGACGGCACCGTTGACAGCAGTGATCGCTGCGATGCCCAGGCCCACGATGGCTGCGGTCAGCACGACCCAGTCAACCGTGACAGCGCCGTCTTCGTCGTTCAGGAAGTTCTTGATAAAGGTGTTCATTTTGGTCTCTCCAAAGGATCAGTTGCTCAGTTGTCACATCCACTTCGGTTTAGGACCCGTCGAGTTTTAATGGCCCGCTGCCGTCGTGGTGTGAGGACATATAGCCAAGAGAATCAGGCGGGATTTTGGCGGCATTAAAGCCTTTTTCGTGAAGATTAAGTTTTTCGAAAGAAAATCAGCAAGTCATTGAGTAAAAACGATAAAAAATAAAGCTCCGATGCATTATACATCTTAAAATTGTACAATGTGGCATAAATTCGCCGTATCAATCGTGCTGAAAACCAACAATACTGGCCCTGCGCGGGGATTATTGCGATACCTGCGCCAATCCATCAGAGGCGGAGCAGCCCGAAATGAAACGCCCGAGTCACATGGCGCTTGTGATCTGCCTGATGGGCGCGGTGGCGCAGGCAGAGGGCGCACCGCCATTTCCGGAATTTACCTTCAAGCGCGAGACGGCCCCAAAGCCCGGCGAGCGGCGCAAACCGCTCGTGCAGATCGCGCCCGAGGAAAATACCGCCATCGCTCGCCCCGCCCCGCGTGACCCTGTCGCCCCGCAAGGTTCCCGGCACGGCTGGTTCTGGGAGGTCGTGCCGTGGCAGATTGAAACCGATCCGGCAACCCGCCTCGCCGCCGCCACGCAACAACTCGCGCGGGCGCCCGATGGAAAGGTCATTGCTGCCCCACGGCTCGACGCCATCCAGCGGGTGGCCCGCGACAACGGCGCGCATATCCTGCGCGCGACCATCGGCACCCGGGTCTCGCCTGCCTTGGTGCTTGCGGTGATCGCGGTCGAATCGTCGGGGACGCCTGACGCCGTGAGCAGCGCGGGCGCGCAGGGTCTCATGCAGCTCATGCCCGACACCGCCGCACGGTTCGGCGTGGCGGATGTGTTCGAGGCCGGAGACAACATCAGGGGCGGTGTCGCCTATCTCGACTGGCTGATCGGGGAATTCGGGGGTGACGTGCTATTGGCACTTGCAGGCTACAACGCGGGGGAGAACGCGGTGAAATCCCATGCGGGCGTGCCGCCCTTCGCCGAGACGCGCGATTACATCCCCAAGGTGCTTGCGGCCTACGAGGTGGCGCGCGGGTTGTGCAAGACGCGGCCGGATCTGATCACCGACGCCTGCGCCCTGACCCTCGCGTCGAATTAGGCGACCCGGCCCACGAGGGCCGGGCCCGCCCGTCAGTTGACGATGGTCGCCTCGGTGGCGGCGCGGATCTCGTCCTCGGTCACGCCCTCGGCGGTTTCGACGATCCTGAGCCCGCCCTCGACCACATCCAGCACGCCCAGGTTGGTGATGATCCGGTTGACCACACCGGTGCCGGTCAGCGGCAGGGTACATTCCTTGAGCAGCTTACTGTCGCCATGCTTGTTGGTGTGGTCCATCACCACCACCACGCGCCGCACGCCCGCGACCAGATCCATTGCGCCGCCCATGCCCTTCACCAGCTTGCCGGGGATCATCCAGTTCGCCAGATCACCGTTTTCGGCCACCTCCATCGCGCCGAGGATCGCCATCGCGATCTTGCCGCCACGGATCATGCCGAAGGACATGGCGCTGTCGAAATAGCTGGTATGGGGCAGTTCGGTGATGGTCTGCTTGCCCGCGTTGATGAGATCCGGATCCTCGGTGCCCGAGACCGGAAACGGCCCCATGCCCAGCATCCCGTTTTCCGATTGCAGCGTGACATGCACGCCCTCGGGGATGTAATTGGGCACCAGCGTCGGGATGCCGATCCCGAGATTGACATAGGTGCCGTCCTCGAGTTCCTGCGCCGCACGCGCGGCCATCTGATTGCGATCCCAGGGCATGATCAGGCCTCCCTCACAGTGCGTTGTTCAATGCGTTTCTCATGCTCGCCCTGAATCAGGCGATGCACGTAGATGCCGGGCAGGTGGATATTGTCGGGGTCGAGCGCGCCGGGCTCGACGATCTCCTCGACCTCCATGATGCAGGTCTTGCCGCACATCGCGGCGGGCGGGTTGAAGTTGCGCGCGGTCTTGCGGAAGATGCAGTTGCCGGTGGTGTCGGCCTTCCACGCCTTGACGATCGAGAGGTCAGCAAAGATGCCGCGCTCGAGAATATAGGTCTCGCCGTCAAACTCCTTGTGTTCCTTGCCCTCGGCAATCTGTGTGCCCACCCCGGTCTTGGTATAGAACCCCGGAATGCCGCAGCCGCCGGCACGCATGCGCTCGGCCAACGTGCCTTGCGGGTTGAATTCGAGCTCCAGTTCTTCGCTCAGATACTGTCGCATGAACTCGGCATTTTCGCCGACATAGGACGACATCATCTTCTTGACCTGCTTGGTCTGCAGCAGGATGCCGATGCCGAAATCATCGACGCCTGCATTGTTGGAGGCGAATGTAAGGTCCTTGGTGCCTGCCTCCTTGATCGCCTGCAATAGCAACTCGGGAATGCCGCAGAGGCCAAAGCCCCCCGCCGCAATCGTCATTCCATCGAACAGCAGCCCGTCCAGCGCCTCGGCGGCCGAGCCAAATACCTTTTTCATTGCGAAACTCCTCCTGAAGTTTGTCCGCCACCGGTATCGGGTGGATCATGGGGCGGTGTCAACGCGGGGCGGCGGCCAAATGCCATGAAATAGGGATTACTACGTAACACGAGCCGCACCCGCGTTCTTGCAAAGCACGCGGGTCGAGATCGTTTCAGGATTCCGGGCGCATGCGGCGTCAGCCCGTTTTCTTCTTGGCCGCAGGTTTCTTGGCGGCGGGCTTTTTCGCGGTCTTGCGCGGCTTGCCCTTTTTCGTCGATTTTTCGGCGATGAGTTCAACTGCCATGTCCGGTGTCACATCATCGGGCTTCACGTCCTTGGGCAAGGTCGCATTGACCTTGCCCCATTTGACATAAGGCCCGAAGCGCCCGTCCATGATGTGGATCGGGCCACCCTCGCCGGGATGCTCGCCGAGATCGCGCAGCGGCTTGGCTGCCGCCCGTCCGCGCCCGCCGGGGTTGGCACGCTTTTCGGCCAAGAGTTCCACAGCGCGGTTCATGCCGATCTCGAACACATCCGCCGGATCCTTGAGATTGGCGTAGACGGGTTTCGCGTCCTCCGGGCCCTGATGCATGATATAGGGGCCGAACCGCCCGAAATTCGATTTTATCATGCCGCCCTCGGGATGCTCGCCCACCTCTCGCGGCAGGCTCAGCAGGGTCAGCGCCTTTTCCAGCGTCATTTCCTCGGCCTTCCAGCCCTTGGGCAGGCTGGCGCGCTCGGGCTTTTTGTTCTCTTCGGTGGCCTCGCCGCGTTGCACGTAGGGGCCGAACCGGCCTGAGCGCAGGGAAATCTCGTTGCCGTCCTCGTCTTCGCCCAGGATCCGGTCGCCGTTTTCCGCCGCGTCCCCGCCGATGGGACGGGTGTAGCGGCATTCGGGGTAATTGCCGCAACCCACGAAGCCGCCCGAGCGGGACGTTTTCAAATGCAACTGCCCAGTACCACAGAGCGGGCATTGGCGCGGGTCGCCGCCATCTTCGCGGGCTGGGTAGAGCGTGGGGGCGAGCGCGTCGTCGAGCACGTCGAGCACTTCGGAAATCCTGAGTTCCGAGGTCTCGGCGATGGCCGACGAGAAATCGCGCCAGAAGCGTGAGAGGATGTCCTTGTAATCTGCCTCGCCCGCGCTCACGCGGTCGAGGTCTTCTTCAAGATTGGCTGTGAATTCATAACCCACATATTTTCGGAAGAAGTTGATCAGAAAGATCGTGACGATCCGCCCCTTGTCCTCTGGGTAGAGGCGGTTCTGCTCCTTCCGGACATATTCGCGGTCCTGGATCGTGCCCAGCACGCTGGCATAGGTAGAGGGGCGACCGATGCCCAACTCTTCCATCTTCTTGACCAGCGTCGCCTCGGTATAGCGCGGCGGGGGCTGAGTGAAATGTTGCAGGCTGAGGACGGATTCATTCTCCGAGATCACGGCGGCCGTCGTCTCGGCCCCGTCCTGCGCCTTGGCAAATTCAGCCCGCAGCGAGGATTTGGCGAAAGCCGCCTTGTCGCCTTGCATGATCTGCGGCAGGCGGCGGTCGTCGTCGTCGCCCACCACGTCATCGCGGCCCTCTTCATAGACCTTGAGGAATCCGTCGAAGAGCATGACCTGACCGGTGGCGCGCAAGCTCACCTGACCGTCCTCGCTGCCGATCTCGACCGTCGTGCGCTCCAGCCGCGCGGCGGCCATCTGGCAGGCGAGCGTGCGTTTCCAGATCAGATCGTAGAGCTTGCGCTGATCGGCGTCGGTGCTTTTGATCTTGCCCGCGTCGCGCGTCATCTCGGTGGGGCGGATGCATTCATGTGCTTCCTGCGCGTTCTTGGCCTTGTTCTTGTACATGCGCGGGGATTTCGGCAGATAGTCGTCGCCATACCGTTCCTTGATCGCGTCGCGCGCGGCCATCACCGCCTCGGGGGCCATGTCGATGCCGTCGGTCCGCATATAGGTGATGTAGCCCGCCTCATAAAGACGCTGTGCTGCACTCATGCATTGCTTGGCCCCCATGCCGAACTTGCGGCTCGCCTCCTGTTGCAGGGTCGATGTCATGAACGGGGCCGAGGGGTTGCGTGTGCCCGGCTTGGCCTCGACCGAGGTGACCGTAAGGGCGCGCGAGGCCACGGCCTGCACCGCCATTTCGGCCTGTGTCGCGTTCTCCAGATCGAACTTGTCGAGCTTTTTGCCCGCAAGGGTCACCAACCGCGCCTCGACCTCCTGACCGCGCGGCGTGGCGAGCAGTGCCTTGACCGACCAGTATTCACGCGCGTTGAACGCCTCGATCTCCATCTCGCGCTCGACGATGAGGCGCAGGCAGACCGATTGCACGCGCCCCGCAGAGCGCGCGCCGGGCAGCTTGCGCCAGAGCACGGGCGAGAGGTTGAAGCCCACAAGGTAATCTAGCGCGCGGCGCGCCAGATAGGCCTCGACCAGCGGCGCGTCGACCTGCCGGGGGTTTTTCATCGCCTCGGTCACGGCGGATTTGGTGATCGCGTTGAACACCACGCGGCTGACCGGCGTGTTCTTGGTGATCGCCTTGCGCTTGCGCAGGGTTTCCTCGAGATGCCAGCTGATCGCCTCGCCCTCGCGGTCGGGGTCAGTGGCGAGAATGAGGGCGTTGTCATCCTTGAGCGCATCGGCAATGGCCTTGACATGCTTGCGGCTGTCGGCCCCCACCTCCCATGTCATGTCGAAGCCGTTTTCGGGATCGACCGAGCCGTCCTTGGGGGGCAGGTCGCGGACGTGGCCATAGCTTGCCAGAACCGTGTAGCCGTCGCCCAGATACTTGTTGATCGTCTTGGCTTTGGCGGGCGATTCGACAACGACAACGGGCATGGGCACTCCTTCCGACTCAGGTCGAGGCTTATGGCGGCGCAACATGTGGGCTGGCAAGGGGAATTGTCAATGTGGCCCTTGTGACCTGCCGACGCGGGATCAGCGGGCGAGGGAGAGCAAGCCGCCGGGTTGGCGGGTGATCCGGCCGTCGAGTTCGAGATCGACCAGCACCGGGGCGACGCTGCGCGCGGGGGCGCCGAGGTCGCGGATCAGCTGATCCTCGGCCAGGGGCGAGGGGCCAAGGCGTTGCAGGATCTGCTGGTGCAGCGCGGCGGTGTCGCGCAGGCTGCGGGCGGGCGGCTCCGGGGCCGTCTCCAGCGGCATTTCCGCCTGTGTTTTCTGGGGTTCGTCCGCTGGCAGTGCCTCGATCACGTCGGCGGCGCTGCGCACCAATGTGGCACCGTCGCGGATGAGCATGTTGCAGCCCGAGGCGCGGGCGTCGATGGGATGGCCGGGCACGGCGAGCACCTCGCGGCCCTGATCGAGAGCGGTGCGCGCGGTGATCAGTGACCCGGATTTAGCGGCGGCCTCGACCACGACCACAGCATGTGCCAGGCCGCTGATCAGGCGGTTGCGGCTGGGGAAGTGGCGGGCCTGGGGGATGAGGCCGATGGGCTGTTCCGAAAGGCGCAGGCCGGTCCTGAGGATATCGGCGGCAAGGGGGGTGTTTTCGGCGGGGTAGATCACGTCGACGCCGCCGGCCATGACGGCCACGGTGCCGCCCTTGAGGCTGGCGAGATGGGCGGCGGTATCGACGCCGCGGGCGAGGCCGGAGACGATGGTATAGCCTTGCTCGGACAGCTCTGCCGCCAGCGAGCGGGCCATGCGGGTGCCGAGCGACGAGGCATTGCGCGCGCCCACGAGGGCGATCATCGGGCGGTCGAGAACTGTAAGATCGCCCATCACCCAGAGCACGGGCGGGGCGTCGGGCAGATCGCGTAAGGCCTTGGGATACTTGGCGTCTGCGTGCGTGAGCATGATCGCGCCCGCCGCCTGGCCCGCGCGCAATTCGGCCTCGGCCACGCCTGCGGGGCAGGGAGTGTAGTCGGTGACACCGGCGGCGCGGGCGACCTCGGGGAGGGCGTCGAGCGCCGCCTGGGCGGTGCCGTGTTCGCAGATCAGCCGGTGAAAGGTTGCCGGGCCGACCCGGCGGGAGCGCAAGAGGCGAAGCCATGACACCCGATCATCTTCCGTGGTGGGTGGGAGTGGGGGGTGAGTGGAAGGATGTGTATCCTCGGGCATCCGTGACCTCGCCTGCTTGCAGGATCATGGGTAGCGCGGGCAAGGTTAATGCCCGGTAAACCGAAATCGGGTGAGTCGCGGGTTTTTCGGGAGTTTCGGCTAAGATATTGAAATGTGAAGTTAATTATTTTTGTGGTTGGGAAATGGTCGGTGTCTGTATCGCGTCGGTATCCTGTCTGTATCGCGTCGGTGGCGGATGCGGGGGGTGCTGACGGGGGGCGGGTGTGACCGGGGCGCGCGGTGCGGGCACGGGATGGCAAGGGGTGCGCCGGGCGGCACCGGGCGGGATTTGAGTATTTTTGGCAAGATGAAGGCGGGCGGGGTGGCCCAGCTTGGGTGGGGGGATTTGAGTATTTTGGGAAAGGTGAAAGGGGGGCTTGGGTGGCTTGTAGGGCAGGGTGACCCGCTGTCGGGGCTAGAGGATACATTGGCCAGACCCAGCCGGGAGCGACCAATGTTAAACCGCTCGACCCATCACACCCGAGTGTTTTATGCGCTCAAATGCTTATGTCGTAGCAGCCAGCAGTTGCCAAAGGGCGTGCCGTAAAGCACTCTTTTGTTAACGGTACGTACTTGGGAAATGCTGCTTGATATACCATCCTGACCCAACTGATTTCATAGCGAATTCAGGAGAATATGGCGCACTGGGCAAGACATTGGTTGCGTTATCAAATCTTGAATTCGCTCACGATGAGTTCGTGTTCAGAATGCACGAGACATACCTTGACTTATCCGTCGGCCTTTCCAGGCGGTTCCCAAGACAATTTAAGGACAAAACAGACTTCTTGATTAATGCCGTGGCTAACATCCAAGAATTAAGACAAGTCCCGATGTTCCATACCGGAGAACTCAACCTATTATGGCTACAATACCAGCTAGACGAACTCTATGAAATAAGAGCTATCATTGCTCACGGGTCAGTATTTTACTCTGAGACAACACCGGACCGAATTACTTGGACCTTTGAGCGGTTTGTAAAAACAGCAACAAACACGTGGTCCCGAGAGGCGGTGAAGATTTCAAACGGTTATCTTGCCAGTGTTTACAGCACAGCTTTGGCAATAAAATTCTATTTCGCGGACCTCACAAGATGTCTCAAAAGTAATTTCTGTTGGGAGAAAGAATACCAAGCAGACAAGGAAATCAGGCAAAACCGAAAGGACCTTGCAGAATTAACCGACGCTGGGATTGTTTTTGAAGACGACAGTTGGATCAAGGCATTTCCACCACTGGGGCCTGTAGAATAAAGAATTAGCGGTAGTAGAAAACCTATTGGTTACACTCCACACAAGTGACAGGCCGACGCATGCCCTCAAGCAATATGCCAACCGAATTTGCAAATGCCCCTCTACGCGCCTTCCGAGTATTAGAGCGGAGGGCTGCACCCCTTACAGCCCCACCCCCCTACGCCGCCGATCCCCCGACCGTCAGCCCGCCGATCAGCACGGTGGGCTGGCCGACGCCGACGGGCACCCATTGCCCGGCCTTGCCGCAATTGCCCATGCCCGGATCGAGCGCCATGTCGTTGCCCAGGCCCCGGATCTGTTGCAGGGCGGTGGCGCCGTCGCCGATGAGGGTGGCGCCTTTGACCGGGGCGCCGATTTGGCCGTCTTTGACGCGGTAGGCCTCGGTGCAGGAGAAGACGAATTTGCCGTTGGTGATATCGACCTGCCCGCCGCCAAAGCCCACAGCATAGATGCCGTCTTTCATTTCCGCCACCAGATCGCCGGGGGTGGCGTCGCCGCCCAGCATGTAGGTGTTGGTCATGCGCGGCATTGGGGCGTGGGCGTAGCTTTCGCGGCGGCCGTTGCCGGTGGGGTTGACCCCCATCAGGCGGGCGTTCTGACGGTCCTGCATGTAGCCGACAAGGATGCCGTCCTCGATCAGGACATTGCGGGCCGAGGGGGTGCCCTCGTCGTCGATGGTGAGCGAGCCGCGCCGGTCGGGGAGGGTGCCGTCGTCGAGCACGGTGACGCCGGGGGCGGCGATGCGTTGGCCCATGAGACCGGCGAAGGCGGAGGAGCCCTTGCGGTTGAAATCGCCCTCGAGCCCGTGGCCGATGGCCTCGTGCAGCAGGATGCCGGGCCAGCCGGGGCCAAGCACCACGTCCATCACGCCTGCGGGCGCGGGCTCGGCTTCGAGGTTCACCAGCGCGATGCGCAGCGCCTCGCGGGTCTTGGCCTGCCAGTCGGCGGGCATGAGCAGGCCGTCGAGGCCCACGCGCCCGCCGCCCCCGGCGCTGCCGTTCTCTCGGCGGCCGTCCTGTTCGACGATCACCGAGACGTTGACGCGGGTCATCGGGCGAATGTCGCCCACCTCTGTGCCGTCGGGGCGCAGGATCACCACCTCTTGCAATGAGGCGGCGATGGAGGCGGTGACCTGCACGACGCGGGGGTCGAGATCGCGGGCGAAGGCGTCGATCTCGCGCAATGTGTCGAGCTTGACCGGAAAGGACGCCCCGGCAATCGGGTCGTCATCGGTATAGAGGTGGCGGTTGGTGCGGGCGGGGGCGGCCGAGAGAGTGCCGCCGCCGTCGCCCACGGCAAGGCGGGCGGTCTCGACGGCGCGCTTGAGGGCGGAGTCGTTGACCTCTGAGGAATGGGCGTAGCCGGTGACCTCGCCGCGCACGGCGCGCAGGCCGAAGCCCTCGGAGGCGTCATAGGAGGCGGTCTTGACCCGGCCATCGTCGAAGGTCAGCGCCTCGGCGCGGCGGCGTTCGAGAAAGAGCTCTCCGTCATCGGCGCCGCGCGTGGCCTCTTGCAGGTGCGTCAGCGCCGCATCCCGGTCAAGCAGGCTGTCGAAGGGGCGAAAGGCGGTGTCAGTCATGGGGGCGCGTCCTATATGATGGCGCAGAGCGGGGGCCGTGCCGATTTGATCCAGATCAAAAAAAGCGTCCGTTTGCCGCAATGCTCTTTCTTGTCGTTTGCGGCAGAATATGGTTTTAGACAGCATCAAGACAACGGGATTCCGCCGCATGCGGCGCAAGACCTGCCATAAAGACATGAACCGCTTCAACCGATCAGGGTGTAAAATGCGACTAACTTCCAGCCTTCTGGCCGTCCTGGCCGCCCTTTCCACCCTTCCTGCCGCCGCGCAGGAAGGACTTGAGATCGTCGGCAAGCCCGAGCAGGGCAAGATGGGCTTTCAGCCGGCCGCGACCGAACTGGCGCGCGATCTGCAATGGCTGGACGGGATGATCAACGTGATCATCATCGCCATCGTGCTGTTTGTGACGGCGCTTTTGGCCATCGTGGCGGTGCGCTACAACCGGCGCAGCAACGCGAACCCGGCGAAGTTCACCCATAATTCGCCGGTGGAGATTGCCTGGACGATCATTCCGATCGTGATCCTGGTGTTCATCGGGGCGTTCTCGCTGCCGATCCTGTTCAAGCAGCAGGAGATCCCCGAGGGGGATATCAACATCAAGGTGACCGGCTATCAGTGGTATTGGGGCTACGAGTATACCGATCACGAGTTTGCCTTTGACAGCTACATGATCGGTTCTCCGGCCACCGGGGGCGACAATCGCCTGACGCCCGAGGTCGAGGAGCAGCTGGTCGAGGCGGGCTATAGCCGCGACGAGTTCCTGCTGGCCACCGATACCGCCGTCGTCGTGCCGGTGGGCAAGACCGTGGTGATGACCGTGACCGGCGCCGACGTGATCCATAGCTGGACCATCCCCGCCTTCGGTGTGAAGCAGGATGCGGTGCCGGGGCGTCTGGCGCAGCTGTGGTTCGAGGCCGAGCGCGAAGGCATCTATTTCGGCCAGTGTTCGGAGCTTTGCGGGCAGGCGCATGCCTATATGCCGATCACCGTCAAGGTGGTGA
Source organism: Roseovarius sp. MBR-154 (assembly GCF_053628595.1). Classification (NCBI taxonomy): domain Bacteria; kingdom Pseudomonadati; phylum Pseudomonadota; class Alphaproteobacteria; order Rhodobacterales; family Roseobacteraceae; genus Roseovarius; species Roseovarius sp. MBR-154. The sequence goes on from NZ_JBRJGR010000001.1 coordinate 580,913, forward strand.
GCCAGGACGAGTATGACCAATGGCTCGACGGGGCGATCGAGGAATATGCCGGCACGCCGCGCGGCGTGCAGGTGGCTGCCGCCGAGTGACGTGAGCCGGGTGCGCCGCCAGGGCGCGCCCGAAATGACCCCGCCGGGCGGGCGCGCCGATGCGCCGCCTGACAGGAGACGAAAATGAGCGATGCCAGCCTGAACACAGCCAGCCAAGCCGCTGCCGCGCAGACCGGCGAGGCGGGGTTTCGCGATTTCTTCGCGCTCCTGAAGCCGCGGGTGATGACGCTGGTGGTGTTCACCGCGCTGGTCGGCTTGCTGGCCGCACCCATGGCGGTGCATCCGGTCGTCGGGCTGGCCGCGATCCTGTTCATTGCCGTGGGCGGGGGCGCGGCGGGCGCGCTCAACATGTGGTGGGAATCCGACATCGACGCGGTGATGAAGCGCACCGCGAAGCGCCCCATCCCGGCGGGCAAGGTGAGCCGCGACGAGGCGTTCGCCTTTGGCATCACGCTGGCGGTGTTTTCGGTGGTGATGCTGTGGCTGGCCACCAATGCGCTGGCGGCTGGGATCCTGGCCTTTACCATATTCTTTTACGTGGTGATCTACACCATCGGCCTCAAACGCTGGACGCCGCAGAATATCGTGATCGGCGGGGCTGCCGGGGCGTTTCCGCCGATGATCGGCTGGGCCGCCGCGACCGGCACGGTGAGCATCGAGTCGGTGCTGATGTTCGCGCTCATCTTCATGTGGACGCCGCCGCATTTCTGGGCGCTCGCGCTCTTCATGCGGGGTGACTATGACACGGCGGGTGTGCCGATGCTGACGGTCACGCATGGCCGCAAATCGACGCGGCTGCATATCCTCGTCTACACGGTGCTGCTGGCGATCATGGCGATCGGGGCCGCGTTCACCGGCATTGGCGGGCCGGTTTACCTTGGCGTGGCGCTGGTCTTCAACGCGCTCTTCCTGCGCGATGCGGTGGCGATCTGGCGGCGCGACGAGGATCAGGCCGAGGCCGACAATTACCGCGTCGAGAAGCGCGCCTTCCGGCTGTCGCTGTGGTATCTTTTCGCGCATTTCACCGCCATTCTGGCCGAAGCGGCGCTGTCGGGCTTTGGCCTGGGGGGCTGGGCATGAGCTTTCGCGAGGAACATGAGCTGCACAAGCGCCGCTTTGGCCGCAATCTTGGCCTTGGGCTGGTGCTGGCGGGGTTCGTGGCGCTGATCTTTGGCCTGACCGTGGCCAAGGTGACCGATGACGATTTCATGGTGCCGACACAACAGCAGGAGGGGAACTGATGGCGCTTGATCCGAAGATCAGGACATTGACCCAGACCGTGGGCGTGGTGGTGCTGATGGGCGGCCTCGCCTGGGCGTCGGTGCCGTTTTATGACTGGTTCTGCCGTGTCACCGGATTTGGCGGGGTGACCGGCGTGTCGGACGTGGCGAGCGAGGATATTCTGGATCAGACCATCAAGGTCCGGTTCGATGCCAGCCGCGAGCGTGGCATGCCGTGGGAGTTCAAGCCGGTCGAGCGCGAGATGGAATTGCGCATCGGCGAGACCGGGCTGGCCTTTTACGAGGCTTACAACCCGACCGACCGGGTTGTCGCCGGATCGGCCAGCTACAATGTCGCGCCTTACGATGCGGGCGGCTTTTTCACCAAGATCGACTGTTTCTGTTTTACCGAGCAGGTGTTGCAACCCGGCGAGCGGGTGCAGATGCCGGTGACGTTCTACGTGGACCCCGCGATTGTCGATGATCGCGAAGGGCAGTATATCCACACGATCACGCTGGGCTATACGTTCCACGAGATCGACCTGCCCGAAACCGACCAGCAGGCGGCGCTTGAGCCTGCCAAGAAAACCGATAAAACCCTGAACTGAGCCTTCGACGAGGGATAAACCAAGATGGCACACGCGAAAAACCACGATTACCACATTCTGCCCCCCTCCATCTGGCCGCTTCTGGGCGCGCTGGCGGGGTTCGTCATGCTCTTCGGGGCGGTTCTGTTTTTCCACGACCACGGGCCCTGGATGCTGTTGGCCGGCGTCGTCGGCGTACTTTACGTGATGTTCGGCTGGTGGGCCGATGTGGTGCATGAGGGCGAGACCGGCGATCACACGCCCGTCGTGCGGATCGGCCTGCGCTATGGCTTCATCATGTTCATCATGTCCGAGGTGATGTTCTTTGCCGCCTGGTTCTGGAGCTTTTTCAAGCATGCCATGTACCCGATGGGCGAGAACTCTCCGATGGTCGACGGCGTCTGGCCGCCGGCGGGTATCGAGACGTTTGACCCGTGGCACCTGCCGCTGATCAACACGCTGATCCTCTTGTGCTCGGGCTGTGCCGCGACATGGGCGCACCACGCGCTGGTGCATGAGAACAACCGCAAGGACGTGAAGTGGGGTCTGATCATCGCGATTGCGCTGGGCGCAATCTTTACGGTGTTTCAGGCCTATGAATACAGTCACGCGGGTTTCGGGTTTGCCGGAAATATCTATGGTGCCAATTTCTTCATGGCCACCGGCTTTCACGGCGCGCATGTGGTGATTGGAACGATCTTTCTCTTCGTCTGCCTGATTCGGGTGATTAAGGGGCATTTCACGCCCGAGCAGCATGTCGGGTTCGAGGCGGCGGCGTGGTACTGGCACTTTGTCGACGTGGTCTGGCTGTTCCTGTTCGCTGCGGTCTACGTCTGGGGCGGGTGACGATTTTTCGGCGAAAAATCGGGCCCGGCAGGCGGCGAGTATTTTTGGCAAGATGAAGATGCGGGGGGATTTGGCCCTCCCGCATTTTCCTTTTGAGAGGAACCCATGCGAAAAAGCGTTCTGGTGCCGCTGATCTTTGGCATTGCCGGTGTGGCGGTGCTGGTGTCGCTGGGCACGTGGCAGGTCGAGCGGCTGGCCTGGAAAGAGGGCGTGCTGGCCGAGATCGAGGGCCGGATTTCCGCCGCGCCGGTGCCGCTGCCCGAGGCGGCGGAGCCGGAGCGGGATCGCTATCTGCCGGTTCAGGCCACGGGTGAGATTGGCGCGCGGGCGCTGCGGGTCCTGGTCAGTCAGAAGCAGGTCGGCGCGGGATACCGGGTGATTTCCGCCTTCGAGACCGAGGGGCGGCGGGTGCTGCTGGATCGCGGGTTCGTCAAGGTGGCGGGAGAGATCCCCGAGACCGAGGGCGCGGTGCGGGTTGTCGGCAACCTGCATTGGCCCGATGACCGGCTGAGTTCCACGCCCGAGAACGATGTGCCGGGCAACATGTGGTTCGCCCGCGATATCGCGCAGATGGCGCAGGTGCTGGAGACCGAGCCGTTGATGATCATCGCGCGCGAGGTGTCGCCGCCGGAGCGCGGCGTGACGCCGCTGCCGGTAGACACGAGCGGGATTCCGAACGATCACCTGAGTTACGCGATCACGTGGTTCTCGCTGGCCGCCATATGGGCCGCGATGACCGGGGTTTTCATCTGGCGGATGCGCCAGCCAAGGGAAGGGCAGCAGCGGTGAAATATATCTCGACGAGGGGCCGCGCGCCTAGCTTGAGCTTTGAAGAGGCGATGCTGACGGGTTTGGCGCGCGATGGCGGGCTCTATCTGCCGGAGAGCATTCCGCAGATGAGCGCCGGGGATATCCGCGCGCTGGAGGGGGTGCCCTATGAGGAGGCCGCGTTCCGGGTGATGCGGCCGTTCATCGGCGATGCCTTTACCGACGAGGAATTTCGCGGGATCATCGCGCGGGCCTATGCGGGCTTTGGCCATGCGGCGCGGGCACCGTTGAAGCAGTTGGATGCTGGGCATTTCCTGTTGGAACTGTTCCATGGGCCGACGCTGGCCTTCAAGGATTTCGCCATGCAGCTGATCGGGCAGATGTTTGAATTCTCGCTCAAGCGGTCGGGGAGCCGGGTGAGCATCGTCGGCGCGACCTCCGGCGATACCGGGTCGGCGGCGATCGAGGCGTTTCGGGGGCTGGATGCGGTGGATGTGTTCATCCTTTATCCGCATGGCCGCGTCAGCGAGGTGCAGCGGCGGCAGATGACGACGCCGGTCGAGGGCAACGTGCATGCGCTGGCTATGACCGGGCATTTCGACGATTGTCAGGCGCGCGTGAAGGACATGTTCAACGATTTCGAGTTCCGCGATCGCGTGCGGCTGGCGGGTGTCAACAGCATCAACTGGGCGCGGGTGCTGGCGCAGGTGGTGTATTATTTCACCGCTGCGGTGAGCCTTGGGGCGCCGGACCGCAAGGTGAGTTTCACCGTGCCGACGGGCAATTTCGGGGATATCTTTGCGGGCTATATCGCGCGGGCCATGGGGTTGCCCATCGACAAGCTGGTGGTGGCGACCAATCAGAACGATATCCTGCATCGCTGTCTGAGCACGGGCGCGTATCGGCCCGACGGGGTGATCCCGTCGATCAGCCCGTCGATGGATATTCAGGTGAGTTCCAACTTCGAGCGCGCGCTGTATTATGCCTATGGGCAGGATGGCGGGGCCGTGGCGCAGGTGATGGACGAGCTGAAGGTCGGGGGGTTTTCGGTCAGTCAAGGCGCGTTGCAGGCTCTGCGCGAGGCGTTCGAGAGCGGGCGCTGCGACGAGGATGCCACGCGCGCCACGATCCGAGCCACTTGGGACCGCAGCGGCGAGTTGCTCTGTCCGCATAGCGCGGTGGGCGTGCATGTGGCCGAGGCGCATCGCAGCCCCGGCGTGCCGATGATCACGCTGGCCACCGCGCATCCGGCCAAGTTTCCCGCCGCTGTCGAAGAGGCGAGCGGCATTCACCCCCCCTTGCCCGAGCGTATGGCGGACCTGTATGAGCGGGACGAGCGCGTGACGCGCATTGCCAATGACCTTGGCGCTATCGAAACATTGATCAAGGAACGGATCACGCATTGAGTGTAGAACTGACCACGCTGCCGAACGGATTTCGCATCGCGAGCGAGTATATGCCCGGTCTCGAATCGGCGGCTATCGGTGTCTGGGTCATGGCCGGGGCACGCCATGAGCGGGCCGAACAGAACGGCATCGCGCATTTTCTCGAACACATGGCCTTCAAGGGCACCAAGCGGCGCTCTGCCTTGGAGATCGCCGAGGCGATCGAGGATGTGGGCGGCTATATCAACGCCTATACCAGCCGCGAGGTGACCGCCTATTATGCCCGCGTGCTGAAGGACGATGTGCCGCTGGCGATGGATGTGGTGGCCGATATCCTGCGCAACCCGGTGTTCGATCCGCGCGAGATCGAGGTGGAGCGGGGTGTGATCCTGCAGGAGATCGGGCAGGCCGCCGATACGCCCGACGACATCATCTTTGACTGGTTGCAGGAGCAGGCATACCCTGACCATCCGCTGGGCCGCACCATTCTGGGGGCCGAGGCGCGGGTGCGCGGCTTTGGCCGGCCCGATCTGGAGGGGTTCGTCGATCAGTATTACCGGCCCGGTCAGATGGTGCTGGCGGCGGCGGGTGCTGTGGATCACGACGCGCTGGTGAAGATGGCCGAGGCGACCTATGGCGACATGATCCCGAGCGACACGATCGAGCCGCCCAAGGCGCGGTTCGCGGGCGGCGAGACGCGGCATGTCAAGGATCTGGAGCAGGCGCATTTCGCGCTGGCGTTCGAGAGCCCCGAATACGGGCATCCCGATATCTATACCTCGCAGATCTACGCCTCGGCCTTGGGCGGGTCGATGTCGTCGCGTCTCTTTCAGGAGATCCGCGAGCGGCGGGGGCTGTGCTACACGATCTTCGCGCAGGCCGGGGCCTATGCCGATACCGGCATGATGACGATCTATGCGGGCACCTCCGAGGATCAGATGGGCGATCTGGCGGGGATCACCGTGGACGAGATGAAACGTGCGGCCGAGGATATGAGTGACGCGGAGGTCGAGCGGGCGCGGGCGCAGATGAAGGCGGGGCTCTTGATGGGGCTGGAAAGCCCGTCGAACCGCGCCGAACGGCTGGCGCGGATGTTGCAGATCTGGGGCCGGGTGCCCGACCTGCCGGAGGTGGTGGAGCGGATCGACGCGGTGACGCTGGCGGATGTGCGGCGTCTGGCCGAGCACACGGTGACGCGCGCGCCCTCGGCGCTGGCGCTTTACGGGCCGGTGTCGCAATCGCCGACGCTCGACAGCCTCAATGCGAGGCGTGCGGCCTGATGCTGCTCTTGCCACGCCGGAAGCTCAGGATCGAGACCGAGCGTCTGACCCTGCGGCAACCGGCGATGAGCGATTTCCGGGAGTGGAGCAGCCTGCGCGCGCAGAGCGCCGAGTTCCTGATGCCGTGGGAGCCCGCCTGGGCCGCCGATCATCTGGCGCGCAAGGGGTTTTCCAATCGGGTGTTCTGGGCGCAGCGGTCGATCACGAGCGGCTCGGCGCTGCCGCTGTTCCTGATCCGGCGCGAGGATCAGGTGCTCATGGGGGCGATCACGCTGGATCATATCCGGCGTGGCCCGGCGCAGGCGGGCACGCTGGGTTATTGGATCGGTCAGCCGCATGCGCGGCAGGGGTATATGGGCGAGGCGATTGCGGGGGTGGTGCATTACGCCTTTGACCGGCTGGATCTGAGCCGGATCGAGGCGGCCTGCCTGCCGGAGAACCACGCCTCGCGCGGGCTGTTGGAGAAATGCGGCTTCAAGTACGAAGGCGTCGCGCAGAGCTATTTGCAGATCAACGGGCGCTGGCGGACGCATGTGCTCTATGCCGCGCTGCGCCTGGACCGGCGCGGACGGACGTATGTGGGCTGAGGCGCTGGCTGATGCGTGACGCGTCAGGCGTTCGCGGGTTACAAGACTGACAATCCCGTGATCCTCCGGCGCTGGCCCTTTCAACCCGGGGCGGGCTTGGGCATGCAGGGGCCAAATCCCGATATCCGGGGTGAGACAGGAGGTTCGCGATGGAAAGCATTTATTACGTTCTGAACTGGGCCTGTCACCGCCGCTGCAAGCATTGCTACGAGGGGCGGTTTCGCCCCTATGTGCGCGATGCCCTGCGCGAGGTGGTGGAGGAATCGAAAGCCACCTTTCCCAAGGTTCTGGACAGCCTGCCCGAGGAGTTGAGCTATCTCGACCTGAACGCGCCTTCGGAGACGGCCCCCGGCGGTTACGAGCGGCGTGCGAGCCGAATCATCCTGGCGGGTGGCGAGGTGCTGGTCGATCCGGTGCGCGAGGAGGTGCTTTATCCCGCGCTGGAGTCGATTCAGGCGAAATACGGGCCGCAGGGCGTGCGGGTGATCGTGCAGACCACCGGTGATCTGGTGACGCCGCAGATCATTGATGAGTTGCTGGCGCGCGGGGTCTGGATGATCTCCTGCGCCGGGATGGACGATTTCCATGTCGGCCACGAGGGCGACAAGCGGATGCCGCTGATCGACCGGCTGCGCGAGATGTTCGAGGCGGCGGGGATGCGCGACAGCGCGCTTGCCTCGACCACCCGCAACTGGGCCGATCAGACCGAGGATCAGCCGGTCTATTCGATGTTCGGTGCCACGGAAGACGCCTGGATCGGCAAGATCTGGCCGCGCGGGCGGGCGTGGGAGAATTCGCTCAGCAAGGCCGGGATCACCGACAATTTCTGCAATGTGTGGTCGGGGGGGCTGGGTTTTCTCAACCGTGGCTATTCGGGGTCCGAGGTGTCGATCGACCCCAATGGCGATGTGTTTCCCTGCTGTCTCAAGACCGCCGCTCCCTTGGGTAATCTCTGCGAGGAGCGGCTGGAGGATATCCTTGACAGCCTCGTCGGGCATCCGGCGCTGGAGGCGATTTCCATGGGGCACCCCGAGCGGATGGGGATGGTGCATGGCTGGGATCTGACGCGGTTTCTGGAGGAATCGCGCACCAAGCGGCCCGATGGCGAGCCCTATCGCAACCTCTGCATCGGCTGTGACCGGTTCTTTGAAAAGGTGCTGGGGCCGGAACTGGCGCGGCTGCGCGAGGAGCGCATTGCGGCGAAGCGGGCGGCGGAATGACCGTCAGGGCCGGGGATCGGCGCGGCGCGCTGCTGCCGGCGCTGTCTCAGGCGCTGGATGCGGCGGGGATCGCGCGCGGTGTGCCGGACCTGATGGCCGATACCGGGCTGGCGCATGATCATGTGCGGCTGGGCGGCACCGGCTGGATCGCGCGGTTGCCGAAGCAGAGCCAGATGCGGCTCGCGCCTGCGGCGAATCTCGCCTATCAGGCGGCTTGTTTCGAGCGCGCGAGCGCGTCGGGTCATGCGCCGCGCCTCTCGGCTGTGCTGCCGCCCTCGGATGCGCTGCCGCGCGGCGGGCTGGTGGTGGAGGAGATCGAAGGCGGCCCCGCGCGCCTGCCCGACGACCTGCCAGCGATCATGGCGGCGCTGGCCGCGATCCACAGCTTGCCGGTGCCGGAGGCGCGTGCGCCGCTGCTCGACCCGGCGGATCCGCTGGTCGGGCTGCTGGAGGAGATCGAGGCGCAGGCGGCGTATCTGCATGCAGCGGAGCCTGCGACGCGGGGTATCATTGAGACCCATATCGTCGCCTTGCGCGATCTGGCCGAGCAAGGGCCGCGCCCGCCCAAGCGGCTGATTTCCTTTGATGCGCATCCCGGCAATTTCATCGTCACGCCCGAGGGCCGTGCCGTGCTGGTCGATCTGGAAAAGGCGCGGTATAGCGCGCCGCCGCTCGATCTGGCGCATGCCACGCTCTACACCTCGACCACCTGGGATGTGGCGAGCCATGCGGTGCTGAGCGCCGAGGCGGTGGCCGGGGCCTGCCGCCATTGGCTCGCCTGCCTGCCCGAGGCCGAGCGCGTCGCCCTCGCGCCGTGGATATTGCCGATGCGGCGGGCGATGTGGCTCTGGTCGATGACATGGTGCGCGAAATGGCGTGTCCTGTCGGGGGCCGAGGCCAAGGCGACGCAGGATGGCGAGGACTGGGCGGCGGGCAAGAGCGAGGCGGCGCTGATTGCCCATGTGAAGGGCCGCGTCGATCACTATCTTGATCCCGAGACGGCGGCGCGGATGGATGACGGCTTCGCGCGGCTGGCGGATTTGCTATAACGAGACAACCCGACAAGGAGACCCCGAGATGATCCGACAGATTCTGACCTCGCTGGCAGCCCTCGCGCTGGCCGCACCGCTGGCCGCGCAGGAGGTGGTGCCGGACCCCAAGGATTGGGACGCGATCACCGGCGCGGCGGAGGGACAGACCGTCTATTGGCACGCCTGGGGCGGCTCGAACGCCACAAATGACTATATCGCCTGGGCGGGCGATCAGGTGGCCGAGCGCTATGGCGTCACCGTCGAGCATGTGAAGCTTAAGGACACCTCGGATGCCGTGAGCCGGGTCATCGCCGAGAAATCGGCGGGCAAGGATGCGGGCGGCGCGGTCGATCTCATCTGGATCAACGGCGAGAACTTTGCGGCGATGAAGGAGCAGGGGTTGCTCTATGGCCCATGGGCCGAGGATCTGCCCAACTGGCAATTCGTCGATGTCGAGGGCAAGCCCGCCGTCACGTCGGATTTCACCGTGCCGACCGAGGGGCTGGAGGCGCCGTGGGGCATGGCGCAGATCGTCTTTTTCCACGATACCGCGCGACTGGCCGAGCCGCCCCGCTCGATCCCCGCGCTGCTTGACTGGGCGCGGGACAATCCGGGCCGCTTTGCCTATCCGCAGCCGCCCGATTTCGTCGGCTCGACCTTTCTCAAGCAGGCGGTGATGGAGCTGACGCCTGATCCGTCGGTGCTGACCGAGCCGGTGAGCGAGGAGAGCTATGAGGCCGCCACCGCGCCGCTCTGGGCGTATCTGGATGCGCTGACGCCGCACCTGTGGCGCAGCGGTGCGGCCTATCCGCAATCGGGGCCGCGGCTCATTCAGTTGATGAACGATGGCGAGATCGACCTCGCGCTCAGCTTCAACCCGAACGAGCCGTCGAACGCCATCGCCAATTTCGAGCTGCCCGACACGGTGCGCAGCTATGTGCTGGACGGCGGCACCATCGGCAATGCGAGCTTTGTCGCCATTCCCTATAACGCCAATGCGAAAGAGGGCGCGCTGGTGCTGGCGAATTTCCTGATGTCTCCGCAGGCGCAGGCGCATAAATCCGACCCGGCGGTCTGGGGCAATGGCACGGTGCTGGCGCTGGACAAGCTAAGCCCCGAGGATCGCGCGACATTCGACGCGATCGAGTTGGGCGTCGCGACGCTCTCGCCCGATGAGCTGGGCGATGCGCTGCCCGAGCCGCACCCGTCGTGGATGGTTCGGCTGGAGCAGGACTGGACCGCGCGCTACGGCGTCGGTCAGTAAAGACCCGTGCGCGCCGCTGCCAGCACCACCCCCCCGGCACGGCCGGCGCGGCGGGCGCGGTTCCTGCCCTGGGCCCCGCTGCTGACGCTGGGCGTGATGCTGGGGCCGGTGCTGGCGGGGCTTCTGGGCACGCTGGCCCCCGCCTTGGGCTACATGCCCGCGCTGGGCGGCACGGGGGTCAGCCTTGCGCCGTTCGAGCAGCTTTTTGCCTGGCCGGGGCTGCCCCGCGCGGTGGCGCTGAGCCTAGGGGTTGGGCTCGCTGCGACGGCGATCTCGCTGGCGATTGTGGTGCTGATCTGCGCGGGCTGGGCGGGGACGCGCACCTTTGGCATGATCGAGCGGCTGCTGTCGCCGCTTTTGTCGGTGCCGCATGCGGCGGCGGCGTTTGGACTGGCGTTCCTGATCGCGCCGTCGGGCTGGATCGTACGGGGGCTGTCGCCCTGGGGCACGGGCTGGGAGCAGCCGCCCGATCTGCTGATTCTACAGGATCCGGCGGGGCTGAGCCTGATCTTTGGCCTGGTCACCAAGGAGGTGCCGTTCCTGTTGCTGATGACGCTTGCCGCGTTGTCGCAGGCGCGCCCCGCCCAAAGCCTGCGGATGGCGCAGGCGCTGGGCTATGCGCGGGTGACCGGCTGGCTCAAGACCGTGTTTCCGCTGGTTTACCGGCAGATCCGGCTGCCGGTCTATGCGGTTCTGGCGTTTTCCATGTCGGTGGTCGATGTGGCGATCATCCTCGGGCCGAACACGCCGCCGACGCTGGCGGTGCAGGTGGTGCGCTGGATGAACGACCCTGACCTTGCGCTGCGCTTTCAGGCGGCGGCGGGGGCGGTGCTGCAACTGGGGCTGGTGGTTGTGGGGCTGGCCCTGTGGCGACTGATGGAGATGGCGGTTGCGGGTCTCGGGCGGCGCTGGATCGCGTCGGGCGCGCGCGGGCATCGCGGCGTCGATCAGGCGATCCGCCGTCTCGCGCTGGCGCTTGGGGCGGCGGCGGCGCTGGCGGTGATCGCGGGGCTGGCGGGTCAGGTGGTCTGGTCGTTTGCCGGGCTCTGGCAGTTTCCCGATCTGCTGCCTGACGGATTTACCCTGCGCAACTGGGCGCGCCACGGGCCGCGCCTGGCGGGGCCGGTGGCCGAGACGCTGATCATCGCCGCGACCGCCACCGGCCTTGCGCTCTTGCTGACGCTGGCCTGTCTGGAGGCCGAGCATCGCCACGGGCTGCGCCCCGCCACGCGGGCGCTGTGGCTGCTGTACCTGCCGCTGATCGTGCCGCAGGTGGCGTTTCTGGCGGGGTTTCAGACGCTGTCGATCAGCGCCGGGGTGGATGGCGGGCGGCTGGCGGTGACGCTGGCGCATCTGGTCTTCGTGCTGCCTTATGTGTTTCTCGCGCTGGCCGATCCGTGGCGGGCCTGGGACCGGCGGCAGGATATCATCGCCCGCGCGCTTGGGGCGGGGCCGGACCGGGTGCTCTGGGCGGTGCGCTTGCCGATGCTCTTGCGGCCGGTGCTGACGGCGGCGGCGGTGGGGTTTGCCGTGTCGGTGGGGCAATACCTGCCCACCCTGCTGGTCGGCGCGGGCCGGGTGCCGACGCTGACCACCGAGGCGGTGGCGCTGGCCTCGGGCGGCGACCGGCGGGTGATCGGGGTCTATGCGCTGGCGCAGATGGCGGCGGCCTTTGCCCCTTTCGCGCTGGCGGTGCTGCTGCCGCGCCTGATGTGGCGCAACCGGAAAGGATTGCTGAATGGCTGACGGGGCCGCGCAGATGACCGGCCTGCGGTTCGAGCAGGTGGTGCTTTCACTGGGCGATGTGCGGCTGATGGCGCTTGACTGCACCGTCGGGCCGGGTGAGGTGCTGACCGTGATGGGGCCGTCGGGCTCGGGCAAGTCGACGTTGCTGGCGGCGATCACCGGCACGCTGGAGCCCGTGTTCACCATGACCGGGCGCATCCGGCTGGACGGGCGCGATCTGGCGGGTCTGCCCACCGAGGCGCGGCAGATCGGCATTCTCTTTCAGGACGAATACCTGTTCCCGCATCTGTCGGTCGGGGCCAATCTCGCCTTTGGCCTGAAACCGGGGCTCAGGGGCCGTGCGGCGCGGCGTGCGCGGACCCTTGCAGCGCTGGCGGAAGTGGGGCTTGCGGGCTTTGCCGATCGTGACCCCGCCACGCTCTCGGGCGGGCAGCGGGCGCGGGTGGCGCTGCAACGGATGCTCTTGTCAGAGCCGCGCGCGCTGCTCCTCGATGAGGCGTTTTCCAAGCTTGATACCGGGCTGCGCGCGCAGGTGCGCGCGCTGGTCTTCGAGACCGCCCGCAGTCGCGCCCTGCCGGTCCTGCAGGTGACGCATGATCATTCCGACGCCGAGGCGGCGGGGGGCGAGACCGTGCGCCTCTGATCTGACGTCAGGCGCGGGATTTTCCCGATGTGTTCGCCGGTCAGTGTGATATTTCGACAGCATGGATATCGTTCTCATCCTCAGCATCATTGCCGCGCTGTTTCTGGTGATCGGCGTGGCCGAGCCATTGGCGGCGCGGTTACGGGTGCCCTATAGCGTGATACTCGCGATCATCGGCATCCTGATCGGCGCGGGCGCGCTGTTTTTCCTGCAAACCGAGCTGACCGATGCGCTCAACCCGGTGGCCGAGGCGATTCTCGCGCTGCCGATCCGGTCGAACGTGTTTCTCTACGTGTTCCTGCCGACGCTGCTGTTTCAGGTCACGCTGGGCATGAACCTGCGGCGGATGGTCGACGACTGGGTGCCGATCCTGATGCTGGCGGTGGTGGCGGTCGTGGTGGCGACGCTGGCGGTGGGCTATGCGCTTTTCTGGGTGAGCGCGCTGCCGCTGGCCGCCTGCCTGCTGATCGGGGCGATCGTGTCGACCACGGACCCTTCGGCGGTGGTGTCGATCTTTCGCTCGATCTCGGCGCCGCGACGGCTGGCGCGGATCATCGAGGGCGAGAGCCTGCTGAACGACGCCGCAGCGATTGCGCTTTTCGGCCTGTTCATGGGCTTTGTGATGCTGGGCACGCCCAATCCGGCGCTGAGCGATGCGCTGCTGCGGTTTCCGGTGCTGATCGCGGGCGGCGCGGTGATCGGATGGCTCGCGGCGCAGGTTGCGATCTGGCTGATGACCCGCGCCGCGCGCTTTGAGCTGGCGCAATTGTCGATCTCGGTGGCGCTGCCCTATCTGGCCTATATCGGGGCTGAGCAGCTGGTCGGCGCGTCGGGGGTGATTGCGGTGGTGGTGGCCGGAATCACGCTGAACCTCGCGGGGCCGGGGCGGCTGACGCCGCAAAGCTGGGGCAATCTGCGCGAGCTGTGGGACGTGCTGGCGCATTGGGCGGGGGCGCTGATCTTTATCCTTGCGGCGCTGCTCATTCCGCGGCTGCTGGAAGAGGTGCAGGTCGGGGATTTCGCGCTGGTCGGCGTGGTGATCTTGGCCGCGCTCGCGGCGCGCGTGGTGGTGCTATACGGGCTCTTGCCGCTGCTGACCGCGCTGCGCCTGTCGCCCGCCGTCGAGCGGCCCTACCGGGTTGCCATCCTCTGGGGGGGCTTGCGCGGGGCGGTCACGCTGGCGCTGGCGCTGGCGGTGACCGAAAGCTTTCGCGTGCCGGACGGGATTCAGCGGGTGGCGGGCATTCTGGCGACCGGCTTTACCCTGTTCACGCTGATCGTGCAGGGCACGACGCTGCGCTGGGTCATCCGGCGGCTTGGCCTCGACCGGCTGTCGGCGCTCGATGAGGCGCTGTCGCGGCAGGTGGTGGCCGTGGCCCTGCAGACCGTGCGCGAGGATGTCGCCCGCACCAACGAGAATTACGAGCTGACCCATGACATCGTGCGCTCGGAGGCCAAGCGGTTCGGCGAGCGGCTGGAGATGGCGGTGAAATCCGCCGAGGACCGGGCCGATATCCTGGAGCGCGACCGCATCACGCTGGGGCTGATAGCGCTGGCCGGGCATGAGCGCGACACGATTCTGGCGCGGATGCGCGAGCGCACGATCTCGGCGCGGATGGCCGACACCGTGCTGTCGGATGCCGACCGGCTGATCGAGGGCGCGCGCGCGGGCGGGCGCAACGGCTACCGGCGCGCGGCGCGGCGCAGCATCGCCTATGGCCGGGCGTTTCGCGCCGCCGTGGTGCTGCATAACCGGCTGGGCCTGTCGCGGCCGCTGGCGCGGCTGACGGCGGACCGGTTCGAGCGGCTGCTGTCACAGCGTCTGATCCTGCGCGATCTCGGCACCTTCATCGACGGGCGCATCCGTCGCATTCACGGGCGGCGCGTGGCCGAACTGCTGCACGATCTGCTGACGCGGCGGGTCGAGGCGGTGGAGACCGCGCTCGAGGGGTTGCGCCTGCAATATCCGGGCTATGCCGAGGAGCTGGAGCGGCGGTTCATCCGCCGCACCGCGCTGCGGCTGGAAGAGCGCGAATATGCCACGATGCGCGAGGATGGGCTGATCGGGGCCGAAGTTCATACCAAGCTGATGGAGAAGATCGCCCTGCGCCGCGCCGCCTCGGAGGATCGCCCGCCGCTCGATATTGCGTTGCGGCGCACGGATCTGGTGCGGCAGTTTCCGCTCTTTGCCGATCTGGACGCGCAGGCGCTGCGGCATCTCGCGCGCGCGCTCAAGCCCCGCTATGTCAATGCCGGGGACGTGATCTTTCGCACGGACAGCCCGGCGCGGAGCGTGTTCTTCATCGCCTCGGGTGCGGTCGAGTTGGAGGGCGCGGGACAGACCTGGCGGCTGGGGCGTGGCGAGATGTTCGGCCAGATGGCGATCCTGATGAAGAAGGCGCGGCGCGCCGAGGTGCGTGCGATTGCGCCGAGCACGCTTCTGGTGCTCGACGAGCAGCGGTTCCGCCGGTTGTTGCGCCGCAGCACGGGGCTTCGGGAGGCGGTGCGCAGCAGTGCCGAGAAACGCGGGATAGACCCGGCGCGGTTGCTGTCGGAGATCACGCAGGAGGCGGGCTGATTGGTTTCAGTGTCGCGGTGAATTTGAGGGTGTCGGCCCTGCTGCGGGTGTTGCGAGAGGCAGTGATTGCGGGGCTGGAGGGGACATTGGCGGTTTCAGGGAGGAGCCGCGCGGTGCCCGACCGCGGGTGGGCGCTTCAACCTTGCCGGAAGGCACTTTATAGTAGTCAAATATTCCTGCGCTTTCAGATATTTGACACGTTACAAAAGCGCCCGCCCGGGGGGCGGTCGGGCGCTGCGCGGCGGTGCCTGCGGCACCTCGATTCCGCGCATTGGCACCAAGCTTAAACGACAGATCCATCCCATTCCTGTTCTCAGAACGCCTTGAAGGTCAGCGTCGTCTCGGTGCGTTCGATCCCGTCGATATCGAGCAGGTTGTCGTTGATGTATTTGCCGATATCCTCAGCCTCGGGGATGTAGAGTTTCATCAGCAGGTCGAAAGGGCCGGAGGTCGAGTAAAGTTCGGAATGGATCTCGCGCAGGGCGATAGCCTCGGCCACGCGGTAGGAGTGGCCCGGCTTGCAGCGGATATTGATGAAGACGCAGCGCATGATGGCTCCTTGGCGTTGATCTGGATTCCGGCCCGAGTATTTCCGTAACGATCCGGATTGGCAATGACCTCAGCTGTCGGGCGGGGTCAGGAGGGGCCGCAGCAGGGCCAGCGGATGCGCACGCAGGCTCAGATGCAGGGCGGCGTAATCCTCGACCATCTCTTCGCCGAGGGTCATTTTCGGCAGATGCGCCGCCGGTTCGTGGATCGCCTCGCCATCGAGATCATGGGCGAAGAGCGGCAGTGGTTCGGGGCTGAGCAGCGCCTTGGCCTGCCAGAGCGCATCGCGTCGCGTGAGGCCAAGGGCGGCGAAGGCATCGGCCTCGGCCAGACGCGCCAGCAGCGCAGGTGCAAGGCCCGCGCGCCGCCAGACGTCTTGCGGTCCGGCATAGCCGTTGCCGCGCGCCGCCGCGATCCAGTCGGCCTCGTCCCGGGCGACGCCCTTGACCTGGCGAAAGCCGAGGCGCAGCGCCAGCCGCCCCTGCCGGTCGGGCTCCAGTGTGTTGTCCCAATAAGAGGCGTTGATGCAGACCGGGCGCACGGTCACGTCATGCTCGCGCGCATCCCGCACGATCTGGGCGGGGGCGTAGAACCCCATCGGCTGCGAATTCAGCAGCGCGCAGGCAAAGACCGCCGGGTGGTGATGCTTGATCCAGGCGCTGGCATAGACCAGATGGGCAAAGCTGGCGGCGTGGCTTTCGGGAAAGCCGTAGCTGCCGAAGCCCTCGATCTGGCTGAAACAGCGTTCGGCAAACACCATGTCATAGCCATTGGCGCGCATGCCGCGCAGAAAGCGGTTGCGAAACTCGCTGACATTGCCGTGTTTCTTGAAGGTGGCGAGCGAGCGGCGCAGGCGGTCGGCCTCTTCGGGGGTGAACCCCGCGCCGATGATGGCGATCTGCATCGCCTGTTCCTGAAAGAGCGGCACGCCGAGGGTCTTGCCCAGCACCCGGCCGAGTGCGTCGGAGGGAAAGCTGACCGGCTCCTCGCCGTTGCGGCGGCGGATGAAGGGATGCACCATGTCGCCCTGAATCGGCCCGGGGCGGATGATCGCCACCTGAATCACCAGATCGTAAAAGCAGCGCGGGCGCATGCGTGGCAGGAAATTCATCTGCGCGCGGCTTTCGACCTGAAAGACACCCAGGCTGTCGGCGCGGCTGAGCATCTCGTAGACGGCGGGGTCTTCGGGCGGCAGGGTGGCCAGGGTATGCGCCTGCCCGCGATGATCGTGCAGGAGATCGAACGCCTTGCGGATGCAGGTGAGCATGCCGAGCGCCAGCACGTCGACCTTGAGGATGCCGAGCGCGTCGATATCGTCCTTGTCCCAGCAGATCACCGTGCGGTCGGCCATGCTGGCGTTCTCGATCGGCACCAGTTCGTCGAGCCGCCCCTCGGTGATGATGAAACCGCCGACATGCTGGCTGAGATGGCGGGGAAAGCCGATGATCTCGCGCACCAGATCGAGGGTGAGGGCAAGGCGCGGCTCGCTCGCATCGAGGCCCAGTTCGCGCAGGCGGTCCGGGCTGAGCCTGCCATCGCCGCCATACCCCCAGATCTGCGAGGTCATCGCGCCGAGGATGTCTTCGCTGAGGCCCATGGCGCGGCCGACCTCGCGGATCGCGCGTTTGGAGCGGTAGTGGATCACCGTGGCGCAGAGCCCGGCGCGGTGCCGCCCGTAGCGTTCATAGATCCACTGGATCACCTCCTCGCGGCGCTCGTGCTCGAAATCGACGTCGATATCGGGCGGCTCGTCGCGCGCCTCGGAGACGAACCGCTCGAACACCATGGTGCCGATCTCGGGCGAGACCGAGGTGACGCCGAGGCAGTAGCAGACCACCGAATTGGCCGCCGAGCCGCGCCCCTGACACAGGATGCCGCGTGAGCGGGCAAAGGCCACCACGTCGCGCACGGTCAGGAAATAAGGCTCGTAGCGCAGCTTGGCGATCAGGGTCAGCTCATGCTCCATCAGGCCCCGCACCCGCGCCGAGGCACCGTTCGGATAGCGCCAGTCGAGCCCCGCCTCGGCCAGCCGCCGCAATCTCTGGGTCGGGGTCTCGTTCGCAGCGACCTCGCTGGGGTATTCGTAGCGCAATTCGTCGAGCGAGAAGGTGAGCCGCCTGGCGAGGCTGGCGGCGCGGTCGACCGCCGCCTCATGACCGGTGAAGAGGCGGCGCATCTCGGCTTCGGAGCGCAGGCGCGCTTCGGCATTGGGCAGGGCGTGGCGGCCCAGCCGGTCCACCGTCACGCCCAGCCGGATGGCGCTGAGGACATCGGCAAGGCGGCGGCGCTGCGCGCGGTGCAGGATCGGGCAGGCGGCGGCAAGGGTGGGCAGGCCCAGCCGGGCGGCCTGTTGGGTCAGGCGGTCAAAGCGTGCCCGGTCGCGCCCGTCATAATGCGGGCGCAGCAGCAGGTGCATGTGAGCACCGAAGCGCTCTGTCAGGTGCTGCGCGTGCCTGAACCAGTCCCGGCCCGCGCCGGGATGCAGCAGCAGCGCGAGGCCAGCCGCCCCCGCCAGCAGATCCGCGAGATGCAGTTCGCAGCCGCCCTTGGCCGCGCGCCGCCGCCCGAGGGTGAGCAGGCGGCAGAGGCTGGCCCAGCCCTGCCGGTCGCGGGGCAGGGCGGTGAGCGTCAGCCCGTCGCGCAGTACCAGCCGGGCGGCGGGAATGAGCCGGGGGGTGGCGGCCCAGTGCGGGGTGGTGGGCCAGGGCGCGGATGGGCCGATCATCCCGTCGCGCGCCTCCTGTCTCTGGCGTTCGCGCACCTGCCGGGCGATCTCGCGCGCGCGGGCATGGGCGCGCACGATGCCCGCGACGGAGTTCTCATCGGCGATGGCCACGCCCGAGAGGCCGAGCGTGGCGGCACGCTCGATATACTCCTCGGGATGGACGGCCCCGGTGAGGAAGGTGAAATTCGAGAGGGCAGAGAGTTCGGCAAAGGGCATGTGGGGGTGCGACTCGGAGGGCGTGGCAGACAGGGTTGCATTGTATTCACGTTTTGTTCCGGTTTCGAGTCGGATGGTGTCGAGACAAGGGGAGGCGCGTGGGCGCTGCGCGGCATCTTGATTCCGCGCGGGCTGCGCAGCCGATCCGCCGTCCCGCCGGAGGGCGAGAGTCGGGCCACGGTCAGTCTGCCAGAATGTCGATCCGGTTGACCTGCCAGACGCTCAGCGCGAAGATTTCCTCGCTCTGGAATTCCGGGTTCTGGTCGAAGGGGAACATCACCCAGAGCGGGCCCTTTTCGCGCACCGAAAAGCGTTTGCCATCGACCCGGTTGGCCAGAATCGGGGTGGTCCGGGTGATCTTGTCGGCGGGAAACTCGACACTGTACTCGTTGATCGCATGGATCCGCAGGCGCGCCGGTTCGGTGCCCGCTGCCGCAAGAATCGCATGCAGGGAGGGGCCCGCGAAGGTTCGTACCGCATCGGTCCAGATCGTGCCGGTATCAAAGCTTTGCTGCGGCAGGGCGGCGAGATCGGCATCGCTGAACCCTGTCGTGGTGCCGCTGCTGAGATCGTTGAGCGTGAGGATCGTGGCATCGGCATGCGCTGGATGCGGGGCCGCGCTGGTCAGTGCGGTGGCGGTTGCAAGGATCATGACCTGTCTGCGCTTCATCACGATATACTCTTTTACGCTCGCGACACGGGATGGGGCGGCGTCTGGATGGCAGAGTTTCGCCTCGGCCCGACTCTATAGAGAGATGCGATGGATCGAAAGACAGTTCACCGTTGGGCGTTCTTGTCGGCAGCGGACCAAGGGGGGCGGTACCGCCATCGGGCAATCCCGTTCAAAAAAATATAACGATCTGATTTTCATTTATTTTCCAGATCGCTACGGACGCACCCGGTGGGCCGCGAGCGGGCAGGACACAGGACGGCGGCACCGGCGTTTTCCACGGTCACGTTTACGGGATGTGCGTGTGACCGGCGGTGGAACGCCGTGCGGCGCGGGTCTTCGGGCCATCAACAAGACCATTCAGGCGCCTGACGGATCATCAGAGCCGCTCGCCCCCGTCGATGACCAGCGCCAGCCCGGTGACGAAACTCGACCGGTCCGAGGCCAGATAGACGATGCCCTCGGCGATCTCCTCGACGCTGGCCCAACGGCCCATCGGGATCGAGCCCGCGACATAGGATTCGAGCGCCGCCCGCCCGCCCATCTGGGTCTCGAACCCGGCATTGAAGGGCGTGTCGACGAAGCCGGGGCAGAGCGCGTTGACGCGGATGTTCTCGGGCGCGTAATCCGCCGCCATCTGTTTGACCATCGCGACGGCGGCATGCTTGGTGGTGGCGTAGGAGATCATGCCGCGATCATACTGACAGCCCGAATTCGACGCGGTCACGATCACCGATCCGCCGCCCTGTGCCCGCATCGGCGCGATCACCGCCTGCGCCAGCACGAAATGCGCCCGCACGTTGAGCGCCCAGGCCGCATCCATCTGGTCGGCGCTGATGTCCTCGAGCCGTCCGGGGATCTGGATGCCGGCGTGGCTGTGCAGGATGTCGAGACGTCCATGATTCGCGAGCACCCGGTCGACCGCCGCCCGGCAGGCCGCGTCATCCGTCACATCGAGCGCAAAGGCCGCGCCCTGTCCGCCTGCGGCCTCGATCTGCGCCAGCGTCTCCTTTGCGAGGGCGCCATCCAGATCGGTGACGATCACCGTGGCCCCGTCGCGGGCCATGGCGCAGGCGCCCGCCCTGCCGATCCCCGATCCGGCCGCCGTGACCAGCGCGATACGATCCTTGAGCATGGCTGTCTCCTGCACCCCGGTTTACCCTTTCGTCCGTGACTGACCCGGCCGCAGCAGGACCTGCGCGACGATCAGCAGCGTGAGCGAGGCCGCCATGACCATGGTGCCGATGGCATTGATCTCGGGCGTCACGCCACGGCGGATGGACGAGAAAATGTAGATCGGCAGCGTCGTCTCCGACCCGGCCACGAAAAACGCCATGATGAAATCGTCAAAGCTGAAGGTGAAGGCCAGCAGAAACCCCGCCAGAATGGCCGGCGCGATCTGTGGCAGGGTCACTTGCAGGAAGGTCCCCAAAGGGCTGGCCCCGAGATCGTTCGACGCCTCGATCTGGGCGCGGTCAAAACTCTCCAGCCGCCCGCGCACCAAAAGCACCACGAGCGACATGGTGAACATGCCGTGCAACCCGATCAGCGACCCGAGGCCGAGCGAGACTTGCCGCCCGGTCAGGCTCTCGACCCATGGATTGACGAGATCGAACACCGTGACCAGCGCGATCAGCGCGGCGATCCCGATCACGACGCCCGGAATCATCACCGCAATCATCACCAGGACATCGAAGACCGCGCGCAACCGCCCCTTCATGCCGGTCAGTGCCAGCGCCGCCATGGTGCCCGCAACCGTGGCCAGAACCGCCGAGAAGAACGCCACCTTCAGCGAGGTCCAGAGCGCCTCCATCACGAAGGGATTGTTGAGCGCGCGCCCGTACCATTCGGTCGAAAACCCCTGCATCGAGCTGGCGCTCCGCCCCGCCGAGAACGAGAACAGCGCGATGATCGCAATGGGCAGGTAAAGAAAGCCGTAGACGGCGACCGCGTAAAATCTCATGGCATCCTCACATCAGCCCGACATCGTCGCGGCTGGCCCCGAAGCGTTTGACCGCCCGCGTATAGAGCGCCACGACGATCAGCATGATCACGATCAGCGCCACCGCCACCGCAGAGCCGAACGCCCAGTTGCGCGACTGCAGGAACAGATCGACCAATGCGTTGCCGACAAAGAACACCTTGCCACCCCCCAGAATGGCCGGGATCAGGAATTCCCCGGTCAGCAGGATGAAGACCAGCATCGAGCCGGTCAGAACCCCCGGCATCGAGAGCGGCAGGGTGATCTGCAGAAAGCTGCGCCAGGGTGGCGTGCCCAGGTCCGAGGCGGCCTCCAGCAGGCTCTTGTCGAGCTTTTCGAGCGCCACGTAGATCGGAAAGACCATCAGCGGCAGATAGCCGTAGACAATGCCCACCAGCACCGCAAAGGGCGTGTTGATCAGCCGGATATCGCCCAAGCCGAACGCCTCGAGCAGGGCCGGAATGCCATTGCCGCCCAAAAGGTAAATCCACGCATAGGAGCGGATCAGGATCGAGGTCCAGAACGGCACGATCACCAGAATAAGCAGCGTCGTCTTCCAGCGCGGTGACACCCGTAGTGCCAGGTAATAAGCAAGCGGATAGGCGATGAGCAGCGCCGCGATGGTGCCCAGCGGTGCCAGCGTCAGCGTGTTGCGAAAGGCGGCGAAGCGTGCCGGAAGGTTGGCATATTGCGCGAGCGTGAAGCCCGGCGCATAGCCGCCGATCGGATTGCGCTCGCCGAAGGAAAAGATCAGGACGACGGCCAGAGGGAACAACAAAAGCGCCGCATACCACAGGCCCGCAGGCGTCAGGAGCAGCGCGCGCGCCCGGGTGTGTGCCATGGCCATCGTCCGTCCCTCTGCCTCAGGCCGACTTGAACCGCGCCATCAGTTCGGCCCGGTTCGGATCGGTCAGCGTGACCGCCGCGCCAAATTCCAGCGGGCTCAGAACTTCGGCGGCAGGATAGAGGATCGGATCGCTCAGCAGATCCTCGGGCAGGAGCGCGTTGGTGCGGGCATCGGCCACCGGATAGCCATGCGCCAAGGCCTCGCGCGCGTTCACCTGCGGATCGAGCAGATAGTTGATCAGCGCATAGGCCGCCTCGCGATGCGGCGCGTCCTTGGGGATGGCATAGTAATCCGACCAGATCTCGCCGCCCTCTTTGCCCAGCGCGAAACCGATCTCGGGCATGTCGCTGTTCATCTGCTTGCCATCGCCGGTCCAGCACATCGTCAGCCAGGCATCGCCATTGCGCATCGACGGCTGATAATCCGAGGAGATCGCGAAGAGATGCGGCTTGACGTCGATCAGCAGCTTTTCGGCATCCGCCAGTTCCGCCTCGTCGACCGAGTTGAAGCTGTGCCCGAAATAGACCAGCGCATTGCCGATGGTGGTGAGCTGATAGTCATGCACCATCACCCGTCCGTCGAACTGATCGCGCGCGCCGTCGAAGAAGGTTTTCCAGCTATCCACGACGCCGCCGGTCTTGGCGGAGTTGAAGGCGATGCCCGTGGTGCCCCAGTTCTTGGGCACGGCATAGACGGTGCCGTCGATCGTGCCCGCATCGGCAAACCGTTGATCGAAAGCCGCGGGATCGTAATTCGGCAGTTTCGACAGGTCGAGCGGCTCTATCAGATCCGCTTTGACATAGGTGGAGATGGCATAGTTGGTCGGCACGAAGACATCCCAGCCCGATCCGCCCGCTTGCAGCTTGGCCAGCATTTCCTCGTTCGAGCCAAAGACGTTGACCTGGCTGTAAACCCCGGTCGCGTCGGTGAAACTGTCGAAATTCGCCGTGTCGTGATAGTTGGGCCAGGTGGCCAGAACCACCCGGTCGCCCAGATCCTGCGCCCGCGCCCGGCCGGGCATCAGCCCCGGCAGGGCCCCGCCCATCACCGCCATCGCGGTGCCGAGGCCGGTCGCGCCGAGAAAATGCCGACGCGAGATCGAGCCTTTTTCATAGCTGCGCAGGTGTTCGATGAATTTCTGCCGGGTGATCAGCGTATTGTCCTTGGTCATGATCGTGTTCCCTTGTTGGATTGTTCAGGTTCATGTTCTGTCAGTCTTCGGTGGCGAGGATACGGCCCGTATCCGCCGCCCACAGGATGTGGACCTCATCGCCCACCCCATGCCCGCCCGACGCTCTTTCGGCTTGTCTCGGCAGGTTCACCTGCACCGGTCCGATCTCCTCGGCCTCCAGCAGGTATTCGGTATGATCGCCCAGAAAGGTGTGATGCGTGATGCGCGCCCGGAGCGCGGCACCCCCGGTCTCTGCCGTGGTGCCCAGGCCCAGCGCCTCGGGGCGCACGACGATCTCGACCTGTCGGCGGGCATCCGGGCTCTCGTCCGACACCAGCACCTGCATGCCCGAGGCCAGAGCGACCTTGGCCCGCCCCTCGCCGCGCGCGACGACCTCGCCGGACAGGATATTCGCCTTGCCGACGAAATCCGCGACATAGCGGTTGCGCGGCCGGTCATAGAGATCCTGCGGGCTGCCGACCTGCGCGATCCGCCCGTTGCCCATGATGCAGATCCGGTCGGACATCGACAGCGCCTCCTCCTGATCGTGGGTGACCAGCACGAAGGTGATCCCGAGGCTGCGCTGAAGATCGAGCAACTCGCGCTGCATCTCGCCGCGCAGCTTGGCATCGAGCGCGGCCATCGGCTCGTCCAGAAGCAGGATCTTGGGTTCGTTGATGATCGCGCGCGCCAGCGCCACGCGCTGTTGCTGGCCCCCCGACAATTCCCAGACCCGGCGCGCGCCGAACTCTCCCAGCCGCACGGTGTCGAGCGCCTTGGCGACGCGCTGCGCGATCTCGGGCTTGGCCATGCGCGGGCGGCGTTGGCGCAGGCCATAGCCCACGTTCTGCGACACGCTCATATGCGGAAAGAGCGCATATTGCTGGAACACCATGTTGACCGGGCGGCGGTAGGACGGCACCGCGCTCATGTCGGATCCGTCGATGCGGACCCGGCCCTCGCTCGGTGCCTCGAACCCGGCAAGCATGCGCAGCGCCGTCGTCTTGCCGCAGCCCGAGGGGCCGAGGAAGGACAGAAACTCGCCCCGCCTGATCCCGAGGTTCAACCGATCCGCCGCCAGCACCGGCCCGAAGCGCTTGGAAACATTCACGAACTCCGCGACATACGCGGCGCGCGCGCCCCGATCTGCATCCGTTTCCGAGGAGGCCCGCATGTCTACTCCCATCCCTGCATATGCGTCCAGCACAACATGTCCTGCATTTATCGGCCCCAGGGGGGCTATACCGCTATCAGGGAAAATGCTACGAAATGCCGGATATGTTGTATATATCATAAAGGGCATAGATGACCACGAAATCGCAGCTTTCGGATTGGGTTGCGGCCAGCGCGCGCACCGTTTCGAACCTGGGCAAGCCGGGTTTCGCCGTCGCGCTCACCGACGCCCTGCGGGTCATCGTTCCGTTCGAGTTCACGGTGATCTTCGCCTATCACCGCGACCTGAAACCTATTGATCTGTTTGACGATTTCCCCGCCACCAAGCGCACGGTCATGGTCGACGACTACCAGGCGGGTCCGTACCTTCTGGATCCGTTCTACCTGCATTCGCAACGCCCGGCCAAGGCGAGGCTGGCGCGCTTGCGCGATCTCGCGCCGGACCGATTCTATCAGGCTGAATATTTCCGCAATTACTACGTGCAGACCGGCCTTGCCGAAGAAATAGGCTTTGTCGTCGATGTCGGCGACGAGGTCAGCGTGGTGATCTCCGCCATGCGCGCGCACAAGGTGTTCTCGGCCCGCGAGTTCCGCGATCTGGAAGCGCTATTGCCGTTCGTCGCGGCCATCGCACAAAAGCAGTGGGGCGGCCTGATCGGGCAGTTCTCGTCGCAACCGGCAGGCAACGGGCCGCGCCTGCCGCAACTGATCGAGGATGCCTTTCAGAGTTTCGGGCGCAACCTGCTCACCCCGCGCGAGGCCGAGGTGGTGGAATATGTCCTCAAGGGCCATTCCGCCGATGCGACGGGCCGCGCGCTCGGCATCACCCCCGGCACGGTGCGCATTCACCGCCGCAACATCTATGCCAAGCTGCGCGTCAGCTCGCAGGGTGAGCTGTTCTCGACGTTCATGGCGTCATTGTCGGATCTGGCGTGATCCTGTCGCTGAGGTCCTGGGCAGCGGCAAGGACGGCGGCGCACGGCCATGCCTTTGGCATGTCTGTCGGTCATCGTTTCGGTATCCCCTTGTGACGCATGAGGCGTTTCTGGGCGGCGATGCGGAAGGGGGCGTTGGGCGCGCCGTAGCCCTGATAGCCGCCCGTGCGCTCTAGGATTTCGAGGAACATGCCGCCTGCGTAGGGGCGCGAATAGAGCTGGTAGAACGCGCCTGCTGCATCCTCGTCATAGAGGATATTGCCCGCCTCGAGCCGCGCCAGAAGGTCGGGCGCGAGATCGAAGCGCGCGGCGAGATCGGCGTAGTAATTGGGCGACATGGGCAGAGGTTCAAAGCCGCGTGTGGTGAGGGCGCTTGCGGTGGCAAAGATATCGTCTGTGGCCAGTGCGATATGCTGGACCGACGCGCCAAAGCTGTCGGCGAGGAAATTGCCCGCCATGGTGCGGTGGGTTTCCGCGCCGTTGAGCGTGATGCGGAAGGCACCATCCGGGGTTTCCAACGCCTGAGAGCGCACAAGGCCATCGGGATCGACCACATCGACCATGGGGGATTTGCTCATGTCAAAGAGCGTGGTGTAAAACAGTGACCACGAAAGCATCTGATCATAGCTCATGGTTTGGGCCAGATGGTCGATGCGGGTGAGGCCCGCGCCGGTTTGGGCGGGCTGGTCGGGGGTGAATTCAACCGACCAGACATCGCTCAGCCCGCTTTTGTCGTCGATGAAATGCAGCACGCTGCCGCTGAGGCCACGGATGGCGGGAATGTCCAATTCGCCGGGGCCAAGCGGCTGTGAGAAGGGATGCGCGCCAAGGCCCGTGGCGCGGGTGACGGTGGCGGGGGCGTCGTTTACGCTGAGGCCCACATCGCAGACGGTGGTGCCGTGCATCGTATAGGCGCTGCTGGCGTAACCTGAGGTTTCGCGGTTCACGACGATGCGGATGTCACCTTGGGTCCAGAGCGAGAGCTGTTTCGAGATATGGCGGCCCGCAGGGGTGAAGCCCAAGGTTTGCAGGAGCGACTCGAGCGCTGTCGCCTCATCCCCGCGCGTGGCGAATTCGACGAAGGACACGCCCTTGACCTGTGCACGGGCGGGCATTGCGGGCAGGTTCAGGGCGGTGTCGGGTTCCCGTCTGCGCACATCGTCAAGGAGGGCCGTGAGCGAGCGATAGCCGTCTTCGGCCACGGTGCGGGTGCTGCCGCCGCGAAACTGGTCGTTGAAGATTTCGAGCGAGATGGGGCCCGCGTAGCCGGTGGCAACGACCGCCTGCGTGAAGCCGGTCACGTCAAGATCGCCCTCGCCGGGCATGTTGCGGAAGTGGCGGGACCAATAGAGCAGGTCCATGTCGATGCGGGGGGCGTCGGCGAGTTGGACAAAAAAGATCTTGTCGCCGGGGATGCGGCGGATGGTGTCGGGGTCGATGCCGCGCGAGAGCGTGTGAAAGCTGTCGAGGATGAGGCCGACATTGGCGTGATCGGCGCGGCGCACGATTTCCCAGGCGTCGCGGTGATCGTTGACATGGCGGCCCCAGGCGAGCGCCTCGAAGCCCACGCGCAGGCCGCGTTTTGCCGCGCGTTCTCCGAGTTCGTGAAAATCCTCGGCGGCGCGGTCTATGCCGCCCAGTGATTGCGGATGGCAGGAGGAGCAGACCAGAATGAGGACGGTCCCGAGTTCCTGCATCAGGTCGAATTTGCGCTCTGCCCGGTCGAACGCCTTGGCGCGCAGGGGGGCGGGCAGACCTTCGAAATCGCGGAAGGGTTGGAACAGGGTGATCTCAAGCCCCATGGAGCGGATCATCTCGCCCACCTCGCGGGGGGTCCCGTCATGGGCGATGAAATCCTGCTCGAAGATTTCGATGCCGTCAAAGCCTGCGGCGGCGATGGCCTCGAGTTTCTCGGGCAGGCTGCCGGAGACGGAAACGGTGGCGATGGAGGTTTTCATGGGGCATCCCCTTCGATGGCGGCGCGCAGGGCAGGCTCGTTGAGCGGCGTGTCGGTGAAGATCGCCCAGGCATCGACGCCCTGACCAAAGAAAAGCTCGTAGCCCGAGATGATGTGCAGCCCGGCGGCGGTGGCATCTTGCAGGAATTGGGTATCGACAGGGGTGTAGACCGCGTCAAAGGCCCAGTTGGCCCCAGCCATGGCGGAGGGGGGCAGGGGGGTACCACCGATGCCGACCATCCCGAGAGGCGTGCAGTTGATAAGGCCATCGGCCCCATTGGCGGCGGCGATGGGATCGGTCGAGACCTCGATCCGCGTGGCGGTGCCAAGGGCGCGCAGGCTAGAGGCCAGTGCCTCGGCCTTGGCGGCATCCAGATCGACGCAGCGGATGGCGGTGGCGTTGAGGCCGATGAGGCCGAAGGCCACCGCCTTGCCCACGCCGCCCGTGCCGATCAGGCAGACGGTGCCGGGATTGGCGGTGCCCAGACCTGCGCGATAGGCGCGCTTGAAGCCGGTGTAGTCGGTGTTGAACCCCTGCGGGCCGTCCGCGTCAAAGACCACGGTATTGACCGCGCCGATGGCGCGCACCAGCGGGTCGGAGACAGTGACGCGGCGGGTCACGAGTTCCTTGTAAGGGTAGGTGATGTTGAGGCCGCGATAGCCGGTTGCCTGCGCCTGATCGAACACCTCGTCAAAGGTGAGGTGCAGGTCGCGGGGAATGAGGCGGTCATAGGTCACGTTGAGGCCCGTAAGCTGCCCGGCGGTGACATGCAGCCGGGGGGATTTCGAGCGGGTGATATTGTCGCCGATGAGGCCAAGTTTCACAGTGCGGGTGATGGTCGCGGTCATTGGGATGCCTTTCGGAAGAGGCGGGTTTTCAGCGCGGTCCAGAGCGGTGTCTGGCTGACGAAGATCAGGATCACCGCCGCGAAAAGGGTGAAGGAGAGGGGGCTGGTCAGGATGCCTTCGAAGAAGCGGCCAAGGTCCTCGCGTTCCGAGATGATGGCGCGGCGCCAGTTGTCATCGAGCAGGCGCGACAGGATCACCCCGAGGATGACGGGGCCAAGTGGATAGCCGTAGTGGCGCATGAAGTATCCAAAGACGCCAAAGCCCAGCATCCAGTAGACATCGGAAATCGAGTTGTTGACCGCATAGGCCCCGACGATGGACAGCAAGAGAATGAGCGGGATGATGACGGAGCGCGGCATTTCCACGATCTTGGTAAAGATGCGGATGCCGGTGAGGCCGAAGATCAGCATGAAGATATTGGCCATGAAGAGCGCGCCGACGATGAACCAGAACATATCGGGCTGATCCACCATCAGCATCGGGCCGGGGTTGAGCCCGTGGATGAAAAGCGCGCCGATCATGATGGCGGTGACCGCATCGCCGGGGATGCCCAGCGTCATCATCGGGATGAAGGCCCCGCCCACGGCGGCGTTGTTTGCGGTTTCAGGTGCGACGAGCCCCTCCATCGCGCCCTTGCCAAAGGGCACCTTGGGGTTTTTGGTCACGCGCTTGGCGTGGTCATAGGCCATGAGGGCCGCGATATCGCCGCCGGTGCCGGGCAGCGCGCCGATGATCACGCCGATGGTCGAGGTTTGCAGCGAGAGCGGCAGGTATTTGCGGATCACGCCAAAGGAGGGCACGATTTTGGTGATCTTTTGGCGCACGGCGGTCTTGTCGACGTTTCGGAGCTGCAACAGCGCCTCGGACACGCCGAACATACCGATCATCACGGCGATGAAGGAAATTCCGCCCTCCATCAGTTGCAGATCGAAGGTGAACCGCTCGGCAAAGGTCAGCGGGTCGCGGCCCACGGCCCCGATGGCAATGCCCAAGGCACCCGCAAAGATGCCCTTGACCAGCGAACCGGTGGAGAGCGAGCCGACCAGCAGGATGCCCAGCACCGCCAGCAGCATGTAATCGCGCGGCTGGAAGGTGAGCGCAAAATCCGCCACGAAGGGCGCCGCGAGCGCCAGCACCAGAATGCCGACCAGCCCGCCAAAGAACGACATCACGGTGGTCACGCCGATGGCCTGTCCCGCTTCGCCGCGCTGCGCCATCGGATAGCCATCCATTGCCGTGGCAATGGCCGAGGGCGCGCCGGGGATGTTGAGCAGGATCGCGGTGCGCGACCCGCCATAGACGCCGCCCATGTAGATGCCCACCATCAGCGAAATCGCCGGGTAGACATCCCAGGAAAAGGTGAATGAAATCAGGATCGACACCGCCATCGTCACCGACAGACCGGGGATCGCGCCGATATAGATGCCGGCGAAGGTGCCCAGGCCCACAAGCAGCAGCAGGTCGGGATGCGAAAAGACCGTCAGAATGGCAAGCAGCGTGTCCATCACGACGCCCCTCCGGAGAGAAGGTCGCGGAAAAACTGGATGAATTCAGCCTCGGGCAGGATACCGGCGGGCAAGAGCACGGTGAACACCACCCGGAACACGATCCAGATCAGGATCAACGAGCCAAGCGCCACCGCCAGCGTATAGCCCCAGCCCCGGCGAGCCAGCACCTTGATCGCAATCGTCAGGAAAAGTGCGGCGGTCGGCACGAAGCCGAGCGGTTTCAGAAGCAGGCTAAAGACGATCAGAAACCCGATGAAGAGGATCACCATCGGCGGCAGGATATCGCGGCCGAGCGTCTCGGTGGTGATCCGTGGCAGCCGCCATGAGCGCAGCGCAACGAGGCCCGCCGCCACGACCATCACAAAGGTGGTGGCCATCGGGATCGCGCCGGGGCCCGACAGGGCGGTAAAGCCCGAGATGCCATAGGCGCTGTAAAGCAGGTAGAGGCTCGCTGCGGTCAGTGCCAGCGCAAAGCCCAGTTCGCCGGGCCTGCGCTGTTCGCTGTAGCCGCCGGGCGTCGCATCCGATGTGCCATCGTGATGATCGCTGTCGCCTCTGAATTCCGGGTCCATGATGCTCTCCTCCCTCAAGGTTCATCCCGGGCTCCTCTCCCGGAACGCAAAGCGCCGCCCAGCCTTTCGTCGGCGCGGGCGGCGCCATGTTCACAGGGTCCGAAGACCCGCAATCGTCAGACAGGAGGCGTTATTCGCCCGGACGGGCGATGCCGAACTCTTCCGGCGATGCCTTGGTCAGACCGGCATCGTGCAGGAGCCACGCGGTGCCCTGCTGCCATTTGGTCAGAAACGCCTCGGCCTCGTCGCCGCTGATCGCCATCATGGTAAAGCCTCGGCTGTCCATCAGGCTCACGAAATCGGGGTGCTCCGCACCCTTGGCATAGGCTGCGCTCAGCTTGGCCACCACGTCATCCGGCGTGCCCTTGGGAACGAAAACACCAAAGAACGGGCCCCAGGGCAGGTAGGTGGCATAGCCTTCGTTGAACGAGGTGACCGCAGGCACCTCGGGCAGCTTGGCGCTCGGCGCGGTATCGAACAGCGCCAGCGGCTTCATCGTGCCTGCGCGAATGCCTTCGATGGCGGCCCCCAGAACCGCAGGCATCACGTCGATCGCCCCACCCTGAAGCGCGGTCAGCGCCGGGCCGTCGCCATCATAGGGGACGGCGATCACGTCAAGCTCGCCCTCGACCGTGTTCATCATCGCGGTGACCACCGATGGCACGCCGCCCGGTCCGGTGGAACCGATGCGCAATTCGCCGGGGTTCTCGGCGATATAGGCCATCATGCCGACATAGTCGTCGAACGGGGCCTCGTTGTTGGCCACCAGAATCGGCGTGCCCCGGGCCAGGATGTTGATCGGCACGAATTCCGAGTAATCCTTGTCGCCCAGACCCATGATCTTGTAGAGCATCGGGTTTTCCGCGCCCATCAGCAGGGTGTAGCCGTCGGCGGGCGCGTTTGCGACATGGTTCAGCGCGATGGCCCCCACCGCCCCGGTCATGTTCTGCATGACGACCGTGCCGCCAAGCGCATCCTCGGCATGGGGTGTGACCGAGCGCATGACCGTGTCGGTCGAGCCGCCCGCGCCCCATTGGATGATGCCCTGGATTTCCTTGCTGGGGTAATTCTGCGCGGTGGCCATGGTGGCGCCCAGGCCAAGCGCCACGAGTGCGCCAATCAGTTTGCGAGACATTCCTGTCCTCCCTTGGTGTGTTCCGGTCAGCGATTCGCTCCTCGCATCGCTGATCACCTCACTTTTTTGTACCGGGGGGTTAACTTGTCAACGTTAATGTACCCCGGAGTTAATTTTATGCTATTCAAGGGGGCAGAATCAGGCGACGGCAAGAGGTCAGGCGATGGATGGCGGCGCAGAGAATCCGGCGAAGAAACGGAAGACCTCGTGGAAGAAAGACCCCGAGGCGGTCAAGGAGAACATCCTGACCATCGCGACGCAGGAGTTTGCGGCGCATGGTCTTTCTGGGGCCAATATCAACGAGATCGCCCGCAATACCTCGACCTCCAAGCGGATGATCTACTATTATTTCGGCGACAAAGAGGGGCTTTATCAGGCCGTGCTGGAGCGGGTCTATTCGACGCTGCGCGAGAACGAGGACCGGCTCAAGGTCGAGAATCTCGGCCCGGTGGAGGGTCTGGCGCTTCTGGTCAAGGCGACGTTCGAGGCGCATGCCGCAACGCCCCACTTCATCCGGCTGGTGATGATCGAGAACATCCACAATGCCGATTATCTGCGCCGTTCGGATATCATCCCGCGCCTCAACCGGTCGATCATCGACAAATTGGCGGATGTCTGCGCGCGGGGCAAGGCGCAGGGCCTTTTCCGCGACAGTGCCGATCCGCTGGAACTGCACTGGATGATCAGCGCGCCCAGCTTTTACAACGTCTCGAACCGGGCGACCTTCTCGACTTCCTTCGGCGAGACGCTGTTCGCGCCCGACCGGCAGGACCGGCTGAAGGAGCATGTGATCGACATGATCCTCGGCGCGGTGGTCATCGGCTATGAGCCGGGAACCTCGCATGCGGTTTGACGTGGCGGGGCCGAACTCCTGTCGATCCCGATCCCGGTCTGTCTGATCCGGTTCGGCGTGTCGCGATGACGCGAGATATCTGAAGGAACAAACCCGTTCCTGCGCAGTTTCCACCCGAGGACAACGATACCGAGCGGGTCATGGGCGGTTCCAGGCTCGAATGGATCGCCGGTGCCGCGCATTGGGTCATGGAAGAAAAGCCCGATGTCGTGGCGGATCGGATCGTGTCGTTCCTTGCCGAGCCGACGACGTTCGGCCACGAAAAAAAGGATGGTGCCTGAGATGAAAGACATGTCCGGGATTCCCGACCTCTTTGAGGACGTGCGCAGCCAGACGGAGGAGTTGATCAGCCCCCTGTCGGCCGAGGACTGCATGCTTCAATCCATGGAAGACGCCAGCCCGCCGAAATGGCACCTCGCGCATACGACCTGGTTCTTCGAGGAGTTTATTCTCAAGCCATTCCTGCCCGGCTATGTTTCGCCCGACGAGCGCTTCGCGTTCCTGTTCAATTCCTATTACGTGCAGGCCGGGCCACGTCACGCGCGCGACAAGCGTGGTCTCATTTCGCGACCGAGCCTCGAGGAGGTGATGTCGTATCGTCGGCACGTCACCTGTGCCATCTCCGACCTGCTCCGGCAGAATCGAGCGGAGCATCCGGAGATCATGGACCGTGTGACGCTCGGCTCTCATCACGAAATGCAGCATCAAGAGCTGCTGGTTACGGATGTTCTGCACGGCCTGTCGTATAACCCGCTTCTGATCGCGTACAAACCTGCCGAGGCGCCGCGGCCATCGACCTCGCGAGATCTCGCGTTCACCCGGCATGATGGCGGCCTGACGGAAATCGGACATGAGGGAGAGGGATTCAGTTACGACTGTGAGAGGCCGCGCCATGGCGTGATGTTGGCACCCTACGCCCTGGCGTCCCGCCCGGTCAGCAACCGGGACTGGATCGCGTTCATCGAGGATGGCGGTTATGCCACGCAGACGCTGTGGCTCAGCGATGGATGGGCCGCCTGTCGTGCCGAGGACTGGACCGCCCCGCTTTATTGGTGGTGGCAGGATGGCGGTTGGTGGTCCTATACGCTGCGCGGACCACAGCCGGTCGATCTGGATGCGCCCGTTGTTCATGTCAGTTATTACGAGGCGGACGCATTTGCCCGCTGGGCAGAGGCGCGCCTGCCGACAGAGGCCGAATGGGAAGCCGCAGCACCTGTGTCGATCGAAGGCAATTTTCTGGAAAGCGGCCACCTGCGGCCATCGCCCGGCGACGCGATGTGGGGCAATGTCTGGGAGTGGACCCAAAGCCCGTTCAGCCCTTATCCGGGGTTTCGCCAACCCGACGGGGCCTTGGGCGAGTACAATGGCAAGTTCATGATCAACCAGATGGTTCTTCGCGGCGGCTCTTGCGCAACACCGGTTCGCCAGATGCGATCGAGCTACCGTAATTTCTTCTACCCGCATCAGCGCTGGCAGATGACCGGTCTTCGGCTGGCGCGAGATGCCTGACGGGCCTCATTCACGCGGCTCAACTGGAAACGTCTGGCCGGGCGGTGATGAGGCGCTCCCTGAACGGTGGTTTTGTCAGGCGAGGGGTCGGAATGCGCGTTTAGGGACATGGTGCTTTGCGAGGGCGTGGATCTGCCCAATCATGGGTGCCGGTGGCGGCGCGTCGCCAATGGGTTGCGCGCGATATGCGGGGTCAGGTCCGCAGTCCCGTCCGTCCCGGCGAGATTGATCGGCCTCCGCCGCGTCGGGTCTCGTCTCTCCGCCGGTCTGCCCGATGGTTTACCCGGGCTAGCCGGTGCATTACATCGCACTAGCTCATTCGAGTAGCTACATCGGATGCTCCAAGGCTTGTGTCCGGTCAATGCCAAGAGGAAAAGGGAGCAAATGCGCCGACTTTTCACCACCGCCGCCGCGACCGCGCTCGGCGCAGCGGCGATCATCGCGGTGTCGCTCGTGTCGAGCGGCCAGCCGCTTTTCGGCCTGCTCGCGGGCACCGGCTGGCAGGACCGCCTCGTGCCCGAGCCGATCACGGAACTGGTCGCGCCGACGCAAAGCAGTGCCGCCCGGCCCGGGGAGAGCGGCGCGCCGAGGGTGGATGTCGCGCAGGTCACGCGCGAGGATATTCCCGCATCGGCCTCCTTCAGTGGGCGGCTGATTGCCCCGCAGCGGGTGGAGCTGACCCCGCGTGTCACCGGCTATCTCGAGGCGCGCCACGTCGAGGATGCAAGCTTTGTCGAGAAGGGCGCGGTGCTCTTCCGGCTTGATCCGCGCACCTTCGAGGTGCGCATCGACGAGCTTCAGGCGCGGCTCGAGGGTGCGCGGGCCTCGCTGGTTTTCTTCGAGCGTGAGGTGACGCGGATTGCCGAACTTGCCGACGAGGACTTTGCCTCGCAGAGCAACCTCGACGAGATACGGCGCGATCGCGACGCGGCGGCGGCGCAGATCGGTGAACTCGAGGCCCAGCTCGAGCGTGCCCGTCTCGATCTCGAATTCTCGGTGATCAAGGCGCCATTCGACGGCAAGGTCGGCTTTTCCAAGGCGGATGTTGGCGACCTGGTCACCGCCGGCGAGACGCGTCTCGCGACCCTGGTTCAGGTCGATCCGATCGAGGTCGAGGTGCAGCCGAGTGCCGGGCAACTTGCCGATCTGCGCAGCGCGCGGGCGGCGCGCGGCGCGCCGGTGCCGATCCGCGTGCGCGTCGAGGGCGATGACAAGGTGCATGAGGGCACGATTGACGGGATCGGCCAGGAATTCGACCCGGCGACCAACACCCTTGCGGTGCGCGCGGTGATCGCCAATCCGCAACGCACGCTCGTGCCCGGCCAGTTCGCGCGGGTGAGCGCCGATCTCGGCACCCGTGCGCACTTGACGGTGCCGACGCGCGCCCTTGTGACCTCGCAGAACACGCGCGCCGTGTTTCGCCTGACCAAGGAGAACAGGATCGAGCTGATCACGGTCGAGACCGGCCCCGAGCATGACGGGCGGACTGCGGTCGAGGGTGCGTTGGCGCGCGGCGACCGCGTGGCCGTGGGCAAGCTGCAATCGCTGCGGCCCGGCCAAAGCGTGCAACCGGCGGACCCGGCGACGACGGCGGCGCGCGCAACAGAGGCGGGCCCGGAATGATCCGCGTCTTCATCGACCGGCCGATCCTTGCCTCGGTTCTCGCGCTGATGCTGGTGATCTTCGGTGCCGTGGCGCTTCTGGTGCTGCCGGTGTCGCGCTATCCCAACGTCGTGCCGCCGCAGGTGCGCACCTCGGCGACCTTCACCGGCTCGGACGCCGCCACCGTCGCGCAAACGGTCGCAACCCCGCTCGAACAGGCGATCAACGGGGTCGACGGGCTGATCTACATCCAGTCGAGCTCGAGCAATGACGGCAGCGCGGTTGTGACCGCCACCTTCTCGGTCGGCACCGAGGGCGATCAGGCGGCGACGGATGTGCTCAACGAGGTCAACCAGGCCCGGCCGCAACTGCCGCAGGATGTCATCGACCGTGGCATCACCATCGAGACCGCCTCGCCGCAGCTTACGGCGGTGATCAGCCTGTTCTCCGAGACCGGCACCTTCGACGAGCTCTTCGTCTCGAACTATGCGGACATCAATATCGTCGACCGTATCCGGCGCCTGCCAGGGGTTGGCCGCGTCGTGAACTTCACGCAGCGCAACTATGCCATGCGCGTCTGGCTGGATCCGGCCAAGCTCGAGAGCTTCGGGCTCGACGCCGTCGATGTGATCGCCTCTGTCCGTGAGGAAAACGCCGCGGTGTCGGGTGGGACCCTTGGCGGCTCCCCGGCACCGGAGGATCAGGTATTCTCATATGTCGCGACCGCCGAGGGGCGGCTCATGCTGGCGCAGGAGTTCCGCGACATCGTGCTGCGCGCCGAACCCGGCGGGGCGACGGTGACCCTGGGCGACGTGGCCCGCGTCGAGCTGGGCGCGCAGACCTACGGCTCGGCGGCGCGCTACTCAGGCAAGGTTGCCGCACAGATCGGCATCTTCCAGTCCCCCGACGCCAACGCCCTCGCGCTGCTCGACGCGATCAAGGCGGAGATGGCGGTGGTCG
Source organism: Roseovarius sp. MBR-154 (assembly GCF_053628595.1). Classification (NCBI taxonomy): domain Bacteria; kingdom Pseudomonadati; phylum Pseudomonadota; class Alphaproteobacteria; order Rhodobacterales; family Roseobacteraceae; genus Roseovarius; species Roseovarius sp. MBR-154. The sequence continues at coordinate 617,330 of NZ_JBRJGR010000001.1, forward strand.
AGGAGCGCCTGCCCCCCGGTCTCGGCTACGAGATCGGCTTTGACACCTCGCGCTTTGTCAGCGCGGCGGTGATCGAGGTGGTCAAGACCCTCGGGCTTGCCATCCTGCTGGTGGTGCTCGTGGTCTATCTGTTCCTGCAGCGAGGGGTCGCGACGCTGATCCCCTCTATCGTGATCCCGGTGGCCCTGACGGGCAGTTTTGCGGTGATGTTCCCGCTCGGCTTTTCGGTGAACCAGCTGACGTTGCTCGGCCTGATCCTCGCCGTGGGGCTGGTGGTCGACGACGCCATCGTCGTGGTCGAGAATGTCCAGCGCCATCTCGACGATGGTGAACCGCCCGAGACCGCCACCGGCAGCGCCGTCTCCGAGGTGCTCGGCCCGATCATCGCCACCACTGCGGTGCTGTTCGCACTGTTCGTGCCGGTGGCCTTCATTCCCGGCATCAGCGGGTTGCTCTACAACCAGTTCTCGCTGACGGTGGCGATTGCCGTCGGACTGTCGACGCTGATGTCGCTGACGCTGACGCCGGCGCTCTCACGGCGGCTGCTGCGCCGGGTGGAGCGCGCGCCCGCGGCTCCGTTCCGTGCCTTCAACGCAGGGCTCGACCGGCTCGGGCGCGGCTATTGCGCCGTTCTGGACCGGCTTTCCGGTCACAAGGCGGTCGCGGTGATCGCGCTTGTCGTGGTCGCTACCATCACGGCGGGTCTGTTCTCGCAGCGTCCGACCGGCTTTGTGCCGTCCGAGGATCAGGGCTATTTCGTGATCAACGTGCAACTGCCCGAGGCCGCCGCCTTCCAGCGCACGCGTGAGGTGGTCTTCGAAATCGAGGAGCGCGTGCGCGAGATTCCCGGCGTGCGCGACGTTGTGGCGGTGGCCGGGCGCAGCTTCGTCGGCAATGTCAACGCGCCCTATTTCGGTTTCCTGATCCCGATCCTGGAACCCTGGGCCGAGCGCGGCCCGGACACATCCGCCACGGCGCTGATCGAGCGGCTGCGCGGGGAATTCGTCGGCTACCAGAAGGCGCGCGTGCAGATCTTCAACGCCCCGCCGATCCCTGGCGTCGGCTCCACCGGCGGCGTGCGGCTGCAGATGCAGGGGCTCGACTTTCAGGAGACCGACGCGCTCGCGGCGCAGGCGGAGGAGTTCATCGGCGCGCTCAACCAGCGCCCGGAGATCGGCTCGGCCTTCACCACCTTCACCGCGAGCGTGCCGCAATACGAATTCGACATCGCCCGCGACAAGGCCGAGCAGGCGGGTGTGCCGGTCCGTCGGCTGTTCGATGTCACCCAGGCCAATCTCGGCTCGGCCTTCGTCAACGAGTTCACGCGCTTCGGCCAGACCTACAACGTGTTCGTGCAGGCTGAACCCGCCGCGCGCGACTCGGTCGCCGATCTTGCCGATCTGTCGGTGCGCAACCGTGATGGCGCGCCGGTGCCGCTCGACACGCTGCTCGATGCGCGGGTCGCGACCGGGCCGCAGGCGATCTCGCGCTACAACCTGTTTCCAGCCGTCGAGATCCAGGCCCAGACCGCACCGGGGGCGAGTTCGGGCGAAGTCGTCGCGGCCGTCGAGGAAACCGCCGACGAGGTTCTGGGTCCCGGCTTCGGGTTCGAGTGGACCGGTGCCACCTTTCAGCAAAAGCAGTCCGCCGGATGGACGCCGCTGATCTTCACGCTCGCCATCGGCTTTGTCTTCCTTGTCCTTGCGGCGCAGCTCGAGAGCCTGAGCATGCCCCTCGTGATCATGCTGTCGGTGCCCTTCGCCGCCCTCGGCGGGATCGGGGCGCTGACCGTTGCGGGGCTCGATCTCGACATCTTCGGGCAGATCGGGCTCTTGATGCTGGTGGGGCTGAGCGCCAAGAACGCCATCCTGATCGTCGAGTTCGCCCGCAGCCAGCGGATGGACGGCCTCGGACCGGTCGAGGCGGCATTGAGCGCGGCGCGGCTGCGGCTGCGGCCGATCCTGATGACGGCTGTGTCGTTCATCCTCGGCGCGCTGCCGCTGATCCTGTCGACCGGCGCCGGCGCCAATGCGCGCATCTCGCTGGGCACCACGGTGATCGGAGGCATGCTCGCGACGACGGTACTGTCGCTGTTGCTTGTGCCGGTGCTCTACGTGATCGTCGAGGACCTCCGCGCGCGTCGCCTCGGCAAGGGCTGAGCCCGGCCTCCGATACACCTGCCTTCGCCGTCTCGGCCGGGTCGCGGAGGTGGCGATTGCAGGGCGTCGGCCCGGATCTTACGGCCAGACTGCACAGCTCTCAGACCGGGAGGATCAGCAATGCCCGCCCTGTCGCGACGCGGGTTCATTGCGCGTGCCGGTCCGGATGCCCGCCGCACCGGTGAGCATAGTCGTTTGCGGTGCACGCCGATCAGTCCCAGCCTGCGCGATGCGCACGGAAGGCGGGGGAAATCGCGTTAGCGGTGTCCTGCAGCTTGGGCAGGATCTCGGCGACGATACGCTCGCGTGTCCAGGTATGGGCCGAGACCGAGCATTGCACGGCGGCGAAGGCGCGCCCGTCATGGCCGATGATCGGGCTGGCGACGCCGATTTCGTTGAGAATCATCTGCCCGGTGGAGATGGCGAAGCCGTCGCGGGCGGCGTCTTCTATGCTGGTGGCGATCTGCGCGCGGTCGAGCGTCGTGCTGGGGGTGAAGGGGGTGATCGGCCATGTCTCGATGGCGTGGCGGCGTTCCTCCTCGGGGAAGGTGGCGATCATCGCGCGCCCGCCCGAGGTGGAGAGCGCGGGCAGGCGACGCCCGATGATGGTGGCCGCGAAATAGGTACGTTTGCAGGGCAGGCGGCTGACATAGATGATGTGATCGCCCGAGATTTCCGCAAGGTTCACGGTCTCGCCCAAGTCCTGGCTGAGGCTGATCAGCTTGGGCATGGCCTGACCGATCAGCGGGTCGGACCAGTAATAGGCATAGGCCATCTGCAGCCAGGCATGCGAGGGGCGAAAGCGGCGCGTGGCCGGGTCCTTGTCGAGCATGCCCTCGACATGCAGCGTGTTGGCGAGGCGTTGCGTGGCGCTCTTGTCGAGCCCGGTGCGTTGCGCCAGTTCGCCAAGCGACAGGTCGGTATGGCCCTCGTCGAAGGCGCGCAGCAGGCGCAGGCCCTTGGCGAGCGAGCCGACGTAGAGCGTATCCTGCTTTGTTTTCATGCATCTCTCATAAAATCTGGCCGCGCACCCAAAGCCGGGCTTGACGATATACGTGATGTTCGCCTTAATGGATCATATGGCGATTATATGTATCATAATATGATACGTCAACGAAAAGCCAACCTCACGCGCCTCGCCATATCGGCGCGCGACCAACATAGGGAGAGAGACATGAAACAGTCCTCTTTGAGACATGCAATTGCCGGTCTGGCGATTGTCGCGGCCTCTGGTGCGGCTTATGCCGACAAGGCCAACGACACGCTGCGCGTGGCCTTTACCAAGGAGTTGGAGAACGTCGACAGCTACTTCAACTCCTCGCGTGAGGGTGTCGTTTTGCAGCGCGCGATCTGGGACGGGTTGATCTACCGCGATCCGGCCACCAACGAATACCAGGGCAACCTTGCCACCTCGTGGGAATGGATCGACGACCTGACGCTTGAATTCAAGCTGCGCGAGGGCGTGACCTTTCACAATGGCGAGCCGTTCAACGCCGATGACGTGGTCTACACCGTCAATTTCGTCGCCAAGGAAGAAAACGGCGTCAAGACGCAGCGGAACGTCAACTGGATGAAATCGGCTGAGAAGATCGACGACTATACCGTTCGCATCCACCTCAAGGACAAGTTCCCGGCGGCTATCGAATTCCTGTCCGGCCCGGTGTCGATGTATCCCAACGAGTATTACGCCGAGGCGGGTCCGTCGGGCATGGGTCTGGAGCCCGTGGGCACCGGCCCCTACAAGGTGGTGTCGGTGACGCCGGGGCAGCATTTCGTTCTGGAGAAGTACGAGAATTACCATGACAGCCCCAAGGGTCAGCCCGAGATCGCCCATGTCGACATCCGCACCATTCCGGACGTCAACACGCAGATGGCCGAGCTGTTCAGCGGCTCGCTTGACCTGATCTGGCAAGTGCCTTCGGACCAGGCCGAGAAACTGGCCGAGATGGATCAGTTCACGGTCACCAACGAATCGACCATGCGGGTGGGGTATCTGTCGATGGATGCCGCCGGGCGCTCGGGCGACACGCCGTTTACCAAGCTCAAGGTGCGCCAAGCCGTCAACCACGCGATCAACCGCGAAGAACTGGTGGCGGCATTGCTCAAGGGCGAATCCAAGGTGGTCTGGACGCCGTGCTTCCCGAGCCAGTTCGGGTGCGTGGAAGAGGCCGCGACACAGTATGAATACGACCCCGAGAAGGCCAAGGCCCTGCTGGCGGAGGCGGGCTATCCCGACGGGTTCGAGACCGAGTTCTACGCCTATCGCGACCGTGAATATGCCGAGGCGATCCTGAGCTATCTCAATGCCGTGGGCATCGACGCGAATTTCAACTTCCTGCAATATTCCGCGCTGCGGGAAATGAACATGAGCGGCGACGTGCCGCTGGCCTTCCTGACCTGGGGCAGCTTCTCGGTCAACGACGCCTCGGCGATGGTCAGCCAGTTCTTCAAGCATGGCTCGCTCGACGATGCGCGCGACGATCAGGTGCTGGCCGATCTAGAGGTGGCCGACAGCGCGACCGACCCGGAGGTGCGCAAGGAGCATTACGCCAAGGCCATCGAGCGGATCACCGAGCAGGCCTATTGGGCGCCGATGTTCTCGTACAACACCAACTACGTGTCCACCAACGAGGTGGAATACACGCCGACCGCCGACGAGGTGCTGCGCTTCACCACGATGGAGTGGAAGTGAACCACGTCCTCTGATCGGGGGGCCGCGCCTGCGGCCCTCCGTATCCCCCGACGCCCGCGCCTTCAGCGATCTGCCAGAAAACGAGGGGCCTGCCCGTGCTCTTATTCATTCTAAAACGACTTGGCCTTGCCGTTCTGGTGGCCTTTACCGTGTCCTTCATCAGCTTCAGCCTGCTGTTCATGGCGGGCGATCCTGCGGCGGCGCTGGCGGGCGAGACCGCGAGCGGCGAGGATATCGAATCGATCCGCAAGCTCTATGGCTTCGATCGGCCGATGCTGGTGCAATATGGCGAATGGCTGATTTCGGCGCTGCAATTCGATTTCGGGGAAAGCTATTATTTCCGCCTGCCAGTGTCGTCGCTGATCGTGGACCGGCTGGGCGTGACGATGACGCTGGGGGTTTGCGGGATCACCTTTGCGCTTTTGACCGCCGTGCCGCTGGGCGTGGCCGCCGCGATCCGGCCGAATTCGATCATTGACCGGGTGGCGCTGTTTTTGTCGGTGGCGGGGCAGGCGATGCCAAGCTTTTGGTTCGGCCTGATCCTGATCGTGATCTTTGCGATTCAACTGGGATGGCTGCCGCCGTCGGGCGCATCCACGCCTGCGCATTTCATCATGCCGACCATTGTGTTGGGCTATTATGCGATGCCCGCGATCATGCGCCTGACGCGGGCCGGGATGCTCGACGTGCTATCGTCGGATTATATCCGCACCGCGCGGGCCAAGGGCGCGCCGGAGGGCCGGGTGCTGTTCCGCCATGCGCTGCGCAACGCGATCATCCCGGTGGTGTCGCTGGCCGCCGTCCAGATGGGCTTCATGCTGGGCGGCTCGATCGTGGTCGAGTCGATCTTTGCGCTGCATGGTGCGGGGTTCCTTGCCTGGGAAAGCATCGCGCGCAACGACCTGCCGACGGTGCAGGCGCTGATCCTCGTCTTTTCGATGTTCTACATCGTCTTCACCTTCCTTGCCGATGTGCTGAATGCCTGGCTCGACCCCCGTATGCGGAGCAGCTGAGATGACCCAACTCGATACTCAGGATCCGATTCTGGCAGAGATCACCGGCCCGACGCCGGGGCAGATGCTGCGCAAGCGCGTGTTCGGCCATCAGGGCCTGATGATCGGCGCGGGCGTGCTGGTGATCCTGACGCTGGTCGCGATCTTTGCGCCGCTCCTGGCCCCGCATGACCCTTATGCCCAAAGCCTGATGACGCGGATGGAGCCGCCGGTGTTTCTGGGCGGCGATTGGGAGCATCCCTTGGGCACCGACCATCTGGGGCGGGATTACCTGTCGCGGCTGATTTACGGCGCGCGGGTGTCGCTGATGATCGGGGGGATTGCGGCGCTGATCTCGGGTGTGATCGGCACCGCGATGGGCGTGGCCGCCGGGTATTTCGGCGGGCGCGTGGACATGGTGGTCACGTTTCTCATCAACGTGCGGCTGGCGATGCCGGTGGTTCTGGTGGCGCTTGCGGTGGTGGCCATTCTGGGCGGATCGTTGCAGGTGGTGATCGTGGTTCTCGGCCTGCTCTTGTGGGACCGGTTCGCGGTGGTGATGCGCGCCTCGACCTTGCAGGTGCGGGGGCGCGAATATGTGGCCGCCGCGCGCGCGATCGGCGCCTCGACCCCGCGCGTGATCCTGTCGGAGATCATGCCCAATATCGCCAATAACCTGATCGTCGTGGTGACGCTGGAAATGGCGCATGCGATCCTGCTGGAGGCGGCGCTGTCCTTCCTCGGCCTCGGCGTGCAGCCGCCCACGCCAAGCTGGGGCCTGATGGTGTCGGAGGGCAAGAACATGATGCTGTTCGAGCCGTGGATGGTGCTCATTCCCGGCGCCGTGCTGTTCATCCTCGTGCTGGCGATCAACCTGATGGGCGACGGTCTGCGCGACGTCACCGCCCCCGAAAACCGGAGCTGAGACCATGGAGAAACCCCTGCTGAGCGTGCGCAACCTGACGCTGGATATTCCCGTTGGTGGTGGCACATTGCACGCGGTGCGCGGTATTGATTTCGACCTGATGCGCGGCGAGACGCTGTGCATCGTGGGCGAGTCTGGGTCGGGCAAGTCGCTGACCTCGCTGGCGCTGATGGGCCTGTTGGGCAAGACCATCCGGCGCAGCGCTGACCGGATGGATTTCGACGGCACGGATATCCTGACCGCCAAGCCGCGCGCCATGCGCGCGCTGCGCGGTGACCGTATGGCGATGATCTTTCAGGAGCCGATGACGTCGCTCAACCCGGCCTATACGATTGGCGATCAGCTGACCGAGGCGCTGCTGTTGCACAAATCTGTCGGTCGCGAGGCGGCGCGGGATCGTGCGGTGGAACTACTGGAAAAGGTCGGGATCACCGCCGCGCGCAGCCGTCTTGGGCAGTATCCGCATCAATTGTCGGGCGGGTTGCGCCAGCGGGTGATGATCGCCATGGCGCTGATGTGCGAGCCGGAACTGATCATCGCGGACGAACCCACCACCGCGCTCGACGTCACCATTCAGGCGCAGATCCTGCGGCTGCTTTACGATCTGGGCCGCGAGATGAACATGGCAATGATCCTCATTACCCATGATCTGGGCGTCGTCGCGCGTGTGGCCGACAAGGTGGCGGTGATGTATGCGGGCGAGTTGGTGGAGACCGGCCCGGCGACCGACGTGTTCAACACGCCGTCGCACCCCTATACGCGCGGATTGCTGCGCTGCATCCCGCAGCCGGGCAAGACCGAGCGGGGCAGCACGCTGGGCACCATTCCGGGCATCGTGCCGTCGCTGATCGGCGATGTGCAGGGCTGCGCGTTTCGCACGCGCTGTCCCTTTGCGCACGCGGAGTGCAAGGCCGATATCCCGCGCCGGGAAGAGGGCACGCATATGTTTCGTTGCATTCATCCCGATGGCAAACGCCATGCCGAAGAGGAGGTCACCGCATGAGCAACGCATCTGCATCCGCCGTTCTGGAATTGCGCGGCGTGACCAAGACCTATCACGTCAAGCAGGGCCTGTTCGGCACGGCGCGGCCCCTGACGGCGGTCAACGACGTGTCGCTCTCGCTGCCGCGCGGCGAGGTGCTGGGGCTGGTGGGTGAATCCGGCTGCGGCAAGTCCACGCTGGCCAAGATCCTCTTGGGGCTGGAGGCGCCCACGGCGGGGCAGGTGCTGGTCGATGGCGAAGAGATCGGCGCGCAGGACCGCATGACGCTGGCGCGGCGGATTCAGCCGATTTTTCAGGATCCCTATTCGTCGCTCAACCCGCGCAAGAGCATCTTTGACATCGTGTCGCTGCCCTTGCGCGTGCATGGCATCGGTGATCGCGCGCATTGGGAAAAGGAAGTGCGCACGATCCTCGATATCGTGGGGCTGCCTGCGCGGGTGATGAACACCTTTCCCAGCCAGATGTCGGGCGGCCAGCGGCAGCGCGTGGCAATTGCCCGCGCGCTGATCATGAAGCCCGAGATCGTGATCTGCGACGAGCCGACCTCGGCGCTGGATGTGTCGGTGCAGAGCCAGATTTTGAACCTCTTGGGCGATCTGCGCCGCGAGTTCGGGCTGACCTATCTGTTCATCAGCCATGATCTGGCTGTGGTGGAGCATCTGGCGACGCGGGTTGCGGTGATGTATCTGGGGCGCATCGTCGAGGAGGCGGGTGTCGCGGGGCTGTTTGACGAGGCGGCGCATCCTTATACGCAGGCTTTGTTGAAATCGGTGTTGACGCCGGAGCCGGGGCTGGGCGTGCCCGATACGCAGCTTGGCATGGCCTATCCCAACCCCATCGACCCGCCCTCGGGCTGTCATTTCCATCCGCGTTGCCCGATGGTGACGGACCTGTGCAAGACCACCGCGCCGCGTGCCGTCGAGACTTCGGGCGGGCGTGTGGAGTGCCACCTGCACGATCCGCAAAGCCCGATGCACAATCCGAAGGCGGCGTGAGATGTCGGTGAACCTGGCGCGCACGGCGACCACGACCAAGACCGTCATCGAGACCGAATACGGCATCGTCGCCGCGCAGCACCGGCTGGCCGCGCAGGCGGGGGCCGATGTGCTGGCGGCGGGGGGTGACGCGGTGGATGCCGCGATTGCCACCTCTTTCGTCATTGGCGTGCTGGAGCCGTGGATGAGCGGCCCGGCGGGGGGCGGTGCGCTGATGCTGTGGCGTGCGGAGGACGGCCGGGCCGAGGCGCTGGATTACGGGATGCGCGCACCGGCAGCACTTGATCCCGCCGACTATCCGCTGACCGGCAAGGGTGTGGCGGGCGATCTTTTCCCGTGGGAGCAGGTCGAGGGCGACCGCAACGTGCAGAGTGCCACCGCCGTGGCGGTGCCGGGGCTGGTTGATGGCATGGGGCGGATGCATGCGCGCTATGGCCGTATGCCCTGGGCCGATCTGCTGGCCCCCGCCATCGCGCATGCGCGCGAGGGGATGCTGGTGGATTGGTATGCCGCGCTGATCATCGCCTCGACCACGCGGGAACTGGCCAAGGATGCGGATGCCGCCGCCGTCTTTCTGGAGGACGGGCAGTGGCCGACGATCTCGGGCTGGACGGCGCTGGCGGAAAAGCGGCTGGATCAGGGGCGGATGGCCGACAGTCTGGAGCAGATCGCGCGGCATGGCGCGCGGGCGCTCTATGACGGCGACCTGGGGGCGGCGATGGCAGCCGATATTCAGGCCAAGGGCGGCAGTCTGAGCCATGACGATTTGCGCGGCTATGAGGCGGTGTTTCGCGACCCGTTGCGCGTCGATTATCGCGGTGCGCGGTTCGATGTGTTGCCGGGGCTGACCGCCGGGCCGACCTTTGCCGATGCCCTGCGGGTGATGGAGGGCCGGGAGATGGGGGTGCAGCCCGGTGCCGACGGCTTTGCCGCCTATGCGGACGGGTTGAATACCGCCTATGCCGACCGGCTGTCCACGATGGGCGACACCGGTGAGAGCGAGACGCATGCGGGTTGCACCACGCATTTCTCGGTGGTGGACCGGCAGGGCAACATGGTGGCGCAGACGCAGACCTTGTTGTCGATTTTCGGGTCGCGGGTGGTGTCGCCCTCGACCGGGTTCACGATGAACAACGGGATCATGTGGTTCGATCCGGTGCCGGGGCGGCCCAATTCGCTGGCCCCCGGCAAGCGCTGCCTGATGAATGTTTGCCCGATCCTGGGCGAGGCGGATGGGGCGCGGTTTGCCTTTGGTGCCTCGGGCGGGCGCAAGATCGTCTCGGCGATGGTGCAGATGGCGTCCTTCGTGGCCGATTACGGGATGGAGATTGGCGCGGCGTTCCATCATCCGCGCATCGACGTGTCGGGCGGGGCGGCGGTGGTCGCCGATGAGACCCTGCCCGATGCGGTGCTGGCGCGTCTGCGCGCCGAATATAGCGTACATACCACCCGGCGCAGCCCGTTCCCCTATGCCTTTGCCTGCCCTGCGGGGGTGATGCGGCGGGGCACCGTGAACAGCGGCTGCACCGAGATCATGTCACCCTGGGGTGACGCCGTTTCAGAAGAACAGACAGGACCATCATGACCAGAGATGCCGCGATCACCACGATTTCCGATTACTTCGACGACGGCCGGTTTCAGACCGAGCTGGCCGATCTGGTGGCCTATGAGACCGAGAGCCAGAACCCCGATCAGGCCCCGGAACTGCTGCGCTATCTGCAAGAGGCGATGCTGCCACGGCTGACGGGCATGGGGTTTGCCTGCGCCATCCACGACAATCCCGCGCCGGGGGCGGGGCCGCTGCTGGTGGGCGAACGGCAGGAGGACGACGACCTGCCCACGATCCTCAGCTACGGGCATGGCGATGTGATCCGCGCGCAGACCGATCAGTGGCGCGAAGGGCTGCATCCGTTCAAACTGGTCGAGGAGGGCGACCGGCTCTATGGGCGCGGCACCGCCGACAACAAGGGGCAGCACCTGATCAATATCGCGGCGATGGAGGCGGTGATCGCGGCGCGCGGGCAATTGGGGTTCAACTGCCGGATCGTGATCGAAACCGGCGAGGAGACCGGATCGCCGGGGCTGCATGAGTTCTTTGCCGCCCACAAGGATGCGCTTTCGGCGGATGTGCTCATCGCCTCGGACGGGCCGCGATTGCAGCCCGAGACGCCGACGATGTTCATGGGCTCGCGCGGGGGCGTGACCTTCGATCTGGTGGTCGATCTGCGCGAAGGGGCGCATCATTCGGGGAATTGGGGGGGGCTCCTGGCCGATCCGGCGATGATCCTGGCGCAGGCGCTGTCGTCGATCACCGATGCGCGCGGGCAGATCCGCATTCCCGAATGGCGGCCCGACAGTCTGAGCAACAGTGTGCGGGCGGCGCTTGGTGGCCTGCCGATCGAGGGCGGTGACGGCCCGGCGATCAACCCCGATTGGGGCGAGGAAAGCCTGACGCCCACCGAGCGCGCCTATGGCTGGAACAGCTTTGCCATTCTGGCCATGAAGAGCGGCGTGCCGGAGGCCCCGGTCAACGCCATTTCGGCGCATGCGCGCGCGACCTGTCAGTTGCGCTACGTGGTGGGCACGACGCCCGAGGACATCCTGCCCGCGCTGCGGCGGCATCTGGATGCGCAGGGGTTCGAGGGGGTGCAGATCGTGGCGCATGATCGCGGGTTCTTCCGCGCCACGCGGCTTGATCCCGATCACCCTTGGGTGAAATTCACCGCCGCCTCGCTGGAGCGGACATCGGGGCAGGCGCCGCATGTGCTGCCCAATCTCGCGGGGTCGTTGCCCAATGACGCCTTTGCCGAGATCCTAGGGCTGCCCACGGTCTGGGTGCCGCATTCCTATCGCGGCTGTTCGCAGCACGCGCCCGACGAGCATGTCCTGAAACCCGTGTGCCGCGATGCGCTGCGGCTCATGGCGGGGCTGTTCTGGGATATCGGCGCGGGGGGAGCAGGCCCGACTTCAAAGACTGTCTAGGCGCGCCCGACGCGCAGGCCGCGGGGCAATCGCTCTGTGTGATGCGGCGTCGCTGGGGCGCGTTTGGCGGACAAGGCGTCGATGCGAAATGGCTTCGGAAAGATCGCGACGCGCGGCGTGCAATTGCCGTGATCCTTCCGAACGCGAACCGCAAGCACCAGCGGCGCTATGACGCTGACGCCCGCATGTGGCGAGATCTGGTTGAGACCTACTTTGAGAAAAGCAGGGAATTCAGAGAGATACCCACAGGCTACGACAAAGCAGATTGCAGCTACACGGCAAATTGGAACCGCGTCGCAACCCTGCACCCTTCACGCTGGATGTCCACAAACCCAAGAATATCGAGCATCCCGGACTCAACCGGCTGCCCGACCTGAGGGTCGGGGCTCAATACAATTGAAGGAAGCGGCGAACCGAAGCCCGCCGCTTTTCGATTAGCGCCTCTCGTCAGACGAAGAGAAGATCGCTTTCCAACCCGGTGGTTGTGGTCAGGCCCAACAGTGTGACGGAACTGATATCGAAGTCGAAGACGACATCGCTGCCGACGACAGAGGCATAGGTATCAACCACGTCAGCTGCGGTGAGGCCAATCGACGATGCACGCAAACGCGGAAACGATCCGCCACAAGATGCTGGAGCTTGGCTGGCATAAGGTCTCGGTCAAGTGGGGTGGTGTGGATTACGCGCGTGTGGTGTGGCTCCGACCCGGCCATTCCGCCCAGAGAGGCGAGGTCATCGGCCCCGATGGCTCACGACAGCCGATTAGCGATGACGTGGAGATCGACATATGAGGTGCCTGCTGATTGAGCCGACGGAGCGCTGGCTGGCCGATGTGATCCGCAACCACCACGAGGAGGCCCTTCACCGGGTCTCCACACTGCTCCAGAGTGCCACGGAGACGCCCGATGTCTGCTTGGTGACCCCCGGGCCATCCCGCCGCAAGGTTCGCTTCAGGGGCCACCAGACGCGCGCCTATCGCTTCATCTATGCGATAACCCGCCGCGAGGTGCTGACCTTCGATGACGTGGTTCGCCACCGATGCAACAACGGCCTCTGCATCAATCCTGACCACTTGGAGGTCGGGACGAGGGCCGACAACAAACACGACGACTGGGAGTTCGCTGCGTACGGTGTGGACCTCGATATGGGCTAGCGTGGCATAGCCTCGTAAGACTGCTCTGGTCGCCACCCGTTTCACCCGTTGCGGGCGAGATGGTGGCGGCTGGGGCAGCACTCGAAGGTGTCGTCAAAACCAGTTATAGCCGAAATCCGGACTACCTCTGGTCGTTAAAGTTCGAGCGCAGCGCCGCAAGCAGCCCGGCGACGGCGATCAGTCCTACCAATATGACGGCGCTCGAGAGTGTCACGGCTATTGCTTCCATCGATTACGATGGTGCGCTTGTGAGGCCGATCGCTTGGGTCAGCAAGTGGTATGAGTGCGGTTGCGATGACGGTGTTGCGCGAAATCCATACCCTGATCTTTCGGGCGGGAAATAAAGCAGAGGTTGGGGCAGCGCTTGGGGCACTTCCAAAATGAAAATCAGGAAGAACCATTGCAGCGCAAGACGTCACGAGCTGTGCGAGTGACTGGCTGGGGTGGTAGGATTTCAATAATTCTGATTTCCCTTTTAAAACAATCCGCTGCTGGACTCTGGCGTTCAAAATGTTGCGGGATTTGTTGCGGGATCAGGCGGCGAGGCTCGAGGCCCAGACCGTGAGCCCGGCGGTGGCAGCGATCCAGAACAGCCGCTCGAGCGCGACCAGCATTCCGGCGCGCCGGTCGATCATCCGCTCGAGATCGGCGATTCGGGACTGGTGCGACGCGCGGGCGCGGTCGGCCTCATCCATGCGCTGCAGGATGGTGGCCACGCGCTCCTCGATCCGGGCGAGGCGCACGACCGCCTCGGTCAGTCCGTCGAGCTTATCCTCGATCCGTTTCAACCTGTCATCCGTTCCGTCTGTCATCTCTGGCCTCGTCACAGTTGGGGAAATTGCGGGGCCGCGGCGGGCTCTTGGAATTGCAGGCGCAGGATCGCCTCGACGCGGCCCAGCTGACGCTTGCCCGCCGCGTGCTCGGTGGTGATCTCGACCGGGTCGCAGCGCAGCAGGTCGAGCCCGAGATCTGCGGGCGGGGCCAGCAGCACCATCTGCGCCCAGCGCCCCAGCGCCTGCAGCGTGGCCTCGGGATCGGCCGAGGGGGCCATGACGATCTCGACCGTGAGATCAGCCTCGCGCAGCCAGGAGGGAGGGCTGCCCATCCCGGCCGGTTCGGTATCGCCCGGATCGATGCGCGCGCGCCAGGCGGGCAGGCGCGCCTCCTCGGGCGCATGGGCGCTGCCGGTCACATCCGTCGCCTCGGGCCAGGCGGCGGCGATCCGCGCGCGGGCGGCCTCGAGGATGGCATTGGCGTCGGTCATCCGGTCACCTCCAATTCTGCGGCGCGACCGGGGCCTGCCGTGTCCGATATCTGCGCCACGCGCAGCGCGAAAGGCGGGGCCACGCCATCGGCACTGGCCATCGCGGCGGTGTAGAGAAACTCCTGCGCGCCCTCGATCTCGATCACGCGCAGCGGTGCGCCTTCGGGCCCGATCTCGACGCGGTAGCGCTCCGATGCCTCGCCGAGGGGCGGCTCTATGCCTGTCTCCCACCAGGTGTCGACCGGCAGGCGCGACCGCCTGATCCATGTGATCCGCCAATCGCCCGCCTGCACATGCGCGCGCAGGTGTACCGGCGCGAAGGGCCGCAAGCCCTCGCCCGCGAACCGGTGCTGGCCCAGCTGGTGCTCTGCCACCGGGCGCGCGGCCGGTCCCCAGCGCCACCAGAAATCCGCGCCCGCCTCCGAGGCCGCGAGCCCGGCCGGGCGCAGCGCCCCGTCGAGCATGACGATCCGTGCGCCCGAGGGCGCGGTGCCGCGCACCAGATGCTCGCTGCCGCGCTGCCCGCGCAGAAGCCCGCTCAGGCGATAGCGGCGCGGGCCGATCAGCTCGGCCGTGGTGAAGCTCAGAACCTCCCAGCCGGTCGCGTGGCGGATCGCGGCGAGATTGGCCCCCGCCAGCACATCCTCGCGCGACCGGCTCACGAGACTGCCGCCGAAAATCTCGACATCGACGCTTACCACATCCGGGGTGAACACGGCACAGGGGCCGGGCCCCAGATCGCCGGTGAGCGTGCCGATGGTGGCCGGGGCCTCGACCGGGGCCGCGGCGCTGAACGTACCGGTCTGCGCGGGTCCGCGCGAGACGGTGACAAGGCCCGGCCAGGGGGAGGCATGCGCGGCCAGCACGCCATCCCAGTCCTCTCCCACGGGCTCGGGCAGGATCGGCAGGTCGAGAAACACCAGCAGCACGGCGTTTGACGGCAGGCTGCGCTGGCGCGGGGGCAGGCGGAACACGCCCGCCGAGGGTTCGAATATCTGCGGCGCGAAGATCCGTGCCTCCACCGCCAGCGCCTCGCCCAGGGTGACCCGCTCGACCAGCATCCGGCGCAGGCCCAATGCCCCCTCGATCCGCACGGGCAGGATGCGGCCTGGGCGCAGATCGACCGCCGAGCGCGGCGCGGAAAACACCAGCCGCTCGCGCCCCTCGGCCGCGCCGAACAAAAGCCGGTCGGCAACCTGCGCGCCTCGATCAAAATCGAGCACGAGCGGCGATTCCGCGCGCGCGATTCCGGCCTCGCCGCCTGCCTGGATGCGCGCGCGGGCCACTGCCGCGTCGTAACTAAAAGAGCCGTTGCGAAACTTGAACTCGGCGGCGCGGGCCACATCCTCGAGCGCGCCGCGAGTGGCGTCGAAGAGCTGATCGCCGCGCTCGGCCATCCGGTCCTCGATCAATTCGCCCGCCTCGCGCGCCGCCCCGCGCGCGGCGATCACGATCACCCCCTCCTCCTCCCAGGCGGTGAGCGCGAGACCGACCTCGAGCGGCTGCAGCCAGTCGCGGAATCCCATCGGTCCCGAGGCCGGGTAGCCATCGGCCTGCCCGTGTGCCGCGCTGACATCGAGGCGCGCGGGCGGCAACCCGTGCTGGCGCGTGAGCCGCCGGGCAATGGTCTCGGCGGCCGGGGCCGCGCCCGCGCGCCCGTTGAGCCAGTGCCCGCGCCGCCAGTCCGGCCCGTCCGCCCAGAGCCCCGAAAGCGACGGGAACTCGGGCCAGAGCCGCGCATCCCAGGCCCAGACCTGGATATCATTGACGTCGAGCACGCCCGCGCCGTTCTCCGCCCACCACTCGAATTGCGCGCGCAGGAACTGGCGCTGGATGAAATCGTCGCGCACCCCGGCGCTGAAATGCGGCAGCGCCGCCTCGCTGGAATTGGCGGCGAAAAACACATTCGGTTGATTGGTGCCCAGATCGACCGCCGGGCAGCCGGTCTCGGTGAACCAGACCGGTTTCGATCCGGGCACCCAGGCGGTGGGCTGGGCCGCGCGCACCCCGCCGAGCCGGTCGTGATGCACCGTGCCGTGCCAGTCGCGAATCGCCTTTTGCCGAAACACCCAGTGCTCGCCATGAGCTCCGTCGAAAATCGGTGTGCGGTCCTGCGCCTCGCGGGCGGCCTGATCGGCATAGAACCAATCCCAGAATTCACCGCCCTCGATGTTCGATTTGAGGTAGCCCAGATCGTAGGGGCTGACCGGCCCTGCCTGGGCGTCAAAATCGAGGTGATCGCGCCCCGGCCGCCAATCCGACATGGGCAGGTAATTGTCGATCCCCACGAAATCGATCTGCGCATCCGCCCAGAGCGGATCGAGGTGAAACCGCACATCCCCACCCACCCGGTGCGAGTGATATTCCGACCAGTCGGCGGCATAGCTGATTAGGGTCTGAGGCCCCAGCACGCCGCGCACCTCGCCTGCCAGACCGCGCAGCGCGTCGACGAAAGGATAGCTTTCATCAGCGGCGCGGGCCATGGTCAGGTCGCGCAGCTCGGACCCAATCAGGAAGGCATCGACGCCGCCCGCCTGGGCCGCGAGATCGGCCAGGTGCAGGATGAACCGGCGAAAGCGCCAGTCGCTCGCACCATCACCCATGAAAGCGGCGATCTCGGCGGCCACATCCTCGCCCGCGCGGGGCGCGATCCGGCCGCGCCAGGGAAACGCGCCCTGCATGCCCTGGCCATCCGGCGCGGGCAGGGCGGCATCGCCGGGAATATCCATCATGATGAACGGATAGAACACCACGCGATACCCGCGGGCGCGCAGATCGGTGATTGCCCCGATCACGCTGGCATCCGCCGGGGCCGACCCGAACGCGGCCGCATCGCCCACCTGGCCCACCAGCTCGGCCGTGGCGCGGGTGAGGCCCGCCGCCGCCCAGGCCGGTTGCGTCTCCTTTTCCTTGTTCTCGACGCGCGGCTTGATCTCGCAGAGCCCGGCGCGCAGATCGGTGCCGAACCACGCCACAATCAGGCTCACGGTGCCCGCGTTCGGCAGCAGATCACCCAGCATGTCCATCGACAGCGACCAGTCGCTGACCGTCTTGAACCGGTGGTTATTCTCGGGGAATTCCTCGACAACCTCGCCAAAACTGCCGCGGCTCACCGCGTTGACCGGCGCGGGGCTGTAGCCCCATTCGGTCGAGCCGGGGATCACGTTGACCCCGCGCACAAGGGCTTCCATCTCGCCCGGCGCGCTCCAGACCTCGGCGGTGATCTGCGGCACGCGGTTGCCAAAATCCTCGAGCGGCAGATCCTCGAACACCAGATAGGCGGTGCCGCGAAACGCCGGGCTCGGCCCCTCGACAGCCTCGATCAGCGGGTCGGGCAGCTGATCCTCCGAGCCGGTGTAGAACCGGAGCCGCCCCTCGGCGATCATGTCGGAAAAATCGAACAGCCGACCATCGGCCCAGATGCGCCCCAGATGCGCGGCCGGCCCCTCACCGAGGCTCACCGCGAAGCTCGCGAAATACTCGAAACTGGTGGTCGTGACGGTCTGTTTCTGCTTGCCGCTGCCCACGCGGTCGCGGTTCACGCGCGTCTCCTCGCGCAGACGGGTCGCCCAGATCACGGTGCCGCCGATCTTGGACCGGCCCGCCAGATCGGTCAGCGGTACGCCTTCCTGAGCGGTCATCACCTGCACCGACTCGAGGCGTGGCCCCTCGCGGCTGACCGAGGGCAGCCCGCCGAACAGCGCGTTGTCGATCACGCGCCCGACGATGCCGCCCGCCGCCTGTCCGATCACCGCCGCCGAGACGCCCAGCACCGAGCCGCCGATGGCCCCGCCGATGGCTGATCCTGCCGCTGCGAAAAGCAATGTCGCCATGGCTCAGCCCTCCTCCGGTGCGGCCGGTATGGCCCAGGCGGTGGTGATGCCGCGCCCCGGCGGCACGCTCACGCGCACCACGCCCGCGCGCTCGGTCGCATGCACGATTCCGCCCGGCACCAGGATGCCCGCATGCGCCGCGCGCAGATGCCCGAGCCGCAGGGTGACCACATCGCCGGGATGCGCGGCACCCGGATCGAGTGGCAGGAGCCAGCGCCGCGCGGCCGCGATAAGCGGCTCGGGCGTGGCGGTGGGCCAGTCGGGCGACCATGGCGGGGCGGGGATATCCACGCCCGTCACGTCGCGCACCACGCCCCGGATCAGGCCCACGCAATCGCATCCCACCCCGCGGAGGCTGGCCGCCCGGTGCCAGGGCGTGCCCCGCCAGGCCAGCGCCGCCGCAATCACCGCCCGCCTGTCTGCCTGCTCAGCCAAAGCGCGACCCTCCATCCTGATCGGGCTCGCCCGTGACCGCATATTCGCCCGCAAAGGATTCCTCGGGCATGAGCGGAAAGCCCCGGAAATTGAGCTGATTGGCGAAGCGGTCCCGGCACATCAGGAAGGACCGGTCGCAGCCCGCCTCCACCTCGACCGCGTCGCCCACTGCCACCCCCTCGGGCAGCACCCGCCAGAGCGAAAGCCGCAGTGCAGATCCTTCGCGCTGCGACAGGCGGATATCGATCTCGGCACCAGTGACCGCCCCCGAGGTGAAGCGCAGGAGGCCGCGATTGAAGAAACCGCCCTCGACGTCGATCCCCGACAGGGCAACCTCGAGCTCATGCACCGCCTCGACCGTGCCCGCCAATCGCCAGCCACCCGCGTCGAGATCGAGCCTGCAGCGGGCATCGCCCAGCCGCGCCACGTCGCACATGTTCGAATGCACCCGGCCTTGCGGGCGGGCGAGTGCGGCGGTGATCCCGCGCAGCTCGGCGGTGAAGGCCACCGGGCCGCGCACCACCTCGCCGATGGTGAACCGCCCGATCAGCCGCGCCACGGCCGGGGCGGACCAATCGGCCTCCCACATCTCGACCTCTGCTGCGTCATAGGCCCCGGCGGCCAGATCGGCCTCGGTGATCGCGTCATCCGACAGGGCTCCCGCCGCATCGAGCTCATCGGGGGCCAGCCCCAGCACGGCCGCGCTTTCCGACGCGGTAAGGGCCGCGGCGGCGCGAAAGATCACGCCATCGCGGGTGATATCGCGGTCGTGATCGGTGAAGCCCAGCACCATGCCGTCGCGCCGCTCGACCCGGAACAGCCGGGCCAGCCGGGTCGAGCCGCTGGCCAGGGCCTGCGCAAACGCATCCATCACGCAGCCTCCCCGTCGAGCCGGACCTCGATCAGCGTGAAATCCGGCACCTCGCCCAGCCCGTCCTGCCCGCGAAAATAGGCCCAGCTCACCGCGAGATTGGCCGTCTCGAACCGCACCGGCACATCGAACTCGAACCCGGCCGTTAGCACCGCGCCCGGCGGCGGGGCCACGTCAAACGTGATCCGCCCACCGGGGCTGGCGAGCGCGAAAGCCGTGGTCTCAGCACCGTCCACCGCGACGCGCAGGCTGGCCGGGTCGGGCAGGGCGATGGGGCGCAGGTAGGGATTGGCCGCGCCGTACCGCTTGACCAACTGGAACTCGCGCCGCGCGCCATCGCCTGCGCCCACCTCGTAAAGCGTGCCGGTAGCGGCGGGCTGGCCGATGGGCTGATCGCTGGCGGTGATCGGTGCCCCGTGCGGCGCGGATCGGTGATCGAGCCAGTCGCGGAAATGAAAGCTGTTTGCACGTCCGCGCGCCTCCTCGAACACCTCGACCACGGCTGCCAGATCGGCCGCCTTGCGGATCGCGAGACCGCCCGACCAGGATCGCCGCGAATCGACCCAGCGCTGATTGCTCTCCTCACGTCCCGAGGCGAGCTGCACGATCTCGTCGCGCCGCTCGATCAGGCCCTGGCAGCCCTGCGCGATATCGCGCGGGAAATGAATGTCCAGATGCGCCATCACGAGGCCCTCTGCCCGGCGGCCACGACCGCGCCCAGCTGCCGCCCGATCTGCGCGCGGCTGGCCTTGAAGGCGGCCGGGTCGGGTGTCTGGATCGTGACGTTGATCACCGGCCCGCGGCCTGCGTCGCCGCGCCGCGTCACCTGCACCTCCTCGCCCTCGCTCAGCCGCACGGTGGCGAGGTTGCGGTCGGTGCCCGCACGTCCCGAGACAGTAAAGGCACCGCCATCGTCAAAGCCCAGCACGTTGCCGATCAGACCGCTCAGGCCTGCGAAGAACCCGCCGCCGCCTGCGGCCGCCGGGCCGCCGCCCGCCGCGCCCGGCAACGCCTTTTGCAGGCTGTTCGACAGGGCATCCCAGACCGGATCGAGCGCCAGATCGAGCACCCGGTCGGCCACCGATCCGATGACGCTATCCCAGGCATCGCGCCAGTTTCCGCCCTCTACGATCAGCCCGCGCAGCTCCGACCGGATCGTGCCGAACGCGCCCGTCTGCCCGAGATTGTCGAGCGCGCCCTCGACATCCTTGATCGAGTCCTTGAGCGATGGAGCCGTGCCGCCGCCGCGACCGGCCAGCGCATCCGACAGCCGGTTCGTGGGCTCGATGGGCGTGACGATATCGCCGCCGAACTTGACCACGCCGCCCGATGAACTTGCCAGCGCAGCCTCGAGCGTGGCGATGTTTTCCTCGGTGCGCCTGAGCTGCGCGTCGAACTCCTCACCCGCCTTGAGAAAGTCCTGCTGTTGAACGCGCAGATCGGCAAGGCGCTTTTGCGTCTGCTCGAATGCCTCGGCGTTGATCGGCGTCGCCGCGTCTATCGCCGGGAAGCCAAGCGAATTGAGCGCATCCTCGGTGTCCGAGATATCCGAAAGCAGGGCCTGGTAATCGGTGCTCTGCAATTTCAGCGCGCGGTTCTCGGCGATGATCGCCTTGACGTTCTCCTGCCGGGCCCGCGCCTCCGAGAGCTTCTTGCGGGCGGCGTCGACCGACATGGTCGTGCTGCCGCCCAGCACCCCGGACAAGAGCTGCGATTGCGTGATCTCGTCACCCAGCGCGCCGGTGAGCTGGTCGGTGGCCTTCGCGGCGTTTTCCTGCTCGGGCCAGAAGGCGACGACCCCCGCGGTGATGGCCGCGACCCCGGCAATCGCCAGCGTGACCGGCCCGCCCAACGCCGCCATGCCCGAAACCAGCAGGCCCAGCGCGGCGGTCAGCGGTGGCACCGCGACGGCGGCGAGGCCGATCAGGGTGATGAAACGCTGGGTCGGCTCATCAAGCGTTTGGAACGAGGTGACCACGCTCTGCATGCCATCCACAATCGGCGGCAGCACATCCTGCAAAAAGACCCCGCCGACGATTTCCTTGAGATCGCCGAAACTGTTTGAAAAGGCATCGACCACGCCGGTGCCTGCCTCGCGCGCCGCGCGGGCCTGGCCGCCATATTGCGTCTCGAGCTCATCAAGGATGAGCGCCTGCGCCCCCGCGACATCGCCCACCGCGACCATATCCTTGATCAGGTCTTTCTGTGCATCGCTGAACTGGATGCCCGCGCGCGACAGCGCCGTCAGGCCCTTCACCGGATCGTTGAGCGCCTTGCCGAACTGGATCGAGGTGTCGAGCGCGCCGCGCCCCGTTGTCGCGACGAAATCGAGCACCAGCTCCTGGGCGCGCTCGAAGGCGGTGCCGCTCACATTCGTGAAGGTCAGCAGCTGCGCGGTGACATTGCCCAGGATATCCTCATCGCCAAAGCGGGTGACGGCCTGCAGCGCGCTGGCCTGGCGAAAGAGCTCATCGGCGGTGAACCCGGCCGCGCCGCCCGTGGTCTTGATCGCCTGCGCGACCTTGGTCTCGGCGCGCTCCTGCTGATCGAAGAGTGAAAGCGAGTCGCGAAACACCGCCACCACACCGGCGCTGGCCACCGAACCGCGCGCGCCAAAACGCTGCATTGCCCCGCCCGCACGACCCAGCCGCTCGCTCACGCTGGCCGATAGCCCCTCGGTGGTGCGCAGGTTGCGGTTGACCGATCCGAACGCGCCGCCGGTCTTGTCGCTTGCCGTGATCGCGAAGAACAGATCGCGCAGCCCCATCTCTCACCTCTTTTTCTGTTTGCTCTGCCAGTCGAGAAACGCGGCCCAGCCCGAGACCTCCTCCATCGGCATCTCCATCACCTCGCCCAGGGATTTGCCCAGGGTCAGGGCGAGGCGATAGAGAAACCGCAGATCGGACTGCGCCTCGATCAGTTTCCCAGATCTTCGGGCGATGTGCGCCCCATGATCCGGGCGGCGATCCGCGCCAGCACCCCGCCATCGACATCCTCCGAGAGCGCCTTGACGGTGGGCGCATCATCCTCGAACAGTCGCTTGCCCTCAGCATCCTTGGCCAGATAGATCACCGTGTAGAGTGTGAGCCGCCCGTCAGACCCCCCGGCACGTGCCTGCACCATTTGCGCCTGCGCATTCGTCGGCGGGTCGAAGTAAACCACCAGGGGTGCGCCGGTTTCGGGATCGGTGATTTCGGGCACGGCCATTTTCTGCGACCGCATCCGCGCGTAATGCGCCTTGAGCGCCTCGAGTGCATTAGCCATCACACCACCGTCGATTCTGTCAGGGCACCGGTGCCCTTGATGTTGAGTGTCATGGTAGGGATGCCGTCTTTCGAGCCGGACATGGCCTTGCCGGTGATCACCACATTGCCCGAGAAAAAGCCGCTGCCCGTGGTCTCGCCGCCGGGGAAAAGCTCCACCGCCACGGTTTCCGCCAGATCGGGCACCGCCGCGTCAGCGGGGTTGAGATAGACCTCGACCGAGCCCGAGTAGCGCTTGATCGTGGCGAAGCTCTCCTCCCATTCATCGCCCATGCCCCAGCCCGAGACCTCATCGGCCTGCGGGTCCAGGTTCCAGCTCTGCACGGCGAGCACCGCCGCCACGGGCGTGCCGAATTTCACCACGCCATCCTTGCCTTTCAACATTACAGTCTCTCCAGGATAAGACGCACCATACCGGTGCCGTCAGGTTCCAGATCCGCCACCCGCCAGCTCTGCCCGCGCAGATCGAGCGTGTCGCCCTGCGCGGGGCTTTCGGGCAGCGCATCCTCGAAAATCGCGAAGACGGGCGAGACCGAGGAAACCCCCGGCCCCGCCCCGTCGAGCACGCGCGCATGCGCGGCGGTGAAGATGCCCGGCACCTCGATCAGGGCACCGCCCTGCGGCGTGTACTGCGCGAGATCGCCGAACACCTCCGGGTCGGTGAAAAGATCGTGATCGCCGGGATCTTCGATGCCGATCATTTTGAGCCCGCGTTCTTCTGGGCGTCCGCCTCGGCCTTGGCTCCCGCTTCCGCCTTGGCTTCCGCCTCGGCTTTAGCCTTGATCTCAGCAGGATCGGGGCGGCCCCCCTCCTGTACCGCGCGGTTTTCGTCCGATGCCACGACGCGGCCGCGCTCGGCCATGCGCCGGGCGATCACCGGGTCGACATGGGCGATCTCGCCCGGCTTGTAGGTCTTGCCGCCATAGACGGTCTTGGCCTTCACTTTCACGGGCACCGTGCCCGAGGGAACTTTCGCCATTTCTCTCACTCCGTTTTACGTGTCAGCCCGGGCGGGGCTCACCCCCGCCCGGGGGATTCAGGCCCCGATCAGAGGTTGCGGCCCATGTGGAAGCTTTCGGCCCGGCGGATGGCCACGTCGACATCCTGGAAGGCGCGCAGCACCAGCCCGTCCGAGCTGGCCAGCGTGGCGCGATCCTCGCGCAGATCGAGCCCCGACCACATGCCGATGATCAGATCGGCCCAGTTGCCGAAATAGACATCATTGGCCCCGGACTGGTTCGACCGGATGCGCCGATGGCCGTTGACCGTGCCGTCAGTGCCCTCGATGAAAACCGCCGTTCCCGCTGAAATCTCGGTGGATTTCAGGCGGCCGGACATCTGCGCGTTGTAAATATAGGCAAGGCTGCCAATATCCGCATTCTCGGCCGCCACCGCCGATTCCAGCGCCACGATCTCGGCATGGGTCGGCGCGCCGGCCGCGGCCCAGATATCCGCCCCGGCCGCGATGACATCGCGCAGCCCGCTCGGCGCGGCCGGTGATGCTTCGCCCGCCAGCGCCACCTTGTCGATGGCAATGGCCACCCGCGCGAGAATCTCGGCGCGGATCAGCGCCTCGATGGACGGGTCGGATTGCAGCAGCAGCCGCCGGGTGATCGGCACCGGCACGCCCACCGTGTGCGGCGTCATGGTCACATTGGCAAACGTGGCCTGCGTGTCCGTGGGCGCGCCGCCCTCATCGACCCATTCATGGCTGGTGCCCGCGGTCATCTTGGGGATCGAAACATTGCCGCGCAGGCCGGTAAGTATGGTCACGCCCGCACTGGCCAGCGCCAGCCGGTTGCGCAGAAGGTCGATGAACGAACCCGCCAGATGCTGCGTTTCGACCAGCGCGCCGCCCGCGCCCGCCGTGCCTGTGCCCTGCGCGCGCAGGAAGTTGCCACGCATCAGCACATCGGGCGGGATGAACACGCCACCCGGATCGCGCCCCAGCCGGTCGGCGGCGGCGCGGCTCGCCTCGATCTCGAACCCGGCCGCACGCTGCGCTGCCTGGTCGTTCGGGTTCACCAGGTAGCGCACCAGGTTCATGATCGAAAAACTGCGGGTTTCCCCATCGCTCATGCCGATCATGGTCTCGCGCGCGCGGGTGCTTTCCCCGCTCTGGCCACGCAGATGGTCGAGCACCTGGCGGTGGAAGGCATCGAGCGAGGTGCCATCGCGTCGGGCGCGCTGCACCATATCGTCGGGCAGATCGAATTCGCGGGCCGCCGCGTCGATCTCGGCGATCCGCTGGCGCTCCATGCGCAGCATCTGCTCGCCATCCATGCCACCCCGCGCCTGCGCGGGGGCAGCCCCGGTCCCGCTCTCGCCCTGCCCGGGCTGGGCGGAAGCGCGCGCGCCCTGGTCATTCGTGCCCTGGCCACCAGCACCCCCGGTCTGCGCGGCCTCATGGCCTGCGCCCTGCGCGCGGCCCTGGCCACCTTCGGCCGCGCGTGCCATGGCCAGCGAGGATTGCGGGCGGCTGCCCGTGCCCCCGGTGCCATCGTCGCGGGTATGCAGCCCACTCAGTCCCGTCATCGCCGCCTGCGCGGCCCGTTCGATATCTTTCGGCATCTCGTGCCCTCCATTTTCCGTGTCCGGTATCTGCCGCCCGACGCCCACCGTGGTATCGGCGGGCAGGGCGACAAAGCTGATCTCGCGCGGTGTCCAGCGCGTCACGCGCACGATAGGGATGCCATCCCGCTCGCCCGCACGCTCGGCGGCCTGGATCGAGTAACCGACGCTCACATTGACGATCTCACCGGCGTGCACCCGCGCCATGACATCATCGCCCGCGGCGCTGCGCGAAAACCGCACCGCCGCGCGCGCCCGGCCGGTGCCATCCAGCCAGGCGCGCTCCACCACGCCGATGGCGTGATCCACCATCGGCACGTGATCCTTCAAAAGCGGGGCCCGCCCGCTTGAAATCCATGACAGATTGATCTCATCCGCGCGGTGCCCCAGCACCTCGAGGAAGGGCTCGCCAGTCTCGAAATCCCGCCGGAGATACGGCTCCTCCGACGAAAAGGCGAATTCCACCCGGCGGCTGCCATCTGCCTGCGGCGGGATCTCGGCATGCAGGCGAACCGCCGCCCCCGTTCGCGGGGCCGGGGTAGCCTCGTCATTGCGGCACCAAAGGGCCGATCTGAAATTCTCACCCATCGCTCTCTCCATCCTGCCCGCTCATCATCACCACCGCCGGGGGCGCGGGCATGCGCACCCCGTTTGCATCGAGCAGCCGCTGCTCGGCGGCCAGCTCGGCCACGATATCGGCGTAATCCCGGCCCCGCTCGGCGGCGATCTCGGTGCGCGAGCGCAGCCCCATCTCGACCTCCGTCTTGCGAGCGTTGGCGTCATCCTTGGGATTGACGCTGGCCCAGCCGCGCGGCCGCCAGGTCGCAGACCGGAACTTGTCCAGCCGACTCAGCGGCAGCGGAACACGGCCCGCCGCCATGGCTGCGGGCAGCCAGGCATCGAAAACCGGCTGGTGCAGCCCCTCGAACAGCACCCGCTGCAGCATCCGCCACTCGTCACGCTCCTCACCCTTGCCCGCGCGCAGGCTCGAGAAATTGGCGCGGCTCAGATCGGCGGTCAGCGTCTCGGCCGAGACGCCCAGCCCCGCCGCCATCGTGTTGGACATATGACGCATGAAGGGCTCGACCTGCGCATCCGGGTAGGCCGGGCTGAAATTCGTGGGCGTGACGCCGGGCGGCAACACCGCCATCGTGCCCGCCTCCATCTCGTCGATGGGCACCTCGGTGGCGGCCGCGGCGCTGATCTGGCCCGAAGAATCCTCCTGCGTGAAAAACATCATGTTGGCGGCCCCGTAATGCGCCGCCGCCATCGCGCTCTCCTGGAATTTCTCGGCCATGTTCATCAGCCGTAATGCGGTGGCACTGCGCGGAATCCCCAGGGACTGCCCCACCTCCTCATGCACCAGCACATGCACCACCTCGCGCGCCGGGATGCGCAGCCGCGCCTGGGGGCGACCATGATGCGCCTCGGCCGGGTGCCGCCGCCAGAAGTGATAGGCCAGCACCCGGCCGTCATCATCGAACTCGATCCCCGATTCCGCCACGCCACCGCCCGGTACCGGGCCCGTGAGATCGAGATCGAGCAGGTCGAATTGCAGCGGCTCCACCTGCAGTCCGTAAGGCCCCGTCCCCCGCCGCAACCGCACAAAGAGCCCGCCCTCGCGCACGAGGCCCGTGATCGCGATATTCTCCACATCCCACCAGCTCAGCCGACCGCAAAGCGTGGCATTGCCGCGCCGCCCCCAGCGCGCCCAGGCTTGCTCGATCAGCCGGTTGGCGGCCTCGTCTGGCCGGTCGGGCGCGTCGCGCACATCCATCTGCAACCGGATGCCCGCCGGGCCCACCACATGCCGCCGCGCCAACATCTCGTAAGACCGCTGCACATCCATGTTGCGCGCCGCGTGCCGCGCATGGCCCACCAGCCCGCGAATGTCGCGCCGGATTTCCGCGCGCGGACTGGCGGCGAAGATCGAGAATCCGCCCGCCAGCCGGTCGGGCCGTGCCGCCTGGAAACCGCGCCGCCTGGGCGGCACCGGCTCTTGCCGCGTCTGCGCCGCCAGGGCCTGCGCATCGCTCTTGCGGGAGAAGGGCCAGAGCCTCATTTGATCGCCATCCTTCTCTGGGTGAAGAGCGACACCATTCGGCCTTCGCGCCGCGCGCGATCCGCCGCGACCTCCCGCTGGTAGATCCCGCGCAGGCGCAAGAGCTGTTCCATCGGCATCCGGCTGATCGACCGTCCCTCGATGGAATAGCTATCGGCATCCTTCGATATCCTCCCTTCGATCCGCGCCTCAATGGCGGCCAGGATGCGCTCGGCATCGCTGCGCCGATCCGCGTCGCTGGCCAGCGGGTCGGGCAAAAGCTCGAATCCGCCGCGCGCCACAGTCTGGCGCGCCCCGTCTGCCGCTGCCACCACCCGCGCCGCCCAGGTCCAGTCGCCGGTGACAAGCGGCGCGGTCTCGGTCGCCGTCACGCGCACCACCCAGGCCCCATCCTCGAATGCGCCCGGCACGCCCAGCCCCGGCCCACCCGCCGCCGGGGCCAGCGCCAGCGCCAACGCATAGGCAGGCGCGGGCCAAGACGCGGCGAGGCTTGCGAAGGTAAAGGCCCAGTCATCTCCGGCGGTCAGCTGGGCTGGTATTGGTGAATGCAGGCTCATCGTCCCTCCCTCACGCCATCGGCGCGTCGAATTCCAGAACGTGAAGGGACGCGCGCACCGCACCCCCTGTGAAGTCGCCGCCATTCGCGGTCAGGATCACGGGCGTGTCGGCAAAGAACGGCTGCGGCCCGATCACGCCCAGGTTTACCGATCCCGCCGCCACCCCGAGACTTCCACCGAATTTCGACGCCTCCCCCGGGAGCCCTGCGTCGAAGCTCGCGGCCCCTGTGATATCGGTGACCGTGCGCACCGCCACGGCCAGAACGATGGCGCGATTGGGAATGATCAGTCCCGTTTCCATGCTCGGCCCCGACATCGGGCCGGTTTCCGAAACCACGACGCGCGCGCGGGTCGCAGCACCCCCCTCCAGGGCCAGCACGTCCGGCCCTGTCCATTGCGACCCGTCATATGTCAGCGTGACACCCTCGGCCTCGACGAACGCCTGCCATCCGGTCTTGGGGATCAGCCTCAGCCAGCCCCCTCCCGAATAGAGTGCCACGCTGCCATCCCATCCCGCCCAGTCTCCGATGGCACCGGGAGCCACCAGGTGGCGCGACCCATCCGCCACGTCATTCGAGGGTGGCACGATCCGGTCACGGTCGATCACCGATAGCTGCACCACCGCGTCGAGTAGCCGTAGCGCCTCGTTATGGGTCACATTCTTTCCGGCCTGATCCGCGATCAGAAAGGGCAGCGAAAGGTTGGCCGTGGAGTCCATCACCTCAATCCCCCAGCCCGCGCCGCGCGCGCAGCCGCGACCAGATCGCCAGCGCCGCCCCGCCGATCACACAGGCGAGCAACACCCAGCGCAGCGCCTCGGACTGCGCGGCGAAACCCTCGAAGAGCCCGTGCGCCTGCTCGATCTGCGCCTGCGCCGCCGCCAGCCCGCCGGTCAGTCCGGCCGCGCCCGCGGCAAGGCCGCCCCCCGTCACCACCGGGTCGCGGCGCAGCGGCACCGGCGCGGCCTCGGCGGCAAAGCGGCCGCTGGGGCGCGGCGCAAAGGGCGTGCCCCAATTCCGCTCAGGGCCCGTGTCGATGTGCATGAATCCCTGCGCGGGATAGAAGCCGAACCCGGTGAACCCGGCCTTGCGCGCCGCCGCCTCGAAAAGCGCCGGGTCGTGATTGGCCATGGACACGTCGAAGGCGCGCCCCTGAAGGTGCAGCGAGCCCTTGGCCCCGCCGACGCGGGCGTTATGCGCCGGGCTGCGATAGGCCGAGGTGATGATCATCGGCGCGCCCAGCGCATCGCGCAAGCTTTGCAACCGGTCCATCGCGCGGGCATCCACCATAAGGCTGCCATCGTCGCGGCTGGCCATCTCCTCGGGGCTGAAATCCAGCCAGGGCCAGGCATGGCCCGGCACATCCCGCCAATGTTTGTAGGCTTTCATCTCACCATCTCCTTTTCGGTTTGCGCACCACCCAGCCGCCACTTTTTGCGGCGGGCGCGTCCTCGGGCCCGGTCTCCGGTCCCGTCTCGACGCGCATCATGTTGCCAAGCCCCGGCAGCGCCCAGGCGGGCGGGTTGTCCCAGTCCACCGCCTCGGCCCCCAGCACGATGGCCAGCGCCAGGCCGTAAACCGACAGGTCGAGCGCCTCGTTGCGCTGCACGCCGGGGCGTATCCGCCACCCCTTGTCACCGCGTCGCTCGGCGGCATATTCGGCGAAGATCTCCGCAGGCGCGCCGCGCGGGACATGCAGCTTGCGCGCGCCATCCTCGCGGCGCAGCAGCGAGGCCGCGATCTCGTCTTTCAGCCGGTCGGTGCCCGCCCGGATCACCGGCACGTCGCGCGCCGCGTGGCGCTTGCCCGCGTGATGCGATTCCGGGTAACGCACCTCGGCCCGCTTGACGTTGTCGCCGGGCCTGCCCATGACCACGTGAAACCGGCCCCGATGGCTCTGCTTTGCCCGCCGCCAAAACCCGTAGGCGTTGGGCGTCACCCCCGCCTCGCCGCGCGCATCCACCACCACGGCCAGGGCGCGCATGGCTGTGCCGTCATGGCCCGCGACCGGCCACGTCCTGTCTGCCAGCGCCAGCAGCGCATCCCAGTCCTCGCCATAGCGCGCCGGATCGATCCGCCGCCCGGCGGCAGCCGGAGCACCTTCCGGCGGGGTGAACAGATCGAACCGGTCGATCACCACCCGCTCGAGGCCGGGCTGCCATGCCTCGATCTGGACGGCGAAGCGCCCGACCTGCACATCGACCGCCGCGAGAATGAAGGCGGTGCGCGCGGGCACCTGCCCCCAGGGGTGATCGGTGGCCCCGGCGCGCAACACCTCCTCCGAGAGCGATTCCGACGCGGCCCGGGCGCGCGGCAGGTAGGGCAGGCCAAGCTCGGTATTGGTCACCGCGCGCAGATCGCCCTCGCCACCCGTAGCCTCGAAAACCGCATGCGCCTCGAGGTATCGCGTGACGATCTGCGCCCAGCTCGCCAGTGCCGCCGCCGGGCCGGGCAGCCAATAGCTGGCCGTGCTGGCCCGGCGGGTGAGATCGCCGAGCGGCACCGCCCGGCCATCCTCCTCCTCGTGCAGCCACTGCGCGCGGGCATTCATCTCGCGCTTGGCCCCGGCCTCGATCACCGATCCGCAATGCGGGCAGGCCATATGCGCCGCCGCGCCCCGCTCATGCGGGCTACCCTCCTTGGGCCATTGCATCCGCTCGAGGCTGGGGATGAACGCGCCCGAACAATCGCGGCAAGTCCAGTAGAGGCGGCCGCGTGTGCCCCGGTTGAAGATCGCCGCGATGCCGCCGCAGGGCGGAGCCTCGTGCGGAGTCTTGGGCCGCCATGCCTCGTCGAGAATCGAAAAGCGCGGGCTTGATTCCACAATCGTCATGCCGCGCGATCCGGCCGCCTCGGTGCGCTTGCGCATCAGCGCGAAGGCCCCGCCATCGCCGCCCACATCTTCAGGGAAGGCGTCGTAATCGGTGCCCACCACCAGTGCCAGCGAGCGTTGCGCCAGCCGGTCCTTTGCGGGCCAGTCGATGGTCAGCCGCGCGCCGCCCCGGAATCGCTTGCTCAGGATGTTGTCCCCGCCCTTGCCGCGCATCAGCCGGGTGCGCAACTCGGGGCTGTTGGCAATGAACGGATCGAGCGCGCCCATGCTCCACTCGGTGGCGGCCTGCTTGCGCGGGCTGAACACGGCCACGCTGCGCGGTTGTGCCAAGACCGCATGCACCAGTGGGTTAATCACCAGCGCCTCGGATTTCGAGCACCGGGCCGGGCCGACAAAGGCGATAGAATCGAACCGCCGCGAGGTGACCAGATCCATCGGCTCGGTCATGTAGGGGGCCACGTCCGGCCGCCACTGCACCCACTGGCCCCCCGACTCGATCCGCCGCCGCGTGGCGGTTTCGCTGACCTTGACGCGGGCCAGCGGGCGCAGCATCGGCAACGCCTCGGCAATCGCATCATCCATCCCCGCATAGGGCGGCAATGGCTCTACATTCAGCGAACCGGGTCGGTCGAGACAGGCGTGATCGCTCATGCCGCCAACCCCTCGCCTTGATCGGCGCGTGCCCTGGCCCCCGCGCCCGTGGCCTCACCCGCGCCCGTCTCCTGGCCCGCGCCCCGATCCGCCGCCGCCTCGCCGATGATCCCGGCCACCGCCGATGCCGCGAGACCCAGGGCATCGTCACAGACCCGCTCCACCGCCTCGATCTGCGCCCCGTCGATTCCGATCTCGCGCGCCAGCCGGTCGGGCAGCGCGTCAAGCGAGTCGCGCAGCGTGGCGAACACCTCCTCGAGCCCCGCCACCACATCCTCGCGGCGGATGAGCTCGCCGCGATCCCGAGCCGCAATGGCGCGCAGATGCTCGAGCTCCAGCAGCTTGCGCTGATCGGCCAGGCTCAGCCCGCTTTGCGGGGCCGCCGAGTCGCCGCCCAGGAGCGCCATCTGCAGCTGCTCGACGGCGGCATTGCCCGCCGCGCGGGCGGCCTCATCCTCGGCCTGGCGCGCGGCACGCCACGCCCAAGCGAGGCTCAGCCGGAACATATAGGCCCGCCCGTTGGTGCCTGCCTCCTCGAAAGGCAGTCCCTCGCGCAGCCAGGCCGAGATCGTGGTTTGCGAAACCCCCAGCCCGTCACCCAGCTGCGCCTTGTTCACCAGCGCGTCGCGCACCCCCCCGGGCAGCGAATGCCGCGCCACCAGGTCCTTTTCCTCAGCTGTCAGGTCTCGCAACATTGCTATCAAAAACCTCAACCGATTCAGTCAGTTACGCCGGAGCCAGAAAACCCAAACCAAACAAGCCTTCGAACAGACCCACGCGGCGATGGGGGAAAGAACCTATTATCGCCGGGCCGTCCTGATCGCGGCCAGCAAGGCCCGTTGCAGCAAGGTCGGCAGGCGCTTCTCGGCGGTCGTGCGGGCTGTCTTGCCAAAGCCGAGCGGCTTGCGCAGGTAGCGGGTGAAGGGCTTGTAGATGTAGAGCTGGCGCAGGGCGGCGCGACCGCCGCGGCCCATGCGCTGATAGACGCCCGCCGGACCCTGATTGCCTTTCGGCTTGCCCGAGAACACGCGGTCTTTCCCGAGATCGGAGCGCACCCCGCCGCGTGGCACGTTGCCAAAGCGGTTGAGCCTGCGCCCGGTCGGCACGGCGAGCGCCCGCCCGTCTGGCCGCCGCGTGCCGCCCGACTCGGCAAAACTCAGGTAACCCGCCTGCCGGTCCCTTGCGAAGATCGCGCCGGTGAGCCGCCGCTTGCTGGCGCGTCGGATGGCGAAGGCACGCAGGGTGAAGCGGGTCGGGCGGTCGAGCACGCGGCGCATCCGCTTGATCATGTTGCGCTCGATCTCGCGCAGCGCGTCATTGATCGCCTTGCTGGTCGCGAACGGGATCTGCCGCCGGGCCACGTCATTCAGCCCGCGCTGCACCTGCCTGATATTGTGATCGATCCTGATCTGCACGCCACACCCCCGAGGGCCGAGACCGCCGCCGGGCGGATGGAAGAGGGATATGCCCGGCGGCAGCCATCGGATGCGGCTATCCATGCGCGCCGCCCGCGCATCCGGTCAAATCGGAGCGCGCGCTGTCTTGGCGATCAGGCGGTGCGATCAGATCGGGCGGGGCGGGGCCCGGCGTGTGATCAGCGGACGCGGATCGACATGGCCCAGATGCAGGGCGAGGCGGTGCGCAGCCTCGGAAAGGGCGGCGGCAAGGCGTAGCCGAGCGAGGGCGTTCTGCTCATCGAACCCGGCCAGCGCCAGGATATCGCGCAGCCTGCGCCGCTCGATCACCACCAGCCGAAGCACCGCGCGCAGGGTCACCGGCACCACCACCGCGTCGCGCTGACCGGCATAGATGTAGCGCAGCAAGGTGGCCTCGCCGGGGCCGATGGCGGCATCCATCGCCTTGAGCCGGGCAATGGCGTGGCAATCACCGGCGCGCGCTGCGGCGAAGGCGCGGGCATAGTCGAGACAAGCCGCGCGCAATGGGGCGGGATAGTCGCGCAGGGCGGGGGCGTGATCGGCGGTGTGCACGGCGACGCGGGCGTCGGTCGGGGCAGGCTGGGCTGCGCCGGGCAGATCGGGCGCGCCGAGCCCGGACGGGTCGGCAAGGCTCACCCTGGGGTGGCGCGGGCTGCGGTAGCGGGGACATGTCGGCATGGCGGACCTCCGGTCTGTTTGGGGGCGTTGGGGATGTTGGGGACGCGATCCCCTATTGTCGCTTTCTTTTTTGCCGCTAAAGCACTGCATATTTTTTTCCATACTTTCCCTCTTTTTTCGTCCCCATCGTCCCCAAAAAGAGAAAAGAATGAATTAAAATAAGAGGTTGGTGGTAAAAATCTTGGGGATGAAGCGCAACTCTTCATCCCCAACGCATCCCCAACATCCCCAGAATTCGGCCCGTTCGTTAAAATGCCGTTCAGGCTTTCGGTAATGTTTTGGCAAGGTTTGGCCCGCCTTTTCCCTTCCCCGGCCCCCGGGAGAGAGGATCTGGGGATGAACATCCCCAAGACCCCCAGCGCCGCAACGGGGGCGCGGGGGTGCCAATGCCGTGTGAAAGGCAGGGGGGATCAGAAGGGCGGCGGCTCGGCCGAGGGGGGCGCGGGGGCGGCCGTGGGCGCATGCTCGAGCCCCAACACATCGGCCACCAGCGGGGCAGCCGATTGCGCCCAGCGGATGTTGCGCCAGACGGAATGGCCGCCATGCTTGCCGCGCTCATGGCCCTTTTCGACCATCACGTCGCCGAACGGGCGCGGCTGGTAGAGCGTGCGGCCCTCATCATCGCACCAGCGCTCGTAGACGCGGTAGAGATGCGCCACGCGGATGCGCTCGCCCTCCGAGGGCCTGGCCTCTTCGATCATCTCCGAGAGGAACGTGCCCACGGGATCGCCGGATTCCAGTAGCCGGGCCTTCAATGCCAGCATCACCTCGGGCGGGTCGATCCCGCGCGCCAGGAATTCCGACAGCCCCTCGAGCAGCCAGTTGAGAATGCCCGACGCCTCGGCGCGAAGCTCGGCCTCGACCTCGGCCTGGGCACGCTGGCGCTCAGGGGGCAGGGCGCGCAGGTTCACATCGAAGGGGATGAAGATGAGGCGGCGCTTGGTGCCATCATCCTCACCCTTGATCTTGGGCGTGCGGTTGCA
This sequence comes from Roseovarius sp. MBR-154, assembly GCF_053628595.1. NCBI lineage: Bacteria > Pseudomonadati > Pseudomonadota > Alphaproteobacteria > Rhodobacterales > Roseobacteraceae > Roseovarius > Roseovarius sp. MBR-154. The sequence goes on from NZ_JBRJGR010000001.1 coordinate 651,667, forward strand.
GCTGATCAGCGGCACGCCGCGCGGCGTCCAGAAAAAGAAATCCTGGAAATTGCCCCGGCTCATACGCCGGTCGCCCCCGGTCAGCGCCTTGATCTTCTTGGTCGAGAGTACGTCGCGGGCATCGGGCTCGGTCGCCACATAGGCGCGTGCGCCGGGCAGGTTGACCTCCTCGGGGGTGGCGGCACCCGCGCCTGCGTTGCCGGTGTCGAGAAACATCTCGATCTTGCAGGGCTGGGCGTAGCCGTCGCGCATGCCCATTACGTGCTGGAACACGTTGAGCAGGGTGGATTTGCCGTTGCCGCCGGGGCCGCGCAGGAAGAGCGCCACCTGCGCCCGGTTTTCACCCAGCAGGCAGGCCCCCAGGCTGCGCTGCAGCGCCGCGCGCACCGCCTCATCGGGTTGGATCAGCGCCAGGAACTCCTCCCATTTCGGGGCCTCGGCGTGGGGATCAAAGAGCGCGCCCGCGCATTTCGTGGGGCGGTGGTAGCGGGCCGTCTCGCGCAGCCACGGCGCGCGCAAGGCGGCCAGCTCGTCGCGGCTGGCCCCGGCCGGGCGCTCGTAATCCGCCACCGCGCGCAGATCGATCTCGCCGTTGGGAACTGCCAGCCGCCAGGGGTCGGCATCCATATCCTCGACCTCGGCGCGGGTGCGATACCGCGCCACGGTCATTGCGGCGGTGACCTTGTGGACATTGCCGCATTTGACTGCATGGCCCTGCAGCTTTCCGGCCGTCTCGCGGCGCAGCTGGGCGATGGCATCCTCGCGGGTGAGGCTCTGGGGGGGCCGTGCGCGGGTGGCGGCCGCGATGGCATTGGCGATCTGCCAGTCGGGAAATTCGGCCTCCTCGCGGGCAAAGCGGGCCTCTTCCAGTACCAGGCTGCGCAGCTTGTGGCCGACTTCCATCGCGGCCAGATCGCCCGAGCGAAAGGAATAGCGCGTGCCATCCCAGACCGCCCAGCCCCGGCCGGTGACATACACCAGATCGGGGCCGTAGACGGCCAGCAGCCGCGCGGCGTTATCCTCGTCATTGAAGGTGAGCTTGAGCCGCTCAGGCAGCGTGAGCGCCACGGTGCGCGGCCGGGCCACCAGATCGTCGAGTATTCCCATTTCCGGCCTTTCCGGCTCTTGTCAGTGGCCCGCCATCACGTCTTTCAACCGCTGCGCGATGGCGTCGATCATCAACCCGCGAGCGGCGGTGTTCTGCGTGCGGGCGGCGCGGGTCGCGTTTTCGCGCAGGGTCTCGAAATCGATCCCGTCGAAGACCGGGGCGAGATCGAGCCGCAGAAAGCGGTTGTCCCGCGCCAGCGCCGAAAGCCACGGGTTGAGAACCGGGGCGGCATAGCTTTCCATCACGCGGCCCGCGTCACTCTCACGTATCGCGCGCAGACCCGCAGTGACGGCCGCCGCCTCGCCGCGGGTGACCATCCGGCGGATGATCCCGATGGCATAGACCATGCCCGGTTTCTTGTGCATCGCGCTGGGGTTCGAGGTGGCGATCCGGCAGCCCGCCGCCTCCACCGCCTCGCGGCACGCCTGCGCCCAGTCCGCTCCAGCGGTCAGCTCGGCGCGATAGATGGCGAGCGCGTTGATCGCGATCCGGTCGCGGTTGACGGCAGCAAAGCCCGCCGCCTGCTGGGCTCGGGTCATCGGCACGGTCATGGCGGGCAATTCCTCGATCCCGGCCAGCAGTCCGGCATGGGCGCGGTGCTGGCCGTCCACAACCACCAACAGCCCGCCCTCGGCCGGGGCGCAAAGGATCGGCTGATAGCGCGTCCAATCCCAGCCATCCGCCATCGCCCGGATCGCGCGGCGGGAGGCGGGCGTGAGGGGTCGCTGGTAGCTGCGGTCGATGCGCAGATCGGCAATGCGCGCCCAAGTGAGCATTGGCGCGGGCTGATCGCGCAGCTCGGCGGGTTTCAGACCTTGCGGGTCGATGGATTCCAGTGTCATGACTGCTTCTCCTCGATTGATTGCAGCCCGGCCCGTGCGGGCGCATCCCATTGGCTGGCCATGGCCTCTGCCATGCCCCCGAAGCTGCGCGACCGCATTTTCCAGCGATCCGGGCCGGGTGGGGCTCTGTGGATTGCGGACCATTTCTTGTGCTCATCCGTGCCCGGGCGGGGTGGATCGAGAACCGTGGTCTTGCGCAGTAGAGGCAAACCACGCAGCCAAAGTGATGTGGCCTTGAAGGCTGGATCTCCAAACCACCAGGGCTGCACTGTCTGGGCGGGCGGTGCGAAATCGCGGATGCGCAAGCGGGCGTGTTTGTGCATGACCGGGTTTTCAACGGCGACGTGCGGGATATCCGCAGTCCAACAATCCGAGAAGAAAGTCGCCGCCTCTTCAAGCTCGACCCACATCTGGGCGCGGGTCTTGCCGCGCGGGGGAGTGTGAAGCCATCGCACGCCGGAATTGCAGAGCCGGGTGCAAGGTGGGTGAAAGACGCCGAGAAAATCCCATCCTTTGTCCAACACCTCGCGCAGATCGGCGACAATGTGACGGTTACTGCCATCCTCGGCGGGAAGAAGGTCGCAGGACCACACGTCCCATCCGCGCGCAGCGAAGGCTCGGCGCATGACGCCGGATGTTTCGCAACCAATGAGGCCGCGCGGGGCACGTTCGAGGCTCATGGTTTTGCCTGCCTCCTGCCTGTCGCGGCCTCGAGCCGGGCGATGACGCGGGCCAGTGCGGCGAGGCGCGCGTCGGTGCCGCCGGGAGTGGCGGGGGTCTCGCGCGGGCTGGTCATGTCTTGCCCTCGAGGATGGCCGCCAGCGCGAATGACTCATCGAGCTTCATCCATCGCGGCATGATCACGCCCGTGAGATTGCCGTTCTCAAAGCGCAGCCGCCAGGGCGCGCCATCCTGGGCGGCCGGGCCGAGCGTCACGCCGCCATCGCCGCCCGTGACGCGGGCCAGCAGATCCGGGTCGAGCCCGTAGCCGTTATAGGTTTTGGGAAGTGGCCTCAGTTGGCCCTTGCCGGTCATCACCTTGCGCCAGTCGGGGTAGAGCTTTGCCGGTGCGATCTCCTCGATCAGGGCATGCCAGTGTGGCGCGGCCTCGTTCGCTGCGAACCCTGCCACGGCGGGCACGTTTTCGCCCGCGATCTGCGCCTGCAGGCGGGCGGCGCGCCAGGGTTCGAATTCGGTCACGTCGCCCCATTCATCCGTCTCCGGCGCGGGGAGGCAGGGCAGGGTCAGGCGCAGGATGGCGGGGCGCGGGGCGGTGGCGCTCGGCTCAAACCCCACCAGCATCACGCGGCCATCGGTGGCACGAGAAAGGCCCCACCATCGGCGCGCGGCTCGACCAGCACGCCCTCGAGATAGATGCGCGCGGGTTCATCGGTATCGGCCGCGCGGCGCACCGCCATGAAAAGGGAAGCGTCGAGATCGAATATGTCAGGCATCACAGATCCTCCAGAATGTTGTCGATCAGCACCGGCTCCTCGGCGCAGGCGGTCAGGAGGCGGATGGCCAGATCGGGGGTGGAAATTCCGCGGGCGCGGGCATGCGGGGCCAGCGCGGCGGCAGCCGTGGGCGGGATGCGCAGGGCGCGCGGCGCGTTGAAATAGGGCACCGCGATGCCCTGCTCGCGCGCGGCCTGGCAGATCTTGGTGACATTCATCGGGTGGATGCCAAAGGCACGGGCGATCTCTTCGCGGCTGGCCCCGCCCTGCGCCATCTCGACCACGGCGGCATCGCGGGCGGCTGCAGGTTTACGCTCCATCGCCGGGCTCCTCACCCTCGGCGCGCGCGTGCAACGCGCGGGCAGCCAGGTATTCGGCGACGCGCAACTCGCCCGCCACGAGGGCCGCCGTGGCGCGGCCATCCGCCCCGCGCCGCCCGCATTCGACGATCAGCGCGTCGAACGCGGTCACGGCGATCTCCGCAAAGAGTGCCGGGGTTCTCTGCAGCGCCGTGTTATGCAGATCCTGCGACGCGCGGGCGAGTGCGCAAGCCGTTGCCTTTGGATCGTCGCCGCGCGCGTTGATGATCTCGGTGAACCGGCGGGCAATCCAGGTCTGCCGGGCGTTCTCAATCTGGCTGTTTTCCAGCATGTCTTACACTCCTTCGAAAAGCGCCCCCGCGAGGGCAAGATCGGCAAAATCCTCGTCGTGATCCCAGCGGCCGCGCGGCAGCGCCACGCGCACCGCCAGGTCCCTTGCTTGCAGCCGCGCACGGGCGGCATGGGTCATCTCGCGCGCCACATCCGGGGCGCGGGACGAGGGATCGGCCAGCAGGATCACCCCGCGCGTCCCCTCGGGCGGCACCCAGCCCGTCCCGTCGCCGCGCCCGACCAGGGCGGGTCGCGACAGGGCTGCCTCGGCCCCGATCCGGGCGGCGGGGGAGGCAAGGCGGATGGCCGCCAGCACGGCAAGCGTGGTCTCGATCCCCTCGCCCGCGATCATCACCGGCGCAGGCCGGGTCAGCGCCACCGGCTGGCCGAACATCGCGCCGGTGGCCCCGCGCATTTTCTTCGGGATCTTCTGCCCGGCGGTGCGCGCGCGCGCGGGGCCGTCGATCCAGGTGATGTGCACGCCCGCCGCCGCCGCGCGGCCCACCCGCGCCACCATCGCCGGGCCGCGATGCAGCACCGATTTGCCGCCCTCCTCCCAGCAGGGCAGATCGGGATGCAGGCGCAGCGAGGGCGGCACGCCGCCCAATGCGCCCAGCCGGATGCCGCGCCCCTCGAGATAGGTGGCAAGCATCTCGCCGCCGGGGCGGGTGCGCGTCCAGATCTCCTGCGCGCGGCCAAGACCGGCGCGGGCCGCCTCGGCGCGCTGGGCCTCGGCGCGCGTCTGTGCCGCGGCGCGGCGCTGGTCACGGGCGGCGCGGTCGGCATCGCTCTCCTCGCGCCACTCCGGTCGGGCGAGACGGCGGATGGCCTCGCCCGCCTCGATCCCGTCGCGGGCCATCACAAAATCGATCACCGAGCCGCCCGCCTGACAGCCGAAACAGTAAAAGCGCCCACCGATCCCGCCCGGCTCGGTCACGTGAAAGCTGGGGCTCGCCTCGCCGTGAAACGGGCAGCAGGCCCACCAGTCGCCGCGCGCGGGGTTGGATTTGCGCATATCCCAGTCGACGGTGCGCCCGGCCTCCTCGGTCAGGGACATCTCGTCACGGATGCGATCCGAGAGGCTCATCCCTCCGCCTCCCGGTCGCGGGCGCGGGCGGCCTGGATCATCAGGTCGCAGGCCAGATCGAAGGCCGCGTCGGGGGTAAGCGGGTAATGCGCCGCGCTGGTGTCATCCTCGATCCTGATCGAGACGAGGCCGGGCGCGTGGGCCACGGTGAGCCGGTGGTGGTTGTGGCAGGGCTCAGACATCGCGGGCCTCGTCCGAGCAGCCCATCAGCATCCGCGCGGTCCATTCGAACCGCTGGCGCGTGGTGTCCGGCTCGCAATCGAGGATCGCTCCGGGGGTCGCCTCGGGAGCCCAGTCCGGAATTGCAGCGGGAAGCTCTGGCCATTCGGGCAGGCCGCGTGTGGCGGGCAGCACCGCGCGCCGCTCGATCTTGAGCGCGATCCGGTCGATTTCCCAAACGGCGTATGGCACCGGCCACATCAGGCCAAAGCGCTGCGCCACCGCGCGCAAGAGCCCCTCCTCGATCCGCTGGTATTCCGGCAGGCACGCCTTGAGAGGCCCCGGCAGGTCGCAGATATACGCCTCGGCGGCGTCGTGCAGCAGCGCCCAGAGCCGCAGCCGCGGCGGCAGGGCAAACCCCCGCGCCAGATCTTCGCAGAGCAGGCAATGCTCGGCCACGCTCAGCGGGCGCTCGGTCAGCCCCGCGAAACGCGGGGCGCGCGAGAGGGCGCGTGCGATATCCGCCAGCCGGATAGCATTGGGGTCGGGGGCCTCGAGATCGAGAAAACCGCTGCCCGTCCAGATCACCGCGCGCGCCATCAGATCAGCCCCTTGTCGCGGGCGAGCCAGGCGGGCAGGGTGACGTGGTGCAACCCCTGCCCGGCGGGCTGCAGGCCCACCTGACTGCGCGGAATCCAAACCGCATCACCGGGGTCGGCATCGGCGACCATCACCGCCGCCTCGGTTTCCATCAGCACCTGCACCGTCAGGCTCACGAATTCGGGGTTCATCGCCGTCTCCTTTGTCACGCGCGGGCCAGCCGCCGCGCCTCTGCCTTGTCAAATCCAAGCTCTCCCAGCGCCGCCGCGACATCCGCCGCCGCGATGCCGCGATATCCACCCGCGGGCCAGGGCTGCCCCGCCGCCCGGATGACCCGCGCCACGGCCATCGCGTGGCACGGGCCACCAAAGGCACAGAGCCGCAATTTCCGGCCGCGCACCGGCTCGGGCTGGCTGGCGGGGGTGCCGGGCCAGCCTTGCCCGAACGGGGCGGGCGTGTTGCCGCAGATCTGGCAGTCAGTCATTGCCCGTCTCCTCCGGCCAGAGCTCCACCGCCGCGAGCAAGAGCGCCTTGGCCGAGCGCCCAGGCAGGCCCATGTCGCGCTCCACCCGCTCGCGTGGGTGAGCACGGCCCAGGCAATCGCGCGCCACCGCCCAGAGTGACGGGCCGAGCCGGTCGCGTGCGGCGAGCAGGCCGATCTCACCCTCCGCGCTCAGCCCGGCTGTCTCAAACGCCAGGGCCACGCGCCGCGCCTTGGCGCGCAGCGCCTCCTCGGCCCATCGGCCTTTTGCGGGAGGCACCACATCGGCCTGCGGCAACTCGCGCAGCGATGCGACGCGGCGCGGGCCTGCGATCCTCAGACGGTAGGCGCTTGGTTCTGGTGCGAAATCCAGCATCCCGGCGGCCAGCCAAAGGAGCGCGTGATCGGTGGGGAACGGCTCAGGCTCACCCGCCCAGATCAGCGCGGCGCGGGGCAGGGCCGGGTCGAGCATCAACCGGTGGGTGCCGGTCAGCGCCTGCGCGCGGGCCAGCTCGAGATCGGCGGCGGCGAGGGTGAAATCGGCACCCAGCGCGCGGGACAGATGGCAAAGCCGCGGCTCCAGCGGCGGAACCCCGCCCCAGGCCGTGGCGCAGCGGTCGAGCAGCGCGGCCCAGGCCGGATCGAGGCGCAGTTTCTCCACGCGGGCCAGGGCCTGGCCCAGCGCGGGCGCGCGCAGGCCCGTGGCGCTGGCCAGGGCGGCGCGATCCGGGCCGAGGGACTGCCCCAGACACCAGATGCCTATCGAGAGTGCCGCGCGCATCTTGGCGGATCGGCGCAGCGATTTCATGAGGCCGCCCTCCCGCGCGCGCACTGCGCCCGCTCGGTCAGGATAAGGCCGCACCTCGCGCGGCGCGCGGCCCCGCGCGCGTCGCCGCTGGCCCGCGCGGTGCGGGCCGCGTGAAAATGCACCAGCGCCGCCAGATCGAGCGCGGCCGCCGCGCCCGCCGCCTCGGCCGCCGATCCGCGCGGCGCCTCGGGCAGGGGCTGCCAATGGGCGCGCAGGGGCGCGATGCAGATGGGGCGATGTCTCATTTTCTCACCTCGAACAGATCGGGTTGCCGCCGGGATGCCTTGCCGGTCTCAGGCGATCTGGGCCGGTCGAGCCCGGCGATGCGCTGGCGGATATGCGCGGCATAATCCGGCTCGCGCTCGATCAGCAGGGCGCGGCGGCCCTCGCGATGCGCGGCCCAGCCGGTGCTGCCCGAGCCGCCGAACGGATCGAGCACCAGCGCGCCCGGCGGCGTCACCAGCCTCACCAGCCAGCGCATCAGCGTTTGCGGTTTGACGGTGGGGTGGCGGCTGCCCTGCCGGTCGGTCGCGTCTGCCTTGGCCGAGTAAAAGAACCGCGCGACAGTACCCGAGGGATCGGCCGGGAATCGCGCCCGCACCTCGGCGCTGGCATCGTGGGTGACATTGGCGAGCCAGCGGCCGATTTTCTCACCGACCTTTTCGGGGATCGCCTGCTCGTGCATCGAGGGGCTTTGGGATGGGCGCGGAACCCCGGTGCCGCGATAGGACGCAACACGCTCCTTCCCGACTCGCCCCCCGTCGATATTCAGCCCGCCGGTGCCGGTGGCCAGCACCTGCCGGGCGACGGATGTCTCGGTAAGCGGTTTGCGCGCCACAAGGATCGGCTCGAATGCGGGCTTGAGGGCCGTGCCCCAGCCCTCCCAGGCGGCGGCCTCGGGTGTGGCGGGGGCGGTTATGGCGATCTCGCGCGGGGGGCGGCTCTCACCGCTGGTCGCCTTTTTCATCAGCTGCCCACCCGTGATGTCGTCGGCTGGCCTTGTGGCCACCACGTCCCGCTCGGCCCCCATGAGCTTGTCGATCCCCTTGGCCACGTCATGGCTCTTGGGAAAGCCGCAGCCGTAAAGCCAGGCCAGCAGCGGCGCGTCGGATGATGCCAACGCCCGGCCCAGCCCGTCCATCTGGTCAGGCGTGAGGCTTTCGAGGAAGGCGGCCCAGGCCGGGTCGGCGGCGTAAAGGTTGAGGATCGAATCGCGCGCCTCGAACCCGGCCGCCTCTACCGCGATCTGCATATGGGCGTAGGTCTTGGAATGCGAAAAGGCCAGCAGGTGGCCGCCGGGCTTGAGCACGCGCAGCACGGCGGCCCAGAGGGCGGGATCAAACGCGATATCGCCGCCATCCCAGCTCTGGCCCATGAATCCGCGCGCGGCGCGGGCAAAGAGCCCGTCGCGCCCATGCTGCGCCGGGGCCTGACCGGGGCCGAACCGCTTGACGATGCTCGCCAGGTGATAGGGCGGATCGGTCACCACCGCGTCCACACTGGCCTCGGGCAGCCCCGCCAGCACCTCGCGGCAATCGCCCTCGATCAGGGTGACGGGGCCCGCGCCGGAGAGGAACTCAACCGGCATCGCAAGTCTCCCGCGCAGGGGTCGCCGCCAGCCCGGCGGCGGTGATGAGCGGCTCCAGATCGCGCAGCTGGGCGCGGGCCCATTTCCGCCCCGTCATGGTCAGCATGAGCCGCCCGTCATCGCCCGTCCGGGCCAGCCCCTCGAGGATCGCCATGCGCTCGGCCACCACCGCGCCCAGCGGGTCGAGCCCGCTGCGCGATTGCGCGGTGCCGCCCAGGGCGCGCGCCGCCTCGATCGCGCCCAGATAGCGCAGCATCCGGTCATTGCGGCCCATCATTCGATCCCCGGCATCGCACCGCAGGCCGAGGCCCAGGCAATCACGGCGGCGGTGCGCAGCGCCATGCCGATCCCATCGGGCGGATGGTCGAGATCAATGCGCGTGCCGGTCAGCCCGCGGCGCGTGCGGAAAAGACCTGCGGATTCGATCTCGATCAGCGCGGCCGTGCGATGCAGATCGCCGCGCAGGCAAATCTCGCGAAGCGGCACCGGGCCGCCGCTCAACAGAATGGCCCCGAGTGCCAGCGCCACCGGGCGCGGCACCTCGCGCGCGCCCGGTGGAATGGCGGGGGGTGATGTTGCGATCCGGTCGGGGAAAGGGATGATGGTCGACATGCGGGGCACCTCCTTGGCTGCGCCCCATGTTTCACCATTTCGTGGTGGTCACCTATAATTCATGTGGAAATTTATTTCCACATTGTGGAACATGTAATTTCACAACGGAAAGGCCAGACCGATGGATGACCGCTCACCCTTGGCGCTCCGGCTTGGGATGCTCATGCACCGGGCCGGGCTGAAAGCCTCGAATCTCAGCCGCGATTCGGGGCTCAGTGTGAACCACACCGCCCGGATCGTCAGCGGCGAGACGCGCAATCCCAGTCCCGACAGTCTCGCCGCCCTGGCCCGCGCGCTGGGCGTGCCGCTCGCGGCACTGCGCGATGGGGGGTATCCCGGTGCAGATATCGAGGCGCAGCCCTGCGCCCTTTCTGCGTTGGCCGAATACCTGCCCGCAGCCGTGCGCGGGACTTTCGAGTGGCGCGGCGCGGATGCGCATCTTGCGGCGGCACGGCTGATCGAGCCGGTGCCGTTGATCGGCGGGCGCGCGGGCGATCTGGCGCTGATCGCAAAGGGTGAGGTGCCCATCGCGGGTGATCTCGTGGCCATCGAAAAGGCCCCCGATCTGGTGGGGTTTCGCCTGCTATCCCCGCCTCACTTGTTGGCCATGACGCGCGATGGGCGGCCCTGGTCCGAGGTGATGGGGCACGCGAATCAGCCCATCGGAAAGCTGGCTGGGCTGTATAGGATTTTTCCAAAATTTGAACAATCATTTCCATAGCGGAACATTTTTGATCACCATGAAATAGTGACAAGCGAAATGGCGCATTGCATAATGCCGGGGAAAGTCAGCCTGGAGTTGTGTGATGACCAATTTTCAAGTGACCACCGAAAAGCCCCTCGCCCACACCCTCGAACAGGCGGAACGGCGCTATCTCGAGAAGCTGATGACCGAGGTGGGCGGCTCGAAATATGCCGCCGCTCAGCGCGCGGGTATCAGCTATAACCGCCTCGTGCGCCGCCTTGATTTCCACCAGATCAAGCCGACATTCGTGGCCCGCGGCCGCTGACTCCGTGACCGCCCGCCCCGAGCCCAGCCCGGCGGATATCCGCGCCGCCCATATCCGCGCCGCCGAAATGGTGGAGCTGCTGGGCGAGCCCGCTCTGCCGATCTTCCTGCGTCTCGAATCGGAAGTGGCGCGGCTCGACGCGCAGGAGGGCGCGCTGGCCCGGGCGCGGGCGGTGGCGCGAGGGTGCGGGCGTCCTAGCGGCGCGAGCTCAGCCCGCGCGCCAAGCCCTGCGCACCCAGCCTTACCGGACCGCGCGCAACATCTTCGGAAAACGCAACACCGGTGAGATGCCCTTTATTCCGGGAAGATGGATATGCACATCCCAAACATTCTCTTTGCGGCGCTCACGGTCATGTTAATTGGCAATGGCGTTTCTGCGCTTGACCACGTTGAGTCCCTCCTCGGGGATGGCGCGCCCGTCCATTGTAAACGGGTGGCCAAGGCCGACCCCATCAGCATCTCGAACATAGATGTCGAAGAGCGTGGCTGTGCTATGCCAATCGTTATCGGTTTCTGTCCTGTAGACAGCAACAATGCAGGCACATGGCATGATACCCCCAAGGAACGGCTTTACGCGACATGGGTCGACTTTCAGCGCTTCCGCCCGCGCTTTGCGGAATGTCTCTTCAGGCAGGATAAGGCCGGCCCGCTCGTAGTCGGTCTCGACCCGATTGATCAGCTTAAGCCGCAATCCTTCGATTTCTGCTTCATCATGGTGAGAAAACTCCTGGAACAGAAAAACGTCTGCAAGCACGTCAACCGCCAAACTCCTGCCGATGTTGGTGATTTGCAGTTCCATGCCAAAAGGGAGGCTGTCTCGCGCTGCCAGAAGACCATTGGGAATTTTCAGCTCACACGCAAGCCACGCTCTATTTTCCATATCCCCGATCTTTCTTGCATCGATTGCCATTCTTTGAGTGGCAGTCAGAGTTTCTCTTGTAAGGCTAACAGTACGCCACACGAAGAAAATGCCAACAGCAGTAAGCAAAAGAGCCAAGAAAGAGGCGATGGCCATGCTCAGGGCCCAGATAGACATATCCTGTTGGGCTTTCAGGTCTTTGTAGGAACTCTTTTCTTCCTGGTCGGCTGCTATCTCTTCTTCAATACACTGGATCGCGGCGTCAAAAGATCCTCTTACGAGGCAATTGGCAATGCGGGTTTCGCGTTCGGCATTATTTTGTGTGGTTATGCTCTCGCGGTCTCGGGCATATTCATCATGCTTTAGAGTGACGTGGAACGCGCCGTAACCCAGCATCGCGAGAAGAGCTATTCCAAATACAAGTGCCGTGATCCAATCCCGATTAGACATTACAACAGGAACGCCGCACTAAACTTCCCTCTGGTTAGCTTGTTGCGAACGTTCGCTTCCTTCTCGCTGATTCCAATGTTGCTCAGCCTTTCAACAAGTTGGGCGTAAGTCACCCCCTTCGTAAACAAATGACGAAACTCACAACGCAATCTTCGCCAGCGCCGCCGCCCGCCCTGCCAGCGCACCCCCTGACCCGTAGAGAGGGCGCGGGTAGCGGTGGCCCAGGATATCGGCGCGCACCCGGTCATCCACCCCAGCCGCCAGCAGGGCATCCTCCACATAGTGGCGCAGGCTGTAGGCCACATGCGCGGGCGTTTCGCGCAGCCCGTGCTCGCCCAGATACTTGTTGACCGTGGCCGACCACGCCGCCGCCTTGTGCCGGTAGCGCCCGGCCCCGCCCGCCTCGCGCAACCGCCGCGCCGCCTCGAGCGACACGCCCAGCAGCGGCACGTCGCGCCGCGTGTGGCGCACTTTCAATTCGCGACCGTGCGGGGCCACGCGCAGAAACGGGATGTTCACCCCCACCTCGATATCCTCGGGCGGCGCGTCGGTGATCTCCGAGGGGCGCAGGCCTGTGTTGATCATCACCAGCAGCACGTCGCGCGCGGTGGCATTCAGCCCTGAGAGCGCGCCGGGGGCCAGCAGCCGCCCCGCCACCCAGTCGCGCGAAAAGGCGGGTCGCTGCACCGCGTCATTGCCCTCGAGTCGCAGTCCCTTGAACGGGTTGTCGATCTCGGTGCTGGTGAGTCGCGCCCAGGTGCCGAGGATCTCGGCCAGATGCCCGATATCCTTGTTCGCGCTCTCCACCTTCATGCCGCCCGCCACCCGCTCCGACCACCAGGCGCGAAAGCGCAGCGCCATCGCGCGGTCGATCTCGCCCACCGGCATCGGGGTGCCGCCGCCGCAGACGGTCACGAAGTTCTCCACCGCGCGGCGGCGCGGCAATTCCCAGCGGTGGCGCTGCGTGTCGGATTTCTGCGTGTGGCGGCTGCGGGTGAGATCGATGTAATCGGTGAACACCTCGCGCAGATCGGGCAGGACGGGCGGCACCGTGCCCAGCACCGCCGCCGCGACCGGTGCGGGGCTCCCGGGTTCGAGCGCCGAGAGCCGAGCCACCAGCTCGGCCAGATCGTCGCGCGCGAGATCGGGGGCGGCGCGATAGGCAAAGCCGCGTGCCTCGGCGATGCGCCGGGCCGCCTCGTAATGCGCGCGCGCGGCCCCCATCTCGCCCGCCAGCAGCGCCTCCCACTGCGCCAACCGCTCGGCCTCTACCTTTGCCGCCTTGCGCAGCGCCTCGGCCCGGCTGTCCGTATGCAGCGCCTGGCGCACTTGGCTCACCGGGTGGCCATCCGCACCGCGCACCACCCCTTGATAACGGGCGGGCACCCGCTTCACCCAATACCACCGGCCCCGGTCGCAGGTGATGCCCATGACGCGGCTCAACGGGGCGCGAGCATGCGCTGCCCGTCATGCCGGATCGTGAGATACCAATCCCAGCCATCGAAGGGCGGCGACATGATGAGATCGAGCGCGGCGGCGCGCGACCCGGCGGTGGTCAGCGCAGGGCCGGGCTCTTGTGCGCCCGGCCCGTAGACCACCGCCCAGGTCGTGGCCCCGTCACTGTGCATCACATTCGCCAACGCGGCCTCGGCCGCGCCCCGGTCGAGCGGCTCGCCAGCGCGAAACGCCATCACCCGGAATCGCTCATCATCCTTGAAATAGCCCGTCCGCTCGAGGCCCGGGCCGTCGCCCGATGGTGACCCGGTAATGAACAGGAGCGCCGCAAGCCCCACCAGAACCGCCACCGCCGCCGCCAAGATCCTTTTCGCCATCACAACCTCCCGCGCGAAATTACCCACCAGATTGGCGGTGTTGCGGGAAATGTTGCGGGATTTCAGTGACCGATCAAGCGCCGATTTCGGAAAAAACCCGTTTCCAGTTGGGCTTTAACGGAATTTCCGCCGAGGTGGTCAAGGTCACTGGCTGGGGTGGTAGGATTCGAACCTACGGTACACGGTACCAAAAACCGCTGCCTTACCACTTGGCTACACCCCAACGTGCCGCGCTAATTACTCTGGAGCCTCGCGCGGTTCAAGAGCGGAAAGCAAAAAATATGCGGCTTTCGTGGGGCGGGCTGGATCAGTCCAGCGTTTCCTCCGCTTCGATCCCCCAAAGTGCCGATTTCGGGGCCCAGCCGTCATAGCCTTGCGCGGAGATCTCGCACCAGTCCGGGCCGCATTCGGAGAGCCGCGTTATCACCCCCTGTTCCAACCGTGCCACCACCATCGCACCGGGTTCGGGCCGGGCGAGCATTTCGAGCATTTCGGCCTCGACGATGGCCGTGCGCACGCCCGACAGAAGCGTGTAATGCATCCAGCCGCCCGCGCCGTCGCGATCCTGAACGCGCCGCCAATGGCCGTATTCGGCGGTGATCATCAGCGGCATGTCGCGGCGCTTGAACACCCAGTCGATCCGGTGGGTCAGGCTGGGGCCGCGCCGCACATTGGCCTCGGAGGCCTTCATCGACACGTAGCGCGGAAGGGGCAGGTTGGTCACCGGGCCGCGATCCGCGGCCCCGGCAAAGAACGGCCAGAGCACCAGCGCAAGCGCCGTCAAGCCACCTGATTTCATCACTGCCATTCGATTTCTGCCCGTCAAACTGCAAGCGGGTTCTTGTGCCTCGCTCTTTCCTGCGCCACTCTGGCAGCAACGCGCAAGAAATGAAAGCTTGAGGAGGCGTTTCATGCCATCTGCCCGCCTGAGTGTTGTCGTGACGCGACGCCTGCCCGAGCCGGTCGAAACGCGGATGCGCGAATTGTTCGATGTGGCGCTGCGTGAGGATGACGCGCCGATGAGCCGCGAAGAGCTTGCCCGCGCCATGCGCGAGGCCGATGTGATCGTGCCGACGCTCTCGGACCGGATTGATGCGGGGCTGATCGCGCAGGCGAGCGACCGGCTGAAGCTGATCGCCAATTACGGCGCGGGTGTCGATCATATCGACGTCAACACCGCGCGTCAGCACGGTATTCTTGTGTCGAACACGCCCGGTGTGCTGACCGATGACACCGCCGACATGACCATGGCGCTGATCCTGAGCGTGACCCGCCGCCTGCCCGAGGGGTTGGCGCGGATGCAGTCGGGAGACTGGCAGGGCTGGTCGCCGACGGCCCTTCTGGGTGGCCGTGTGGCCGGGCGGCGTCTGGGCATACTTGGCATGGGCCGGATCGGGCAGGCGGTGGCGCGGCGTGCGGCGGCCTTTGGCATGCAGGTGCATTACCACAACCGTCGTCGCTTGCGCCCCGAGATCGAGCGGGCACTGGAGGCCACCTACTGGGAAAGCCTCGATCAGATGGTGGCACGGATGGATGTGCTGAGCATCAACTGCCCGCACACGCCCTCGACCTTTCACCTGATGAACGCGCGGCGGCTGAAGTTGATGAAGCCCGATGCGGTGATCGTGAATACCTCGCGCGGCGAGGTGATCGACGAGAACGCGCTCACGCGGATGCTGCGCGCCGGAGAGATCGCGGGCGCGGGCCTCGATGTCTATGAGCACGGGACCGAAATCAACCCGCGCCTGCGTGAGCTCAAGAACGTGGTGCTCTTGCCGCATATGGGATCGGCCACGGTCGAGGGCCGGATCGAGATGGGCGAGAAGGTGATCATCAATATCAAGACCTTTGACGACGGGCATCGCCCGCCCGATCAGGTCGTGCCGGCGATGTTGTGATTCTGCATTGAGCCACGCGGACCCTTTCGAGATATTCCTCGCCGCCCCGCCGGGGCATGAAACCGCCCTTGCCGAAGAGGCGCGCGAGGCCGGGTTTGGCCCCGTTACCGTTCTGCCCGGCGGGGTCAGTTTCATGGGCATATGGCCCGATGTCTGGCGCGCCAATCTGGAGTTGCGCGGGGCCGGGCGGGTGCTGGCGCGGATCGGGTCGTTTCGGGCGTTTCACCTTGCCCAACTCGACAAGCGGGCGCGCAAATTCGACTGGGCCGCGCATCTGCGCGCCGATGTGCCGGTGCGGGTCGAGGTGACCTGCCGCAAGTCGAAGATCTACCACGCGGGGGCGGCAACGCAGCGGATCGTGGGCGCGCTGACCGATGTGTTGGGGGGCGAGGTGCGCGAGGATGCGGCGCTGCGCCTGATGGCGCGGATCGAGGATGATCTGGTGACGTTCAGCCTTGATACCTCCGGCGAGCCTTTGCATCGGCGCGGTTCCAAGGAGGCCGTGGGCAAGGCCCCGATGCGCGAGACGCTGGCGGCGCTTTTCCTGCGGCAATGCAGGTATGATGGATCGGAGCCGGTGCTTGATCCGATGTGCGGCTCGGGCACCTTTCCGATCGAGGCCGCCGAGATCGCGACGGGGCTGATGCCCGGGCGGGCGCGGCGTTTCGCTTTCGAGGATCTGGCGGGGTTCGATGCGCAGGCATGGGCGGCGATGCGGCATGGCCCCGCGCCGCGCGAGACGCCGCTGCGATTCTACGGTTGTGACCGCGACGCGGGTGCGGTGCGCATGGCGAGCGAGAATGCCGTCCGCGCCGGGGTGGGGGAGATCACGCAATTTGTCTGCCAGCCGATTTCGGCCCTGACCCGGCCCGAAGGCCCGCCGGGTCTGGTGATGATCAACCCGCCTTATGGCGCGCGGATCGGCAATCGCAAGCTGCTTTTTGGTCTCTATGCAAGCCTTGGCGAAGTGTTGCGGCGCGAGATGCGTGGCTGGCGCGTGGGGCTGGTGACCAGCGATGGGGGCCTCGCGAAATCCACCGGGTTGCCGTTCTTGCCAGCCGGGCCGCCGGTGGCGCATGGTGGGCTCAAGGTGACGCTCTGGCGCACCGATCCGCTATAGGGAGGGTTTGGCACATGCGCGCGCTGTTTCTGGCGTTTCTGGCCTTGGGGATCGGTCTGTGCATTCCGGTTCACGCGCAGCAGGCGGCGGATACCGTCGCGCCGGAAGGGGCAGGGGCAGGGGCCTTGCAGGTACCCGGCCTGCTGGCGGGCGCGCAGGCGTCCAAGGATGCGGGCCGCCCGGTCGAGGCGGAAACCTGGATGATCGCAGCGGCGCATCCGCTGGCGGTCGAGGCGGGTGCGAAGGTGCTGCGCGCGGGCGGCACGGCGGCGGATGCGATGGTGGCGGTGCAGGCGGTGCTGGGGCTGGTGGAGCCGCAAAGCTCGGGACTGGGGGGTGGTGCGTTCCTTGTCTGGCATGATGGGGCGAGCGGCGAGATCACCACGCTTGACGGGCGCGAAACTGCGCCGCTGGAGGCCACGCCAACCCTTTTTCAGGATGAGACGGGCCAGCCGCTGGAGTTTTTCGACGCGGTTGTGGGCGGGCGCTCAGTGGGTACGCCGGGCACGCCCGCGTTGTTGAAGGCGGCGCATGAGAGGTGGGGGCGGGCCGCTTGGCCGGGGCTGTTCGAAGATGCGATCCGGCTGGCCGAGGACGGGTTTCCGGTCAGCCCGCGCCTGGCCGCGCTGGTGGCGGGCGATGCAGAGCGGCTTGCACGGTTCCCGGCAACGCGCGCCTATTTCCTGCCGGGTGGCGAGCCGCTCGCCGTGGGGGACCGGTTGCGCAACCCGGCCTATGCCGACACGTTGCGTACCCTCGCGGAGCATGGTCCACGCGCCTTTTATACAGGCGAGATCGCGGCGGATATTGTGGCCACGGTGCAGGGCGCGCCGGGCAATCCGGGGGTGCTGAGTGAAACCGATCTGGCGATCTACCGAGTGAAAGAGCGGCCCGCGCTCTGCGTGCCCTATCGCGTCTATGAGGTCTGCGGGATGGGACCGCCCTCGTCCGGCGCGTCGACCGTCGGGCAGATCCTCGGGCTGCTCTCGCCGTTTGATCTGGCCGGGCTCGGCCCCGACGATCCGGAGGCGTGGCGGCTGATTGGCGATGCCAGCCGTCTGGCCTTTGCCGACCGGGGGCGCTACCTCGCCGATAGCGATTTCGTGCCGGTGCCGCTCAAGGGGCTGCTGGCCCCGGATTACCTGAGATCGCGCTCGGAGTTGTTGCGGGGGGACGATGCCCTGCCAGAGGTCGCGCCGGGCAGGCCGGAATTCGACCACGCGCTTAACCTGGCCGACGACCAATCCATCGAGCTGCCGTCGACCTCGCAAATCTCGATTGTCGATGGCTATGGCAATGCGCTCAGCATGACCACGACCATCGAGAACGGCTTCGGTTCGCGGCTCATGGCGCGGGGGTTCCTTCTCAACAACGAACTGACGGATTTCTCCTTTGCCAGCCATGACGAGGGCCGTCCGATTGCCAACCGGGTGGAGCCAGGCAAGCGCCCGCGCTCGTCCATGGCGCCCACGATCCTGCGCCGCGATGGTGCGCCGGTGCTGGTTCTGGGCAGTCCGGGGGGAAGCATGATCATCGGCTATGTGGCCAAGACGATCATCGCCTGGGCGGATTGGGGGATGGATGTGCAGGAGGCCGTGGCCCTGCCGCATCTGGTCAATCGCTTCGGGGCCTATGATCTGGAAGAGCCGCGTCTTGCCGCGCCGCTGCGAGAAATGGGCTACGAGGTGACGGTGCGCGATCTGACCTCCGGCTTGCATGCGATCGAGATCGGCGAGACCCTGCAGGGCGGGGCCGATCCCCGCCGCGAGGGGCTCGCCTATGGCGAGTGACGCTTTTTGAGTATTTTCACCAAGAAGAAACCCACTCCGGTGGGCCATCTGTCGATGGCGGCCTCCGGTTTCAGCCTTTGGCGAGATCGCTGAGGATCGGGCAATCGGGCCGGTTGTCGCCGGCGCATTCCCGAACCAGATATTGCAAGGTGGCCTGCATGGATTGCAGCTGTGCGATCTTGTCCTCGATCTGGTTCAGATGGTCCTGCGCCACCTGCTTGACATCGGCGCTCGCGCGGTCCTGATCCTCATAGAGGGCCAGAAGCGTGCGGCAATCCTCGATGGAAAAGCCGAGCGTGCGGGCGCGGCCGAGAAAGGCCAGCTTGTGGACATCGCTGTCACGGAACACGCGATAGCCGTTCTCGCTGCGCAGCGGGCGGATCAGGCCGATCTCCTCGTAATAGCGGATCGTCTTGGGCGGCAGGCCGGTGTCGCGGGCCACGTCGGAAATGTTCATGCGCTACCCTCCATCGCAGGGCGCACTCCGCGCAGGCGCAGCGCGTTCGACAGGACAAAGACCGAGGAGAGCGCCATCGCCCCCGCCGCCAGCATCGGCGAGAGCATGAGCCCTGTCACCGGGTAGAGCAGCCCCGCCGCCACCGGAATGAGCGCCGTGTTGTAGGCAAAAGCCCAGAAGAGGTTTTGCCGGATGTTGCGCAGGGTGCGGTGCGACAGGTCGAGCGCGTTGACCACCCCGGCCAGATCGCCGGACATCAGCACCACATCCGCCGATTCGATGGCGACATCGGTGCCGGTGCCCACGGCGATGCCGATATCGGCCTGTGCAAGGGCCGGTGCGTCATTGATCCCGTCGCCGACAAAGGCGGTGACACCGAAGCGGTCCTGCAGGCGGCGCACCGCATCGACCTTGCCTTCGGGCAGCACCTCGGCCTCGACATGGTCGATGCCAAGCTCTTGGGCGATGGCCTGCGCCGTCGCACTGCTGTCGCCGGTGATCATCGCGGTCCTGAGGCCGCGCGCATGCAGCGCCTCGATGACCGCCCGGCTGGAGGGTTTGGCCGCATCGGCGATGCCCAGAACGGCAGCGTGCTGCCCGTCGATGGCGACGTGAATCGCGGTTTGGCCTTTCCCGGCCAGATCCTCGGCCGCGGTCTCAAGCGCGCCGATTTCGATCCCCTCGCGGATCATCAGTCGGGCCGCGCCGATCAGCAGGCTATGGCCGTCGACCTCGGCTTCGATCCCGTGACCGGCGATGGCCTTGAAGCTCTGGACCTTGGGCAGGTCCAGCTCCTGCCGCGTCGCCGCATCTTCCATGGCGCGCGCGATGGGATGCTCGGATTTGCCCTGCGCCGCCGCCGCAAGCCGCAGCACCGTCGCCTCGTCCCAGGTATCACTCACCGTGATCTGTGTCACGGCGGGCTTGCCTTGGGTGAGCGTGCCGGTCTTGTCGAAGGCCACGACGTGCGCCTCATCGAGCCGTTGCAGGGCCTCGCCCTTGCGAAAGAGCACGCCAATCTCGGCGGCGCGCCCGGTGCCCACCATGATCGAGGTGGGGGTGGCGAGCCCCATCGCGCAGGGGCAGGCGATGAGCAGCACCGAAACCCCGGCGACCAACGCATGCGTGAGGGCCGGGGCGGGGCCGACCATCAGCCAGACCGCCACCGTCACCAGTGCCACCGCGATGACGATCGGCACGAAGACGCGCACCACCCGGTCGGCCAGCGCCTGCACCGGCAGTTTCGCGCCCTGCGCCTCTTCGACCATGGCGACGATCCGCGCCAGCACCGTGTCCCTACCCACGGCAGTGGCGCGAAGGCTGAGCGCGCCATCGCCGTTGATGGTGCCGCCCACGACCATGTCGCCGGGGCCCTTGGCCACCGGGGCGGGCTCTCCGGTGATCATCGATTCGTCGATATAGGAGCTGCCCTCGGTCACCTCGCCGTCGATGGCCACCTGTTCGCCGGGGCGCAGGTGGAGGAGATCGCCGACCGCGACCTCCTCGATGGCAAGATCACGGACCTCGCCGTTGCGCTCGACCCGCGCGGTCCTGGGTTGCAACCCGATCAGGCGCTGAATCGCGGCCCCGGTGCGCCCCTTGGCCCGCGCCTCGAGCCAGCGGCCCGTCAGGATCAGCGTGACGATCACCGCCGCGGCCTCGAAATAGACCGCACGGGTGCCCTCGGGCAGCAACGCGGGCGCGAAGAGCGCGACGGTGGAATAGGCCCAGGCGGCGCTTGCGCCGAGGGCCACGAGGCTGTTCATGTCCGGCGCGCCCTTGAGCAGCGCAGGCATGCCCAACCGATAGAATTGCCGCCCCGGCCAGATGAGCACAGCCGTGGTCAGCACGAATTGCACCAACCAGGATGCGCCCATGCCAATGGTCCCGGCGATCAGCCCATGCAGGCCGGGGATGACATGGCTGCCCATTTCCAGCACGAACACCGGCAGCGTCAGAAGACCTGCAACCCAGACCTGCCTGCGGGCTTGGTCGATCTCGGCAGCGCGCCGGACGACCTGATCCTCGCCTTCGTCATCCTGCACCCGTGCGGGATAGCCCGCCTCGGTCAGCCTATGCGCCAGATCCGCGGCATCGGTACCGCCGGGTAGGAAGCGGACCTGCGCGGTCTCATTGGCCAGATTGGCGCGAGCCTCGAGCACGGCAGGCAGGGCTTTGAGAGCGGCCTCGACCCGGTTGATACAGGAGGCACAACTCATGCCCGAGACGCTCAGGGTCACGCTTTCCTCGCGCGCCGGGTAATTGGCGGCCTCGAGGGCCTCGGCCACGTCGCTGGCCTGCGCCCCCTGCACCACCATGCTTGCCTGACCACTGGCAAAATTGACCGAAACATCGTGGAGCCCGGGCAGCGCGCCGAGCGCGCGTTCGGCCCGCCCGGCACAAGCCGCACAGTTCATCCCCTGAACCTCGATTCTCAATGTGGCGTCGCCGGGCATGGCCTCTCCTTCCGTGTTTTCCTGTAAAATAGTCCTTCCAGTCACTGGAGGGTCAAGGGCTGCGACGAGATGCTTGAGCGAAAACGAAGCTTTTCGAGGAAAAATCCGGCGGGATGAAGAAAATTGCAGTTTTGTGAAAAAAACCTCTTGCGACTCTCCGGGGCTAACCGTAAAAGCCCCTTCACCGGCGGCGCTGAGGCGCGGTTGGGGCGCGGAACGGACTGGGGCGGATGTCTTGGGAGGGGAAGCGGAAGAAAA